>CAZFTR010000005.1:0-91017 GCA_964522405.1 uncultured Gammaproteobacteria bacterium | reverse complement strand
AAAAATAGAAAGTAGAAAGCCGATGGCTTTCTACTGGTTCGCTTGCTGGTTCATATCAGTCATGACCGGCTGGATCAATGCCGCCGTGGCCTACACGATCTGTGTCGAATTCTCGGCTCCGATCTGGCTGATTGTCTCCTGGTCGCTGATCGCTGCCGGCTTTGCGGCGATCATCAGCTTCGAATGGCTGAGCACCTTCGGCTGGAGCAAGCAGGCGGCGCTGGTGCCGATCCTCTGGATCGTACTGAGCACGGCGCTCGCGGCAGGCTGGAGCTGGATGCTCCTCTGGGTGGCGCTGTTCAGCGTGATCGGCGTGCTCTACGTCGTCATCGCCTACGCCCTGGCCTTGCTGCTCTACGAAACCGGGAGTTTCATCCTCGAGTCCATGGGAGGCTGACCCCTCTCAAGACCGAGTCGAACACCCAAAACCAAAAACCCCGCCCCTCGGAGAAATTCGAGGAGGCGGGGAAAGGAAAACTTTTAAACTAGAGCTATATTGGCTCTTTTTTTATTGTTCTGGAAAAATCTTATTTCCCTCTTTGTCGTAAAGATGAATTGCCAAAACTGGACAAGATTGGGCTCCCATTTTGATTGTTTCTTCATCATCAATATCTACATTTTCTGCCACATAGGCCAGGTTCTCTTCATCCATAATAAATGTATTTGCAGCAACTATGGCACAAGATCTGGCACCTATACAGGCTTCACGGTCTACAACTATCTTATAAATTTTTCCATCCTTTTTTCTAATTCCTTCTGATCTATCCATAGTATTTAGTTTACAGTTAATAGTTTGTAGTTTACAGTTAATGGAAGTTAGACATAACTATAAACTTTTTTAAATATCTCCTAAAAATTTATCTTTAATTTCTAAAATCTTTTTTTCTTGCTCTTTCTCAAAACTTGGATTTTCTATTTCTTTTAGAACTTCTGCAGTATCTGTATTTCGCAGCAACTCCTGATCAACAATTACATTTGGAGCACTACTACAAAAACCAACACATGGGCAGAAATCTAGGTCAATTTTATCACTTTTCTTTGATCGTTTCAAATCTAATTCCTTCTTGACTTCTGACATTATTCGAGAAGCTCCAAATGCTTTACATGATTTTCCATTACAAATTTTTACTGTTTTTTTGCTCATAATCCCAGGCTTTTTCTTAACTCTTCTGAAGGTTCCCAAGGCGGATCAAAAGTTAACTCGATATCAATGGTTTTGAATCCAAGATCTTGGAGCACTTCTGTAATTTTTTTATTTAGCATAGGACCAAATGGACACATTGGTGTTGTGTAGGTTAACAAAATATGAACTTCTATGTCAGAGCTAATTTTTATATCATAAATTAGACCCATAGTATAAATATCCAAGTCTATTTCCGGATCAATAACTGTTTTAAGTTTTTCTATTACTTGCTCTTTTGAAATCATATTAAAAGCTAGTGTATCCTTTTTCTTCAATTTGCTTGGCCAAGTATGCTTCTCCGGTTTTAACTATCTCCCCATCACGCATTATATGAACAAAATCAGGCTTAATATATTCTAGAATTCTATTGTAGTGAGTAACAATTAGAACCCCCTTTTCTGAATCTCTGAATTGATTAACTCCATTTGAAACTGCTTTTAATGCATCAACATCCAGACCTGAATCTGTTTCATCTAGAATTGCGTACTTTGGATTAAGTACTTGTAATTGCAAAACTTCTAATTGCTTTTTTTCTCCACCTGAAAATCCTACACCGATGTATCTACTGGCGAATTCCGGATCTATGCCAAGTTCCTGCATTTTTAATTTTAAACTCTTGTAAAATTCTATTGGATTCTGTTTTTGACCCGTTAGTGATTCTTTGGCCATTCGCAAAAAATTTGTAATTGTTACTCCAGGAATATCCGGGGTGTATTGCATTGAGAGAAAAAGCCCAAGTTTTGCTCGCTGATCTGCTGGCAACTTAGTGATTTTTTCTGAACCCAAAAACATATCACCTTTGGTAACTGTATATTTTGGATGACCCATCAAGGTATTTGCCAGAGTTGATTTTCCTGAACCATTTGGGCCCATGATCACATGAACTTCTCCTGGTTTTATTTCTAGATCAATTCCTTTTACAATTTCTTGTGAGTCTGCTGAAATGTGTAAGTTTTTTATTTTTAGTGACATATTTTTATATTTCTTGAATAGTTTTCCAAGCTAGCAATGCACATTTTAAACGTGTATGACTGATTGGAATTTCTAGTAAATTAAGCATTTCTTCTTTTGTAATTTTTTTTATTTCTTCTTTTGTTTTTCCTTTTAAATGATCTGTTAGAAGTGATACTGATGCTTGAGAAATTGCACAGCCCTCTCCTCGATGACCTATATCTTTTACTCTATCTTCCTCATCAAATTTTATGCTTATTTCTATTTCATCCCCACAAGTTGGATTTAGTTGACGATTTTGAAAATCAAAATCTGCCAATTGTTTTTTATTCAATGGATTTCTACACAAGTCCAGTATCATTTCTTTGTATACTGACTCGATTGTATTCTTGTTTGTCATAGTTCTCAATTTGTCATCTCGAGCGAAACCCGCAGGCGAAGTCGAGAGATCCCTTTCTATATAGTCGAAGTAACACTTTTAACCAATCAATAAACAATACTGAAAGGGATCTCTCGACTGCGTTTTTCTTTCAGAAAACTTCGCTCGAGATGACAGTGCCGACCACTATTATTTAAAAACTTCTTTTACTTTTTTAATTCCCAGAATCAATTGGTCAACATCTTTTTTATCATTATAAATTCCCATTGATGCTCGCACTGTCCCAACCAAACAAAGTTCTTTGATCAGTGGCATGGTACAGTGATGTCCGGCACGAACTGCCACTCCTGTTTTATCCAGAATATCTGCCACATCATGTGGATGAACATCTTTTATATTAAAGGAGACCACTCCAATTCGTTTTTCTAAATCTTGTGTTCCAATAATTTCTACAAATTCTAATTTTTTTAATTCTGCTAGCAGATATTCTGTTAATTCTTTTTCATGTTCTATAATTTTATCAAAACCAATTTCATTGATAAATTCCACCGCAGTAGCCAAGCCAATTGCCCCTGCGATGTTTGGAGTTCCTGCTTCAAACTTATTTGGAATTTCTGCCCAGCTGGATTTTTCAAAACTTACTTCACTGATCATATCTCCACCAAAAAGAAATGGATCTAGATTTTCCAGTCTTTCTTTCTTTCCATAAACCACTCCTATACCAGTTGGACCATACATTTTATGTCCTGAAAAAACTAGAAAATCACAATCTATTTCTTTTACATTGATTTTTCTATGAGCTATTTCTTGTGCTGCATCTACTACTGTCATGGCTCCAACACTATTGGCAATTTCTATTAACTCTTTTGATTGATTCACTGTTCCAAGTGTATTTGAAACTGAACAAAAACTTACTAATTTGGTATTTTGATCAATTTTTCTTTTTGCATCTTCCAGATCTAGCTGATAATTCTCTAAATCTATAAATCTCAACTCAAATCCATACTGCTTAGCCATTTCTTGCCAAGGAACTAAATTGGCATGATGTTCCATTTTGGTTAGAACCACATTATCTCCAGGTTTCAAATTTTTACTGAAAGAATAAGCCAGCATGTTTAATCCAAAGGTTGCGCCTGATGCAAAAATAATTTCATTAGTCTCTGCACCAATAAAATCTGCAATGATTTTTCTTGCGCTCTCATACTGTTCTGTCGCTTGTTCTGAAATCTGATACAAACCTCGATGAATATTTGCTCGATAAGCTGAATAATACTGAGTCATTTTCTCTACCACAATATCTGGAGTCTGAGTACTGGCAGCATTATCAAGGTAAACCAAACTTGGATGGTTTTTAAAAATACTAAATTGTTCTTTGATTTTATTCATATTTTGATTTAATTTTATCAATAATTTCTTTTCTTATTTCTTTATCTTGAATTTTATCAATTACAGGTGAAAAATGAGCTTGTACTAATTCTTGAATTGCTTCTGCTTTTGAAACTCCACGAGAATTCATAAAAAATAGTTTTTCTTTATCAATATTGGTGGTGGTTACTCCATGAGAACAAACTACATCATTGTGTTCTATTTCAAGATTTGGAATTGCGGTAATTTTTGCTTTTTTTGATAGTAGCAGTGTATCTTCTTTTTGTTTTCCACTTGCACCATCCATTCCTTTTTCTATTCTTATTAAACTTTGATAATTTGCTTTTGCAGAATCATCAAGAACCCCCTTAACCAAAATATCTGACTCGGTATTTGGAGCATTATGTATGATCTTATGATTAATATTAATCTTATCTTGATTATCACCAACAAAAATACCATATATATAGCCTTTTGCGCCTGGTTCGTTTAAATTTATGATAACAGAACTGTCTTCTGAATCAAAAATAAAATCAAAAACTATTTTTGTTTCACCTGCTTTTACATTGTATTCTTGTTTTTTCATATTTACCCAACACTTCCTTCCATTTCTAATTCAATTAATTTATTGAGTTCAAGTGCATACTCAAGTGGGAGCGCTTTTACAATTGGCTCTACAAATCCTGCCACTGCCATTTGCATTGCTTGCTCTTCACTAAGTCCTCGACTTTGCAAAAAGAAAATTTCCTCATCTCCAATTTTTCCAACTCTTGCTTCGTGTGCAATCTCTACATCATTGTTTGCTATTTTCATGCTTGGATATGTATTTGAAACTGAATCTTGATCAATAAGAAGTGCATCACAATCTACTGAACAAGAGGCTCCACTGGCATTTCCGGCAATATTGACCATTCCTCGATAAGTGCTCACTCCCCCACCAACTGAAATTGATTTTGCTTTTATGGTTGATTTGGTGTTTGGAGCAGCGTGAATTGCTTTTGCTCCTGTATCTTGATTTTGTCCGGGTCCTGCAAAGGCAATTCCCAGACTATTTGATCTGGCACCTTTTCCGCGAAGCACTGAACTTGGATAAAGCATGGTTTTTCCGCTTCCCATATTTCCATTTATCCATTCTATTGAAGCATTTTCATCCACCAGCGCTCTTTTAGTGTTTAAATTATAAGTATTTTTTGACCAATTTTCTATTGAGTAATATTTTACTTTGGCGTTTTTCATGACAAATATTTCTACACATCCGGCATGAAGCGAATTGGTGGTATATCTTGGTGCGCTACATCCTTCAATATAACTAATTTCTGAACCTTCGTCTGCAATTATAAGTGTATGTTCAAATTGTCCACCACCTTCGGCATTCATGCGAAAATATGCCTGAAGTGGAAGCTCTACACTTACGCCTTTTGGAACATAAATAAATGTTCCACCTGACCAAGCTGCAGCGTGTAGCATGGCAAAAAGATGATCATGTGCCGGAACACACTGAGTCATAAAATATTTCTTAACTAACTCCGGATACTCATGAACTGCTTTGTCCATGTTTTCAAAAATTACACCTTTTTTAGCAAGATCATCTTTTATATTATGATAAACCACATCACTGTCGTATTGCGCCCCTACTCCGGCAAGTGCTTTTTTCTCTGCTTCTGGAATTCCCAATCGGTCAAATGTTTGTTTTATTTCTTCTGGAACATCTTGCCATTTTTTTGTTTCTTCTGTTCCCGGACGTACAAAATATCTAATTTTATTTAAATCAAGTTCTAATAAATCCGGTCCCCATTTTGGTGTTTTGGTTTTATTAAACAATTCAAAGGCTTTTAAGCGTTTTTCTAGCATCCACTCCGGTTCATTTTTTTGTTTGGAAATTTCACGAACTACTTCTTCTGTAAGTCCTGGCTTAGATTTGTAGGTTGAAGTGTCTTTGTTGGCAGCATCAAAAAGGCTTCGATTGATTTGAAGATTGTTTTTTTGTTTATCTTTTTGACTGTTCATAGTATAATTAATTTATCGACGTTATGGAGAGCGTTCATGATTCTGACCGAGACCTTCATCGCTTTCACCTGGTGTTTGGCCATTGCTAGCGCAGTGACCACCCTCCGTTGCTACGCCATCTACATCCAGCACGACCGCCTGGCGGAAAAAAAGGGCTGGTGCCAAATGCCCGAAGACAAAGGAGGACTTCTCTTCCTGGCCTCGTTGACCGTCACCATGCTCTTCGAAGGAATGAGTGTCGCGGCTGGCGTTGACGAGCAGAGCAGGAGCGACATCCTCAGAGCGCTGACTGTGGCATCCACTGGGCTCTGGCTCAACATCGCCATCTGGGCCTTCGCCGAGTACGGCATCGCTCGAGCACGAAAACGCCAGACAAGCGACGACCTCTGCTCGTGCGGCGGAAGGCGGGTTGCCGCGTGAGCATCATGCTCCGTACGTCGAAAGGAGGCCAAGCCACCCGAGACTGCGTATATATTTAAATTTTGAATATATATGCAGGAGGCGGGTGGCTTTTGTTTTAAACTGATCTCAAACCCTCAACCACGCCTGGCAAATACTCCATCGCATAGTCAATTTCTTCTTTTGTGGTATTTTTTTCAAGTGTAAATCTAATTGATCCTTTTATGTTTTCTTTATTCAATCCAATTTCTTTGAGAACATATGATTTCTCTCTTTTTCCGGTTGAGCAGGCTGAACCTGTTGAGCACATTATTCCATATTCATCGAGATATAACACCAGCGCCTCTGCTTCTATTCCAGCAAAACTAATATTCAAATTATTTACTAATCTTTTTTCTGAATCTAATTCCAATCCATTTAATTTTGTATTTGGGATTTTTTCCAGAATTTCTTGAGCAAGATAATCACGAAGTTTTTTTATATCTTCTTTCTTTGTTTTTTCTACTAATTCAAGAGCTTTACTTATTCCAACTATTCCAGCTGTATTTTCTGTTCCACTTCTCAGTCCACTTTCCTGACCACCACCAAACACAAGCGGCTCAAGTTCAACCCCCCGTCTTTTATATAAGACTCCAACTCCTTTTGGACCATAAATTTTACTTCCATTAAGAGTAAGTAGGTCAACATGCAATCTCTCAACTGAGAGATCAAGTGTGCAAGCTGCCTGACAGGCATCAGTATGAAAATATGGAAATTGAGTTTTTTGATTTTTTCTCCATTTGAGAATTTCTCTTCCTATCTTATCTATTTGGTTTATTGTTCCAATTTCATTGTTAGCATACATGATTGAAACTAAAATCGTATCTTCTCTTAGAGCTTCTAAAAATTCTTTAGTGTTTACCTGTCCATTTTGATCTACTTTTAGATATGTAACTTCAAATCCCTGCTTCTCTAGCTGTTTGATAGGCTCAAGCACTGATGGATGTTCAATTCTAGTGGTAATTATATGTTTTCCTGAATTTTGATATTTTCGGGCAATTCCAAATATTGCCAGGTTATTTGATTCTGTTCCGCCACTGGTAAAAACTACTGTATCTGTTTGTGAGGATAAAATTTTTGCTATTGTTTTACGAGACTGATCAATTACCTTTCTTGTTTCTTGTCCGGTTGCATAGAGTGCTGATGGATTGGCAAAACTTTCAGAAATATATTTTTCCATTTCTTTTTGTACCTCAAAATCTACTTGTGTTGTGGCAGCATTGTCTAAATATACTTGTTTTTTTGTTTTTGGTTTTTCCGGAAATTTCATACTCATGGTTATTAGTTTACAGTTGACAGTTGACAGTTTATAGTTATTAGTTCTTGTCGAATAAGTTGAATTGTAATTTTACTAATAATGATTAACTATACACTACCAACTGTTAACTATTAACTAGTAGGGTATTTTCTAATTCATTAATTATATTTTTCTGCATTTTTCTCCAAATTTTCTTGGTCTTGCAAGCTCTTGTTTTTTTGCAAAGGTTTTCATCTTTTATACAATCAACAACTGAATATCCCCCTTCAACTGCATCAATTATGTCCTTAAGAGTTATTTTTCCAATCTGCTTGGCTATTCTGTAACCACCGGTTGGCCCTTTTGTTGAATCAACTAAGCCAGCTTGTTTTAAACTTCTGGCTATTTTTTGCAGAAACAAAAAAGATATGTTACTCTCTGTAGAGAACTTTTTGAGACTTAGACACTGTTTTTGATCAAGTTCTGCCAAGCGCCCAACTAGGGCAATGGCATAATCTACTTGTTTTGAGACCTGAAACATAGTAAAATATAATTCATACTAATGCAGTATGATATAACAAATTGATAAATTTGTCAATACTTGACTAAAATAAGCTAAAATATGGAAAACTACACTATAAAATTACTAGAAAAGCATCAAATCGCAGATAATGTCATTGAGATGAAATTTGAAAAACCTGAGACTCTAGATTTTGAATCTGGACAATTTATGCAATTTTTAATCCCAAAAGATGGCAAAAAAACAGCCAGATCTTACTCAATTGCCTCTACTCCATCTGATAAATACCTAGAATTTTGTGTAAAACTACATAAAAAAGGCTTGGCTTCTGAATTTTTCAATGAAATGCAACTAGGAGATCAAGTTGAGATAAAAGGACCTCTGGGTAGATTTACTTGCCATGACAAAGAAATGTCAGCACTTTTCCTAATTGCTACCGGAGCTGGGCTTGCCCCTATTATGGGAATAATTAGAGATCAACTGGAAAATCGTGGTTCAAAGATCAAAATTAATCTATTATTTGGAGTGCGCTCTGAAAAAGATATTTTTTGGAATGATAGACTAAGTTTACTCGAGGAAAAATACTCAAACTTCAGCTATCAAATTTGTCTTTCTCAACCAACCGGAGACTGGGGTGGAAATTGTGGAAGAGTTACAGAGCATATGAAAGATATTGATAATGCTTCACATTTTTTCTTGTGTGGAAGCCCAGACATGGTTATACAAGTCAAAGAAATGTTGGCAGGTGCCAAAGTAGATCAAAAGCAAATTCATTTTGAAGTTTTTTAAAAAAATAAAAATAAAAAAGCGATCCATACACGGATCGCTTTTAAAATTTCTTGAAATTAAATTGGCAATGTCAAATTAATGTTTGAACCAACCTCCAATCCCCCTGCTGAACTTTCTACAAAATCAAAATTAACAGCAATAGGAAGAACCTCTCCAGTAAGAGTTGGATAATAAAGCATTTTGTTTTTGAGACCAAACTGATAAATATCTCTGGTCACTCGAACATCTTGTTCACAGTATTTCTTGATCTCATCAATTTTTCCCTCTTCATACCAGCGAACTGCTTGCAAACCGTCAGCACTCTTCCCTATTTGCAGAGTTGCTCGAGCAACATCATCTAGCTTATATCTTTTTCCAGAGGATTCTTTGATAACTTTCAATAGATCCAGATGAGGAAAACTTGCCAGGTTTCCAGTATAATATTTATTGAGAATCGGCACATCAAATGATTCGCTATTGTATCCAATCAATCGATCAGCTTTTTCTAGAAATGGCCACAAATCTCCAAGCTGATGCTCATCAAAGGAATGAAAACTATCAGTTGCTGACTCATAAATAGAAACAACAGTTACTTTGATATTTTCTCGATCACGCAAATCTCCGTAAGTTTCAATGTCAAATACTACTTCGTTTGGCATAATTTATTAGTTAGCTTTTTTAAATTTTACAACAAATGTAGGCTCGTATTGATTTTCATACTCATCACTTACTTCTACAGTTTCACCTTTTACAAATTGGGCAAGAGCAATGTCTGATAAAAGCTCAGTATCTGATTCTATATCTACTTTGAGATCTTCAAGTTCTATAATTTCTTTTGACATTGATTCGCGGATAACTGTTTCAATTTGTTTTTTCTTTTCACGCATTGTTTTTAGTTCGTCTACTATTTCTTTGTAGCCCGGAGTATTATCCAGCGCGTCTTTGTACATGGCAGCAATATCTTTTTTCCGCTTTTTACTAACCTGCAATCGGGAAAAAACCTCTTGTAAATCCTTCATAATTTAAATATTTTATTTTTAAAGTTGGTATATTATAGCATATCCCAACTACATGAGCAATTACATAACTAAAACAAAAAAGACCCGCCTCCACATATAAATCCAAAACTTGAAATTATATGCGGCTTCGGGTCCTCCATGTTCCCTCCTGCCAAATTGTTCACTTGATGATGATAAGACCAGCGGCATGCAGGCGGGCGAAGATGACGAGTGCCAGGAGCACCAGAGCCAGTAGGCTCACGAGGGCGCTGACCCAGTCAGTCTTTCCTCTGCTCCGAGGCCCAGCCCTGAGCACGACCGCAACTATAGCCAGCAGACAGCCGAGAATGAGCATGTTGGACCAGGTCTCGAACCACTCAGAACTCTGTCCAGCAAGTATGGCGAACATTAGCACCTCCTTGTTAGGAGTATATGGCACAAATACAAAAAAAGCAATCCAAAATGAATTGCTTTTGACTGCCCTCCTCCCCTTGGCAGCTTTTTTGGATGCCGCAGATTTCGACCATGAAACGTCACTCTTCCTCTGCAGTTCTGAGCTGTCCTCCCATCTTGCGCATCACTCCCCGAGCCCAGCAGATCCCCACGATGAGGAAAGCCGCAGACACGCAACGAAGCACGAACACGGTCCTCTGATTGCTGAAGAGTGCCGAGTTGGCCGACTCTTCGAGCCAGCCCGCTCCGAAGAGGAACGTGAACCCGATGCCGACAACGCCGAGGAAGTTGTAGACACTGGAATCCAGACTGGAATGGCTGGATCGCGCGGATGCGATGACCAGAAATGCCACCAGGACCATCGACGCAGTGGTGTACCAGGAGTACCCAGGCCAACCAACCACGAAGATCCTGAAACCAAACCAGAAGAGAAATCCGGCGACCAGGACTCCAACGTACCAGACCGACTCCGGCTTGGACCGGCGGCGAACCACCAACAACACAGCTCCCACCAAAAGAAGACAGACGAGAAATGCGATGCTTTGCATCAACATGAAACGAACCCCCAATGAAACTTACCTTCTATATAATATTTCATATTTTTTATCTAGAGTCAAAAAATAAAATTAAAAAATCCTGCTTTTGCAGGATTTTTCTTCTTTAATAAATTTTCTTATAAAAGCATGAGAATTGATCCTCCACCACCAAAAAGAAGTACAAGCGCAGCAGCAAGTAAAACCAAGTCAAACTCCCAACCAACCTTGTCCATCGGCGCAAAACCAGTTTTCCACTTAAACATTTTCATCATGGTTGCTCCGAACATTATAACCGCAATGACAAGCGCACCAGCTTGCAAGTAAATTCCAAGTATTAATGAAATACCAGCAGCAAATTCAAGTATACCCATTAAAAATGGAAACCAGGCCATTGATGGCTTGCCTAGCATTGCTGCCATACCCTTTGGATTTTTGAGTTTTGGCATGGCATGATAAAGAAAAATTACCCCAACAACAAATCTCAAAATAAAAAGACCTGCATTAGAATACGACATTAAATCTGGCCACAACATAAATTATAGACTTAATAATAACTAAATTCAGTATATCATAAATTTAAAAAAACAAAAAAACAGCTTTTTAGCTGTATTTATTTTGCGCAGACACGCAATACCCTATACTGAGATTATGCAGTTTGTAACCAATGGAGGAAGGTACTTATTGTTTCGGTAATCCCCATCCTGTCTGAGATATTTCCTATTTACCAAGTGTAATTCTCTCTCTTCTTCTTCAATCTCTGTGTGATCATGTTCATGATTTTCTTCTGCTTTTTTCTCTCTCGTGAGAGAGTATTTTCTATGATCTTCTAAATTGAAATGTTCTTTTTTGGCGTGAGTACCATGTGTCTGTTCATGTGTATCAGGCACATGATGATCCTCATGACTACTTTCGTGACTTGAGTGTCCTCCTGTATGGCCTAGTGAATGTACAAGCAGTGGCGACACTATAGCTGTTATGAGTAATATAGGAATCTGCTTGAGCATCCCAGCCATGTATTTTTTATGGCTTTTGCCCATATACTTACCCTTAATTTTCACTATTGTAACAAAAAAAATACTTTTTGTCAATATGGTTGTGGACAAGATTTTTAAAGCTTAAAATAACTATCTAATAATTTTTTTGCACTACTCTGTTCATCTATTGTTTTCTTTGCTGACTCTTCAATCGGTAATAGTATTTTTTGAATTAATAAATCATTTCTAAAATATTTTATTTTGGAAAAATTTAATTTTGCTTTTGCTAAATGATCTAAAATCAAATTAGAAACATCTACAACAGCATCAAACCAAAAAACTTTTTCTAACTCTGCATATTCAATTTCTTTAGGAAATTTAATGTTTTGTTTTTTTAAAACCAAACTTGCAACACTGTTTATATTACCGTTTTTGAGATCACCCATCCAATCATGAGCATCATCGTTTAACTGGCGTGCAATCAAATAATTAGAAAAAAACTTTTTTAAATTTTGCAATTCTGTTTCAGTAAATTTTAAATCTAAATTATACAGGATAGCAAATACAGACAAGGCATGCCCAAAAGATTTTTCTGATAAAATCTGATAATTAGAATAGTTAGGAATTTTAAATTCTTCTTGATCTTTTAATAAAGCATTTTCTAATTCCCAAATCTGAGACTGATCTATTTTTAACATTGTTTCAGAAAGTAATTTATAAAAATCTCTGCGAAGTTGAAATGAACCATAAATATTTAAAGTTTGACGAACACAGTAGTTTGCTATTGGAAGTAATTCAATCTGCTTTTTCTCATCAAAAATACTGTCATATATGCTATAAGCAATCCAGCCAAAAATATTAGCTGATGATAAGTTTAACAAAAATTTATACTCTAATGAATGAGTAGTAACACCTAACACATCTCGAAACAAAAAAGGAAGAAGAGCGATTTCAGTAATTGAAAAACTTTTAAAAATCTGATTAATTTGAAAGCTTACCTTTTTTTTAAAATTATATTCAAGATCTCTGATATGATTTTCAATATTTTGTCTTATTTCAATTAAAATATCTTTTTCTGGATTTAATTGTTCTTTTTTTATTTGAATATCAGAGTTGCCAGAAAAGCGGCTTAGAGCTGAAAGGCAGAATGCAGTAGTCAATGCTTCTGATCCGGCGTAATGGCTATCTTGCTCACCTTCTGGATTTATACCAATATAAAAAGGATATGCTTGCCAATGATCATCCACTATCTGGCTCTGCAGAAAGAAAAAAGTATCTGACAACTCTGAAATTTCAAAACCAAGATTATCGATACTAAGCAATGAGAGAGAAGTGTCAAGCGGATTTCCCCATGTTTTATCTGAAAGCATCTTGGATCTGAGAAAATCAAATACTTTTGACTTTTGTTTTCCACTATAAAATCTTGAAATAAAAAAAATAACCGGAAATGGCGATGGATAATAGGGCGAAGTATAATTACCCTCACTAATAGCAGCATCTACAAACTGATTTAAATTTTCCAGCTCTACACCAAGGCTGGACAAGAAAAAAGCAATATTGCTGTTCACTGCCAGATCTATATCTTTCCAAACTTTGTCTGCCTCAGGATTTGTTAGCCAGGAAAAATATGGTCCGCCCTCTGCACTTTCACTGGCATTCAAGGAAAGTAAGACCGAAGCAAGAGCAGACTCATCCAACAACTTCGGATCATACTGGTGAAGCGCCGAAAGCGCGCAACTAGTATCATCCCAATCATCTGGATAAGGCATTTGTTTTGATTGCTCTGAATCTCTAATCCAGTAATTATAAGTCCAATACTGACTTCTCTCCCCTAGTAGAAATTTTGCTAATCTTTTTTTGATTTTATTTAACTGATGACATGGGTCCAAATCAGACAAGAGAGACAAAATTAAGGCACTGCTAAAAACTGATTGACAACCAACTGAATCTGAAAAATCATTTTTATTAGATGTTGTAAGACTTGGATAAAAACCATTTTTATCTAATTCCCTGACTAAAAATGAAATGATTTTTTGCTGGTTAAATAAATTTTGCATATTAAAAAAGACTATATTTAATAGCCCCAAGAAATATAAATTACTAATTATTTTTTTCCAAAACAAGAGGAATTGTAATAGTAAACTGCGCACCTTGATTTGGTTTACTTTCCACCTCAATTAAACCTTTAAAATTCTTTTCTACTATTTCCTTACAAATGGAAAGTCCTATTCCTGTTCCTTTTTCTATATTTTTTGTGGTATAAAATGGATCAAAAATATTTTTCAAGTTGTCACTAACTATTCCAATTCCAAAATCTTTTATACGAATTTTAATATCTCCATTTCTAAGCTCAATAAAAACCCTAACCAATCTATTTTTTTGATCTCGATCCAGACCATCAAAAGAATCAATAGCATTTGAAACAATTCCAATAATTAATCTATAAAATTTTATTGAATTTCCATAAGTTTTTATTGAATACTCCGGAGCTTCAAATTTAAGTTTTACTTTTTCCTTGCGAGCCTTGAATGATAAAATCTGCAAGGCCAGGAGTATTTCCTCAATTGGTGAAAAAAGAACATTTATTTCTTGCTTTTGTATTTGCTTTTTTGCTCCTTTCACATAAAGCTTCATCTGATTTATTCCTGAAATTGCCAGCTTAATATCTTTTTTTATTATTTCTTCAAATTCCTTTTTTCTTAAATTTTCTAAATTCATTGATACACTAGTCAAAGGGTTTACAAGATCATGAAATAAACCTGAAGTCATTCTTCCAAATTCAGCAAACCGATAAAGCTGAACTGCTTTTTCTAACTGTGCTTTTTTGAGCTCCTCAGTTCTCTGCTCTACTCTAATTTCAAGCAGGTCTCTTTCTTTCTCAAGTTCTTTTTCAGAATTTCTTGCCCTGCTCAATGATCTATCTATTTCTCTATTGGAAAGCCAAGTAACCAATAAAATTACAACTAATGATACTGAAAAAACTATAGAATCTCCCACCTTCGCAGAATCTCCTCTCCAATAGGAATCAACCGGTACAAAACCATGCAAATGCAGATATGCAAAACTCATCAAGAAAACAGAACTTAAAGCTGTTATCACTGCTGCCACTCCAACGCTTATAATAATTCCTGAAAGCACAATAACCACGGCGAAAGTCAGAAGTGCTTGAGGCACATCAATCCCCCAATTTACCACCACGAATCCTGCAGAGAAAAGATAGACCAGAATTAAACCATAAGAAGAAAATCTTTGATATCCAAATCTTGAAAAAAGATACAATAGGAAAAAATAAATTAAAATAGATAAGTTAATCAGAAATGGGCTTCCTTTGAATTCAGTATTAAATTTAAAATGTCCATATAATCCTACAATAGTAGTAATTGCAATTAAAAGCAAAGAACCAACCAATAGTACATTCAATATAAACTCTTTTCTTTGTAAGTCTTCATTGGCTGATTTTGGTTTGACCAAAGAATAGAAAAGCTGAATACTTCTTTTAAATAGTGATTTTTCGATTTTGAAAAACTTTCTCATAATTGAAAGTATCCAGCTTATTCTAGGCAATTAATTTATTGGTACCAAGGCAATCCTGTACTAGAAATCGATGTCACAAAAGCAAACATAGCTGCTTTGTTTCTAATTGATTTATCACTGAGGATTTTTTTAATAATTTTATTTTTCATAATATGTATAATAGTTTTTAAATTAAATTAAAGCAAGTGCGACCTTTAGAGAACCTGCCTGCAATGAATAAGTGCAATTACTGCATTGTTGAAATATATTCTAAAATCTGTCGTAAATCTGATCTTGTTCCACCGCCAAAATACTTTTTCTCAAAATTATCAAAATCTACAAAAGCTTTTCTTACCAAGAATCCGGCATATTCTCTTACATAATCTATTGCTCCCACTTCTGCATACAAATTAACTACCATATCAACATCGCGATCTGTTATTTCCAACTTCTCAAATATTTGATTAAAAGTTTTTAATTGAAAATTGTTGAAATTCTTCTCAGCATAGCACCTAATCAATGTTTGTTTTCTGTTCTTTATATCTCTACCCATATCCTCTCCAGACAAATCTAAAATATCATTTTTGATTTGAAAGGCAATTCCCATATAATTTGAAATTCGATCAACATCCTCAGATAAATCCATATCCAGATCTGAACAGATACCAGCTATTTTCAGAGGTAAAGCAAAACTGTATTGAGCTGTTTTCGATCTATACACTTTGGTTAAACTGCTTATATCAATCTGATTTTGGTTCTGTAAATCTATTTCCATAAACTGACCATAAATAGTAATTGTCAAAGTATCTGATATCACTTCTAACACTTTTGCTAAATATTCATCACTTAAGCTCTTGGAACAAATCTCAAAGACAAAGGATCCCAGTAAATCTCCTGATAATATTGCCAGATCATTTCCAAACTCTTGATAACAAGATGGTCTTCCTCTCCTATAATCACTATGGTCAATTATGTCATCATGTATAAGTAAAAACACATGTATAAATTCAATAGCTACTGCAACTCTATTAATCATCTCAAAATCCTGACCTGCAAATGATCTATATGAGTAATATAGAAGTGCCGGACGAAATCTTTTTCCAGGAGCTAGACAAGATTCTTTCAGAGATTCCAACACCTTATTAACCAATGAACCATCACTAAGATCGCCAGTTTTTGATTCAAAAAAATCTTCAATATTTTTATCAATAATTTTTGAATACTCCTCTAGTAAAATTTTTCCTTTGTGTTTCTTCATAGTAATATAAGTATACAAAAAATCTGATTAAATTTTCCTAAACCACGTCGCTCGCAGCGACCATAGCAAAACAAAAAAACAGCCTAAAAAGACTGTCTTTGTGTCTGTCCTGACCAGTAGAATCAGACACCCAGCGATTGCTGGACTTGCTCGATTCGGCCCTCCTCTTGACCGTCCGCGTGCGGGAACTCGTCCCGCCTCATCCAGATGTCGATCTCGGCCTTGCCGTTGCCCTTGCGCCCGAGCGGCGCCGTGGCGATCTTCCAGGCCTTGACGCTGCTGGCGAAGGTCTTGCCGTCCTGCAGATCGATGCGAGCGCGGAACTGGGTCCCACACTGAAGAATGAAAAAACCACACTGGAATCCCTGCTCATCGAGCTGGTCATCCTCTCCGACGAACATGGCCTGAAGCGGCTTGCCGTCGGCCGTACCCTTTCGTACGATCATCTTTCCCCCTGTTGAACGATCAAGTTCTTTTTTTGGTCAGGACGCATAGAGAATACACTATTTTTAGACTTTTGTCAAGTAAAAAGCGCCCTGATCAAGGCGCTTTTACAGTAAATTTGGGGTATTTAACAACTTAGAACATCTTCTGAACTCTCACCTTTCTTTTTCATCTCTGCGTATTTTTGCATGGTTTCACGAATTGCCTCATGCACTTCTCGCATTTTTATTCCAACTTTTTCTAGATTTCCTGAATACAAAAAATTATTTGATCTTCCTTTTGTGGCAAGACCCTGCTTAACCAAGTCTTCATTACTTATCCATTCATTACTATGTTCAGGATCTACAAATTCTTGATACAGGCTGATTATTTCTCTATGTTTAAGTGTCCCTGGATTGGTGACATGAAATATTCCTTCTGCCTTTTTCTCTAGCAATTGATAAAAAACCTCTATCATATCCTCTATAACTGTAACACTGTTTTCAACATCTATAATTTTGGGATAACTAGCTAATTTTCCAATCAGATTTCCCGGTGCCGGAATATAGTCCAACGGCATTCTAATTCTTGCTATGGCAGTATTTGGAAGTGTTGAGAGAACCAAGTCTGCTGCCCATTTTGCTCGTGAATAGACTGGACTAGGATTTCCAAAATCACCTTCTCTCCACATCTTGTCGGGATGCGCTGAATCTCCATAAAATATACATCCTGATCCTATATGAAGAAGATAGATTTGCTTTTCCTGACAAGCTTCTGCAATCATAATTGGTAATTTTGTATTTCCAAGTATAGTTTCAATTTGATGATCTTCACACCAATCAACATTTGGCTTTCCTTTTACTCCTGCTGCGTTTAGCACTGCGTCCGGCTGATGCTTCTCGAGCATATCCAGCACATCTTGTTTTGAATTTACTCGTGCATTATCCAAAACTGCGTCATCCCAAGCTGATGCGCATCTTTTCCCTATATATCCGTTTCCTATTATTAAAATTTTCATAAATATATATTAGTTTAGAGTTTGTAGTTTACAATTATTAGTTACAATACTAACTATCAACTGCAAACTATCTCCCATACCACTGATCATAATAATCCTGATACTCACCACTCTTACACCTCTTTACCCACTCCTGATTTTCTTTGTACCAATTTACCATTTTTTCCAATCCCTGATCAAAACCGATCTGTGGCTCCCAACCAAGCTCCCCTTTTGCTTTGGAAAAATCTATAGCATATCTGCGATCATGTCCTGGACGATCTTTTACAAATTCTATAAATGATTCGTCTCTATCCATTAGTTTGATTAATTTTTTTGTTAAATCCAGATTTGCCATTTCTGCATCTCCACCCAGACAATAAGTTTCTCCAATTCTTCCCTTATTTATAATAAAATCAATTCCCCGACTATGATCATCAACATAAATCCAATCTCTAATCTGCTGCCCATCTCCATAAACCGGAACCTTTTTACCCTCCATTAAATTACTTATAAAAAGAGGAATGATTTTCTCCGGAAACATATAAGGCCCATAATTGTTTGAGCAATTAGAAATCGTAGATTTTATTCCATATGTATGAGTATAGGCCCCAACCAAGTGATCAGAAGCTGCTTTTGATGCTGAATAAGGACTTCGAGGATCATATGGGGTTTTCTCATTAAAAGCAGGATCAGCTTTTGACAGAGAACCAAAAACTTCATCTGTTGAAACATGATGGATCCTCTTGTTGAATTCTTTTACCGCGTCAAGGATCACTTGTGTACCAAGGACATTGGTACGAACAAAAGCGCTGGGATCCATAATTGATCTGTCTACATGACTTTCTGCTGCAAAATGAACTACCAAATCTACTTTTTGAACATTTTCAAAAACCAAGTCTCGGTCTGTAATATCTCCCTTTACAAAACTGTACCGCGGATGATCTTTTAAATCTTTTAAATTTTCCAAATTACCGGCATAAGTCAGGGCATCATAATTAACAATATCATCCTCTGGATGATTTTCTAACCAATAATGTATAAAATTTGAACCAATAAATCCGGCACCTCCAGTAACTAATAATTTCATAATTAATGTTTATTTAAAACTTGATATTCAAAACAATCATTTTTATCTCTGATTGGATAATTACTAAATAAAACCACTACTGCTTCATCACTGCCAACATTTCTCTGAGCAATAGCCACATACTCAGGAAGATGCATAATTTCTCTTCCTTGCTTAAGAATCATATCTTTGCGCTCCTTGGTTTCCACATGCTCACAAGCTGACAAGACCTCACCTTTTTCAACATAGAACATTACCCTATTTTCTTTGTGATAATAATTTCCTGTGGTTACACCGGGCTGTATTCTAAGTCTAGACATATAAACGCTCCCGATCTTTACTTGCGACAAAACTCTTCCGCTCTTACTAATATCATCACGAAATTTAAAAGTCTGAACAAAAGAATTATATTTCGGAGTATTATTTTCCATATTATTCATCTAAAAAATAATGTCTTACAAGAGCCCATGATCCTATAGTTTGACCACACCATATTTCTCCATTTCTAATCATGCTTTCTATTTCATCTGCTCTTCTCTCAATCACTTCGATATCTTCAGTACTTTCTAATTGCTGTTCTTGCTGGACTGTGGCTTCGGCCAAATACACATGAATGTCTTCATTTAATAATCCCGGTGAAGGTTGAAATGAACCAACCTTAATAAAATTTTCAGCAACCCAACCGGTTTCCTGCGCTAATTCTTTTTGTGCTGTTTGAAGCGCGTCAAGCTCTGGCAAAATTCCACCTGCTGGAAATTGTAAACATTGTTTATCATGTAAATACCTGTACTGTCGAACCATGATTATCTTATCATCCGGAGATTTGGCAACCACCATAGCAGTTCCCCGACTAACACCATACCAATAATCAGCTTCTTCTCCATTTGGAAGTTGATACTTATCATGCATGTATTTCCAATATGGATTTTCATGCATCAGTTCTTCTGAGATTTTCTTAAGTCTTTTGGGCATATTTATTTGAACATTTCTGCAATTTCCTCAACTGACTTATCGCCTGGATTGCTTACCACTGAATGCATACTCCCTCCTGAATCACCCTCAAATCTTGGCATTATATGTACATGCAAATGCGGAATTGTTTGTCCTGCAAATTCTCCATGATTTATTCCAATATTAAATCCATCTGGTTTTAATATATCTTGTATTTTTTTGGCTGTATTTTTAACAGCGCTAAATAGGCTTGCAATTTGATCTTCATCTAAATCCACAATAGTTTCTGCTTCTGTCTTTGGCACAACCAAAGTATGACCTTGAGCATGAGGAGTAATGTCCAAAAATGCCAAATTATGATCATCTTCATAAATAATATGTGCGGGAATTTCCTTGTTTATAATTTTGGTAAAAATCGTTTCTGCCATATATCTATCTTAATTTAATAAATTTACCCAGAGAATGATCTCCAAACTTAATAAATTCACTAATAGTTATATCAAATTTGACTAAATAATCAAGTGTTTCCTCTAATTTTTGTTTTTCAAGAGTAGGAGAAAAATAATAAATTGGCCAACCTTGTTGTACGAAATCAGAAATTGCCTGCCCCACTCTAGGATTATAAAACTTAACAATTACCTGCCTATGAGGCCAAAAAAACTTATCTTCCCTATCTGTCACGATTATAGCACTTGGATCAGTATTCGCCAATACATCGGTTCTGACCTCTTCTAAGTAGTTAAGATTATCTTGCATAGCAAGCAATCCATCAACCCCCAGAAAAACTGCTCTGAAGTTAAAAAAACTAACCAAAACCACTAAAACCGCCACCAAGTATTTTTTATACTTTTCTAAAAAACTATAACTTAGCATCTTAATAGCTCCTAAAACAACAAAAGGTAAAGACATGATATGTATAGGAACCCAATATCTTGAATATGCTATCCCAATTGTCTCAAGTGAAAATGAAACAACTCTTAAACTACCATAATATATAAACAAAAACAGAGAAACTAATATAAAAATCCATAAATAATTTTTCTGATCCTTTGAAATGGGCTTCTTGGATAAAATATACTCTTTGAAATAAAATACTACTCCTAATAAAGCCGGCAAAACCAGATACCAATACATCTTGGCAAAATAAACATATCCAGAAAGCAAAATATTTTTTATATTGATTCCAAATGGAAAAATAAAGCCAAGCCATGATTTCACTTCCAATGATCTTGAAACCACATAACTTCCAGCCACACTTCCAAAAATTGAATTATTTATATAAAAATACAAAACCATTGATAGTATTACCGGGATTAACCAAACCACAATTCTCAAAAAACTGATTTTTCTTAGATAAGAAAAAAATAAAATCAATCCTGCTAATCCAATCCATAAAATTTCATTGGGACGAATCAGCAAAGCAAAGCAAAGCATAGAACTGCCCAGCAAATCATCAATCCAATTGAGTTTTCTATTATCAAAAAAAGACTTAAAAGGCTGAACAAATATAAAAAATACTGCCAATATCAAAAAACTGACCAGTGGGATATTGGGCAGAAGACCTCTCGCAGAATAATACCAGACAACCGGATGGATAAAATAAAGAAATGTTGCCCAGCCTGCAATTTTGGGAGTAAATATTTTTTTCCAGATGGCAAAAAGTGCCCAACCGGCCAAGACAGAGAGAAAAGGTGTTACAAAAGCAATACTACCCACTCCAACCAATTTTGCTAAAAAACCATACAATACAGCCAAACCCCAAAAACCAACCGGCAAAATATAATCTCCAAAATCAGAAAAAGCGCTTCTCGGATGAATAAACTCTGCCAACTTTCCATAATTATCAGGATGATCAAAATGCAAAATCCCCAAATCAGCAAATTGACTAATAAAAACAAAGTTAGCATTTTCATCCGGAGAATTATATAAATCCGGAGAAGTTATATTTAAAAAACTATATGATAGAAAAAAAAATATTGAAAGCAACAAGCTTATGGAAAATAAGTTTTTTTTAAAAAATTGCCTCATAACAACTATATGCCATGCCCAAATATACTTATAAAAGCAAAAATAACAGCGAAAATAAAAAACCAAAAAGCTATTGAAAATAAAATCGGCAGTTGAACAATAAGAGCGATCATGGTCAGAGACATGGCAATAACCTGAAATATCATTTTCATCTTACCCCAGATATTAGCCTTACGCACAATTTTAATTCCTTTTCTTTCAAAAAGAACAAAACCTACCACAAAAACTTCCATTCCAATTATGGTAGCCCCCAATAGATAATGATAATAACCAAAAACCAAAAGTAAAACCATTGAACCAACCAATAATTTATCAGCCAGTGGATCAAAGAGCATACCAAAACGAGTTATCTTGTTCTGAGTTCTGGCCATGGAACCATCCATAGCATCAGTAAAAGCTACTAAAAGGAATAAAATAAAACCCGGGACAAAGTATTCATTCAACACAATAAAAAAAACAAAGGGGGTCATTATTATTCTAAATGCAGTCAATTGATTTGGAGTTACAGATTTTGGCAAAAAACGCAGCAAGACCTTATCTAGAAAAATATCATGACGATGGACTTTATCAGCCTTTAAATAGACAAAGAGATCCTGGTGATTTGTTTTTAGACTATTGAACATAGGGAGTTGATGGGTTACAATTAAAATACTGTATCTTGAAATACAGATGTAGTATATATCAAATTCCAATATGCTTCAAAGCTTTCTGTTAAAGAAAAAGAAACTTCTGGCTATTTTCCTGATAATAATCGGGATTTTATCTCTTAATCTTTTCTTTCTCCAAAACAAATATCTAGGCCTGATATTCTTTTTGGCGTATATCGGCATAACTGGAATTTTACTAAACCATGTTTTTTTCAAGAAATATCTCTTATCCATTGTCTGGTCAATGATTTTATCAATCTTTTTATTTAGTATTATCGGAACACTAATTTACTATCTATTCCAAATCAATACTTTTGTTTCCTTTCTAATACTTTTTTTACCTCTTTTATTGCTTTTTCCAGTAAAAAAAATCGAAATTAAACTGATAAAATTTAAAAAGGAAAATCTATTAACCACCTTCCTCGGAATCACCATACTTCTCTTTGAAGTTGGGATTATCAAAACTATTTTAAATAATTCCACACTAGAGGTAACTAATTCTCCATGGTTATCATTTAACCATTGGTTTTTCATAGCCTATCTAGTGGCAACTTCACTGGTTATAGTTTTTTGTTTTGTATCCAAAAATAGAATTACATCCCTGATCGCGGCTTCTTTGCATCTGTTTACAACTTATAGTGTAACAGTACTTTTCTTTCCGCTTGGTTTTGGATTTGATGGCTTTATTCACCGAGCCACAGAAGTATATATACAGGCAAATGGATTTATATCACCCAAGCAAGCAGTATATGTTGGGCAATACAATCTGGTTACTTGGATTTCCAATATAACTGGCTGGTCGATTTTTTATGTAGATAGTTTTCTGGTGCCAATACTGGCCTCACTGAGTATTCCTTTATTTTTTTCAACCATTCTGGAGAAAGTCTGGGATATTCCACGCAAGTATTCTATAAACTTAATCTGGACTTTGCCATTTATTTACTTCATGTCTTTGCATTTGACAACACCTTACAACCTTGTCATTTTACTCTCATTACTAACTATTTTCACCACCCTAGGATATATTTACGAGAAAATTCCATTTTCAATCCCACTCATACTTTCTATTGCCGGACTCTGTACCCATATTTTGCTTGGTGCACCAATTAGTGCCTTTGTGATTATGGCTCTTCTAATCAAAAATACTAAAAAGACAAAGAGTAGAATGGCTTGGTATATTTTATATTTTTTTGCGATAAGTTTTCTTTTTTCAATATTATTTACTATTTATATATTGATCAGTGGCGGTGATCTCCCCTACCTATCTAATCCATTGGATAAAATTTGGACTTTTTTCGAACTTTTCAAAAGGCCACGCTGGTATTTTCCAACCTCATCACTAATTTTTGAGACGATTTATCAATGGCAGCGCCTAATTCCAATTTTAGTTATTATTTTGTCTATTGCCGGTTTCTTCTTACTAAGACAAAAAAATAAAAAACATAACTTATTTATAATTACTGCTCTAGCTCTTTGTTCCGGTGCTTTCTTTCTGAGAAGTTGGATTGTTTTCCCGGATGTGGCTACTACTGAACAAGGAGATTACCCAATGCGTTTACTCAAATCAAGCCTGATGTTTGTTTTACCCTGGGCTATGTTTGCGCTATACAAAATAACCGATCAGCTGGTAAGTTTCTCAAATAAATATAAAACAATAATTCAATATTCTATTAAAACCATTCTAGTTTTAGGCCTTGCAGGCGCTCTAACTATTTCTTTTTATCTTGCCTATCCTCAAGAAAATCCCAAAGTACATTTTCCCGGATACAATGTAAGCATAAGTGATTTCCATGCTGCTGAGTGGATTCAAAATCAAAATCAACAATATGACTATATTGTACTGGCCAATCCTCTTACCTCAGTTGCTGCCATGACTAATTATGGCTTTCCCAAATATTTTGAAACAGACCATGGACCTCTTTCCTACTATTCAATACCAACCGGAGGTGTTATGTATAAACTTTACCAGAAAATGCTTTATCAAGGACAAAAAAAAGAAACCATGCTCGAAGCTATGGAAATCATGGGAGTAGACAAAGCTTATTTTGTAGTTAGTGAATTTTGGGCTGGATCTGATCGGATTGTTGCAGGAGCAAAACAAACAGCTGAAAAAATTGAGATAATTGACAATGGGAAAATTTATATCTTCACTTATACCAAATAATTAACCTTGATAAGAAAGCAAAACCTTTTCAATATATTCTTCCTGAGACAAGCCTCTAAGTGAACGGCTTGTTTTTTGTTTCATTTTTTTAATTTCTTCTTGATTTTCAATACACCATTTTATTTTTTTCTTAAGAGAGTCTGGATCACAAGGCTGAAAAGTAACACCATTTTCTCCTTCCTCAATCAATTCAGAAATTCCTTCGCTATTACTAGCTAAAACCGGAAGTCCAAAAGCAAAACTTTCGAAAATAACTGTTGGAGAATTTTCATAACAAAGTGAAGGTACAACTGTCATATCCATTCTTCTAAACAAATCCGGAAGTTCACTGCGATTTTTCCTACCATAAATTTTAATTTTTAGAGAGCCGGAAGAGATTTTCTTAATTTTATCTAAAACTGAACCACCGCCAATAATATGTAAAACCGAATCATAATCTGACTCCTGCATCAGCTCCAGGTAAACTGAAATTAAAAATTCAATTCCTTTATGATATTCAATTTGTCCTAAATACAAAAAATTAAAAACAGCTGAATCGCTTTTTTGAGAAGAAACTGTTTGTTGGATCTCAAAAGTTGCCGGGTTTCTGATTATTTTAAAATCTGAATTGCTAAAAAAATTTCTTTTTTTATAAAAATTTAACAAAAACTGTGAAGGAGAAATTACAACCTGAGGAGAGCCCATTAAATTTCTGATAATTGCCGAATAAATTCTGGTCATCATGCCATTATATCTCCAAGAATTTTCTTTTTGTTTGAGGATCATACCACTCGGTTCAACCAACTGAACATCGTGAACAGTATGAATATGACGAATTTCCAATTTCCTAATCATCTTTGGCAGTAGAAAACTCAAACCCATAAGATTATGAGTATGAACTGCATCTGGTTTTTCTTTTAAAAGAATTTCTTTGACTCTCCCAGAAACAGAAAAATTAAAAATATCTATAATATGCCAAAAAAATCTCAAAAAAATTGAATATTTATGAGCATCAGTATAAAAAAAGATATTTCTTGGTTTGATTCTGTAGATTTTCAAATTTCCCTGATCTGAAAACTCTTCTTTCTTGGGAGAACCGGTAATAACTACAACATCATGGCCTTGTTTTTTAAGACCTTCTACAGTTTTGACCACCACTTGTTCTGCCCCTCCCCTATCGTAGGGCGGAAAGATATTGCTGATTATGCAGATTTTCATAATTGGTAGTTCATACCCGCATGGCATCCACTTTCAGGAATAGCCAATGGTTAACAAGGCCAAGTATAAACGAATTACTCAG
The DNA here is from genome assembly GCA_964522405.1 of uncultured Gammaproteobacteria bacterium. GTDB lineage: Bacteria > Patescibacteriota > Patescibacteriia > Magasanikbacterales > UBA922 > CAZFTR01. Next base: position 64,879 of record CAZFTR010000005.1, on the reverse strand, counting down.
CTATTTCAAATCTCCGTATAATATAACCAATTGTCTGTGATTTGTGTTATGAAGACAGATGAAACAATCCGCAGCCCCCTTGCTACTGCTGAAAGCAGAGTAACAAGAGAGGCGAGGACGGCGAAGCTGTCTTCATAACACAAATCACAGACAATTAATCCCCAATATCTCCACAATTAGCTCACAAAAGCCATTTGTATCAAAAATCAAAATAGGATACTATAAGTCCACAAGATCTTATGTCAGATATCACTCAAATAGAAAAAATACCTCCGCAAAACCTGGAAGCAGAGATGTCGCTCTTAGGTTCTATTTTGCTAGACAAAGATGCCATGTTAAAAATTGCTGACGTGATTGAGTCAGATGATTTTTACAAAAAGAGTCATTCTGCAGTATTTGAAACAATGCAGGAGCTATACGCCAAAAATGAACCTATTGATCTACTCACTCTTGGAAATCGATTAGAGGAAAAACAAGTATTAGAAACCATTGGTGGACGAGCATACCTGGTAAAACTATCCAACAGTGTTCCAACTGCCTCTCATATCAAACATTACGCAGAAATAATTAGAAGAAAATCAACTCTCAGAAAACTACTCAAATCAGCACATGAAATTACTCAACTTGGATACAAAGAAGAGGAAGATGATATAGATCAACTTCTCGACGAAGCGCAAAAACACTTATACGGAGTAACTCAAAAACATCTTAAACAGAATTTTACACCAATTAGAGGAGTGCTTAGTGATGCCTTTGAAAGAATCGATGAATTACACAAGGAACGAGGAAAACTACGCGGAATACCAACAGGATTCAAAAAAATGGATAATCTCCTGGCAGGACTACAAAAATCAGACCTGATTATACTTGCTGCCCGTCCTTCTGTAGGAAAAACATCTTTTGCACTTGATATAGTTAGAAATGTGGCAGTTCGTTCCAAAGTGCCAGTTGGTTTTTTCTCTCTGGAGATGAGCAAGGAACAGCTGGTTGATAGACTACTTTGTGCAGAAGCAGGAGTTGATCTTTGGAAAATGAGAACAGGTAACTTGTCTGACAGCCCAGATAGCCAGGATTTTCCGCGCATTGGGCATGCCATGGGCATATTGTCAGAAGCGCAAATTTTTATTGATGATTTTCCAGGAAACAATGTTATGCAAATCAGAACCAAAGCAAGAAGGCTACAAGCTGAACATGGCCTAGGTTTGATTGTAATTGATTATATGCAACTTATGGAATCACATCGAACCAGGGCAACTGATAATCGTGTCCAAGAAGTTGCTGAAATGAGTCGTAATTTAAAAGGTATTGCTCGTGAATTAGGCGTTCCTGTTCTGGCGCTTTCACAGTTATCTCGTGCAGTAGAACAAACCAAACCAGCTATCCCGAAATTGTCTCATTTGCGAGAATCTGGTAGTATTGAACAAGATGCTGATGTTGTTATGTTTATTTATAGAAAAGCAGCTGATAGAAATTATCGACTTGAAGACATACCACCTGATGAAAGAAACATAGCAGAAATTCACATTGCCAAACATCGTAACGGACCAACTGGCGTAGCAAAATTATTTTTTGATGCTACAAGAGCCAGTTTCAAAGATCTTGAAACTCAATACGATGAACAATCAAGTGGTCCACCACCAAACCCCGGAGCTTCAAATTAATCTAAAATTTAATTATTATTTATCTAAATCAAATCTATGTTCAATAAATTAAAACAATTCAAAGACATGAGAGGTCAGGCAAAACAAATGCAAAATGTTTTGTCAGAAGAATCTGTAACTGTAAAAGCAGCCGGAGACAAGGTAGTTCTTACTATGGATGGAAACATGACTCTTACCGGTCTTGCTATTGATGATGAGCTTATGTCACCAGACAAGAAAAATAAACTTATAGAAGCTCTAAAAGATGCTCACAAAGATGCTCTCAAAAAAATCCAAAGAGTAATGGCTATGAAGATGAAGGAAATGGGTGGTTTGCCGGATATTTTTGGAGGATCTGGAGCGGGGCAATAAAAACTAAACGGGTATGTACCCAATCCCAATCGAACAATTAATCAAAGCGTTCACAAAACTGCCAAGCGTGGGCCGCAGAACTGCTGAACGCTTTGTTTTTTATTTGCTAAAATCCGGAAAAAAAAATGTGGCCGAACTATCGATAGCTCTTAAGAACCTAATGGAGAATATTAAAAGCTGTGAAGAATGTTGGGATTTCTCTGATATTACCCCCTGTAAAACCTGTTCTGACCCCAAAAGAGATAAAACAACCATATGTGTGGTTGCTGAGCATCAAGATATGAGAACAATTGAGAAAACTGGAACTTATTCAGGAGTTTATCATATTCTTCGCGGAACTTTGAATATTGACACCCAAGCAATAGCTTCCAAAACTAAAACCAAAGAACTTTTTAAAAGAATTAAAAATCAAAATGCTCAGGAAATTATTCTGGCCTTAAACCCAGACATTCAAGGAGAAACAACCATGATGTTTGTAGAAAAAAAATTAAAAGAAGTTTATCCAGATTTAAAAGTTACCCGTTTAGCAAGAGGCCTACCTATGGGTAGTGATATTCAATATGCTGATGAGATTACGCTTAGTAGTGCATTGAAGAATAGGACGGGGGGATAGAGAAAATCTGAATAAGCTTAAATGCCAGAAAAGCCAAAAAACTATAAACATGACTTGATCAACGCGTCGCTCGATCCGTATTATCAGGATCATCCGTAAATCCGAATACCCCTTAGCCAGTTTCATCAACACATCAATGATTCCCATTATCAGTAAATCTGTAATCGTCTACCAAAAAACCGGTGTGAGCCGGTTTTTTAAAATCTTATTTTACAGCTTTTACTTTTACTTTTGTGAAATGCTGTCTATGACCGCGAACTCTTTTGTATCTAACTTTTCTTTTGAACTTAACAACTCTTACTTTGCGAGATCTGCCTTGTTCTTCTACATTGGCGGCAATGCTTACTCCATCCAAATACGGACTTCCAAGTTGTACATCACTACCATCTTCTTTGGCAAGTAGAAGCACTTTGTCAAAAACTACTTCCTTTCCTGCCTCAACATCAAGTTTTTCGATTTTTAGAGTGTCGCCAGTCTTAATAAGGTACTGTTTTCCACCTGTTTCTATTACTGCGAACATAATTTGATTATAAATAATATAAATAGTGTTTTTGGGAAACGCTAAAATTATACTAAAAAACGGAAAAATAGTCAAGGGCTAGTTAACTAACCTGATTCGATCACCTATTTTTAGGTCATTCTCATCAATCCAACCAGCAGGTAGTTCAAGGACAATATTGGCATTGGTCCTAGGGTAATACTTAACTAAGGCATTTTCAGAAGTACCAGGCTCAGTTGGTACATTTCTGGCGAAATCCACAACCTGAGCTCCATTTATCCAAATAATGTCTATAGGAAATCTCATATCCCTCATGACAATTCCATGCCGATCTTCAAAAGCAAAAGGGAAAATCATACCATCATAAGGCTCTATAGAATCTCTTTTGCCAAGACCCTTGTACTGATGATAAATCGTCTTGGCCACCAAAACATTGAGATGCTGACCTTTCAACTCTACAATCTCGTCAGCCATATGAAATTTCCACAATTGCAAAAAACCAGCAGAGATTATAAATACCAAGAAAACCACTTTCATACTTTTGGAAAGTTTTGCATCTTCTCTTTTTTTCTTGAAACCAAACATACTTTATTAGTTTACAGTTTACAGATAACAGTTAGTAGTTTAACAAAAATAGTTATAACTGTTAACTACAAACTATTTACTCTCTCCCGCTTTGCAAACCAAATCCCAATTAAAACCATAAGCACAAACAATAGCAAAAGCGCTGTCAATTTCTGGGTTGTTTGTAAAAACAAGGCACTCAGACCAAAGAGAAAAGAAATTGCATACATCAAGAGTACGGCTTGCCACTGTTTCATGCCTCTTGCAACTAATTTAAAATGAAGATGTTCATTGTCTCCCTTAAAAATTGATTTTTTCTTTTGTATTCTTCGAATAATAACTCTCAAAACATCAAGAGCCGGCAGACCCATAACCAGAAGAGTTGTAGCAATTTTTGCCCCGGAAATAATAGCCAAAGTTCCCAGTACAAATCCTGTAAACAAACTACCGCCTTCTCCAAGAAATATTTTTGCCGGATGCCAGTTCCAAACCAAAAATCCCACACAAGCTCCGGCAAAAACAATAGCCAAGAGGGAAACTTCCGGCTGAAACCACTGCTCTTGCTGAGTTAAGAAAAATAAAACTAAGGCTCCAATTGTGACTACACCTGAAACCAAACCATCAAGCCCATCAAGAAATTTGGTTGTAAACATCATACCCATAAGCCAGATAAAAACCAATGCATCTGCCAGAACAACCCAATTTCCAAAGCCATCAATTGTAATTGTCCATTTGGAAAGATCAATAAGCCCCCCAGCCGGATTACTAAACATATGTGGACCAATACCAAAGGCAATTATAAGCAAGGTGGCAATAACCGGAAACCACATTTGTTTTTTGGGCAAAAGAGAATATTTATCATCATAATAGCCTCCGACCATCAAAACAAGAGAGCCCAGAAACAACCCATAGATATGTTTGGGTAAAATCTCAATACCAAGATTTGCTGAACCAAACAAGAGTAAAGCTACAACCACAAAGAAACTTATAAAAATTGCCCAACCACCACCAAGAGGTATTTTTTTCTTATGAATTTTTCTTTTTTCTGAACGTGGATGATCAACTATGCCCTGCTTGTACATAATCATATGCACAAGAGGTGTAATCAAAACTGAAAGGGATAGACTTAATACAAAATATCCAAAATACATAACTTACTTCACATAAAAATCAAACTCCTTTTTACTAAAGAATATCATACTGACATCATGATTGACAAACAAAGGCAAATCAACTAGCATAAAGCTATGTTCAAAAAAGCAACTCAATTTGCTTTCGCGGGCTGCCTGATCGTGGTCGTCACCGGCCTCTGCGTGGTGGTCTTACTGACCAACAAGGGCGAGCCCAACCGGTTCTAACCAAGGAGGATACCATGGATCCACATCTGAGGGACCCAAGGCCTGCCCGCGCTCCACACGCTCGGACAGGCCGCAAAAAAACCTATTCTTGCAATTAAAGAATAGGTTTTTATATATGTTTATCTTTCAATACTTATTTGTACGCCTTTTCCCAAAACTACCACGTCCCTTCTATTTAATTTTTTCTCCAAAATCAATTCTGCTAAACGATTTTCAACTAAATCCTGAATTGCTCGTCTCATAGGTCTGGCACCGAATTCCGGATCATATCCAGCTTCTGCCAATGATTCAAGCGCAGCGTCTTCGACTTTTAGCCCAACTCCCCTAATTTCTAAATCGCGCCCAACTCTCTTGAGCATGAGCCCGGCAATCAATTTTATTTCATCTCTATTTAGAGATTTAAACAATATAACCCCATCAAAACGATTTAAAAATTCCGGTCGATAATACTGTTTCAGCTCTCCCCTAATCATTTCTTCTCGTATGTCTTTCATTTCTACGCCCTCTTCTATGCGCTTTTGCACATAACTGGTTCCAGCATTTGATGTTGCTATTATAATTGTATTGGTAAAATCAATTACTCTTCCCACACTATCAGTAAGTCTTCCATCATCAAATACTTGCAAAAATAGATTTAAAATATTTGGATCAGCTTTTTCAAGCTCATCTAAAAGTAAAAGTGAAAATGGATTTTGTCTTACTGCTTCTGTTAGAAGACCAGTACCCTGTTGCCCTGGTTGTCCAATTAAGCGGTAAATTGAAGATTTATCCTGGTATTCACTCATATCAATTCGAATCATTCTGTTCTCTCCACCAAAATAAACATCAGCAATTGTCTTGGCTAGTTCAGTTTTTCCAACACCGGTTGGACCCAGGAATAAGAAATTAGCAATTGGTCTTTTCTGAGAACGAACTTCAGCACGGGCTCTACGAAGCGCATTGGCAACTGAGATAACGGCTTCATCTTGCCCAATAACTCGCTTATGCATTTCATCTTCAAGACGAAGCAACTTAGATGATTCATCTTCAGTAATACTAGTAGCAGGCACACCTGTCTTGGCTGCAACTATACTCCCAACATCTTGAGCAGTGACAAGCTGATTTTCACCTTTTGAACTCTGCACAAAACTGGCAACCTCACTCATAAGTGACAAGGCGCTTTCGGGTAAATTTTGATCATGAAAGAATTTTTTGGCCAACTCTACACATTGTTCAATAGAAGCATAAGAAAAGAAGACATGGTGCTTGTGCTCAAGACCGCCAACTTTTGATTCAAGCACTTGTATGGCTTGATTGGTATCCATCTCACCTATTTCTACTTTTGTAAATACTTTTCCAGCAGATGAATTAACAATATATCGATTATACCCTTCATTGGTTGTTGTTGCTAAAGTTAAAAATCTTCCCGGACCTAAATACTCTGCCAATGTCTCAGTAATGTCTAATCCCTCACCTGCAGAATCTGTCATGCCGGTTAGATCATGAAGATTATTAATAAATAAAATTATATTCTTAGCTTTGGAAACTTCATTCATCAGTCTAATCACTCTCTCCTGTGCTCCTGCCACAGTAGTTCCAGCCACAAGTGCAGAGGTTGAAATCTGAACTAACCTTTTATCTTTTAATCTATCTGGCACATCTCCTGAAAGCATTCTCTGAGCAATACCTTCGATAATTGCCATACGACCCACACCTTGCTCACCAACCAAAATAACACTTTGTCTCCCAGCTTTGATGATTCTATAAATTTCATCAATTTCCTTTTCTCTTGCTACACAGACAGAAAGCTGTCCATACTTGGCAGCAATAGTAATATCCTGGCTTATACTATTCAAAAAAGGAGTGGCAACAGCCGTCATTGCTCTATCCATCCCATATTTACTAAATTGGGCAGCACCTTTTCTAAACTTTTGATATTGTTCACGTAGATGCTCTCTGACTCTAACCCATTCGACAACATTTACTAATTTTTGTTGATCAATTTCCAAATCATATAATAATTCCTGCAAAAATTCTGACTGACCCACAGTGGCAATCAATATTTCAGTTTCCCGAACATGATGATCTCTGTATTGTTTTGCTAGTAGATAAGAATGAAATATAATTTGATAAGCATCTTCCGAAAGAGTTGTAGAACCTTTTTCTTTTATTTCAGAAATAACTTTATCTAGCATTTTTTTGATAGAATTTACAGGCAAAGCCAGTCTGAGAAAAATACCCCGAATATTAGGAAGATCCAAAAGTGCTCTAAAAATATGTACAGAATTTATACCAGGATGATTGTTTTTTTCTGCAATAGAAAAAGCCATTTCTAAAGCATCTGTTGCATTCAAAGTAAAAACCTCGCTAATATCAAAAGCATATTTTTTCTGCATTTTTTTCATTTCCATGGAATTTTCATCCAGCCCAATCATTTCCTGCTGATTTTTATTTTTTTTAAGATCATCAACAAAACTAATATCCTTGATTTTAATTTTTGTATCAAGAGATCGATAAATAAAATAACAAAATGCAATTAATCCCAACCAAAACAATGATCTCTCAGGCACATTTAAATCAAACCAAAACTCAAAACTGGCCAAGTCAGCAATCAAGTTTTTATTTGAAATTGTCCAAAAAAACAAAGCAATAAAACCAATGGCAAAAACAAGTGCTCCAATCTTCTCAAATACTCGTAAAAACTTTCTTGCTTTTTTGAGTCTAATATAATAAGAACTAAGTGGATGAGCATAATGCAAAAAAGATCCCTCATGCCAAAGCCCAACCTCTCTAACTCCGGGAATCTTTTTGGAAATTCTCCCCAAAAGACCATTTCTTTTGACCAGATCTGTATTTGTGAGTTTAAGTTTTTGGTTTTTTTCAAACAACATAATCAACTAAAACAAGGAGATAAAAAACATATAAAAGAAAACAACTGGCAAAGCAGGCCAAACCATAAATACTAATATGCTTAATACTAACCAAAAAAGAAGCCCAAGACCTCGAATAATCACATTTACAAAACGAATGAAAAAACTAGTTAGCCTACCCTGAAAATCTCTTTGTCCATACATGGGAACAAAAATATTCTTAAGCCAAAGTCCTGGAGCCAGATAAGTATTACCCATCTTAAACCAGTCCAATGCAAAAGCAAAAGATTTTTTGAGCCCAACACTATACCACCAAATTGGAAAATAAATTAAGTGCCAAAAAAATTCAATTGAAATACGTTGTAAAACAATAATCCACATATGTAGATATTTTAACATAATAACGAATCGCAAACAATAAATAGTTAATAGTTTACAGTTAATAGTTGGTAGAAATATTCTTAACTATAAACTGCCAACTTCAAACTGTTAACTAACAAAATAAGAACCCCCTTTCGGAGGTTCCACACAGTATAGCGCGATGATGCACCAGCAATTGCGACTAACAATGCCAGCACTAAATAATTATCGCAGTTTTGTTTACATTTCTAAGCTGAACTGTAAACAATTCTAAATAATTACCTATCTCTGTACCACCACACTACCAACCATACTCATATACTCAATTTTATCTACAACAACCAAACCACTATTAGTTATTCTATTTTGTATATTTTGCATTGAGGTATTTTCTGCTATTTTTACTTCCAATTTTCGATTTTCCTGCTCAAGAACTTTTACTTGACCCTCTAAATCACTCATTGAATATCCCTTGGTTGAGACTGAATTTGTTTGCCAAATAAATAAAAAACCAAACACCAAAATAAATACCACTAATCCAGCTCTAAACGAAGCGCTTAAGATCAATCTATGGAGCTTTTGACGTTTTTGTCTGAGGGTTGTTTTTTTGTATGGCTTCATAATTTTTCTACCACTCTTAATTTTGCAGATCTAGAGGCGGGATTTTCCCTGTACTCATCTTTACTGCAAACTATTGGTTTTTTGGTTATTATTTCTATGGTTTTTCCTTTTTGTGATTTAAAATAATGTTTAACAATTCGGTCTTCGAGAGAATGAAAGCTGATAACTGCCAATCTTCCACCTTTCTCAAGAATTTCTATTGCCTGAGGCAGTGCCCTTTCAATTACTTCCAGTTCATGATTTACAGCCATTCTTAGAGCCTGAAACACTTTTGTTGCCGGATGCAAGCCACCAATCCAGGGAATTTCTTTGTCTGTTTTTAATTTTTTTCTATAAACTTCTAGGATAACTTCTACCAACTGACCACTATATTTGATTTCTTTATCCTTTCTGGTTTCTGCTATTGCTTCAGCAATTTCTTTATTCAATTTTTCTTCTCCCAATTCTTTGAATATTTTTGCTAATTCTTCCTCTCTGAGATTATCCAATAAATCGGCTGCTGTTTCAGAGTCTCCTGAACTGATTCCTGAATATCTCATATCCAGAAATTCATTTTCATGGAAGCTAAATCCCCTACCTCGCTCTTTGAATTGAGGCGTAGACCAGCCAAAATCAAATAGAATCGCTTGCACAGAACCAAAATTCTCATTTTCAACTATGGTTTTCAAATTAGAAAAATTGTCCCGCACAAAATTCACTCTATCAGAATACTGACTGAGAAAATTCTTGGCGCGAATAAGAGCTTCCGGATCTGAATCAATTCCGAGTAATTTACCATTAGGTGAAGTCATTTCTAAAATCTTTTGAGCATGACCAGCATCTCCAAGTGTACAATCAATTGCGTTTATTCCCGGTTTAAGTTGTAAAGATTCAAGAACCTCTGAAAGTAAAACAGGTACATGTCTCATACTAAACCCCCAATTCTGACATCTGCTCAGCAATCTTAGTGCTTTCTTTTTCAGATTTCTTGGTATATTCGTTCCAAGCTTTCTGATCCCAGATTTCGAGACGGTTGTACAGACCTGCCACGATTGTTTGTTTAGTGAGATCAGCAAAGTTTCGCAAATATTCCGGGAGAATAATTCTCCCTTGTTTGTCTAGATTTACGTCCATAGCTCCTGCAAGCATTAGCCTAGCAAAAGCTCTTGTATTTGCCTGAGCAAATGGCAGGTTTGCCAGCTTATCAGCAAGCTTTTTCCACTCAGAGGTGGTATACAAGAAAAGACAGTTATCTAAACCTCTAGTTACTACTGCCCCTTTTGAAAGAGCCTGACGAAATTTCTTAGGCACTGCCAGTCGGCCTTTTTCGTCTAAATTGTGGGAATATTCGCCTATAAACATAATTTTGGTTTAAGTACTGTCGCAAAATTCGCGACAGTGCCTATATAGACATCCGAACAAATTCAGTTACGCTGAAAATTGTTTAGAAGCAGAGAGACAAGCATTTTCCCCACTTTTCCCCACGTGCTTCCATTGTACACCACTTTTCCTATCGCTTCAACCACAGTTATCCACAAAAATTTTAAATAAAAAAAGCAGATCTGCTAAAATCTGCACTTTTCAAGCAAAATTTACCCAACCTAAGCAATTTTTCTCAATTTCCTCTGATAAGCTATTGCAAATCTATGAGCTTCATCTCTAACTTGAACCAATAACTTCTGATTTGACTCGACCCACCGAATAAATCCTCTATTTCTTGAACCTAGAACAAATTCATTTTTATTTCTCTTCGGTCCTTTAGCAATTCCAACTACTGGAATCTTCAAACCAAAATCAGCTATAACTCTCTTTGCTCTATTTACTTGTGGTTTTCCTCCGTCAACCAAAATCAAACCTGGATACTTCCATTCTTGATGCATCAGCCTTCTTCGCAAAACCTCATCTATACAATCAACATCACTTTGACCCAGAACTGATCTTATTTTAAATTTTCTATAATTTGATTTATTAGATTTTCCATTTTCAAAGACAACCATACTCCCAACTTTTCCTGTTTTCCCAAGATTTGAAATATCATAACCTTCTATTCGCAAATTTTGATTTTGTTTTTCTATATCAACCACAAAACTGGAATTCAAAAGAGCAATATCCTGAATTCTTCTGAGAGAATACAATTGATTTCGAATTCTTGAAGCTTCTTCAAAATCAAGCTTATTAGATGCTTTTTTCATCTGTTTTTCGAAATCCCTCAAAACCTGTTTTTTATTTCCTTTTAAGAATCTAACCAATGGCATGATAATTTTCTGCCTGTATTCCTTTGGGCTGATTTCTCCTGTACATACACCAAAACATTCCCCCATCTGATAATACAAACATGGTTTATTATTTTTTCTTTTAATTTTTTGACAATTTGAAAAATAAAATAATCTTCTCAAAATTTTAAGCGCAGCCTTGGTGTTCAAACTAGGATATGGACCAAATATATATTGAAATTCTTTTTTTGAACTAGCTTGAGCTATAATTTTCTTGTATTCATGCTGACGAATGGTTGCAACTATTGGATAATCATCACTACTAATAGTTAAGTAATTCCAACTCTTATCATCACGACCTAAAACATTGTAGCGAGGTTTAAATTTTTTAATATAAATTGATTCTAAAATTATAGCCTCAAGAGCAGAATCAGCAACTATATATTTTAAATCAACGACTTCATGAATCATTTCCTCAATCGGACGTGGAGTTTTCTGGCCTGAAAAATAACTTCTTACTCGAGTTTTAAGTGAAGTTGCTTTCCCAGCATAAATTAATTCTTTTTTTAAATTATAAAAAAGATAAATTCCAGGTTTATCTGGGAGTTTCTTAATTTTGAGTTCTAATTTATTCATAATTACTTAAGAATTCTCCTTAGATATTTTCCAGTATAACTTTTTTCATATCTAGCCACCTCTTCTGGAGTACCAACTTTTACAACTTCTCCACCTTTATCACCACCTTCTGGTCCAAGATCAATTATCCAGTCAGCTGATTTGATTACGTCAAGATTATGCTCAATAACCATAACTGTATTTCCCTGAGAAACCAATCTTTGCAAAACATCAATTAATTTTCGCACATCATCATAATGGAGACCTGTTGTTGGCTCATCAAGTAAATACAAAGTCTTAGTGGTATTTTTCTTGGCAAGTTCTTTTGATAATTTTATTCTTTGTGCTTCCCCACCTGAGAGAGTTGTAGCTGATTGACCCAAAGTTAAATAATCTAAGCCAACCTGGTTTAATACTTTTAGTTTATCAAAAATAACCGGGATATCTTGGAAAAACTCCTCTGCTTGCTCAATTGTCATTTCCAAAATATCTGAAATACTTTTTCCCTTGAAATGAACTTGCAGAGTTTCCTGATTAAATCTCTTTCCTTTGCAAATTTCACAAATAATATTGACACTCGGTAAAAAATGCATTTCAATCTCAAGCGAACCTCGACCTTCACAATTTTCACATCTTCCTCCCGGACGATTAAAACTAAAACGTCCTTTTTTATACCCACGAATTCTAGCTTCTGGAACTGATGCAAATAAATCTCGAATATGATCAAAAGCTTTTGTATAAGTTGCTGGATTTGATCTGGGAGTTCTACCAATTGGTTTTTGATCAATTCTAATTATTTTATCTATATATTCAGTTCCGGTTATGCTTTTGTGCTCTCCAATTCTCTTTTCAACATGATGAAGTCTGTTTGCAACCGCACGATAGAGAATATCATTCATAAGAGTTGATTTTCCTGAACCGGAAACTCCTGTAAGACAAACAAAGCGTCTAAGTGGGATTTCAACATTTACTTTTTTGAGATTATGTTCAGTCGCGCCTTTTATTTTAATTTTTGGAGTGTACTTGTCTACATTTTTTCTTTTTTCTGGAATTTTTATTTTCTGTTCTCCTCTCAAATATTGACCTGTTAAAGATTTCCTATTATCGCCCTTTACAGTACAGTCATATTCAGTTTTTATAGAAGATTTTTTTGAACTAAGCATTTTTTCAAGTGGCCCGGAAAAAACTATATCTCCACCATGCTCACCTGCCCCAGGACCAATATCTACTATCCAATCACTGGTTAAAATTGTATCTTCATCATGCTCTACTACAATTATAGTATTCCCAATATCACATAGGTTTCTAAGAGTTGAGACAAGCTGATCATTATCTTTTTGATGAAGACCAATTGTAGGCTCATCAAGCACGTACATAGCTCCAACCAATCTCTGCCCAACCTGAGAAGCAAGACGAATTCTCTGTGCTTCTCCACCTGACAATGTTCCTGCTTTTCTACTCATACTTAGATAATGCAAACCAACATCAAACATAAATTGAAGGCGATTTTGAATTTCACGAAGTGCCGGGCCGGCAATTTCCAATTCTTTTTCACTCAACTTTGCTGTTTGGAGTAGTGTTTCAAAAAAATCTCGAGCATCATGAATTGACATTGAGGTAATTTCCCAAATATTTTGATTTGCAATACGAACGCTTAAGGCATTTTCATTTAGTCTTTTTCCTTTGCAAATTTTACATAATTCCTCACCGAAAATTTCAATTGTTCCAAGACCCACACATGATTTACAATATCCATATGGACTATTAAAACTAAACAAACGTGGTTCAATTTCCGGAAAACTAAATCCATCTTCAGGACATGAATACTGAGTACTGTAAATTTGTTCTTCCTTGTTTGCATAAATAACACTACAAAGTCCATTTGAAAGATCAACCGCTGTCTCCACTGCCTCTGCAATTCTTTGTTTATCTGAATCAGCCGGCATTCTATCTACCACTATCTCAATTGTATGTTTTTTATTTTTACTCAAAACTATTCTGTTTTTCAAATTCTTGATCTTTCCATCAACCCTAACTTCCAAAAATCCGGAATTATACATATCATAAAGCATCTGATAATACTCCCCTTTTCTTCCTCGAACAACCGGAGATAAAATAACTAATTCCTGATTTTTAGCTTTTTGAATTTTTTTCTTGGTAGTATCAATAATCTGCCCAATCATTTCATCTGTAGTCATTTTTTGTATTTTTGTTTTACAAATTGGACAATACGGTTTTCCTATTCGCGCAAATAAAACACGCAGATAATCATAAATCTCTGTAATTGTTGCTACAGTTGATCTAGGGTTAGCACTATGGGCTTTTTGATCAATTGAAATTCCAGGCGAAAGTCCATCTATTTCATCTACATCCGGTTTTTGCATATTTCCCAAAAACTGACGAGCATATGCTGATAAACTCTCTACATATCTTCGCTGTCCTTCTGCAAAAATGGTATCAAAAGCCAGGCTTGACTTTCCTGAACCTGACAAACCTGTAAAAACTATCATTTTGTTTCTGGGAAGCTCCAGATCTATATTCTTGAGATTATGTTCTCGAGCACCTTTTATAGAAATTTTATTCTTCATAAACTACAAAAAGCCCCTTTTGTGGGGTTGCATATGAATTAGTAGAAAAGAGCAAGTTCTATTATACTCAAAGATGATACTATGTCAATTATGGATAAGTGTCATGTTTTCTGCTAAACTAGCAATATTCTAAAACAAAATATATGCATACAAAATGGAATCTCTGGACTCAAGACAACTTTGATCACTCAAGATCTATTTCAAAATCAGGTACTGAACTTTCAGAAGGCCTTTTTCATCTTTGGTACTACACTCTTCTTGAAACTGTTACAGATCAAGGAATGATTGGATTCAATGTTTACAATCTTGAATATCAGTCAGATGATGAAAATCAATATTTAGAAATAAAAATTAATGATCAGAATTTAAAAACTTTTGCCAGATTAAGGAAGTGGCTTTTTGCTGAATATGATGGTATAAATCAAATAGCAGATTTTAAACTTCAAGTAATTGAGAAAATTTCAGAACTTCATTTAGCAAAAATAAATGCAGGAAATGACAGTGTGCAATTTCTAAAAACAATAGTAAATAAAATTAATAATTCAAGCAATCTTGACCAGTTCAAGGGAAATTTATTGACCTAAAGTTGCAAAAGCTGTATAATATTCGAGTAATTATTTATATTTAAATATGCAATCAAAAATCAAACTTATTGGTGGATTATTTGCTTTACTAATTCTAGTTGGTGGAGGATGTGCTGCACCTGGTCAAACAGATATAAAAGACGCAGAACAACCGCAGAAAGACGCTGAAAAAGAAATGGTAAGTGAAGAAACCAAAACAAAATCAGAGACAACTGGAATCACCATCACAAAAGCAGAAGCAACAGAGACAGGAACACTTGAAATTGAACTATCAGTAGAAGAAAAACTAAAAGAATCAGCAGAAGCATTTAGACTTATTCTAAGTTCTGATGAAAAAGCTGAATGGCCAACCAAGGGATATTGGTATGAACTTGGAACTGCTCACACTTCTAAAACTTGGACAGATCTTCCAAGCGGAGAAAGACATCTTAGAGCCTGTATTGTAAAAGCAAATGAATGTGAAGTTTACAGTGATATTCACAAAGTTGAAGTAAAATAAGAGCTGAGTGTTCTCAGATAATTAAAAAACTACCGTAATTGGTAGTTTTTTAATTTCGCCTCCTCTATATACTAGAAATAAACAAAGGAAGCGATGGGGTCCGACAATGCCGAACCCCCACCTGCTCTGCGATGCGAACCGCGAATCAGCCCGCGCGCATGACCCGAGGCTGTCCGACCGACTTGCCAGCCTGCAGCTGACCGAGAAGCTGGTCGACCTTCCAGACCAGCTCGTCGAACATGAACATCGAGGAACCCGCCGCCACCGTACCGATCGGATCGGCGTCCGTGTCTTCGAGCCAGCGAACCTCGAGCTCTCTTTGCTCCTCGAGCGGGGCAGCACTCTCACCAGGCTTGGTGAAGTAAATGCCGCGCGAAGCAGCGAAGTCTCTCATCTCTTGAGCTGTCATAATATACCCCCCAAGGGTATCCACAAGCCCCACCGCGGGACAAGTATTCGCGTTTGCAGGGCCACAACGCAGCCCTCACAGATACAGCATTGATAACTATGGCAAAAATATAAATATGTGTCAATTTTATTGTTAAGGTATTTTTTATTTCAAATTAACCTCCAGCCAAGCCTTGACTCGAGCCAAAGATTCACGAAGATAAGGCCTCCAAAGAGAATGGTATTCTCGTGCATCTGCAGAAAAACCAATAGTTTTAATTCCAAAATTCTCACAAATATATCTAATTCTAGGAAGGTGGAAATTTTGTGAAACCACAATAGCTTTTTTTATTTCGCTTATTTCTGCTGCATGTTTACAACTCAAGTATGTCCTATATGCATGTGGATCAATCAAAATATCAGAATCTTTTACACCCAGATCAAGAGCCATATTTTTCATGGCAGTAATTTCATCAAATCTGAACTGGCCATCATCTCCTGTAAATAAAATCTTATCCACAATTCCACTCCTATATAAATCTATCCCGGTTTTGACTCGATCAAATTGCATATCTGACTGTTCACCCTCTGGGGTCATGCCACCACCAAAGACCACTGCTATTGAGCTAGTTGGCAACTCTAAAGTATCTGAGTAAATCTGATTGTTAAATTTTAGTATTGAGTAATTACAAAACAACACAAAAACAGCAGTTAAAACAGCGCAAATATATAAAAATTTCCTATATTTCAGCCAAAAATTCTTCATATTTTGTTTTATCTTGACAAAACTGACTGCATAGTGTAGAATAATTCGGTTGTGGGTTTAATACTCCAAATCTTCAAAGTTTGATTCCATGAAATACTGAATTGATCAGTCGATTTAGAATTTCGTGGAATCAACCGCGGAAGGAGAGAGTCGAGATGACGTTCGAGAAGGGGCACATGCCCCAGATCCCCCTGCCCGAGCCGTCCGCAAGGACCCAGAACCAGATCACGTTCGTGAGCACGCTCTGGAGCCTCTGGCCCCTGACCCTGCTCGTCTGAGCATCCCCACAACCCCCGTCGTCGGTCCGCGTTTTCGAACGCGGGCCGTCGGCACCATCAATTTATTTCTTAATCCCTTTTTGGGATTTTTTTAATTGACGAATTTCATCCCGAAGTACTGCTGCAAATTCAAATTCCAAGTCTTTTGCTGCTTTTTTCATTTTCTGTTCTTTATCTTTTAAAATATCACTTACCGGTCTATCATCTCCAATAGTATCAAGTTCAAGAATTTCTCTAAGTGACTTTGTTTTTTTCCTTCCTCTTACCTGCTTATCAACTTTGCTTCCACTTATTCCAAACTCTTCGAGAATATTTCGAATATTTTTCTCAATTGTTTTTGGAGTTATACCATGTTTTTCATTGTATTCAATTTGAATTTTTCTTCTCCTGTCTGTTTCCTTGATTGCTCGCTCAATTGAACCTGTTATTTGGTCTGCATAGAGAACAACTTGCCCATTTACATTTCTGGCTGCGCGACCAATGGTCTGCACTAAGCTTGTTTCACTTCGTAGAAATCCTTCTTTATCTGCGTCAAGAATGGCAACAAAAGAAACTTCCGGAATATCCAGACCCTCACGAAGAAGATTTACCCCCACTATAACATCTATCTCTCCTTTTCGCAGAGCCATTATCACTTCAATTCTCTCCAAAGTTTTAATATCACTATGCAGGTATTTAACTTTTATATCTTGCTTTTCAAGATATTCACTCAGATCTTCTGCCATCCTCTTGGTCAGAGTAGTTACAAGAGCGCGCTCACCTTTTTTTATAACTTGTCCTATCCTCTCTATCACATCATCGACTTGACTCTTGGGATTATCCTTTGTCGGTGTAATTTGTGAGATTATCACCTCAGGGTCAACCAAACCGGTAGGTCGGACAATCTGCTCAACTACTTGAGAGCTGTCTTGCAATTCATAGTCAGCCGGAGTTGCAGAAACATAGACAAGAGATTCTACTCGATCATCAAATTCTTCAAATTTAAGAGGTCTATTATCTCTCGCGCTGGGAAGCCTAAAACCATGTTCTACAAGTGAATTTTTGCGAGCCCTGTCTCCATTGTACATGCCACGAATTTGAGAAGTTGTTACATGAGACTCATCTATAACAGTTAGAAAACCACCAACCCTTTTCGAAGTTTCTTTGAAATAATCAAGAAGTGTAAATGGAGGCTCTCCGGATTTCCTAGCTTCAAAATGAGCTGAATAATTTTCAATTCCATTGCAATATCCAATATTTTCAATCATCTCCAAATCATATCTAACTCTCTGTTTAAGTCTTTCATATTCCAAAACTTTTCCTTTTTTCTTAAAAAAGTTCAATTGCTCTTCTAGTTCTTTTTTTATGCTCTGTATGGCAACCCCTTTTGACTCTTCTCCAATCACATAATGCTTAGCAGGAAAAATCCAAGCATCTCTAATTTGTCTTTTTGAAGTTGATTTTCTGGTGATCGGATCTAAAACCTCTATTGATTCAATAGTATCGCTTATCTCAAACCGATAAACTCTATCTTCATTTACCGGCATGATTTCAAAAACCTGACCACGCATTCTAAACATCCCTCGTTTCAAATCTGTGCTTGTTCTGTTGAATTGCATTTCAATAAGGTGTTTCATCATCTCTCTTCTCTCAATTTTCTGTCCAACTTCAAGATGCAAAACAATTTTTTCATATTCTTTTGGTGAACCAAGACCATAAATTGCTGAAACTGAAGCTACTATGATCACATCATCTCGAGTCATAAGCGCTTGGGTGCAAGCATGACGAAGTCTATCTATTTCATCGTTTACCTGAGCTTCTTTTTCTATATAGGTATCACTGCCAGACATATATGCCTCTGGCTGATAGTAATCATAATAACTTACAAAATATTCAACTGCGTTACCTGGAAAAAATTCACGAAATTCATTACAAAGCTGGGCTGCCAGAGTTTTATTATGAGCAATTACCAAAGTTGGCATTTGAACCTTCTCAATCACATTTGCAACAGTAAAAGTTTTTCCAGAACCAGTGACTCCAAGCAAGGTTTGTCTCTCTGCTGATTTTTGCATACCCAAAACCAGAGATTCAATTGCCTGAGGCTGATCTCCTGCTGGTTTGTATTTTGACTTAAGTTTAAATTTCAGAAATTTTTGCTAATTTAGAAAAACTTATATCACCACTTAATACTAGCAAAATATTGTAAATACAGCAAAAAAATGATATATTATTTAGGATCCTCTTCTTCTACTCTGGAACCGCGATTTGCGGTGAAAGTTTAGATGCGTTTTGGGTCAAACTCCCTTGCTCCGCACTGGTGGGTCGGGCACTTGTCCAGACCCCCGCCTCTGGGGGCACGCCGGGATCCATGATCCCGGCGTGCACACTTCACTTAAAACCAAAATCCAGCTTTTAACAAGAGCTGGATTTTTATTTTCAAAAATTTGCTTAGTTTAGCTAAATTTTGATATTTCTCATTTTTCTATATTTCAATCTTAGGGCCTTGACCCTGTCGTTCGCGAGCGACAGGGTTGACAAAAGGCTTTTTTTATGCTATATTCAAAACCTCGAAGCAACGGTCGCCACCCGGAATTTTGACCCGCAGGTCGTGAACGAATACGATCAGCAATCCCGGTGGACGTCATGCGTTGCCTACCCCAAAGTGGGTTGCCAGAACCACCGCGAGGCGGTGGAAGTGCGGGCTGATTAGCCCAGGTGAGGTTATTGCAAGAACTGAGGACTCTTGCAAAGCCAACGGTTCGTGTTGCTCTTTAAGACTGTGATGAGACAGCAGTCGCGCCCATCATTCCGGGAGAAGTCCGGTTAAGCGCGCTGCTCCCAGGCCGAATCGAATGGCCTGGAGATCCAGAGGGGGTCGCGACGATCCCCACCCAGTGTCGCGTCTGCGGCAACCTGTGTCGACTTTGTGCGAAGAACTGTCACGAAGTAAACACGGTGCCATAGCGCATCCCACCGCTCCTTCTGGAGCTTCAACTAGCGGCCGCGCGCTGCCCGAGTCCAAACCGGAGCCTAGAGAGAGGCAACGGACTCGGGTAGCGCGCTGGCCGTACCCTACCCCAAATTATACGATCCGCAAAAAGCGGTTTTTTGTTTTTTATATCTCAGCACTCTCCCCAAGTTCAGGCACAAAGGCATCAATTCCCAGCTCATCTCTTACTTTGTGGGCTATTACTGTTGCTGAATTTGACTCTCCGTGAATAAAATAAACTTTTTTTGGCTTGGTTTTGGCACCATTTATCCAATTCATTAATTTCTTCTGATCTCCATGAGCAGAAAGTGCTCCAATAGCTTTGATAGTGCATTTAACTTCTACTTGTTTTCCCATCACAGTAACTCTTTCGGCACCTTCATAAAGTCTTCTTCCCAAGGTTCCATATGCCTGATAACCAACTATTATCAAAGTTGACTTGGGATCTGACAAATAACGCAAAGCATGGTGAAGAATTCTTCCACCATTCATCATTCCTGCTCCTGCCATAACCATTTTTACACCCTTAACATTATTTATTTTTTTAGAATCATTTACAGTTGGAGTCAAAGTAAGACCTTCAAAATCGAAAAAATCATCTCCTTTTACAAATTTTGCCTTTGCTTCAGCATCATAATATTCAGTGTACTTCTTGTAAACCGGCAAGGCATTTATAGCCATGGGACTATCTACAAATATCTGAATATCTGGCAAGGTTTTGTCATGTTCTTTTAACTCATCAAGCCTATATAAAATTTCTTGGGTTCTTTCAATAGAAAAAGCCGGCATCATAATAGTTCCGCCACGTTTACAACCTTCTTTTATAAGATCAAGTAAAATTTTATTTCTTTCTTCTTCTGTTTCATGTAGCCTATCACCATAAGTTGATTCACATAGCAAAACATCTATGTCTCCCAATCCTGTGGTTTCCCGAAGGATGGGCACATTTACATTTCCTATATCTCCTGAATAGGCAATTGTTTTTCCATCTGCTGTTAATTCTATAAAAGCTGCGCCAAAAATATGTCCTGCATCTTTGAATTTTACTTTTATACCATCACCGAGATCTAATTCTTCTTCATAATCCAAACCATGGCAAAGCTCTGTTGACCTTTCTATGTCTGTTGTGTCATAAAGTATAGGCAGTTCAAATTTCTTTTTGTTGTATTGCATGATTTTGTAGGCATCATCCCATATTATTCTGGCAAGTTCACAAGTCGCTTTGGTCATGTATATTTTTCCATTGAAACCATCTCTAACCAATTTTGGTACTCTTCCGGTGTGATCAAGATGCGCATGACTAACCAGTAGTATGTCCACCTCACTGGGATCAAATGGAAAATCTTCGTGATTCTGTCCTTCACTAAAATTTGAACCTTGGAACATTCCACAATCAAAGAGAATTTTCTTGGTACTGGTTTCTACCAAATGACATGACCCTGTTACTTCATGTGCTGCTCCGTAAAATGTTATTTTCATATTTTTAGCTCATAATTAAATTAAAAAATCTACTGCAAATTAGTATACCATATAAACTAAAAGCAAACCTGTACACGCTCCCCTTTTGTTGATATAATAACTCCAATCGTGTGCAACGATTTTTTATCTTATAGTTATAGTCTAATTTAAAAAAGCTAATTTATGCGCAGCAAAATAGACAAGATAGAAATTAAAGAACCCCCTCTTGAAGAATTAACAAGAAAGCGTTCCTGCCTTAGAAGAAGCTGTTTTACCGGACTTGGATGCGTAACCATTATAATTGTCATCTCGCTAATACTCCTCAAATTTACACTTGGACCACAAACCAGAGAAATAAAAGATCTGCCGGATAATTTTACAGATACAGTGCCGCTCTACAATGAAAAAGGAATTGAAAAAATTGAAATTACTATAGGACAAGAAAGAAACAAAGGCGCAGAATATGCAGCATTTTTGCCTAAATTGTTCATATCTCCTGTTTTGGTTGCCATAGACAAAGACAATTCTTTTATACCTGAATTGGAAGATGAAGACTCAGATGCCGGCACTTTGAAAACTGCCTGGAAAAAGTTAATTGCTTTTATGAAAGCTCCGGTTGCAGATCACCGAGATGTTTATAAGATTGAGTGGACATTACTTAGCTCAAAAGCTGATTTTATTGAAGAATACTATATGAGCGAACTAGAGAAAAAAGGCTTTGATATAGGGTTGGTCAGTAAGACAGACACTGTAAGTCAATTCACTTTCAGTCTTGACACAATTGATGGTTTGGTATATATAAGAGACAAAAAAGACACAGTTGAAACTGATCTGGTTGCTGTAACAGTTACAGTTGATTTAGAAAAAAACCAAGAAGAAAAATAAAATTTTAGGCTTAATTATTCAAATATGGCTATAAAAGAAATAAAAAAAGACAAATTAGTTTGGATAAATATTGATAAGACTGATGATTCAGCCATTGATTACCTGAAAAAAAACTATAAATTTCATCAACTTGATCTTGAAGACATTCAAAGTGAAGGCCAAACTCCTAAAATAGATGTTTATGAAGACTATCTTTTCTTGGTATTAGATGCTCCAAGATGGCATGGGGGCAGCCAACAAATAAAATCTCAGGAAGTTGATATATTTGTTGGGGAAAACTTTCTAATCACAATCCAACATCACAAAAGCAAAGAAATGAAAAATTTCTTTTACCGATGTATGAATAATAAGAAAATCAAACAGGATTGGATGAGTAAAAATTCAGGGTTTTTATTATATAAACTTTTAGAAGCATTTTTCCATGAGACCAGACCGATTTTAAATAATTTTGGCAAGCAAATTTCTGCGGTTGAAAATGAAATTTTTGAAGATGAACCAGACAATGATGTAATTAAACAACTGGCATTTCACAGAAGAAATGTTTTGAATTTCAGAAGAATAATTGATCCGCAGAGATATTTAATGTCTAATCTTTCTCATACCCGCAAAAGCTTTATGGACGAAAGCTTGTCAATTTATTTTGATAATATTCGTGATTACCTGGACAAACTTTGGGCCATAGTAGAAACTTACAAAGAAACAATTGGCGGACTTCACTTAACTGTTGAATCAATTATCAACCAAAAAACTACCAAGGTGATTAGTATTCTGACTGTTATTTCTGTTTCATTGCTTCCTCTTACTTTACTATCCGGAATTTACGGTATGAATGTTGCCGGACTACCATTTGCCAATAATCCTACTTGGATTTGGGGATTTTTTATCGGACTTTTAGCGCTTATTCTTTCTACGATTTGGATCTTGAAAAAAAGAAAATGGTTGTAATATATAGCCAGTTCAATTTGTGTAAGTATATATTATAAAACTCAACCGGGCTCTATGGAAATAATTTAACCATCAAATTAAATTGATCGCCTAACGTTTCATTTTATAATATATACTTACACAAATTGAATACCAAAAAATGATCAAACGTCTTTTTTCATCACAATCAAAAACCATAACAGGCGCTGCCATAATTCTAGGGGCGGCGTCTTTTCTTAGTCGTATAGTCGGAGTTATTCGCGATAGAATTTTTGCCCACCATTTTGGCGCAGGAGAAATCCTGGATGCATACTATGCAGCATTTCGTATTCCTGATCTGGTTTTTAATTTACTTATTGCCGGAGCTCTTTCAGCCGGCTTTATACCTGTATTTTTAAAAATTTATCATCAAAACAAGAAAAAAGCCTGGGAAGTAACCAGTAGCGTTTTAAATATAATATTAATTAGTTTTATCCTGGTTTGTACGGCTCTCTTCATCTTTACACCTCAGCTAATGAAATTTGTAGTTCCGGGATTTTCCGGAGAGAAACTACAAACAACTATCACACTTACACGGATAATGTTTTTAAGTCCAATACTACTCTCTGTAAGCAGTGTTATCAGCAGCGTTCTTCATTCCTTCAAAAACTTTGTTGTTTTTGCCATAAGTCCAATTCTATATAATTTTGGAATTATTACCGGTGCAGTATTTCTAGTTCCAATCCTGGGAATTTCCGGTCTGGCTTGGGGTGTTGTACTTGGCGCAATGCTTCATGTGTCTATTCAAATCCCTGCCATCCGACATTATGGATTTAAATACCAACTCATTACTCAATGGAAAGATCCACTGGTTAGAAAAATTGGGAAATTGATTATACCGAGAACACTTGGACTGGCAACGGTTCAAATGAATATGTTAATTATAACTGTAATTGCCTCAACCATGGCTGTTGGAAGTATTGCCGTATTTAATTTTGCAAATAATCTTCAGTACTTTGCAGTGGGACTAATTGGACATTCATTTGCCATTGCTGCTTTTCCAACTCTGGCAAAACTGGCTGCAGAAAACAAATACAAAGAACTGGTAGCAAACCTATCACTAACTATTCGACAAATAGTTTTTTTTATTGTTCCGGTTACTGTGGTTTTTCTATTACTTCGCGCGCAGATAGTTCGTGTAGTCCTCGGCTCTGGTCAATTTGGATGGGAAGCAACTATTCTGACTGCTGACACTCTTGCTTTTTTTGTACTATCACTCTTTGCACAGTGTTTGATACTGGTTCTAGCCAGAGCATTTTACGCAATTCATGACACTTGGACACCATTTTTAGTCAGTCTTGGAGCTGTGATATTAAATCTTTTCTTAAGTCTTTATCTAAAAGATATTTACGGAGTACAAGGGCTTGCTTTTGCTTTTTCAATATCTATGACAGTTCAGTTTGCAGTGATGTGGTTGTTTTTGCGCAGGAAAATTGGAACTCTCAATGAATATCAAATGTTAAACAGTTTATATAAAATTTCAATTAGCGCTATGGTTATGGCAGTGATCGTGCAATATGCAAAAATTCCACTTGCCCAAATTGTAGATATGACCAGATTTTGGGGAATTTTGATTCAAGGATTTATAGCCGGAACCATAGGTCTTTTAGTTTATGGCGCTCTCACTCACCTACTTAGAGTTGAAGAAATGCAATTATTCCAAAAAAGTCTGAGAAGAAGATGGTTGCGTTTTGTTGGGTCAGATTCTCACATAAAAACATAGTTTACAGTAAATAGATGATAGTAGGCAGAGCCGTCATCCCGAGTATCGCGAGGGATCCCTTTCAGAAAGATAAACGACCAAATTAAACAAGGGATTCCTCACCAGTTACACTGGTTCGGAATGACGATTGTTTGCAAATTGTTGACAGCTTGTAAATTCGTGTACTATATCAATAGATTCTCTCGTTAAGTAAAATGTTAGAAAAATGCACAAATATCGTAGAAACCTATAGAAAACATACTATGAAAAATACTATTTTAGATCTTGGATGTGGAACAGGAAATGAACTTCTAAAATTTTATGGAAAATTCAATGTAGTTGGAATTGATCTTGATCCAGAAAATATCAAAATCTGCCAAGAAAAAATGCCCAATGGAAGTTTTGAGATTGGAGATATTTCAAAAACAGATTTTAGTAAATTTTCAAATATAAAAAAAGTGATTTGTACCGAAGTTCTGGAGCATATTGAAAATTGGCAAGAAGTGATTTCAAATTTGGAAAACTTAACTTCTGGCACAAAACTATATATTACTGTCCCCTATTTTAAATCCGAAGAAAAACTACTAAAGCTCAGACCAAATTATTGGCTAGAAATTGGTCATATAGACTTTTTCAATGGATCAGAAATAAAAAAAGGACTGCAAAAAGCAGGATTTAAAAATATTTCAACTGAAAGACATAATGCAGCACTTTATTTTGAATTAAAGTCTCTTTTCAAAAGAAATGCCAAGTGTTTGAGAAATACATATTATGAACAGATTCTACCACTTCCACTTACTTTATTTTATCAATTATTTCGTCCAAATCTTTTTCAAACCAAACTTAAGTATCTTTTTCCAATTTGGATTTTTACCTTACCGCTTGGATTTCTTCTTGATAAATTTTGGGGAGCCGGGATTCGAATAAGGGCTGAAAAAAAATCTTAAAATAATTAAAAATATGGAAATAATCTATATCGCCCTATTAACATTCTTTGCCGGTGGCGTTGGTACACTTACCGGTTTTGGCACATCAACAATTATGATACCGCTTCTTTTATTGTCTTTACCTCTCCCTCAAACTCTGTTACTAGTTGGGATTATCCACTGGTTTAGTGATATTTGGAAAATATTATTTTTTAGAAAAGGCTTCAGATGGGAACTTGTACTTAAATTTGGAATTGCAGGTATTCTTGCCAGTTATTTGGGGGCAAGTATAGTATTTACTGTCTCTGAAAAACTCCTCTCACAAATCTTAGGAATTTTTTTACTTGCTTATGTTGTTTTCCTTTTTTTAAAACCAAAATTCAAAATACCCAGAAACACGGCAACGGCAATAAGTGGAGGTGGATTATCCGGATTCTTTGCCGGAATATTTGGTGTTGGTGGAGCTATAAGAGGAGTTTTTTTGTCAGCTTTTGACCTGCCCAAGGCTGTTTATATCTCAGCCATGGGAGCAATAGCATTATTTATAGATTCCACACGCATAGCCACGTATATATACAACAATGTTACGCTTGAACAGCAATTTCTCTGGGGATTTTTGTTGTTTATTCCCATGTCATTTGCAGGAGCCGGAGTTGCCAAAAAACTAAGCGACCGCATTCCTCAGCAAAAATTTCGAACAATAGTAGCATTGTTTCTTTTGTTGGCAGGATTGAAATTTTTATTATTTCCTATCTAAAATAGATAATATTAGAAATTTATCTGTAAATACTAATGTATCTCAAATCACTCTCTAAGAGCAATCAAAGTAGCAAGTTGCCAAGACTTGATTTTTTATCTAAAAATAGATAAAATAACCCAGAATTCAATAAAACTTATGAACCAACAGATCCGAAATTTCTGTATAATCGCACATATAGACCATGGAAAATCTACCTTAGCAGATAGATTTCTTGAGGTTACAGGGACAATAGATGAACGAAAAATGAAAGATCAACTTCTCGACACCATGGAACTGGAGCAAGAACGCGGAATCACCATCAAACTCCAGCCCGTTCGCATGAATTACAAAGGCTATACCATGAACCTGATCGATACTCCGGGCCATGTAGATTTTACATACGAAGTTTCTAGGTCACTTGCTGCAGTAGAAGGAGCAATTCTTCTAGTTGACGCTAGCCAGGGAGTACAAGCGCAAACTATCGCCAATCTCTATCTGGCTCTAGAACAAGACCTTAAAATTATCCCTGTTTTAAACAAAATTGATCTTCCTAATGCTGACGTTGAAAAAGCCAGTGCAGAACTAATTCACCTGCTTGGATGCAAAAAAGAAGAAATACTCCACGCTTCCGGAAAAACAGGAGAAGGTGTGGAGCAAATTCTTGAGGCAGTTATTGAACAAGTTCCTGCCCCAGAGAAAATTGATGCTGCCAAACCTCGAGCAATGATTTTTGATTCTTTTTATGATGATTATCGTGGAGTTATTGCTTCAGTTCGTATGCAAGACGGAGAACTCAAAAAAGGAGATAAGGTATATTTCATGGGATCAAAAACATCGGTTGAAATCCTAGAAACCGGGCACTACTCACCTGCCCTAGTTGCCGATACGATCCTTGAAAACGGACAAATTGGATATATAGTTACAGGATTAAAAGAGTTGGGAAATGTTCGGGTTGGTGACACGGTTACACTTGAAAAAGATCGCGCAGAAGAAGCACTTCCAGGATACAAAGAAGTAAAACCCATGGTTTTTGCTGGAATTTTTCCTCAAGAAGGAGATGATTATTCAGCGCTTCGCGAGGCAATGGATCGACTAAAATTAAGTGACTCTGCCCTAAGTTATGAACCGGAACACTCACAAGCGCTTGGATTTGGTTTCAGGTGTGGGTTCTTGGGAATGCTTCATCTGGAAATTTTCCAGGAGCGTCTTTGGCGAGAATTTGGACTTCATATCATTGCCACAGTTCCAAGTGTTGCTTATCATATTTTTAAAACCAATGGAGAAGAACTGACTATCAAAAGCCCGCAAGAGCTCCCGGAAGTTCAGCAAATTGATCATATCGAAGAACCCTGGATGACAGTAGACATAATTGTACCCCAAGATTATATTGGAAATGTCATGGGACTTGTCTCTGAAAGAAAAGGAAAATACCTGACAACTGAGTATTTAAGCGCAGGATCAGACCAGCGCGCCATGCTCCACTATGAAATGCCTCTTGCTTCGCTAATAACAGATTTTTATGATAAACTAAAAACTGTGACCAGCGGTTATGGATCTTTAAACTATGAATTCAAAGAATACCTAAAAGCTGATGTAGTGAAAATGGATATACTTGTTTCAGAAGAACCGGTAGAAGCGCTTTCAAGTCTAGTTTGGAGAGATCAATCATTTGCAACCGGAAAGAAAATTGTAAAATCTCTTAAAGAAACATTACCAAAACAGCAATTTGTGATCAAAATTCAAGCTGCAATTGGCGGAAAAATTATTGCCGGAGAAAGACTTTCAGCTCTTCGAAAAGATGTTACAGCAAAACTGTATGGTGGTGATGTAACTCGAAAACGAAAACTCCTAGAAAAACAGAAAAAAGGAAAAAAGAAAATGATGGCTATGGGAAAAGGTAAGGTTGATATTCCAACTGAGGCTTATTTGGCGGTGTTAAAGAGGTAATACAAACCGTTAATGAGTTGATGAAACTGGCTTGGGGGTATTCGGATTTACGGATAATCCTGATAATCCGGATGATTGCTGGGGTTAAATAGAATAAAATTTAATTTATATATGTCAGAGACATTATTAGGAGTTTTAATTGGTGGCCTAATTGCAAGCATAACACCCATTATTACTTTAAATGTAGAATATAAAAAATGGAAAAAAACCATCAAAATTGAGAGGCTTTACAAAAGGAAACGCGATTTAGAAAATAAATACAAAAAAGTCATCGAAGAACTAAGCTCTTCGATGGCAAAAAATAGTTACTCTTGCGAAATGATTGCTGATTTCAAGGTTACTTTTCCAAAAGAAGTTGGTGATAATTTCGATGAAATGATGGGTGATAAAAAAAAGAGAACAGATGACACTACTATGAAATTCCACTTTTTTAAAATAACAAGTGCAATGAAAAAATCAATCAAAGAGCTAGAAAACAAAATTGATAAAGAGACAAATTAAATGATAGAAAAATTTTATAATTATAATAAAAAGCTAAAGTTGGTTCAAGACTTGAAAAACAATTCTAATTAAACATCCGGATTATCAGGATTATCCGTAAATCCGAATACCCCTTAAATCTATGTACAACTCCAAAAAATTCAAAACACTCTGGCTTGTAATCAGCGTAGTCGCAATTCTCGGAATGATCTTCTTCACAGTCCTCCCAGCATTTTACTAAAATCAACAAATCCAAACCAATCACCGTTCACCACTCAAAACTATTAACTGTAAACTGTCAACTATTACTATTTATGCAAAAAATCTGGAATGTATTGCCAGACCCGCCTGAGTCATTTTTTGAATCTCATCCAGAACTTCCTCGTGGCGTAGCAGCATTACTCTATCACCGAAATCTACATACCCAAGAACAAATAGATGAATTTCTGCATCCAGATTATTCTCAGGATGTTCATGATCCCTTCTTGTTTCAAGATATGGAAAAAGCTGTTGATCGGCTTTTTGAAGCTGTAGAAAATAACCAAAAAATAACAATTCATGGAGATTATGATGCTGATGGAGTTTCAGGATCAGTAATTCTTCATTCAATTTTAAAAGCACTTGGTCATGATAATTTTGATGTCTTTCTTCCACACAGGGATATAGATGGATACGGACTTAACAAAAAAACAATTAATTACCTAAATGAACAAGGTACAAACTTAATTATTACTTGTGATTGTGGTGTTAGTAATAAAGAAGAAGTAGAACTTGCAAATCAGCTGGGAATTGATGTAATTGTCACAGATCATCACAGTATTCCAGACCAACTTCCCCCTGCTTATGCAATTATCCATCCTAAAGTTGAAGGAGAATCTTACCCAGATAAAGGGCTTGCAGGAGGCGCGGTTGCTTTTAAATATGTTCAAGCAATTCTAAAAAAACACAAAGAAAAACACGAAGTACTTCCAAACGGGGAAAAACATGAAGCATTTGAAAAATGGTTACTGGACATGGTAGCAATTTCAAGTGTTGCTGACATGGTTCCACTGATTGGTGAATCTAGAACCCTGACAAAATTTGGTCTTATAGTTCTAAATAAAGCTCGACGAGTGGGAATGAAAAAATTGCTAATGGAAATAAAACTAATGGATCAGGAAGGTGTTTTAACCAAAGAGCTAGATGCACATTCAATAGGATTTCGAATAGCACCGAGAATAAATGCAGCAGGCAGAATCAATCATGCCAATGTTGGTTATAAATTATTTGTAACAGAAAGTGCCACTGACGCAGTTGATCTAGCCTTTGAGCTTGAACAAAACAACAAAGAAAGGCGCGACATGACCGAAGAATATGTAAACGAAGCAATCTCACAAATAAACAATGAAGGATTGGACAAAAAAGAAGTGCTATTTGTTTATAAATCTCACTGGATGACAGGAATTCTGGGACTTATCTCAGGAAGAATAAAAGAAAAATATAGCAAACCAACCGTTGCCATGACCATGAACAAAGAAGAAATAACCGGATCATGCAGAAGTATGCCTGCCTTTAATATGATAGAAGCGCTACAAAGCATGCCGGAAATGTTCAAAAAATTTGGTGGACATCCAATGGCTTGTGGTTTTACACTTGCAAGTCCAGAGACACTTGAGGAGTTCAAGAAAAAACTTTTAGAAAAATTTGATTTACAAACAAAAGATTCAGATATAAATGCATACCTGGACATTGATGCAAAAATAAACTTAGAAGATGTGGATTGGAAATTTTATGATGTACTAGACCATTTCAAACCATTTGGACAAGCAAATCCCAAACCAAAATATTTAGCAGAAGGGCTAACAGTTCACAAAATTGAACCGGTTGGAAAAGAAGGAAAACACTTGAGAATTTTGGTTAAACACAACAATCATATAGTTAGAAAAACAATTGGTTGGAATCTTTCAGATACACAGAAAGGAGATGGAAAAGACTGGTCAAGAATTCTCAAACCTGGAGATAAAATAGACATGGTTTTTGAAGTAGATATAAATGAATGGAATGGAAATCGTGAGTTGCAGTTGACTATAAGTGATTTGAAGAAAAACTAAAGTTGTCATCTCGACCGCAATCTCTACGAAGTAAGAGATGTAGTGGAGAGATCCCTGTCTATACAGTATAGCGCAACACTCTTAATCCGTTCGCAATACTACATAGACAGGGATCCCTCGACTTCGTTTTTCTTTCAGAAAACTTCGCTCGGGATGACAAATTAAACTCATAAATCAATACTCACTACTTTATGAAACTAACAATCTTCACCGACGGCGGAGCCCGCGGAAATCCAGGCCCAGCCGCAACAGGAATTGTGGTAAAAGACCAATCAGGAAAAATTCTAGCGAACTACGGAGAATATCTTGGTGAACAAACAAATAATTTTGCAGAATACTCAGCAGCAATTTCTGGGCTAAAAAAAGCCAAAGAACTTGGAGCAGAAGAAATTGAACTATTGGTAGACAGCAAGCTTGTTTGTGAACAGCTAAACAGAAATTGGAAAGTAAAACATCCGAATATTCAAAAACTATTTATACAGGCCTGGAACGAGATACAAGGTTTTAAAAAAGTGAAGATAGCACATGTC
Source organism: uncultured Gammaproteobacteria bacterium (assembly GCA_964522405.1). Lineage (GTDB taxonomy): Bacteria > Patescibacteriota > Patescibacteriia > Magasanikbacterales > UBA922 > CAZFTR01. The sequence goes on along the minus strand of CAZFTR010000005.1, from coordinate 33,406 downwards.
GAAAGAGCTTTGAATAAAGAAGCAGATGCAGAAGTAAATAAGGTTTTGGATGATCAAGTCTAAATATGAAAATCGCACTTTGCCATAGCATGCAATACGCTGAAAAAGCAATCAAAACTGCTGAGTGGTTTAAATCTCATGGACACGAAGCATTTGCATCAACTTTTTCTGCAGAATTTAGAGGTTTAGATGATGAACAAGCAGAAGAACTCAAATTAAAACAAAAATACGAACAAGATGCCATGCGTGAACATTGGGATACTATAAAAAAATGTGATAAAGTTCTGGTTCTTAATTATGAAAAATCTGGAATTGCTGGATATATCGGGGGAAATAGTTTTCTGGAAATGGGATTTGCATATATTCTAAATAAGCCAATTTACTTATTAAATCCAATTCCAAAAATGCCGTATTATGAGACTGAAATAATTGCTATGAAGCCGACCATTTTACATAGAAATCTGAAAAACATATTATAAACTTCTATTTGTGGATAGAAGTTTTTTTACAAGCTACATGAGTTTAGAAAAATTTAATCTTTTGTGTTGACGTGATTTTGATTGAGCGATAATATTGAATATACTATTATTCATTAAAAAATCAATATGGAGGAAATAACATTAAAAGATATTGGGGCTAAACTAGATAAAATCGGAAAACAAGTAGATTTTCAAGGTCAAGAAATAGTTTCTATAAAAAACGATGTTGGATCATTGAAAGATGAAATGAGTTCAGTAAAAGGAGAAATGGTTTCAATAAAAGACAATATGGAATCCATGGATTATAAAATTGACAGAATATATTCTGAGTTCAAGGAAGAATTTAGTGATATGCGAGAAATACAAACTGAAATAATACACAAAGTATCTGAAAATTCTGATAAATTGCAAAATCTTGGAAAAATCAGAAGTGGCCTAGGATTTTCTCCAGCATAATAAAAATCCCCGATTACTTGGGGCTTTTTATTTTTTTAAGTATTTCTTCATTGTATTTTTCTAGAGTTCCATCTTTACATCTCTCCAAAGTCCGAGCATACGGAATATTATAAAAATGAAATTTTTTATTTTTATCTAAAGCATCAAAAGTTCTTTTAAACTGATTTGGAGAGATATTTTTTGGAATATTTTCTGGATCAAACCATTCAATTTTATTTACTTCAGCGCTTTCACAAGGAATTCCATTTGTAATTTTACATTCAAAAGAAAAAATCAATTCATTATTTTCTGGTTTTGGATAAACGCCAACTAATCGAATAATTTTAGCATCCACACATATCTCTTCTTTTATTTCACGAATCATTGCGTCTTCTGGAGATTCACCAGTGTGAACTCCCCCACCGATCTGATTCCATAAATCATGATCAGTTCTATGACCCAGCAAAACCTGACCCTTTTCATTTATAAAAGTTGTAAAAACTCCTATTCCAAACTTTCCATTGTGATTTGGGGCTTCTTGCATACTATTTTAGCTCATTTCCTAATTCTTCGATCAACTTCTTCGCTTTCCTACCCGGTTTTTTCGGAACCGTTACTACAACTTTTACATACTGATCCCCTCGTCCACCACGATTTAATCGAGTGATTCCAAAACTTTTTAATTTGATTTCCTGATGTGACTGTGTACCTGACGGAATTACCAATTTTTTATTTCCATCAAGAGTTTCTATTTCAATCTTATCACCCAAAACTGCTTGCGGGTATGAGATATTAACCTCAGTATGAACATCAAAACCTCTTCTTTCAAATCCTTCAAGTGATTTCACAAGAACACGAACATAAAGATCTCCAGGAACACTTCCAACACCTGCACTTTCTCCTTTTCCGGATAACTTAATAAGACCGCCATGATCAATTCCAGCAGGAATTTTTATTTTATAATTTGAATTACTTCTCTCAAGTCCATCTCCTCCACAATGCTTACATTGTTTTTCTGGAAATTTTCCCTGTCCATGACAACTGTGACATGTACTTACTGATTGCATAGCACCAAGAAGAGTTTGTTGGATTCTTCGAACCTGCCCCTGACCTCCACAAGTTTCGCAATTTTCCATTTTACTTCCAGGCTCAGCTCCAGTTCCAGAACAGACTGCGCATGGATTGTTTTTCTTTAAATTAATTTCACGCTCTATTCCAAAAGCTGCGTCTTTGAAATCTAATTCAATATCTACTTGCACATCATTTCCACGAGTTTGACCTCTTCCTCGACCACCTCCACCACCAAACATCTCACCAAAAATATCCCCAAGATCAACCCCTCCAAAATTCATTCCACCTCCACCACCACGAGTTGCTCGCATGAAATCTTCCCAATTCATTCCACCACCAAAACCGCCTTGTTGCTGGAAGTCTGCGCCAAACTGATCATATTGTTTTCTCTTGGTAGAATCACCCACAACTTGAAAAGCTTCATTTATTTCTTTGAACTTTGCCTCATCACCACCCTTTTTATCCGGATGATATTTATGGGCAAGTTTACGAAAAGCTTTTTTTACTTCTTCTTGTGAAGCATTTTTAGTGACGCCGAGTGTTTTGTAGTAGTCTTTGGACATAGGTTAATTATAGTTGACAGCTTATAGTTGATAGTTAAAATTATTTAATTCTCTCCCAAACGCTAACAGTCGCGTCATCAATCACTCGCATCATATTCAAATTATCTTCTTTTGATAATTTCAAATCTTTAAACGATAAATCCATTTCTTCTCCAACTTCTGAATCCAGAGACAGTATTCCTGATTCCAAATTCCAAGTACCACTATCAAATGGCCGATCATGCAAATGTGTATAGTAATTTCCATCTTGATCAAGAATTATACTTTGCCATGATGCCGGACCCTGTGTCCATTGCCATGATCCTATTAAATTTTCTCTTGAAACTAATTTAAAACTAATCGATACTCCAATTTCATCTCCAATTAAGACTGGTTTTTCCAATTCTTCTTGTTCTACGATACCTTCTTCTACCTCTTCTACTTCTTGCGAATTAAAATACCAAAATGCTAATCCAAAAACTATCAAAAATAATAGCGTGGATGTGAACATTGGAAGTTTTTTCATATGTTTTTGGTTGTAGTTCAATAGTCTGTCATCCCGAGTGAAGTTTTCTGAAAGAAAAAAGTAATCTAGGGATCCCTCGACTTCATTCGCTCTCGCTACGCTCGGACTCATTCCGCTCGGGATGACAACTTAAATCTTTCATTTAATTTATACTTCTCATACAAATCTCTAATCTCCTTAACAAAATACTCATCTGTAACTTCAGCAAGCGGAATATACAAATTCTGGGCTTCGTCCATCCAGCGCGAAAATTTCTTCTCTCCCCAATGCCCTTCTGGAATAAATTCCCAGGTTCGCATATTATCTAGTATATCTGCGCATTTGATCAGTTTTGAATCTTTGGATGCGTTCTTTATAAACCAATTTAGCTTAATCGGCTTTGCTTGCTTTTTCTGCTGCTCTGTTTCACTCTCCGGTCTGTGGCGTGTTAAATCTTCTACCAACCCTACTGTTCTTTGAGTATATTTTTTACTCAGATCTTCTAGTGTAACTGGAGTGTCTTCTACTGTGTCATGAAGAAGTGCTGCGATTATCAATTCTTTGTCTTCAATACCCGAATCTCTCATCAAAATCATAGCGACTCGAAGTGGATGAATTACATAAGCTGTCCCCTCATGTCTGAGCTGACCTGTATGCATTTCTTTTGCTAATTCGTACGCGCCTTTAATCTCTTCTCTATCTTCTTCTGAAAAGCGAACAAGGAGTTCAGTGAACTCCTGTTCTTGTGCTTCTAGATTGTTGTATTGGTTTAGCATTTATATTTATTACAGTTATCAGGTTACAGTTTGTAGTTTCCAGTTGTGAACTGTTACCTGTTAACTGTCAACTATTTACTATCCTCAACAACTTCACCCTCAATCGGCCCATCTTCTTTTTTCTCGTCAGTTTCTGCACCGGCTTCTCCTGCAGTTTGGCCTTCTGTTCCACCAGTTGCTTTTTGCGCAGCCTGTTCTTGCTCATACATTTTCATTCCGATTGCTTGGGCTGATGTTGAAAGTTCATCTGATGCAGTTTTCAAAGCTTCCATATCTTCACCCTCTTTTAGTTCTTTTACTTTTACTAATGCATCTTCTACTTTTTTCTTTTCTTCTTCTGTGATTTCTATTTTCTTTTCTTCAACATCTTTCATCATTTTTTCTGTTGTGTAAACCATTGTATCTGCTGTATTTTTGATATCAATCATTTCACGTTTTTTCTTATCTTCCTCTGCATGCGCTTCTGCATCTTTTTTCATTTTTTCGATTTCTTCATCACTTAGTCCTGAACTTGCTTCAATTCGAATTGATTGTTCTTTTCCTGTTCCCTTATCTTTTGCTGAAACACTTAGGATTCCATTTGCATCAATATCAAATTTTACTTCGATCTGTGGCACTCCACGCGGTGCTGGTGGAATTCCATCAAGATGAAATCTCCCCAATGTTTTATTATCCGTTGCCATTTCACGCTCTCCTTGAAGCACATGTATTTCTACACTTGGCTGATTATCTGCTGCTGTTGAAAATACTTGTGATTTTGTTGTTGGAATTGTTGTATTACTATCAATTACTTTTGTACTAACTGATCCAAGTGTCTCTATTCCAAATGAAAGTGGTGTTACATCAAGAAGCAAAATTTCTTTTCCAAGATCTCCTTGGAGCTGTCCTGCTTGGATTGCGGCACCCATTGCTACTACCTCATCTGGGTTTACTGATGAGTTTGGTTTTTTACCAAAAAATTCTTCTACTTTTTTCTGAACTAATGGCATTCTGGTCATTCCACCTACTAGAATTACTTCATTTATATCTGTTTTTGCAACTCCAGCATCATCTAGTGATTTCTTTACTGGGATTAAACTTCTCTCTACTAAATCTCCCACGAGCTCTTCTAATTTTGCTCGAGACATCTTCAAATTCAAATGTTTTGGTCCTTCTGCTCCTGCTGTGATAAATGGTTCGTTGATTTCTGTTTCTGGAGTGCTTGAGAGCTCTATTTTGGCCTTTTCAGCCGCATCTTTTACTCTTTGGAGTGATAATGGGTCTGAACCCAAATCTACACCCTCAGTGCGTTTAAATTCATCGATTATCCATCTGATAATTGCCTGATCAAAATCATCTCCGCCTAGATGGGTGTCACCATTTGTAGCCATTACTTCTACAGTTGAACTGTCGTCTTCTGCATCATGTGAAATCTCTAGAATTGAAATATCAAAAGTTCCACCACCAAGATCGTACACTGCAATCTTCTGGTCATTTTTCTTATCAAAACCATAGGCAAATGCTGCTGCTGTTGGCTCATTGATAATTCTTGAAACTTTTAGACCTGCAATTTCTCCTGCGTCTTTTGTTGCTTGGCGTTGTGCATCATCAAAATATGCTGGAACTGTAATAACAGCCTCTGTTATAGTTTCACCGGTTTTTTCTTCTGCATCTGCTTTTAGTTTTTGTAAAACCATTGCTGCAACTTCTTGCGGTGTATGTTCCTTGTCCCCCATTTTGATTTTCAATCTATCTCCATCTGGAATAATCTCAAAAGGCACATGCTTTTGTACTTCCTGCACTTCCGGATCATTGAAACGTCGTCCGATCAAACGTTTGATCGAATATAGTGTATTTGCTGGATTGGTAACTGATTGACGTTTGGCAAGTTGTCCCGCAAGTCGTTCTCCTGTTTTTGAAACTGCAACCATTGAAGGTGTTGTTCTGTTTCCCTCTTTGTTCTCAAGTACTTTTGGCTGACCACCTTCTGTCACTGCCATACATGAATTTGTTGTTCCTAGATCGATTCCTAATATTTTTCCCATATTTTTTTAATAGTGAATAGTTAATAGATAATAGTTATTAGTTAATAGTGAATATTTTACAGTTTAATTACATATATTATTATCTTACAAATTTCCTCCACCCTGAGCTGAAATTTGTCCTTCAAAATTATTTTTATCTGTAATTATAGTTACAGAACCACCTTCACCACCCACTTCACCCCTGCTCCCATCAGCACTTATTGTTCCGCCACCTTTCAATTCTCCACCTGCGATAAATATATCCCCACCGTTACCTCCTTTTGTTTTGCTTTTTTTTCTAAAATGAAAAATAATTTTCAATTTTTCTATTAAATTAAACTTAAACATAACTCTGAAATAAATAATTTCTTAATTATCCCCTCAAAACTTGATCGCAATTTGCGACCAAGATGCTTGAAAATATAATTTATTTTTTTCCTTTTGCTTTTTTCACTATTTTGACGTTTATTTTCTTTGTTTTTGTCGGAGTCGCTTTTGGACAACTGATTTTCAAAATTCCATCTTCAAACTTTGCTGTTACTTTGTCTTCTTTTACTGCTGCTGGAAGTGCTACTTGTCGAAAAAATGAACCACTTCTCATTTCTTTTCGGTAATAATTTTTTTCTTCTACTTCATGTTCTTTTTTACTTTGTCCTTGCACTGTTAAAATTCCTTTTTCTACACTTACTTCTACATCTTCCGGATCTACTCCTGCTAGCGGAGCCTCTACTACTATTGCGTTTTTTTCTTCATAAACATCCATGGCAGGCACAAATCCTTTTTGTAATCCTGCACCACCCATTGATGGAAAGTTTTTCATCATTTGCTCCATCTGGGCAAATGGATCCCAATCTGGTGACCAACGTATTAATGACATACTTTTATCCTCCGTTTATCTGTCGCCGTCTGACGAGAAATAAACCCTTTTTAATTATTACCAATCATCTAGGCCTACTAGATAGTCGGCGTGTTTTCTTACTCTCTTTGCTAAATTATCTATATATTCCTTACGCTCCTCAACACTAAATGTAGACTCTATTGAGCTATCAAAATCATTTACATCTTCTGACGTTTCTACTCTAGTTTCAGCGTTTCTTATAAGCTCCTCCTCAAGTAAAACAAACCCCAATATCCAATTTAAAGAAAAAACTATCTCATCTCTTGATATTTCATTATTCTTAGCCCACTTTATTATCGATGCTGTGTCTTCTTCCTCCTCTAATTTATCAATTGCATGATCAGTGGTCATGACTTCATCTTTAAACCTATCTGGCATTCTTACTCTTTCTTTTCTTCCAAACATAAGATTATTTTTTACAAACTACCACTTTTGCGACTTTTATAACTTTTTCTTTCATTGTATATCCTGCATCTATTTCTCTTATAATTACTCCCTCTTCAAATTCTTCTGAATTTTCTTCACTCATCGCTTCATGAAATTCTGGATTAAATTCCTGACCCACTGTTTCAATCTCTTCTATATTGTGAGCTTTTAGAATATCTCCAAATTGCTTCATTATGTATTCAATTCCTTTTGCCCAATTTTCTATTTCTTTATCATCTGTCTCTTTTCTACTTGCAAATGCTTTTTTGAAATTATCATATACCGGGATAAAATCCCCAAGTATTTGCTCTTTACTCCATCTTAGTAGCTCGCTTCTTTTTTCTTCTATTTCTTTTTGTAAATTTTTATAATCTGCTTGCGCTCTTTGCCAACCAGCTTTGTATTCTAGTGACTGGTTTTCATTTTTCTCACAGTTTTTACATTTTTTATTAAATAATTTCTTTGATTTTTTGTTTACTAGAAAATCTTGTACTACTTTTCTTGTAAATGGTTCTACGTTTTCGTCTGCTACAATTTCTTCTGGTGTAATCCATTTGTATTCTGTTAATTCACGCTCATCCAATTCCGGCTTTTGATTTTCATCTATCAACTCAACCCGGTATTGCAATCCAACAAAATGGGCAGTGTATTTGGTAAAATCCTCCGGCTCTATCATATTTATCACTGTAATCAATTCTGGATTTTTTACATCAAGACCTGTTTCTTCTTTTACTTCACGAATTGCTGCATCTTCTACTTTTTCACCATAATCCACATGTCCACCCGGAACTACATACTGATCACTCCATTTTGGGCTTTTTGCCATTAAAATCTGACCTTTTTTATTGAAAATATAAACACCCATTGTTGCTCGTGGTCTTTTTTCTTCTGACATATTTGTTAGTTGATAGTTTACAGTTAATAGTTATTAGTTTATGATTAAAATTTGATTTTGTTTACAACTAATTATCGTCAATAAACTGCAAACTATCAACTATTAATCGATTTCCTTGATAAAATCAAGAAATTCTAATGATCTACCATAGTTCATTCGCATGGGTCCGAGAACTGACAACAAACTATGATTTCCAAAACGGACCCCCACTAAACTACAGACTGAACCAAATGGATTTTCTTTGCCAACCAGAACTTTTGGTAAGCCCTTTTCTATTTCTTCAAACACCTGATCTATTACTTCTTCACACTTGTCAAATACTGCTGAGACATCCACTGTATGTGCATGAGTTTGGAATTCTGGCTGTGAAAATAAATTTCCAATCCCAGTATAATACAATGAATTACTCCCAAAAGCAATGATAACCGCAGCGCCCAAGTCCTCTGAAATATACTTTGCCATTTCTTTGTATTTGCTTTTTTTATCTAATTCCAGTTTTTCAATTTTTTGTAAGTTTTCCTGTTTTTTCTTAGTAAGTTTTCCTATTTTTAAAATATTATCTACATAGTATCGGTACCCTGCTTCTGTTGGTATTCTTCCTGCTGAGGTGTGTGGTTGCGCTAGCATTCCGGTTTCTTCTAGGTCTCGCATTTCGTTTCGAATTGTTGCAGCACTAACTCTAAGTTCTGTTTCTGTACTTAAAAATTTTGATCCGATTGGCTGGGCTGTTTTGATATATTCCTCTACTACCAGCCCGAGTAATTGTTCTTTTCTGGTTTCCATATTTTAGCACTCATGATACTTGAGTGATAATATACCACCGCCTTAAAATGTTGTCAAGAAATGGAATCAAATAGATATTAGCTTAAATTTTTTCTATTCTACATTGGTTTGTGGATTAAATCCTCCTTCGCCGTCCTCGCCTCTCTTGCTGATCTGCTTTCAGCATCAGCAAGGGGGCTGCGGATTGTCTCATGAGTTTTTAATCCACAAACCATATATGTGCTAAATTTAAGCTAATATCTATTTAATTCAAAATTTATTGTCAACAAGTTTTGCGGCTAAATAAAAAGCTCCGACATGTGTCAGAGCTGAATTTAGATTTGTTATTTATTCTTCGTCTTCTTTTTTCTTTTTCTTTTTCTTGGGCTGTTCTGATACTGTGGAAACTTCACTCAGAAGAATATTTTCTACATATATTCCACGCGGATAAAATATTCTCTCAAGTTCGCTCTTGAGCTCTGTTTCTACTGAATCTCTCTTTGCTCCGATCATGTCATTGTGATCAAATCTACTTGCTACCATACGAATACGGCTGCGGATAGTCGGTCGGATAATCTTCACTACAAAATCTTCACCTATTGTCTGCCAAATATGTGGGATTTGGTGAATATCTAATCTCAAGAGAACTGTTCCCTCTACTGCTATACGCTTAGAATCCATAGTAACTGCTGCAATTGGCACGTCTCCCATGGCTTTTTCGTTCTCAGGATTAAATTCTCTACTGATACTGTATTCTAAAGTTTGAGTATTGAACAATTTTGCTTTTTGCCAAAATGGAATCTTAAAATGCAATCCCGGTGTAAGAACTTTTTTTAAAACTCCCCTGCCGAGATCATAGACACAGGCAACATACCCGGGTGGCACATAAATAAAAATGCCCTTGAGTACGTCTTCCATGACAAAGGAATACATTAATTTATCAATTGATTCTTCAGCCATATTTGATGGTTTATTTAATGGTGCTGTGCCAAATATGCTTTTAGGATGAAATTTGGCTACAGATCCTTATTGATGTATCTATATTACTACTAAAACCTTTTAATATCAAGTTGATTTTGCTTTTTCATGCAGCTTGGGCTTTCTTATAAATAGCTTAATCACATAGTGAAAAACTACTGACATGATCATGGAAGTCAATATAAACAAAGATTTTACCATTGGTAATATCCACAATAATAGAAAAACTGACAATGGAAAAAGTGTAAAATAAGCCAAATCTCTTTTGGTAAGCAGTACCTTATTTTCTTTGAATTCAAGAAAAATATAAAAAAGCATGAAAACAGCTACAAATCCGGCCCAAATAGAATCATGTATAGCTCCAAGATCAAAACTATAGAACATGGTATTGATATCTCCCGGGTAATTCACAAAATCGTAGAGTAGACGTAAAATCTTTACTCTCTCACCTGTAATTCCCCGCAAAAATACCTGATACAAAAGTAACAATACCACTAACTGAACTCCGATTTCAAATACTCTTGACCATGGACGTACTTTTTTCTTTTTCAGATATTTACGCACTTCTTGTTTGAGCAAAACCGGATCTTTTTTGTACTCCTTGATCATCTGCTTAACTTTTGTAAAATATATTTCATTTTTAACTTTTGCTCGCTCTGCCAAAACTGTAAAAGGGAGAAGTGCTAAACGCAAAAAGACAGTTAAATAAACAACTGCCCAACCCAAGTTTCCATGAGTCCAATTATTGTACATCCAAATTAGGAAATTAAATAATGGACGATATAAAAAATTATTCCAAAATTCCACTAGAAACATATAGAAAATTTATGATGCCATTATAGCAATTTTAATTGAAAATAGCAATTTGTTTATTCACTTCTATAATTGACAAAAAGAACTCTTTTGTATAATATTCTTATTGCTTTCGATATCAATGTGAGGAGTGAAGAAAGTCTGCCCGTTCACGGGAGTAAACTTGTGCCCCACTTGTCGGGTTGGTAAGCGGTATTCATAATCCGCCACAAGTGTTGAGCACTTCTCATCCACAAACATAGCCGCCATGAGTGGCTTCCCTGATGCTGTTGCCAAGAAAATTGTAAGCTTAAGCCTCAATTTGACTCCGCAAAATCAGGCAAAGTAAACCGCGGCACTCGTCGCGCATTGGGGTGCAAATCCCCGCATCAGGGCCCGTGCCCAGCACGGATCAGCACAGACTCGCTGTCACCCCCCTAGTCCACGGTGGACTAGATGGCGTTTCTGTCCTTTTATGGGGGCAAGCTTGGATCTGGCGTCCCAGTCCGATTGTGGTCTATATGCCTTGGCGACAGACCCAAGCCCAGCCCTCTCTTTTTCGGGAATAACTCAGCGGTAGAGTGCAGGACTCCAAATCCTGAAGTCCCTGGTTCAAATCCAGGTTCCCGATCCATCTGTTCTTTGGCCAAGGCGCAAGCTAAGGCTATTTATGGGGAAGGCGCGGTTGTATCATCAACCACCCGTATAAAAGGGGCAATTCAGGACCAACTTGCCGCGCCGACCCCTCCCTTCAAAATCAAACCAGCCCTTGTGTGGGCTGGCTTTTATTTATATTTTAGAATTAAACTTTTTCCCAATCCTGCACATCTTTCATATATTCATCTTTTATTTTCTTAAAATATTCTAATGCCGGCTCATATTCATTGGCAATAATTCCATCAAGAATAGCTTCTTCGATTGCTATTTTTATTTTTCCAACTGTTGGACCTGGACCTAAACCGCACTCCTTCATAATTTCCTCTCCGCGAACCGGCGACTGAAATGCTCGCAACTTATCCTTTTCCAAAACCTCTACAATTCTTTTTTCCAGATAATCATAATTTTTTAATCTCCTCTTAAGTTTCTTCTGATTTCCAGTGGTAATATCTGCTCGACAAAGAATCAGAAGATCATCCAAATCTTCCTGAAGATTTACAATTAATCTGCGAACAGGACTATCAGTTACCCCCTCATCCATAAGAGCAATCGGATAGAGATGCCAGCGAACCAAGTGAGCTACATATTCTATATCACCCTTACTCATGCGCAATCGACGGCCAATCTGCCTAACCATTTTCTTTCCCAGATGATCATGCATATCAAAAGTCCAGCCCCGCCCTTTTACAAATTTCTTTGTATCAGCCTTGCCAATATCATGCATCAAACCGGCAAAACGCAAAATTGACTTATCACTCATCTGGGCAATATTGTCTACAACTTTGAAACTGTGGGATAAATTGTTTTTATGTGCATAACCGGCAACTTCTTCTACACCGCCAAGTGCGACCACTTCCGGAAGAAATTCTGATAACAATCCTGTCTTATATAAAATCCACAGACCTTTTGAAGGCTCAAGTGTTGAAAGCATCTTAAATAATTCTTCTTGAATTCTTTCTGCTGAAATTATTTTAAGTCTTTTGGCATTTTTATCAAGTGCTTTGTAAGTATTTTCTTCTATTTCAAATTCTAATTGCGCTGCAAAACGTGCTGCCCTCATCATACGTAGTGGATCATCTGAAAATGTTTCATTTGGCTCAAGTGGCGTTCTTATGATCTTCTTTTTTAAATCTTGTTGGCCCTCAAAGGGATCAAGAATTTTACTACTCAAACCAGATGACATAACTTTTCTTGCCATGGCATTAACTGTAAAATCTCTTCTTGATAAATCCATTTCAAGAGTAGCTGGCTTAACATGCGGTTTTCTGGAATCTGAATCATACGATTCCATGCGAGCTCCTGCAAATTCTATTTCAAAATCATCTAAAACATAACGAGCTGTATCAAAATCTGGGAACTCAACCAGACTCCCCTCTTCTTCTAGAGATAAATCAAATTTCTTGGCAAATTCAAGACCACTTCCGACTACTACAAAATCCAAGTCTTTCTTGTGCTTAATCCCCAATAATTCATCACGCACAAAACCACCAACAATATAAATATCCTGGTCAAGCTCCTTTGAAACTGTATAAATTTTCTTAATTATCTGTTTTTCTGTCATATATTAAAATAAGAACAAAATCAAAATTCCAACAACCACCCTATAATAAACAAAAGGCATAAAACTCCAACGTTGAATTAATTTCATAAGCCCTGAAATTGCTATAAAGCCACTAAGAGCTGAAGCAATAAACCCAACTGATAAAATCTCCAGACTTAGCTGACCCAATCCAAAACTTAACAATTCAAAAATCTTCAAAGCACCCGCAAGACCAATAACCGGTACACTCATCAGAAAACTAAATTCTGCTGCAGATTTGCGATCAAATTTTGCAAAAAGACCTGCTGTCATAGTAATTCCTGATCTGCTTGTTCCGGGAATAAGCGCAATTGCTTGAGCACAACCAATGAACAAGGCATTTTTCCAATTTGCTTTCTCAAGATTTTTAGGATTTTGCAATTTATTTGAATACTTATCTGCCAAACCAAGTAGAACTCCCCAAAAGATTAAACCAAAACCAACTACTGTAGCTGAGCGAAAACCTGTCTCGATAAAATCTCCAAAAAATAATCCAATTATACCTGCTGGAATAATTGAAAGGATTAGCAATAATCCTAAATTCCTATTTTGTAGATCATCTTGAGCAAAAAAACCTTTGAGAATTTTCCAAAGTTTATTTCTAAAAAAAACAATAACTGCCAGCAAACTACCCAGATGAACTACCACGTCAAAAGCAAGACCCTGATCTTCCCAACCAAAAATACTAGGCAGGAAAATCAAATGCCCAGATGATGAAATTGGTAGGAATTCTGTAATTCCTTGAATTATACCCAAAAAAAGGGCTTGAACTATGGTCATAGGTATTATTTTAGCATATTTTAGCCAAAAAGCAATATTTAATAATCTCATACTATTGACAGCACAACATAGATGATATAATATGGCCTGTCCGGGTAGCCCTCTCCAAAAGAGAGGTGTTATGGGAAGAAAGCGGTTTCTAGTGATTGACGATGAGGAAATGATCAGGTTGATCGCTGTGAGGGCGCTGTCTCGCCACTTCGGTGAGGCTGAGGTCGAATGTGCCGGCAACGGCGCTGACGGCCTGACAAAGGCACTCGATGGTGAGTTTGACCTGATTTTCTGCGACGTGATCATGCCGTGCATGGGTGGGACAGAGGTGGCAAGCGCGCTTCGGCAAGCTGGCAACAACACCCCTCTTCTGCTCGTGTCCGGCTTCACCGGCGAACAAACTGGCGAGCTGCAAGGCCTGCTGGCGAGTGGTTCGGTGCAAGGTTTCGTTGCTAAACCCTTTCGCCCGAGTGATCTGATCGCACGGGCCGTGTCCATCTTGGACGCTCCTTCCCCCACTTGAGGAAGACCTGCTGAGGTCAAAACCGTGTACGCACTGTCCGCCCTGTCGGGAGGAATCAACAGTGGCTACGGTTATGGGCCAGGCATGACGTGAGGGCTGCCCGGGCACTCACTTCCTAATAATTAAATTTTAATATTATTGTCAATAGGAAAGTATTGATTTGTACTATAAATCCTCCTTCGCCGTCCTCGGCTCTATTGTTACCTTGCTCCGCGGTAACAATGTGCCTGCGGAATGTCTCATGAGTCTTTATAGTACAAATCAATATGCGTTGATTGCGTATTTTTGAAAATAATATAAAAATTTAATTATAAAAAATCTCGCTATAAATAACGAGATTTTTTTATTTTTTGGTTTTTTAAGCTAATGCTGTTTTCAATTCTTCTACTTTATCTAATTTCTCCCAGGGAAATTCATCTCTTCCAAAGTGTCCGTAAGCTGCTGTTGCTTTGTAAATTGGACGCTTAAGATCTAGCTGGTTAATTATTCCAGCCGGAGTTAAATCAAAAATTTTCCTAACCGCATCAACTAATTTATCTGTATCAGCTTTTCCAGTTCCAAATGTGTCTACAAGTACACTTACCGGCTCTGGAAAACCAATTGCATAAGATAATTGAACTTCGCATTGATCTGCCAGATCAGCGCCAACAATATTTTTGGCAATATATCTGGCCATATATGCTCCTGATCGATCTTGCTTGTTTGGAACTTTTCCGGAAAATGCTCCTCCACCATGTCGGCCCATTCCACCATAAGTATCTACTATAATTTTTCTTCCGGTCACTCCTGTATCTCCTTGTGGACCTCCGATTATAAATGTTCCAGTTTCATTTATAAAATATTTGGTACTCTCATCAATATATTCTCCGCAAACCGGGTTTATTACTTCTCGTTTTAAATCTTCTCGTAACTGCTCAAGTGTTATTTCCGGATCATGCTGTGCTGCAAGCACTACCGCGTCTACTCGAGTTGGTTTTCCATCAACATATTCAACTGTTACCTGACTTTTTCCATCAGGTCGAAGATAGCCCAAAGTTCCGTCTTTTCTAACTTCTGATAATTTCTTGGTAAGGCCATGTGCCAGCATAATTGGCAGTGGCATAAACTCCGGTGTTTCTTTACAAGCATAACCAAACATCATACCCTGATCCCCTGCTCCCTGAGCTTTGTGTTTTCCTTCCTCTGTTTTTTCACCCTGAGCAATATGAGGGCTTTGTTCATCTACTGCCACAACCACTCCACAACTCTTATAGTCTATTCCATAATCTGCGTCTGTGTAGCCAATATCCTTTAAGGTACTTCGAACTATGGCCGGTATATCTACATAGGTTTTGGTGGTAATTTCTCCACCAACCACAACTAAGCCTGTTGTAGTAAAAACTTCACAACAACATGCTCCGTCCGGATCATCACTCAAAACTGCATCCAAAACTGCGTCTGAGATCTGATCACAGATTTTATCCGGATGTCCCTCTGTTACTGATTCAGAGGTAAACAAAACTTTTTCCATAAAAACAACGTTAAAAATTACGTTGCCTGCTCGCCAAAAGACGTGTAGGCGAGTTCATTGAAATAGATATTTCGGCTTTTGCCGAAAAAGGACTTTTTTGAGCAGTAATCCAGCTTTGTAACAAAGCTAAATACGACCGACCAACAAAGAACACCATTTCATGAACTAAAATGATATTAACAAAATACTAGCCCAATGTCAATTAAATTAAAACAACTTAATAATACTATAGACTGCTCCAAACGTAAGCGCAATAATCAAAAGTGCAACCAATAAAACCGTATGATGAAGTTTGTACTTACCAGGAGAAACATCTCCAGTTTGTTTTGCTCTCCAGTAAATGGCAATAATCAAAAGCATTTCTAAACTTCCAAGCACTCCCCCAACAAAATCTATAGCCTTTATAAATTCACGGATTCCAAAAAGGAAAATTATAAGTGGAACTCCTAGAACTATCAGGTTTGAAACTCTTTTATTTACATGAAAATCCCAATTAAAAGAATCTCGAAGAGCGAGTCCTGCCATAATAAAACTAGTTCCCATTGCAAGTGCAGCAAAAACATTTCCAAGAACAAACATGATCGAGCCGAGTTTATTTCCCAAACCAATTGTAGCAATCTCAGTAGTTTCAGCGCCAGTAACTCCCACAACTGCTATAGCAAAAAGACAATAAGAAAGCGTAGTAACTATTCCAGCAATTATCAGTGATTTTTTAAACAAAGCATTTTTGTTGACCAAAACCGCATGAGCCTCAGGAACAGCAGTGGTACCATGAAAAGCAAAAAGGACAACACCGTAAGGAAAAAGTAGATAAGCTAAATTTGAATAACTGAGATGATCAAAACTTATATGTGGAGTACTAAATACTGCTATTAAAACTATTATTGCCAAAATCCCCAAAGTCAAAAAAAGTTCAACAGTCTTGATAGTGCGAATACCTCGCATTATAATAATTGAAGCAACAAAGAAAAAAACCAGGCTCCAAACTAGAGGAGTTGAACCGAATAGAGTAGAAAGAGTTTCACCCTCACCAATTATATAAACTACAAGTATTCCAAAAAGAGCAGAATAAACAATAAAAGTCATAACCCACTCTCCAACTTTGCCCAAATATCGATTTGCCAAACCTGATAATTGAAATTTTTGTTTGGTTCTAATAACTACTTCGCCGAGCAACAAGTTTAATCCTGTCATTAAAATTCCTATACCAATTATATATAAGAGCCCAACACCAAGACCAACCTTGGCCACAGCATAAGGAATACCTAGAACACCAGCACCAATTGTACCACTGACCATAAGTGCCACAGCCCCGAATAGATTCAATTTGCGACGAAAAATACCATGATGATGAACAATGGGCTGATCTTTTTCTAAACGTTTGTATTTTTTCATGTTTTTATTATTTAATTAATGAATATATTATATCATAAATTTGTCTACAATGTCTTTATTTTATATACTATTTAATATGAAATTAATTTGCGCCCAACAAAAAAAGAAATCCAGGACTTACATTTGGATCTTGCGGATTTTGGGTAGTTTGCTATTCATTACCAGTCTTGGATTTAACCAAAATTCAACCTTGATTGATACAGACTTATCTTTTGCCATTCAAAAACAATATCCTAGTTGGTATGCTTTTTTTGCTGATTTATTGTTATTGGTACTAGCAATAGGGCTTTTGGCCATATTTTTTTCTTTAGTATTGAAAATAGCTAAAAATCATAAGCTTTCCAAAAAAACAATTTTAAAAATAAAAAAAACTGACATATTCCTGATACGCAGTTTTTTGAATATCTTATCCATGCTCACGAATCTAGCATTTTCAATTTTCTTATCAATTTTTGTTTGGAGTTTAGCACTTCCCTCAATTTCATATATCTTTAATTTCAACTTACCTCAATTCAACACTCAGCCGGTAATTTTTTCTATGGGAATAGTTGGTTTGGTGTTATTTTTTGAAAGTTTTGAAATATTTAAAAAGAAAATACAACACTTTTTTTGTATTAGATGTTTTTAATTTGAAAGTTTTCCCTTTACTATATCCCAATATCTACTGTCATTTTTTACCTCTTTCATAAAATACCACCACTCTACACCCCAGAGGTAGCTTCTAGAGGTACCAACATGTTCCACATATTTAAAATGTTTTTTAAGACGAGTTGGATCCATGGTTTTTTCTTGTTCCTCAATAGAGGTATTAGTCGGGTTTGAGTCATTGAACCAAGGTTCTGCTTGTAATTCTGAAACAAAATAATCATTATAAGTTCTACCATAGAGAGCTGCCTTTAGTCGGTAAAAACCGGCCGGCATCCAAGCATAACTCACTTTCATACCATTTGGAGTTCTGACAACTCGATACATGGTAGTACCAAACAAATCTCCTGCTTTGCTTGATCTCCACCAAGTGCTAAGTTCTCCACTATCAGTAACCAAGATCTTATGCTCAGAATCCAGGGAACGAACCAGATCTATTTCATCAAATATTGCCTCTTCATCGTAATTTTCACAATTCCCAAATTCAAATCTTATAAATGGTTCGTTTTCTACTTGCCAAATTTCAAGTGCTGGATGATTCTTGTATCTTTCCACTGTTTTTTCTACGTAGCCCAAAAGATGTTGCTTTGATCCTTCTTGCCCATAATCCAACCATTCCGGCACATGACACTCAGGCCATCTTGGGGCTTTTTGCCCCACAACTAATACAGCTTTGGCACCATGTTTCTGCGCCTCATCCATCATAAAATCCACATTTGAAAAATCATATTGATTTTTCACTTCTTCAACATCGCTCCACATGGCTGCAACTCGAATATACTTAGGTTTCAAATCATTTAACATTTCTGTATAAACCTCTTTCCAATCAAGACCAAGGTCTACAGCATGATCTTGATTAAAACTTATACCATAATTAACTTGATATTTTTTAAAACTAAAAAGCCAAAAAAGCACATACAGTAAGATTAAAATTAAAATTAAAATTTTTATATATTTCATAATTTATACTGACACGAAGGTATCCTGATATACAGATAATTCCTGATAATCCGGATATCTTTAATTAAATTTATGTTTATGTATTCAAGCATACTCAGCATCCGGATAATCAGTATTATCCGTAAATCCGAATGCACTTACAAGACAAACATGGCCGAACCAATCACAACCAATATAATGGCAATTGTCTGCATCAATAACTCTCTCTTAGTAAAATACTCTTTAAACACTTTTGGCGCAAGTTTTGTTAAAATAAAAATTAACAAAAACATCAGAACATATTGTAAGCCACTCATGGCATTTACCAGAGTTACACTTCCTATCGCTATTGCATACTGAAGTAAAATCACAGCCACAACTCCGATCGCTTTGTTGGCAACCACAATACCAAGAGCATGTTTTTTGGCATAAGGAATTTTTTTTTGTTTTTTTTCTGTTTTCTGCTTTTTTTTGAAAACTCTACGAACACTTGGATAGGCAAGACAAATCAATCCCACAAAACCAGTAGTAAATCTGGTCCACACAAATCCGGTCAAAAAAGGATAAATATCATATAGGTATTTTGCGCTAACATGAGAAATGGCAAAAAATATACCCGCCAAAATTGCCCAAACAAATCCCATATGAAATCCACTGCCATTTCTGCTTTTTTCAAAAGATAATAAAAATGAAGCAAAAACAAGTATAACAATCCCCCAAATCTGAACTGGTGAAAGTGATTCAGCTAAAAAAAGATAGGAAGTAATATAGGTAGCAATAGTTATAACAGCGCCCATGAAAGGATTTATATGGCTTGCTTCTCCTTTTTTTACAGCTATAAACATGGTCCAGAGAGCAAAACCAAATGCTAATCCGGAAACCAAGGCCCAAAACCAATCAATTCCATTAAGCATTTCAACCCCAAAAGGCCAAGCAACAATTACAGCAAACATCATGATGGTTGAATAAAATGTATAGACAACTGGCTTACTAACTGACTTAGTCAGGATTAATTTATCCAAAACAAAAACAACTGCAAGTAGCAGATAGCCAATAAGTGCGATTATAAACCAAAGCATAGATAATAAATAGTGGACAGTTTACAGTTTATAGTTTACAGTGTTTATTATTCAATCAATAACTGTCAACTAATAATTGTCAACTGTCAACTATTAAAGCAGATGCATATCCTCAATCTCACTTCGCACACCTCGTAAGACAATATCTTCTATATGATAAACCCCATTTCTAGGCGCATCAAGAAATCCCTCTATTGCAGCCTCTGCAAGCCAACCAGAATCAAGCCAATCAAATAACCATTCATGTGTATATGCTGGATCTTCTTGTTCAAAACCAGCGTTTATAGAGTGTAACCAAGATCGATTGAATTCTTCTTGTGAACCAATTGTCGGAGCCATAATTATAGGAATTCCCAAACCTGCATAAAAAGACAATTCACTTGGTTTGGTCCAAAGTATATCAGTGGTCAGAAGAATTTTATTAAACTGACCAAAATATCTCAATTTATGAGCATCATAAATTATTTTCACATTTCCACCATGTTGCTTTTTGAAATGAAGCTCTTTTACCGCTTTTCTATAATATTGATAAACATCCAATCTTGAACCAGCCACCAAATTTAGGGCTATTTCACCTTTATCAATATATTTATGCAAACTCTTCAAAATTGTAACCCCAATATCTCTTTGCGCTCCAGCGCCACCAACTGCAAAAGTAATAGTCAGGGGATGTTTTGCTTTAAGCTTGCAGTATCTTTCTCCAAGATAATAATCCAAAGTATGTGAATATTTTTTCTGATATCTTTGCTTGGGATCTAGATTTCCAATTCTACAACCAATACTTTGTTTTAGAATATTTAGATCTTTACCAATATTTTCTTTTGGTAACGGAAAACCGGTTACAAAGATTTTTTCTTTTCTAACTCCATATAATTTTAACCTTTCACGAACTCTTTTATTCGGAACCAGGTAATTGATTTTACTTCTGTTTGGGTTAAGTGGGGCCCAGGCACGACTCACATCTGTATCAGTACATATTGCATAAATATCCCCTTCATAACCATGCTCATCTGCAAAAAAAGCTGGTATGAAAAAAGAGGTTATGATCGGCAAAGGATTTTGATTTAATTTATCTATCAAATGCTTTCCCCAACCTTTTCTAATCATTTTATAAATAGATTTTAGCTGCAAACTGGGTTTTGATAAATCACGTTTAGGATAAAAAGGCTGAATTCTCTGAAAATAATCCATTGCATTAAAAATAGGATCACCGATCAAGGGTAATTTTTTTAGTCTTGAGATAAATTCATAAACACTTCTACTACTCTTCCATTTGCCGGCATCACCTGCCGGAATCCCCTTGTAAGTATTGGCATTTATAATAAAATCTTCTCCACACTTCCCGCTAGTCATGCATCTGGCAATATCCTTGAGCGGATAAGCTGCGCGCTGATGACCATAACCCATGTCCACTGTAACAACATAGGCATTTTTATATTTTTTGACAGGCATAAAAAATTAAAGAAATTTCTCTACCATATGTAAAGCAAACGAAGCAATTACAAAACAAACACCAATAACACCAATAAATTGCTCGCGCCTCATAACCGTGAATACCTGATCATCAATACTGTGTTCATTTAAAACACGATGATGCACCCTAAGAGCAGCAAAGGCAATCATAAGAGTACCTATAACATCAAAAAGTGGACCAATAACGCTTAAATCCATATAATTTAATTAAATATATAGTTATTATAGCAAAAAACAAGAATTTTGTAATCTAAAAGTCGCTGGTTAGCAACTTTTAGCAAGATCAGGATTATTCAAACTTATCAAAAGTTTTAATTAGCATATCAAAACCTCGTCTATATTTATCCACCACATCATCAGGATCTGAAAAATTCAATCCACCGGTTCCATGAACAAGGCCATAAGTTCCAGATTCAAGCTCATAGACAATCCAATCCCACTCCAGGTCCTGAACCTGCATCTTGACTAGTTCTGAAGGTAATTTTGTTTCAAAATCAGTGTATTTACTTACATTTTTAATCAGAGCAAAATCCCAATCAACCCCTCTAATAAATTTCTCTACTGCGTTTTTGGATGATTGAGCATTTCTAACTACGGCTATTTGCACCAATTGATTGGACGCACTTATCTCCGGAACAATAAAAGTTGTATAAACCACCACATCACTATCAGTGGAAAGCAGGTCAGAAGTTGGCTTAGCTGCTTTCCAATTTGAAGGCACATCAAACTGATAGCCTCCGGCAGGCTCACTATGATGCCTGATTGATGGACTAAATAATCCACATCCAACGAAAGTCAAAAAACCTAAAAACAAAAAAGTAAATTTTGATATTTTTTTCAAATTCACAAATCTGAAATTAAGAAATATGCTCTTTGACCGATGTGACAATATCGTCTAGAGAATAATCTGATTTTATCAAATAACCCACAGCTCCCATTTTGGTACACTTCTCTATACTTTCAAGAGCCGGGACTACGGTAAGAACCAAGACTGGAATATCTTTGACCTTATCATTCTTTTTTAGGTCGTCAAGAACACTCCAACCACTCTTTTTTGGTAAAATTAGATCTAAAAGTATTAGATCTGGCTTTTCTGAAATAGCCTTTCTCAAGCCCTCATCCCCATCAAGAGCTTCGGAAATATCAAACTCTGCGTCTTTTAGGGCTGTTACTATTGCCTTTCTCAGGATAATATCATCTTCGATGACTAAAACTTTTTTTCCCATATTTTTATATTAAAATTAGTTAAATTTATACTATTATGATATCAGAAAAACTATTTCTATACAAACAAAATACTAGTAGTAAAACTAGTATTTTTAGCAGGCGTGGAGAGAATCGAACTCCCAGTTCGGGTTTTGGAGACCCGTGGTTTACCATTAACCGACACGCCCATAGTTCGAATACTATACACTAAAATCATAAAAAAATCAACCCCCCAAGGGGTTGATTTAGACATATTTATTCCACGTCTTCCCAATTCTCAGGCAAATCATCTACTAGCTCTCTTAACTTTTCATTTCCACTCAAAAATTCACTCATAGCTTCTTTGTTTCTCCTTAAAACACTTAACCTGTTTTTTGCTCTTTCAGCATCTTCTCCACCTCTTTTTGCATGCTCTACCATAGAATCCCAATCCCTTTTCAAACCATCAAAAATTTTGCGAAAACAACTATTTGGCTTACCTGGCCCAAAGGCTGGCAAAACCGTATCTTCTCTTGCAGAAAAATCTAAACTGTATTGAAAAAAACTATCATTTAATTCAATTGCCCCATCTCTTTCTTCAGCAGGCGCACTAGAAGCATCAACATATAATTCATGCTGAAGATTAGCAGTGTGCCCAGCTTGCGCCTCTAGTATTTTAGGAACATCTTTTTTCTCCACACCATACTTATGTGGATCCTCTTGGATTCTAAATCCATGCTCTAAATAGGTCTTAAATCCCTCTGTCGCTGCTTGTGCATGCGCTATATCACCTGATCCGGCCCTTTTTAAAAAAAATTCAGCCGCAGTATTCCTATCTGAAACATTTGAAGCACGCGCCAAAGCAGCTTGCATATTCTCCAGTTTTTCCAAAACTTCTGGTTTTTTTGTTGCTTCATCATACCAAGCCTGGGATGGCATATTCCTCAGATCTCTTGCCATATTTAGATATTGCTCATGATTAGGCATGACTTCACCTTCCTTGAATAATTTAAAAGTTTTTTCTCTTCGATCTCCTCCAGCCGAACCTGCACCATCTCCACCCATAGAATATTCCCCTGATGATTTTATCTCGCCCATATATTTTATATTAACTAAATAAAATTATTAATTTTATATCTCTTCTGGCCTCACTTCCTCTACACCCTTACTACTAGCATGGTTCTGAGTGAATATCGTTCCAATAACAAGTATCAAAAATATCACTGTATAGACAAATGGCAACTTAACCCCAAAATATCCCAAAATCAACTTAGCAACTGATGGAAGTATAACCGCACTCAAACCAAGAGTATAAATCTCATCAAAACTCCAGCCTTTTTTAGCTACCGCTGAAATTGCAAATATCATAAGTGAATAAATCAATAAGTATATCAATTTACCAATTATTAAGCCGATAAATACCAAAACAACTGCGAGCACTGATCCAATATACATGAGCGGACCCTTAATTTTATCTATCACAGTTGAAACATCTTCGTTTGTAAAACTTACATCATCCATGTCTGAAAAATCCTGTGATTCTGAACTTCCATCCTCTTCATATATTTCAACATATGTTCTAGTTACCAAAACACCATTTGTGGCATTTTTTTGCTCCATTATTTCTTTGAAATCCAAAGTACTGGTAGTCTCAGTATCTATATACAATAAAAATTCATTTATTTCTGTTTGGAACATTTCATCACTATCTTCCTCAAGATTGCTCAAAATAAATGGCTGATCCAAATCTCTCACAGATAATTCACCGTCTTCGAACTCTGCGGTAAATACTGGCAAGTTTTCTTCAATTGTCACAGAAAGCTCATCAAGAATTGCCGGACCTTTCCAAAAATAAGGGATTAGGATAAAAACCGAAAGCAAGAATATAAATAAAAAGAAATATCCCCAGGACCTTCCCTTTTTATCTTTGATTTCATTTAGCCATGTAAAATTCCAACTGCTGTTGTATAGATGCTTAAAAAAATTCATATTGTTTTTAAATAAAAAAATAACCCCCATTGGGAGTTATTATAGTTTACTTGGTTTCTTTGTGCAAAACATGTTTTCCACAATGATCACAATGCTTCATAAGTTCAAGGCGATCTTTGTTGGTTTTTTTATTTTTTCTAGAAAAATAATTTACACGTTTACATTCAGTACACTCAAGTTTAATCATGTTGTCTTGTGACATAAAATTCCTTATTACTAAATATAGTGGATATATACTATCAAATATCTATAAAAATGTCAACTACTCGGCCAAAAATGGCATAAATTTAGCCTTCTTAGCCTCAAAATCACCCAAATACTGCTCAGGTATGGGATCACCACTAGGAAGCTCTATTTTGAGTGGATTTACCAACGTTCCATGTTTTTTTATCTCATAGTGAAGATGAGGTCCTGTAGAAAAACCCGTAGAGCCAACATAACCAATAATATCTCCCTGTTCTACTCTGGTTCCATTTTTGATCCCTTTTGCATAACTAGTCATATGCGCATATCTGGTTGTATAAACATCATTATGATGAACTGTAACCATTTTCCCATACCCACCATTCCAGCCAACAAATGTGACAGTACCATCCCCCACAGTCATAATCGGAGTACCAAGCGGCGCCCCATAATCTATTGCCCTATGAGGTGTTGTCCTCCCCAATGAAGGATGAAAACGCGCATAAGAGTATCCTGAAGTAATTCTAGAGAATCTAAGTGGCGCTTTTAGAAACTGCTTAATCAATGATTCACCTTTTTCATTGAAATATCCTTTTACTTCGCCATCATCTGACTCAAAATAAAACCCATAATGTTCACGGCCACTAGTTATGAATTTGATCGCATGTATAAATCCTGATGGACCCAGTTCACCATCTCTGTATCTTTTATCATAAACAAAAATATAACTGTCCCCTTCTTGAATTTCTGTTGCAAAATCTATTTCCCAAGCTAAAATAGCAGCCAAATCTAGGATTGTAGCTTCATCTACTCCAGCACCTGCTGCTGACTCAAAAAGTGATGATTCTATACTATTTTTGGCAACTACTTGTTCAATCTTATATTCAATATCTTCTCTGTACGACTGGTATTCATCCCCAATGTATTCAACTATTGCCATTTCTTCTGTGTCAATATCATATTCAAGCCTATTTAATATTCCCTCGCTGATATTGTACCTCAATTCCCTACCAAGTCTGACACTAGTGAAATCATAGGTTGAAGACGATACATCCAATATTGCCAACATATCTGAATAGCCAATTCCAAAACTCTCAAAAATGGTAGCAAAAGTATCTCCTTCTTGGATAATATAACTCTCCAGACTTAATTCAGGTTCAATAATCTGCTCTGTGATTGTTTCCTGATCACTATCATACCTATCCTCTATCTCATTTTTGTCTCTATTTAAACCCAAAAAAGAAATTCCCACCACTGAGATAACCCCGATTGTAATTAAAATTTTAGTCATAAAAAAGATACTGAAATACAGTATCTCTTATACTACAAAATTTTAAGTTTTAGGTCAATTCTATAATTTAAAGTTTTTCCTTTACCTTTTCTACAACATCTTCCAATTTCCAATCTGATTTTACCAGATAATCGTAAACTTGATGAGCAGTTGCTTCATCTACTTTTTTTGACTCACTTAAATTTGTTAATAGTATTACCGGTACTTCCATACCCCATTTATCCTTCCTTAATTCTGACAACATTGTCATACCATCCATCCTCGGCATGATAATATCCAGCAAAACCAAATCCGGCTTTTCACTTAATGCCATTTCCAAACCTTCTTCTCCATTCTTTGCCAAAATACATGAAAAACCTTCTTTGGAAAGTTTATCTTTTATAGCATTGGCAAGTGGCATTTCATCTTCCACAATTAATATTTTCTTTTGATTATTCATATATTCATATTAAAATTAATCCTTATTATCAATTGAAGATGAAATAGCTTGAATAATATCTTCCAGACGATTTTCAGCTTTTGTAAAATACTTATCTACACCAAATTTTAAATACGACTGCACTTTATCTTTACTTGCAGTATTTGAAACTACGAAAATCGGAATATCTCTCCATTTTGAATCATTATCTTTCATTTTTGTCACAATATAGAGACCATCTTCTTTACCCAGTAAATAATGATCAATCCAAACCACGTCTACCCTCATCTCTTCCAAATAATTTAAAGCTTGTTGAGCAGAACGAGCAGATAATGTCGCAAAGCCACTTTTTTCCATTTTAATTCTTATTGCATTTTGCAACGGTTCCTCATCCTCTACTATTAAAATTGTTTTCTTGTGTTCCATAAAAATAAATAAATAATTAATTAAGCATCTAATTTTCTTGAACCTTCTTTTTTGACCATTCCAGTCCTCGGCAAAGTGATAAAAAAAGTTGTTCCTTTGTTTTCTTGAGACTCAAATCTAATCTTTCCACCGGAATGATCAACAATTGATTTGACAATATATAATCCCAACCCCGTACCTGTGGTATCTTTTTCTTTGACATTATCAGCACGAAACAGTTTAGTAAAAATCTTATCTTGTTGTTCTTTTGGAATACCGAAACCTGAATCTGACACCTCGAGGTTTATGTTACCATTATCAAAAGAAATAGACAATTTCACTTCGCCTTTCTCCGGTGTATACTTGACTGCATTTGAAAGTAAATTATGTAAAATAATACGAAATAAATTTGGATCTGCCATTATTTCTGATATTTTTCCAAATTCAGTTTTAATTTTTAATTTCTTTTCTCCTATTTGTGGTTCAAGCTCTCCCAGAACAGACTCTGCCTCTGCAATCATGTCTATCTTCTTTGGTTCTACTGCAAAAGTACCAAGCTCCAAACGCGAAACATTTAAAAGTGCGTTTACTAAATCTACCATTCTTTGATTTCCTCTATAAATTTCTTCCACATAATTTGCTTGTTCCGGCTGTAAATAACCGGCATCACCATTAAGAAGCATTTCTGCGTACCAATTTACAGTAGAGAGGGGTGTACGGAGCTGATGAGAAGCCAAAGAAACAAATTCTGTTTTTGTTCTATCAATTGCAGCCTCCTTAGAAACATCCTTAAATACTATCACAGCTCCAATTACAGATCCTTCTTGATCTTTTAATGGAGCCGCAGTTGCTGACACAGAAACATTTTTTCCTTTTTTATTTACAATTGCACAATGCATGGGAAGCTCTTTTACTTCACCCGTAGACATAGCATCATGGATAAATTGATTTGCTTTATTACCTTCTTTTTCATAAACAAAATCTAAATACCTATCACAACTCAAGCCAATAACCGTACTTGCGCCAAACCCGGAAATTGCGCTTGCAGCACCATTGAACATAAATATTTTATGGTTAGCATCAATTACAAATACACCATCACCTATGCTCTGAAGTATGGCGGTTATCTTGTCTTTCTCTTTTGAAACATTATCTTTTTCTTCTTCAATGTCTTCTAGAATATTTAAAATAGCTTGTCGTTGTTTTTCTAAGTTTTCTCTACTTTTATTAAGCTCTTCGGTTCTGTTATGCACCTGCCCCTCAAGAACTGACTGGGATCTTAATATTTCATCAGCTACCTTATTTAGAGTCATAGATAAAATTTGCAGTTCGTCTTTTGTTTTTATCTTACTGCGTGAAAGTAAATTACCGGCCATTAAATCTTCTGCCACACCAGTAATACTATAAAGTGATTTAGTAAAATTACGTACAATATAAGTTAACCAAAATAAGAAGAGAAGGTTAATAATAACCGCTGTATACAAAATATTATTCAATTGAATTTGCTTACTGTCATTCATGATCACATAAGCTTTTACCATTTCATTGTTTCTTCTCAACATCTCAGGACCATTTTGTTCAATAAAAAACATAGCAGAGGCAACCTCTGAATTGATTTTGCCGGCTATAAATGTAGGCTCATTTATGACAATCTCTGCTTTTTCTTTGTATTTTACCCAAAGATCTTCTGCATATAAGACCTTGGGCATTATACTTGACAAGGTTGCAGGCAAAACCCTGTCATCTGCAATACCCGGCGCTATCCCACCGTTTTTCAAGGCGTAAAATGAAATCTCATGAAGATTAACAATCTCCGATAAAATCTTTTTTGCATCATTATCACCATTTAAAACTTGTTCTGCAAAAAAACCTATTCTCTGTGAAAGCATTCTATTTCTACCCGAAGCATCAATAATTGCTCCATCAGTTTTTTGAAGTGATTGAAAATAAAGAACTGTTGCATTTCCACCTAAAATAATCAGAGCAATAAAAGATATAATAAAAATTAACTTTCTTTTGATCTTTCCTTGAAATTTTTTCTGAGCTTTTAAGTCTGTTTTCTTTTTAGAGATCATTATATTCAAATTTATTAGCAATAATAACTGTTTTAGCTGTCTAAAATAGATTGAATTTTATTTACCCTGCTCTTTGAGTTTTTGAATCTCTTGTTTAAGTTCAATCATTTTAAGCTCCCTACCGGTCATAGATTGATTCATCTTTTCAATTGCCATCTTACCTTCTTCCGACTGTTTAAGTGTAGCTTCAAGCTCTTCTTTGTTTTGTTCTAATTCTTTATTTTTTTGTGCCATTTCTTTGCTGTGCATTTTTAAATCTTCTGTCATTTGATTAAAAGCTTCTGCCAACTTACCAACTTCATTTTTTGATTTAACTTCAATCCTATATTCAAGATCTCCCTTACCTATAATTTTAACCCCTTTTCTTAAGTCTCTAATAGGTTTGGAAATAGAATAAGCTATCAAAGCGGCAATAATAATAATAATCAAAATACTTGCTATAATGATCAGCTGTAGCCTGACACTTAATTGATCTGCCGGCGCGAAAATTTCTGAGGTATCAATTTTTGCCACCATACCCAATCGCAAAGATGGCAAATATTTCCAAACTGCTAACACTTCTTCATTTCTATAATCAATTGTAATACCTGAACCTCTATTCCCTTGGACAGCTTCTTGAATAGGTTGCGCCATGTATGATCCAAACACAACTTTCCTTTTAAATGCAGCTTCAGGATCAAATCGAAGAGGATTTATAAATACCATTTCATTATTTGTATCACTTATTTTTGATCCTAAAACCACTTCGCCTGTCTCGCCCAAACCAGAATAATCCTTAGTTAATCTAAAAATTTCTTCTGTATTTATCTGCAATGCCAGAACACCGAAAATTTTCCCATCCTTGTAAATAGGCGCAGCAATGAAAGCTGCCAAATCTTTAGAAGGTGTATAATATTTAAAATCAGAAATATCTGAATGAAGTAGTGTTTTAGCTCTGTCAAAAGCGCTGGCCAATTCTGTATCTCGATATGGTCCTGTTTTTAAATTTGTCCCAAAATCATCTTCCTTTTTTAGGGTAAACAAAACATCACCGTCTGTTGAAATAAAAAAAGTATCATAATATTCGTAATGCTGTTGGTACTGAGATAAAACAACTCTAATTTCTCTATCCAAATTAGCGTACTCCAACGAATCAAATCCCTCTTCTTTAACAATAGTATCTAATTTAATTAAAGCCTCAACAAAGAAACGATCACGCGACAATGATGCAATATCTCTTTCTATTTCAGTAAGATATGACTCTATTTTATCACCTTTTTTATTGGCAACAGCAGAAAGATATTTTGCTGTTTCTTCATGTAATAATTTTTGAGAACTGTTATTACCCAAATAAGCCACGATCAACAAAGGAACTAAAGCAATTATCAAAAACCAAATAATTAACTGAGTAATAATTCCAAAATTTTTAAATATTGAGAAACTAAGCATATTATTTTTTAATCTACTTCTGTATTTTCAAAATTTGCCCAACTATTATCCCAGGAAATATAAAGGTTTTCTAAAAATTGATTCCACTCTGTTTTTGATCTGCTGGCAGGATATGGATCCGGATGAATCGGTTTTTTTGAGCTCCAAACAATGTCAAACTGTCCATTTTTATTTATTTTTCCAATTCTTACTGTTTTCCAGGTGTGATTATTTTTTGAATCTACACAAGCTATGCCTTCCGGAGCCAACAAACATTCACCTTTTATTACCTGGCGAACCACCTCAACACTATCCGTACTTGCATCTTTCACCGCCTCAGCCCATAAATGAACACTCAAATAGGCCGCCTCCATAGGATCACCAATAACGCGATCCTGTCCATGCCTTTTTTTAAATCGTTCCACAAACTGCTTATTTTGTTCTACATCTATACTCTGAAAATAATTCCAAGCTGCATAATTTCCCACAATATGCATATTCCACACAGACTCAATATGCGCCATTAGATGCTCCTGATCCACATCTCCTAATTGTTCAGATACTTGTTTCCTTAAAGTTTCTTTTAATGTGCGCAATTCTTCCTCAGCTATACTGAAAGAAATTATTGGCAAGACCTCAGAATTGAGCATCACCTGGTGTTCATCGGAAACATGATGCAAAGAATCAAAAAAATATATATTACTATCTCCATTTACTGTATTAAGGACAACATCCGGCTGAGTCTCAATAATTTTTTGTGATATTTCATCAAAATCAGAACCCCCAAGTAAAACATATTCTTCTCCTACAATTTCTCCACCAAGAGCAATCACCTGATCCTTAATAATTTCATTGGCTGTTCGTGGAAAAACGTAGTCAGAACCTACCAAAAAAAACTTTTTTCCCAAATTATCAAAAGCCCATTTCACCGCCGGAGTGATCTGTTGATTTGGTGCCGCTCCGGTATAAACAATATTTGGCGACTCTTCAAGACCCTCATATTGAACCGGATAGATAAGCAAATGATCATATTTTTCAAATATCGGTTTGACAGTTTTGCGACATGCTGATGTCCAGCAACCAAAAATCACACTTACTTTTTCTTCAACAATGAGCCGCTCTGCTTCCTTTGCAAAAACAGACCAGTCAGATTTGCCATCCACCACTATTGGCTCTATTTTTCTTCCCAAGAGGCCGCCCTTTTGATTAATTTCTTCAATTTCCAAAAGAACCATATCAACCAAAGACCTTTCACTGATAGCCATTGTTCCGGTTAAAGAATGGAGAATACCCACTTTTATAGGCGGTTCCTCTTTTTGGTTTAGCTGTGACCAAACAAGACCCATGATAGCAATGACAGTCACGATCCAAAGCCAAATCCAGAACCAAATCCAGAACCAAAACTTTGATTTTTTTTCTGGGGCTAAATTTTTTGAATGATCTACGCTTTTAGTCATAATCTAAATTAACCGCTAAAAAAATTATTTTTTTTCAACTCCATGATCAGTGAGTTCAATAATAGGAGCTTCATCAACAATAATTTTTATACTCCAATCTTTTTTACAATGAGGACATCGAGTTTCAAACTTTATCTCTCCACTACTATGACCTGTCACGTCTTTTATAATCAAAAGCACACCTCTACAGGCTTTGCAATGAATAATTGGTTGAGTTTCGTCGTATTTCTTATATGATTGATACATATCCCCCTTTAGATAAATGCACACTAAGCGCAATCTTGAATAAACAAAACTATCAAAAGAGATGGACTTACACCCAGACCGGAAAACTACACAGACAAAAAACTGTGTTAGCTATTTAAGTGTTTTCTTGATATCATCAATTATTTGATCTAATCTATTTGTTGCTTTTACAAAATATTCTGTTATTCCGGTCACTACATACTCTTTAACCTTATCATTACTTGCTGTATTTGATACTACAAAAATTGGTATGTCATGCAATCGCCCCTCTTTACTTTTTAATTTTTTAACTAAATCAAGCCCGCTTTCCTGACCCATGAGATAGTGATCAAGCCAAATTGCCTTGATAGATAAGTCTTTCTCCAATTTTTCTAATGCTTCACTTACAGAGCGTACTCCTATTGCATTAAAATCACTTATTTTTAACTTTTGCACAATTGCATTTTGCAATGGCATTTCATCCTCCACAACTAAAATCGTCCTAATTTTTGTATTTTTTTCCATAATTTCCAATTTAGCGTACTAAATTATACTAATACGTTTTAATAAAATTATTATTTATCTGGTTGCAAATATCTCAGTGGTGTTTTCTGATTCACAAGCTCGAATTGTAACAGTTCCGGCAGTGTTTCTCTCCAATGTATATCCGGTTCCTTCATTTCCTGCGCTAGTGGCGTCATCCCAAGCCACTTCTCCCTGTGGGCTAAAAGGAATTGAGCCTAAATATCCCTGTGTCACCAGAGGAGACAAATCAATACAATGAGTATCACTCTGCACATTGGTATCACATTCAAGATCATGGTCATCACATCCTGCAGCCATAGACGAACCATTTACAATCATATACACATCATCCGCCACTGTACTTGATACTGCTGTTAAATAATATCCTCCATTATCTACCTGATGCACTACTATTGCATCCAAAATTGCCTCTACATCAGTCTTTCTTCTTGAATCTCTGGCATCTTGGAACCTCTTAAGTGGATTTAAAGCAACAAAAACTGCAGCAGCCAAAATAGCTATAATGGCCACAACTATTAAAAGCTCAATTAAAGTAAATCCAGATCTATTTTTCATATTTTTATCTTGAGATACTAATTTCTGTAGTATTTTCCGATTCGCAGGAACGCACATAAACTATTGAACCACTCGAAGTGGTCATAACAGTATATCCGGTATGTCCCGCGGTCCAGGTTCCGGCGCCATTTGGGCTTATAGGGATACTGGCCATATAACCTTCATCAACTAAACCGGAAATATCCACACATGTAGCATCACCCGTAACATTTGTATCGCAATAAGCATTGTAGCCATCACAGCCGGAAGTATCAGTTCCCACCATGTAAATACTTCCGTCAGACAGCGCAGAAACAGCCGTTAAATAACTTCCGCCATTGTCTACCTGATCTACTTTTATTGCTGTTAACATAGCTCCAATATCAGTCCAGCGACTTGAATCTCTAGCATCACGAAAACGAGTAAGTGGATCAAGTGCCACAAATGCAACTGCTGCTAAAATGGCAATGATAGCGATAACAATTAAAAGTTCGATTAGAGTAAAGGCTTTTTTGTTTAAAACAAATTTCTTTTTCATAAATTGCATATAAATATAAA
>CAZFTR010000004.1:12742-94553 GCA_964522405.1 uncultured Gammaproteobacteria bacterium | reverse complement strand
GCAGGATCTACTGACTATAATACTGCTACAGTTGTAAATACTAATATTGGTAGTTTTCCGTTTCAAGTAACAAGATTGCGTGGAAAGCGTTTCTCTCAAGTGATGGATCTCAGCAGGTAATACTTAGTAATATAGATATTGATTACACTGAAAATGACCTTCCAGATATTGAAAATTTAAGTCCTGAGCAAACAACTTCAACTATAGGTTTAGTTTATGTGAATTATGACTTGTCAGATGCAGAAAGTGATCCATCAAGCTTAGTAACTTATCAATATTCTCAGACCGGTGCATTTGGTGGTGAGGAAGCTACTATGACAGCTTCAAGTACCCATCCAAGCCATGACGGAACCAGTGGACTTGCAACATCTCCTGGTGGAACTGCACACATTTTTGTTTGGGATGCTTTCACTGATCTTGGTGCTGTATATGATGGAACTGTATATGTTCGTTTGCAGGGAAATGATGGGGCGGGATCAGGAACTGCTAGTACTTCTGCTGCTTTTGCTCTAGACATGGCTCTGCCTGTTGAAGTAATGTTTCAGCTTCTCAAACTGCTGGAACTACAAGTTTTTCTATTACCTACGATCTCTCTGACGATACTTCTACTGACACTTTTGTAGAAATAGATATTTCAGAGGATTCTGGTGGAACTTGGCTGGTTACTGATACTTCTGTAAGTGGAGATGTAGGATTAGGTGTTTCTACAGGAAGTAACACTATAACTTGGGATGCTGGAGCTGATTTTGATGAGCAAGGGCAAGCAGATTTGCGAGTAAGAGTAAGAGCAAGAGATAAATACCAGAATGCCGGATCAAATGTAGAATCAGTAGATTTTTCAATTGACACTGTAAATCCTACTACAAATGTAACTGCAGAACTTGAGTCTCAGCCACTTGCTGGTACAACCACAACATTGGTTAGCGGATCTTTCACAGAGACAAATCCAGATTCAAATAATTTCTATGTTGCTATAAATGGCGGAGCCTACAGTGGAGCAACAGCAGGTGACATAAACACTGCATCACCATCAAATCAGGCAACTGGAGTCGGTGCAACACTTGACGGAAATGACTACATTTCAAGTGTAAAAGTTACACATACAGACGATTACGGACAAACAGTAGACAATGAAAACGCAAGTCCGTCTACAACAACTAAATATGTAAAACCATATACTCCGCAAGCTCCAACACTGGATAACCCTATTACAACTCAATTAGATTTAACAATTAATCCACATGCTTCAGAGACCGCTGGACTTGAGTATGCTATTCAAGAAACATCAAGTGGAAACTATGTCCAGACAAACGGAACACTTGGAGGAAGTCCGGTTTGGCAAGTTATTGGTACATTAGTCGGAGAATGGGGGAACTCTACGGCGGTTAGTGGAAAAGTAACAGTAAATGGACTTAGTTCGCCTGTAGCAAATTATATTTTCAAAGTAAAATCAAGAAATACCAGCGACGCTGGAAATGCAGCAACTTCTGAGTCAGCTTACTCTGCAACAGCGCAAATTACAAATACAGCTCCGTCAATTGCACTCGACAGCTATTCTCAAACAACAGACGGAACGCAGTATGTAACAATTGATTATACTGGTACAGACGCGCAAGGTGATATAAATACTCTTGCAACTTACCAGTACTCACTGAATAATTCAGATTGGTACACAATGACTGAGAAATCTGGAGTTGGATCTGATGGAACTACGAATATCACTTTCTTGTCTGGCGGAACTGCACATGATTTTATGTGGGATTCTGGAACTGACGCTTCAGGAGTAGAAGATTCAACTGTGTATATTCGATTAAAATCTAATGATACTTTGACTGACAGTACTGTACAAACATCTTCAGCTTTTGAAATAGACAATGTGGTTCCAGTAGTCTCAAATGTCTCAGCTTCTCAAGACGCTGGTGCTAGAACTATTACTATTAGCTATGATCTTTCTGATGCAAATAATTCTACTGTTGCAATAGACATCTCAGACGACGGTGGTTCTAACTGGAATGTGACTGATTCATCTGTTACAGGAGATATTGGTGCTGGCGTAACACCTGGAGCAGGGAAGAATATTACTTGGGACGCTGGAGTTGATTTTGATGGACAATACCAATCAGATATACAAGTTCGAGTAAGAGCTTTAGATACTTTTGGAAATCAGGGATCAAATACAGCTTCATCAAACTTTACAGTAGACACAAGTGATCCAATAGTTTCAAATGTTTCCGGTTCGCAAGATTCAGGAGTAGATACTTTTACATTTAACTATGATGTTTCTGAAGACACTGGAAATGTAACTATTGGACTTGAAGTTTCAAGTGATGGCGGTTCTACTTGGGTAGTTCCAGTAACTTCAGCAGCAGGTGATACCGGAGCTGGAATTACACCGGGAGCTGGAAAAACAATTACTTGGAATGGTGCAACTGATTATAATAATCAAGAAGAAGCAGACATGCAAATTCGTGTTACTGCAACAGATCAGTTTACAAATAATGGATCTGGCGATTCATCGAACTTTTATCTAGATACATACGCGCCACGAGTTACCAGTGTAACTGCAAGTCAAACCGCAGGATCAACAGATGTTTCTATTACATATTCACTTGCAGATCAGAATAATTCAACAGTTGAGCTGGATATTTCAGAAGATTCAGGAGGGAGTTGGCTTGTCACAGATGATTCTATTAGTGGAGACGTTGATGCGGGTGTAACTGCCGGAAGTAAAACTATCACTTGGGCAGCTGGAACAGATTTTGATGAAGAAGCGCAAGCAGATCTTCGTGTAAGAGTGCGAGCAAAAGACACATATGAACATCAGGGATCAAATGTTGAATCTTCTGACTTTGCACTAGACACATTGAATCCAACTGTAAATGTAACCTCTGATCTTCAGTCTCAACCAAGCGCAGGAGACACTACGTCAGTAGTTAGCGGATCTTTCACAGAGACAAATCCAGATTCAAATAATTTCTATGTTGCTATAAATGGCGGAGCCTACAGTGGAGCAACAGCAGGTGACATAAACACTGCATCACCATCAAATCAGGCAACTGGAGTCGGTGCAACACTTGACGGAAATGACTACATTTCAAGTGTAAAAGTTACACATACAGACGATTACGGACAAACAGTAGACAATGAAAACGCAAGTCCGTCTACAACAACTAAATATGTAAAACCATATACTCCGCAAGCTCCAACAGTGTATAATCCAACTGTGGGAACAGTGGATGTTATTATTAACCCACATGCTTCAGAAACAAGTGGACTGGAATACTATATTTACGAGACTACACAGGATAAATATGTTCAGTCAAATGGAACTCTTGGTGATTCGGCTGTATGGCAAGCTCTTGGAATAGGATCAGGTCAATGGGGTGAAACAGCTGGAGAAAGTGGAAAAATAACTGTAAGCGGGCTTGTAAATGATTCATATACATATATATTTCAAGTAAAATCCAGAAATACTTCAGATCCACTTGACGCAAGTAACAGTCAGAGTGATATGTCTGGTGGGGCTTCTTCTACAAACCAGCCTCCATCAATTGCACTCGACAGTTATTTTCAAACAACTGATGGAACACAGTACGTAACAATTAATTATACTGGTACAGATCTTGAGAGTGAAAGTGTAAATATAATAACAATTCAATATTCAAGGAATAATTCAGACTGGTACACAATGACAGAAAAATCAGGAGTAGGTTCTGACGGAACTTCTGGCTTGTCATTTACTTCAGGTGGAACTGCACATGACTTTATGTGGGATGTCGGAACTGATTTAGCAGGTATTGAAGATTCTTCTGTCTATGTGAGACTTCAGGCAAATGATGGGACTTCTAGTAGTTCACTAGCTGCTTCAAGTGCATTTACTATTGATACAAAAAATCCTGTTATTTCATCTGTTACTGGAGTGCAAACTGGTGGTACAAACAGTGTTGCATTTGGATACACTTTAACTGAGCTTGGTGATTCTACAGTTGAACTAGATATTTCTGATGATTCAGGATCAGGTTGGTCAATTACAGACACATCTGTTACAGGAGACATTGGAACAGGTATTTCTTCTGGTGCTGGAAAGAGTGTGTCTTGGGACGCAGGGTCTGACTTCAATAATCAAGATCAATCAGACATGAGAGTTCGTTTGCGAGCACTTGATGCATTTGGAAACCAGGGATCATATGCCCAGTCTTCAGACTTTGCATTGGATTCTGCTGATCCTGTCATATCCAATGTAAGCGCTTCGCAAGATTCTGGGGCAAACACAGTAACAATAGATTACGATATAACTGACACAAACAATGCAACAGTCGAAATAGAGATTTCAGAAGATGGTGGTTCAAGTTGGACAGTAACTTCTAGTACATCTTCTGGAGATGTTGGGGCTGGAGTTACTCCTGGCGCTGGAAAAAGTATCACATGGGATGCGAGTTCTGACTTTAGTGGAGAAGATCAATTAGATATGCAAGTTCGTGTAGGAGCCTATGATATTTATGCTAATAATAGTAATGTTCTAGCTTCAAGCAATTTTTCACTAGATACTCTTGGGCCTATAATTGAAAATGTTTCCGCAAGTCAAACTGTTGGTTCAGATAATGTTGTTATTACATATGATTTAACAGACAATAGTTCTGTTACAGTTGAAATGGATATTTCAGAAGATGGCGGTTCTAGTTGGACAGTAACTTCTAGTACTACTTCTGGAGATATTGGTGCTGGAGTTGCGCAGGGCGTAGGAAAGAGTATTATATGGGACGCAGGAACAGATTTTGATGCAGAGGATCAAGTAGATATAAGAGTTCGCGTAAGAGGATTAGATAGTTTTACTAATTCAAGTGGAGATGTTGAATCATCAAATTTTGCATTAGACACAAAGGATCCTGCTATAAATACCATAGCTGATCTTGTATCTCAACCAGGTGCGGGAGATACTACAGCATTGATTAGTGGATCTTTCACAGAAACAAATCCAAATACAAATAATTTCTATGTTGCTATAAATGGCGGAGCCTACAGTGGAGCAACAGCAGGTGACCTAAATACTGCAAGTCCTGCTGATCAGTCTACTTCGGCTGGTATAGTCTTGGACGGTAATGATTTTATCTCAAAAGTAAAAATTGATCATTTAGATGATTTTGGGCAGAGTGTGACAAATGAAAATCTCGCTCCAACTGCTTCATTTAAATATGTAAAACCATATACTCCAGCAGCCCCAACAATAAGCAATCCACAAAATACCTCAGTTGATGTGGCAGTAAATGGTCATGCTTCAGAAACAGGTGGACTTAAATATGCAATTTACGAGATTACAACAGGAAATTATGTCCAAACAGATGAAACACTTGACACTAGCGCTGCCTGGCAAACCACAAGTACATGGGCCACTGTTACAGTTACAGGACTTACTTCTCCAGTAGCAGGATACAGTTTTGAGACAAAATCTCGAAACAGTAGTGACACACTTAACGCTGCAACAAGTGAGAGTGATCTTTCTTTACCATCTGGAATTTCAAATACAGCTCCAACAGTTAGTATAGATAACGCAGCTCAACAAACAGGTGGTGTTAACTATGTTTTGATCAATTACACAGGAACAGACGCGCAAAACGATACAAACAGTCTTGGAACACTTGAATACTCAACAGATAATTCAAATTGGTCAACAATGACAGAAAAATCCGGAGTTGGAAGTGATGGAACTAGCGGACTTTTATTCACTTCAGGCGGAGCAAGCTTTAGTTTTGCATGGGACGCAGGAACAGACTTGCCAGGAATTGAAGATTCAACCGTGTATGTGCGGCTTCAATCTAGTGACACGCTTGCAACAAGCAACCTAGAAACTTCATCAGCCTTTGCAATAGATAATACTGGGCCAATAGTATCAAATATATCAGTTAGTCAGACTGCAGGTACAGGCAATATGGTATTCCAGTATGATTTAGCAGATAATTCAGCTACAAACTTGGTTGTGGAGTTAGAAGTGTCAGAAAACGCAGGATCAACATGGACAGTGGCAACTTCAACTCTATCAGGAGATGTTGGTTCAGGAATAGCAACTGGAGTTTCAAAGAATATTACCTGGGGAGCAGGAACAGATTTTGATGGCGAAGAGCAGGATGACATGCAGGTTAGAATAAAAGCAACAGATTCATATGGAAATGCAGGATCATATACTCAATCAAGTAGTTTTACTCTCGACACAGCTAATCCAGTTATTTCAAATCTCTCAGCAACTCAAACAGTTGGTTCAAGCAATCTAGTGATTAGTTATGATTTAACTGATTTGACAGCAGGAGGTCACTTCGTAGAGATTGAAATTTCAGAAGATTCAGGATCAACATGGATAGTTACAAGCACTTCAGTAACTGGAGACGTGGGAGCAGGAAATACAACAGGATCTAAAACAATTACTTGGGATGCAGGAACTGACTTTGATGATGAAGAGCAAACAGATCTTAGTGTGAGAGTTAGGTCACTTGATTATTTTGCAAATCAGGGAAGCTACACAGAGTCAGCAGATTTTGCAGTAGATACAAAAGCTTCAATAGTTACAAACCTTTCAGCTGCGCAAACAGCAGGAACAAGTGATGTGGTATTTGAATATGACCTATCTGATCAAACACTTACTGGAATAACAACTCAGATAGATATTTCAGAAGACGATGGTTTAACTTGGCTTGTAACTGATATTTCAGTAACAGGAGATGTGGGAGTAGGAGTAGTGGTGGGAACAGACAAAACAATAACTTGGGACGCAGGAATAGATTTTGCAGGACAGGAGCAGACCGATCTTCGAGTAAGGCTTAGAGAAACTGATGATTATGGAAATATTAGTGATTATTACTTGCTAATTGGAAATTTTGCAGTAGATACAGCAGCCCCAACTGGGCTTTCAGTATTTGAAAAATTTACAGGAAACGAGTCACAAGTAACATTGAGCTGGTCAGCGGGAATTACAGATGCAAATTTTGATCATTACGAAATTTGGCATGGATCAGATTTGGATGATGTAAGCTCAAGAACAGGAACAGCGACTGAATGGGATGATAGTGATGATACAGATCTCACAGATGCAAATACAATTCTAACAGTGATCGATGGGTTATCTCTGACAGAGAGTTACTATATGAAGATTTGGGCAGTAGACAGTTATGGAAATGAGATAATGCTTCCAGCTATAAATGTAGCTTATGTGGAGCCGATTCCAGAACCAGAAGCTCTGGCAGTGGTTGCAACACCTGGAGCGATAATAGTGCCGGAAAAGCTGGTTGTGCCACCAAGCGCACCAAGACTTAGTCCGATAGATACCCCAACAAATAATTCTTCAGTCACGGTGGTAGGTTTATCAGATCCAAGATCAGTTATAGATTTGTATAATAATGGACAATTCCTCCTAACAATAAGTTCAGCAGTAGGAACAAGTGGTGTGTTCAGTCAGATAATAGAGTTGTCAGAAGGGGCAAATTTAATAACTGCAATAGCACGAGATTTTGCAGGAATGACAAGTATAAATTCAAATGCTTTGTTGATAGAAGTAGATTTGACTGCGCCGGAAACTCCAATCATACTTTCGCCGGAAAATGCAGAGGAAATCAGTGAGAGAGCTCCGCTACTGATTGGAAGAGCAGAACCTGGAACAGAATTGGAAATAGAGGTAAATAGATCAGAATTTACTAGTCAAACTGGAGAAGATGGAAATTGGTTATTTGCTGTGCCGACTGGTGAAATAGTCGAAGGAACGCTAAACTACATCTCAGTACGAGCAATGGATCAGGCAGGAAACAGGAGTAATAGTGCAGGAATAATAATTGGAGCAGAATTTATTGAAGAAGAGTCAGTAGAGACAGGTGTCGGAATACCACTAGGAGTTCCTGTGCCTGGAATACCAGGAGTATTTGTGCTCGAAGTCCCAGAAGAAGAGGTACCAGTAGAAGTACTTGCAGTTCCGGGGGTAGAACCGATAGTCATAG
The DNA here is from genome assembly GCA_964522405.1 of uncultured Gammaproteobacteria bacterium. Taxonomy (GTDB): domain Bacteria; phylum Patescibacteriota; class Patescibacteriia; order Magasanikbacterales; family UBA922; genus CAZFTR01. The sequence goes on along the minus strand of CAZFTR010000004.1, from coordinate 86,577 downwards.
AGGCAGTAGAAATCGAGAGTTTACCAGTGCCGGAAATAATCGCCATAAGTCCTGAAGTCAAAGATAATACTTTTACATTTTCAGGAGTTTCAACACCAAATAGCGAAGTGATAGTCTATATAAACAGTGAAAGAACATTAGTTTATACAACAAAGAGTGATGAGCTCGGAAGATGGAATATAAGTCATTCGCAGGACATTGTAGAGTTGAAACCGGGAACACATTCAATATTTTCAGTTTCCGTTGATAAAAAAGCAAAAGTTAGAACCAAACCAAGCAATATCAAACTTTTTAAAGTAGATACAAATTTTTGGGTGCAAGTCTTTAATGTATTTAATTTACAAACCACAGTATTGACACTTGTAGTACTTTTAATAGCCATACTTTTCATCTATAGAACTAAGCCGGAGCAAGTAGTGGTAGAAAGTTAAGAGTAGAAAGAAGAAAGTGTGAGTGAAGGACCAGTTATTAATTTAAACTTAAAACCGCTTGATTGAGCGGTTTTTTTTATCATATCGACATGTGGCTTATTAAATCATCTCTTTAAGTTCATCTTCTGTGAATTCGCCAGTTTTGGCTATAAGTTTTATAATCTCTTTAAGATAAACTCCTTTGACCTTATTTCTTTTAAAGGGGATAGGATATGGTCGCTTAAAGGTTTGATGAGATATTTTCCACTGGTGATTACCACCACAGTTTATGTCAAAATTTTTATTTTTTGATATTTTCTTCAATAATTGCAAAAATTTCTTTCGTTTGATATCAGCAAATTCTCCCATATTTTTTTATTTTGCAATCACTAATTCTTTTTTAGGCATTAAAGATATTTTATTACCAAATGAAGCTTTTTTTATTTTTTTATTTTTTAGTTTTAGTAGTTCTTCTTCTGGTGGTGAAAAAGTTGTAAAACCACCTAATGCATAAAAATATTTTGGCGGTATTTCATAAGCTGTATAAATAGCATCATTTACCATTCTAACAAATTCCTTAGCATTTTTACCTTGAGTTACAAAATTAAAGTCATCAGCACTAACTTTTCCAACAATAAATCCGTCCTCAAATCTTTCCCAATCAACCTTTACTATTTTAGGTAATTTATCTCTGTAACAATTATAGGCTTCAGGAATTATTTCAGTTTTTTTGAATAAAAAAGCCTTAATCTGAGAAAATAAGACAGAAAATCTATATTGTATAGGAGATAGATTACTCATAATATGAAAATTAAGCAGTTATCTTTATAGCATAAAAATATTCATCTGTCAATACTATAACATTTATTATTACTACCTTCAATCTCTATTAGTCAATTTCATTAAATAAAATTAAACTTTACTTAATTTACACCCACCACCTCACACTCTCCAATCCTCGCACTAAACTTATCACCAACTCTCCTCCCCATCAGCTCTTCTCCTAGAGGCGACTGATGAGATATCACACCTTTTGCCGGATCTGCCTCAGAAGCGCCTAAAATCGTGTATTTTCGCCTTCCTTTAGGGGTTTTGAGCTCCACTGTACTACCAAGTTCTACTACCTCGCCGTTACTCGCTTCTACAATCTCAGCATTGTTAATTCTGTATTCTAGTTTGAGCATGGCGCCATTTATTCCTCGAAGTCGTCTTTTGGCTAGCTGATACTCCACATTCTCTGAAAAATCTCCCAGTTCTGCCAGTCTGACTACTTCTTGTGCTGCCTGAGGTCGTTTCTTTTTTAGTTTTTGGAGCTCAAGTTCCAGCTCTTGATATTTTGCCTTGCTCATGACATGATCTGTGGGCATTTGGGCATATTTTCCTAGTTTGCGTTTTGGGATTTGCATATAGAATTGACTTTTTAAGGCTTTTAGTATATAATACTGTATTCTCAGATTCAAGCCTCGTTAATGGTAGTATTGCCAAAAGCGTATTTGGCGACAGCTCCATTCCAGAGGTTTTTTTATATAACATTATGGAAATTAGAAACATTGCAATTATAGCCCATGTAGATCACGGTAAAACCCGCCTGACTGATGCTCTGATGCATCAAACCGGGATGATTACTGATGAAAGCGCCAGTATGGATTCAAATGATCTGGAGCGTGAGCGTGGAATTACTATTTATTCAAAAAATACTTCGGTTTTTTATAAAGATACGAAGATTAATATTGTGGACACTCCGGGTCATGCGGATTTTGGTTCTGAAGTGGAGCGGGTTTTGCGTTCTATTGATTCTGTCTTGCTAATTGTAGATGCGCAAGAAGGTCCAATGCCTCAAACTAAGTTTGTTTTGAAAAAATCATTAGAACTAGGTTTAAAACCAATTGTAGTTCTCAATAAAATCGACAAACCGGCAGCTCGACCTGATTGGGCTCATGATAAAGTTCTCGAACTGTTTATGGATCTTGGTGCAAATGACGAGCAGCTCGATTTCACTACAGTTTATGCAAATGCCAAAGATGGTCTTGCAAAGATGGACTTATCTGATGAGCCAGACAATCTAGTTCCACTTCTTGATACAATTCTAGAAAAAGTTCCAGCAGCGCAAGTAACAACAGAAGCGCCTTTTGCTTTTCAGCCATTTAATTTGGCTTATGATAATTATCTGGGTCGTCTTGGAATCGGACGAGTGTATCAAGGAAAGATCAAGACAGGTGACAAGGTTTTTGTAAAAAAACATGATGGAAAAACTACATCAGGAAATATTTTAAAACTTTTTACTTTTGAAGGAATGAATCGAAAAGAAGTTGCTGAAGCAGGTGCAGGGGACATTGTTATGGTTTCCGGTCTTCCTGAAATATATATTGGTGATACCATTTGTTCAGATGAAAATCAAGAGCTTTTGCCGGTAATTAAAATTGATGAACCAACAATTTGCTTGAATTTTTTGGTAAATAATTCTCCATTTGCCGGAAAAGAAGGAAAATATGTAACCAGTCAGCAAATCAAGAAAAGACTGGAAAAAGAACTGGAAGTAAATGTTGGTTTAAAAATAGATTTTTCTTCAGCAGATTATTTCAAAGTGTATGGAAGAGGGGAATTGCATATTGCAATTTTGCTTGAGAATATGCGTCGTGAAAATTTCGAAGTTCAGGTTTCTCAACCTCAAGTTATTATCAAAGAAATAGATGGAGTTAAGCATGAGCCATTTGAAGAAGTAACTCTTGATATTCCAGAAGAAGCTTCAGGAGTAGTGATCGAAAAAATGGCAAAGCGCAAAGGGCAAATGCTATCAATGGCTCCAGAGCAAAGTCACACACGTATGATTTATAAAATTCCAACCAGAGGATTACTTGGATACAGAAGTGAGTTTATTGTAGACACTCGTGGGGAGGGAATTTTATGTAGTGAAGTTATTGGGTTTGAAAAATACGTTGGTGAGATTGAAAAACGCGATGTTGGTTCTATGATCTCCGGAGAAACCGGAAAAGTACTTTCTTATTCTCTGGCAAACTTGCAACAGCGAGGAGTTATGTATGTTGAGCCAAATGTAGATGTCTATGAAGGTCAGGTAATAGGGAATACAGCAAAAGGAATGGATATGACAGTAAATCCAATAAAAGGAAAACAACTTACAAATATGCGCGCTTCCGGAGCAGATATAGCTACCCAGCTTGTTCCACCAATGGATTTAACACTTGAGCGAGGAATGGAAATAATGTCAGAAGACGAATATCTGGAAATTACACCGAGTAGTGTACGATTGCGCAAACAGCAATTAAAAGAAGTGGATAGGGTTAGGGCTTCGAGGAAAAAGTAAAATTTATAGAAATAAGAAAAAGAGGTTTGAAGCCTCTTTTTTGTAGGCAAAATAATTAACATATTTACATTTAATAATATTTTTGCTATCATAATCAGGTATGAATTTTAGTAAAAAGCATATAAAAACATTGGTGATTGCAATCACTATTACCAGCTTTGCCTTTTTTTGTGGGGGTCTACGTCTTGGAGTATTTGCAATGCCGGGCCATATTATGCCCGGAGCAAGTGCAGATATGGAAATGATGCCTTGTTGCGCTATGGAGGTTCCGGCTAGTCAAATGAATCATGATTACTTACCAATGTTGACTAGTTTAGAAGAAATTTTAAAAGCAATTTTGCTTAGTTTGGCTGGTTTTTCTCTTATTTTATTGACTGTTGCTTTGAATAAACAGAGAATTTATGCACTCAAACAAGATTTTCATCAGTACATGGTTCATCTCCGGCATAGGTACGGAAGTTGGCAAATATTAGATCATTTCAGGCAACTTTTTAGAATTGGAATTCTTCATCCCAAAACTTGGTAAATAGATTTTAAATTTTCCACATTGATTTTTTTGATGTGGTTTTTTAATATTTAATTTTTATCTACTTATATGAAAAAACAAAAAAAAGTAATTGCGATTGTGGTGCTTCTGGTTGGAGCTGCGCTCTTTGCTCCCAGATTGTTTAATACTTCAGAAAATGCCGGGATTGCTTCAGCTCAATCTGTAAAAGTGTATAAGTCACCAACTTGCGGATGTTGTGCTAATTATGCTACTTATCTTCGTCGCGAGGGTTATGATGTGGAGGTAATTGAAACAGAAAATATGGCAGCTATAAAAGCAGAGCACAGTGTTCCAGCTCATATGGAAAGTTGTCACACTTCTGTTTTTGAAGATGGAAAAGTTGTAGAAGGGCATATTCCAGTGAAGGGAATTGAAATGATGATGGATTCAGACGAGCATATGATCGCCATGCCGGGAATGCCATCCGGTTCTCCTGGAATGCCGGGACCAAAGGCTGTGTTTAAAATTCATCGCGTTGACGCAGAGGGAAACACTTCATTATTTACAGAACTTTAATTTGTAAATATGAAGAAAAAATTCTTTGGTTTATTAGTGGTTTTTGCTCTTATTCCGGGTGTTGCCAAAGCTCATTGCCCATTGTGTACTGCGGGAGCAGGAGCTCTGGCTGTTGGCGCGGCATATATCGGTGTTAGTACCTATGTTGTGGGAATTCTGATTGGTGCTTTTGCTCTAGCATTGTCTTTGTGGATAGTAAAATTGGTAAAAAAGAAATATATAAAGCACCAAAAACCAATTTTGGCAGCTCTGGTTTTTCTTTCAACCATTCTCCCGCTTATGCCCATGATGCGACATTATACATCTGTAAATATATATTGGTTTGGTGAGTATGGAGCCATGTTTAATCGTACTTATATGTTCAATCGTTTTTTGATTGGTGTGATCATAGGTACATTAATCATGTTTGTTTCTCCTTACTTGAGTAGAGAGTTGTCAAAATTAAGAAATGGCAAAATAATTCCTTATCAAGGTATTGCCATCACCTTTGTTTTACTATTCATAACTTCTCTTATTATGCAATTTGCTCTATGAGTCCTGTATTTCTAGTGTTAGTCAGCATTTCAGCTCTGTTTCCAGTATTTTTGATATTCAAAAGACTCACAAAGCTTGAAATTTGCGCGATTTGCGCCAGTGTTAGTATAACTTGGATTATTTTACTTATGTTATACTGGTTAGGAAAATTTGAATATCCAATAATTATAGCAGCGCTTATGGGACAGAGCGTGGTTGGGTTGTATTATCTACTTGAGAAGAAGGTAAAAAAGGATTTTTTAATTTTCCGCTTGCCTTTTTTGTTAACAGCCACTTTTCTGGTGTTTGTAGTTCTTGGACACACTGAAAATATTGGAAAATCCATTGCCTTGTTGCTGGCGCTTTGGACATTGTTTGGATTTGCATATTTTTATAGATCAAATTCAAGACTTAGTGGAATTGTAAAACGTATAATTGAATGTTGTAAAAATTGGTAAATCAATTAATTTATGCCTATGAAAAAGATATTGCTTGCTCTTTTAATTGGATTTGTGCTGATTGTGGTGGTGAAAGTTGGTAAGGATCTCTATGCTGCGTCAAATATAAATTCTGTAGTGGAAAGCAGTATGGAAGATTTGGAAAATCATCTTCAGTCAAATGAAAAAGAAGAGATAAAAGTACAAAAAGCAAATTCACAAGTTGGTTTTATACAGTTTGACGCAGAAGTGATAACAGAGGAAAATATTGAGAAGTTAGAAAAAGAATTTGGCAGTGAATTTCTATCTGAAGATATTGATTTGAAAAATACAAATATTCTGCTAAATCTAGATAATCACAGAATTAATCTTGCTGAATTTGATTACAAATCAATTTCAGAGTTAAATGGAGAAAAAGCTATAGCTTGGAATGCCTTTTCAGACGCTATTGGTGGACATCACATAGCTGGTATTTTAAGTTTTGAATATGTTGACGAGCCCCTTATTCTCAGAATAGCAGATATGCCGGTTGGAGAAGTATTGCTTGAGTTTAATAATCTTAGGTATGATGAATAAGCCAAAACTAAATCCATATCTGATTGGTTCTATTGGTTTCTTGATAATGATAGTATTCTATTACTTGTTGCTCCTACTAACTACAAAAGATCCATTGCATCCATTTTTATTTTTTCTGGAAAGATGGTATTTTTTAGCTCCCATAATGATTGGATTTGGAATACAAATGTATTTATTTCAAAAATTGCGTTTTATTGTTCACGAAAATAAGCTGGCCATGGCAGGTGCTTCTGCCAGTGCTGGAGGAGTGGCTATGGTCGCATGTTGCGCCCATCATCTTGCAGATCTTTTTCCGGTTCTGGGATTTATGGGTATTGCCACAACTATGAGTAAGTATCAAGATTTATTTCTTGCGATTGGCGCTGTAGTAAATATATTTGGTATTTGGTACATGTGGTTAAGGGTTAAAAAACAAAAGAATATGTCTTGCACAAAGACATGATAAAAAATAAGAATTAATTAAGAAAAAAGCTCTATGTTAAAAAAGAAAATAATATCTATAGTCTGGCTTGAGCAATTTTGGTTGTGGTTTCTGGGATCGTCAATAGCGGTTTTTGGAATCCAAACCCTGTTTCTCGGGCTGTGGAAATTACCGGTAATTCAGTATCGAATTCCATTTATGTCAGAGGTGAGCGGATTTGATCTGGCTTTCGCAGGATTATTTGCAATTTTGTTTGGATTTGGAACTGCTTTATTTGCCATAGCTAGAAAGTTCAATGCGGCATCATGTTCAATTGGTTCAGGATCAGGAATATTAGCATTGTTTACAATGCTTTGTCCGGTCTGCCCGGTATTTTTCCTGGCATATTTTGGACTTTCAACAACAGTTTTGGCTCTTGCGCCATATTTCTGGTGGATTAGATTGCTTTCCATTGTCTTGCTTGGTATTGGAATATTTTTATTAGTAAAAAATTTCCAGCCAAGGAAATTGCCAAAGGCTGATCTGCATATATTGTTTCAAAAATTTGCAGTTGTCTTTGTTGCAGTACTTTTCATAACAAATCAGGCTTATGCCATGCAAATTGGAAACACTATGATTGGTCATGATATGAATGGTGAAATCGCTCTTTCAGGTGATTTTGCAAAGGATATAGCTTCTTTGGTTACTCCCGCTCAATTACCATTCTATGGTCCGGAACTTGGGTTAGATATGTCTAATTTGAATGCTATAAATGCTTCAATTGCAAAATTATCAAAAATGGCGCCCAAACAAGGATCAAATCCAATAGAGTTGACTGATGAAGAAATGAAAAGATATGTTGCCATAGGAACAGAGCCATACATTACCTGTGAATTTTGTTGTGGAGTAAAAACCTTGGTTCGTGAAGATGGCACACCTACTTGTGGTTGCGCTCACTCAATAGCTATGCGTGGAACCGCTGCATACCTTATTCGAAATTATCCAGAACTTACAAATGCAGATATTTCTTATGAGCTTATGCGACAAAAAGGTTTATATTTTCCATCGCAAATGCAAAAACGCATGGCAGAGTCACTTTCCGGTGAAAAAAAGGATTATCTTCCGGATATTAAGTATCTAACAATGAATTTAACTGAAGAGGAGATAAAAGATTTAAGCGAAAAGGCAAAAAAATCCGGTTTTGTTCCTGATACCAAAGCTCCGGGTATGGTTGGGGGATGTTAAATTTATTTAAGAATTAATAACTAATAAATAGAATATGTTCAGTAAAAAAAATCTAACAATTATGCTTGCGGCAGCAGTGATTGCTCTATCATTTCAGACAGCGGCTCTGGCCAGTGTAAATAAAAAATTAGTAGAAGCAGAAGTCGGTTTAGGATCTTCTCCATCAGCAGTAAGTTTCAGTGATGATGGTTCTGCGCCACAAATGGTAGGGGGATGCTAAATTAATTGACAATTAACAACTCGTAATTAACAAGTGATTGAAAACAAATTCATTCCCCCTCTTTTCAAGGGGGGGCTAGGGGGTGGTTATTCATTAATAAATAATAAATTATGACTGAAGAAATAAAAAAAGATCTTAATCCTGAAAAGGGTTGTTGTCAAAGTAAAGAAGAGAAAAAAAGGCCACAAAGAAAAAATACTATTGAGATATTAGCAATAATACTTGGTATTGTTGTGGTTCTAAATATTATTGTAATGGGATTTTTTACATTTACAGTAAATAATAAATTAAATCAAGCAATTGAAATAACAAAGCCACAAGAAGGGGAGTTATTATTGGTTTTACCAGAGAGTTGTCCGCAATGTGGTGATATGGCAGCTGAGAAGAAGGTTCTTAGTAGTCAAAATGTAGAATTAAGTGATGATAAAATTTATACATTTGGCACTGAAAAAGCAAAAGAAGTTATTGAGCGGTTTGAATTAAAGAAATTACCAGCTTTGATATTTGTTGCTGAAGAAGAAATAAATAGTAAATTAGCACAAGCTCTTGAAAAAGGTTCTCGGAAAGTTAATAATAAGGTTATTGTTTGGGAGTCAGAGATTGTTCCATATTTCAATTTAGCCCAAAATCAGACTATGGGTTTGGTTAATTTGATTTATATAACCGATAAAACTTGTACTGATTGTTATGATGTGGTGGCTGTTCAGCAACCTATTTTACAACGTTTTGGGTTAGGTTTCTCTAATATCGAGAGTTTTGATATTTCTGAAAATATTGGAAAAGAATTGATAGAAAAATATCAAATAAAGGGATTGCCGACTATTATTCTTTCAAGTGAAACAAAGAATTATCCAGCTCTAACTCAACTTTGGAATCAGGTTGGAACAGTAGAGCCTGACGGTATGTTTGTTTTTAGAGAAATGACAGCTCTTGGACAACCATACAAGGATTTAAGTACAGGTAAAATAGTAAAACCAAAGGCAGAATAAAAAACCGCTAAATTAGTTAGACAGGTCACAGGATTCTGTGATCTGTCTAAATTAACTTTAATAATATGAAATACGGATACACTAAACAATTAGATATATCATTTGTCGAGGCAATTGAAAAGACTAAAAAACAATTAGATTTGGAAGGTTTTGGCATTATGACTGAAATAGATGTAAAGGCAACTCTTAAGAAAAAACTTGATGTGGATTTTGATAATTATCTAATTCTTGGTGTTTGCAATCCTGAATCTGCATACCAGGTCTTGCAAGTAGAAAGAGAAATTGGACTATTTTTGCCCTGCAATGTTATTGTCTATGAGCGTGATGGAAAGGTTTATGTATCTGCCATGTTACCTTCAGCTGCTATGGGTATGATAGGTAATCCTGAGTTAGAAGAAGTCGGTATGCTGGTAGAAGAGAAATTAAAAAAAGTGATTGATGAAGTTTGATTTAGTGGGATAAGCAATATAGTTAGTAAATAGACAATTCATATTTATATGGGAAAAAAACAATTTAAAATAGTGGGCATGACCTGCGTCTCTTGTGAGACCATTATTTCAGACGAACTCAATGGAATTGAAAATATAGAAGAAGTGGTTGTTTGTCATAAAAAACAGATTGCCGAGATACAATTTTCTGGAAATTCACTGAACATGGGAAAGATAATGCATAAACTTAAAAAGCTCGGATATGCGGTATCTGAAACATCTGACTCTAAGGTTCAGCCAAAGAAAAAAGCAACCAAAGCGCAGTGGTATTGGTCTCTATTTGTCGTGTTTTGTCTGTATTGGGTATATAGATACTTTAAATGGATAGGAATATTGAGTTTTCTGGAGATTGAGACTGTAAATATTGGCTATGGCGCAGCGATTCTAGTCGGTATAGTAGCCTCACTTTCTACATGTTTGGCAGTAGTTGGTGCGGTTGTCATCTCGTTTGGTGCAAAATACCAGTCAAAAGGTTCGAAGTTTGAGAGAAATACCAAACCACATTTACTGTTTCACGTAGGTCGCATTGGTGCCTTCTTTATCTTGGGTGGATTGTTGGCGACAGTTGGAAATTTCTTTGAGCTTTCAATTTCCGCAATGGGTTGGTTTACTGTGTTTATTGCTGTTGTTCTTGCTTGGATGGGATTAAATATTCTTGGGGTTCTGCCATCTATCACTAGTACCGGATTTCATATGCCAAAAGGAGTCATTAAGTACTGGAATAAGATAAAAAAATCTGAACATGCTATGGCTCCGGTTGTGCTTGGCGCATTTACCTTTTTCTTGCCCTGCGGATTTACACAAAGTATGCAACTTTTTGCTGTAGCTTCCGGTAGTTTCTTTGTAGGTGGTATGACACTTGCGCTTTTTGCTTTTGGAACTATGCCGGTTTTGCTTGGGGTGGGTGTGATGAGTACAAAAAGTCAAAACCTAGATCGTATTGTACTCAAAAAAGTAATTGGATTTGTTATTCTTGCTTTTGCCTGGTATACCCTCTCGTCAGGACTTGCAGCCAATGGTATAGTTCTTGGGGGAGGAGAAGTAAGGGAATCCAACAATTCAGGTATTGCTGTTGAGAATGGAGTACAAGTTATAGAAATGGATGTAGACTATTACGGATTTACACCAAATAGATTTGAAATTAAAAAAGGCGTACCAGTAAAATGGATTATAAATGGTAAGCAAATTACAGGTTGTTCAAATGAGGTTATTGTTCCAAAATATGGAATCAGTAAAAAGCTTACACCTGGTCAAAATATTGTAGAATTTACTCCTACAAGCGCAGGTACAGTCTCATTTAGCTGCTGGATGGGGATGATCCGCGGTTCATTTAATGTAATAGAATAATATGAAAAAAGATAGCTTAAAAATTCAAGGGATGCACTGTACAAGTTGCGCTCTTAATATTGAAAAACAATTAGGTAAAATTGATGGAATAAAAAAAGCATCAGTTAATTATGGTATGAGCAAGGCTTATGTTGAGTATGATGAAAATATGGTGAGTGAAGGGGCGATTGATGAGGCAATTTCAAAAGCAGGAGATTACCAAGTAGAGCGTGAGGGTGCCAAGAAGCCTCAACATGATACTGCTACTCAAAAAGCAAGAAAAAAATTTATAACTGCCTTTGTTCTGACATTGCCACTGCTTTTGACCATGTTTGTTCCTGTTCTCATGAAAAATCAAACAGTCATGATGATAATGGCTATATTGACAGCTTGGGTAGTTTTTGTCGTTGGTTGGCAGTTTCACAAAGGGATGTTAATTCAGCTAAAGAGATTTCGGGCAAATATGGATACACTGGTATCTGTTGGTACGATTGCAGCCTTTGCATACTCGGTTTATGCAATGCTCTTTGATGGTCATGTATATTTTGAAACTGCTGCAGTTATTATTACGCTTATACTTCTTGGTAAATATCTGGAAGAGAAGAGTAAAGGTAGGGCTTCAAGTGCTATACAAAAACTATTAGCGCTTGGTGTTAAAAAAGCACGAGTACTTGTAGATGGAGAGGAGCAAGAAATGGATGTAGAGAAAATCCGTGTTGGAGATCTGTTACTGGTAAAGCCTGGAGAGAAAATTCCACTTGATTCTGAAGTGCTAAAAGGATCAACTTCTGTAAACGAATCAATGCTTACAGGTGAAAGTATTCCGGTAGAAAAAAATGTAGGCGATCTTGTCTATGGAGCAACTATCAATGGTTCCGGTGTAATTGAAGTAAAAGTAACAAAGGTTGGGGAAGATACTGTGCTTTCACAAATTATAAAGCTGGTTGAACAAGCACAGAGTTCAAAAGCTCCAATTCAAAAACTTGCAGACAAAGTGGCTGGGGTTTTTGTTCCGATTGTTATGTTGCTAGCGCTTGCTACATTTCTAGTCTGGATGTTTATGGTGTCAGCAGGACTTGAGGCAAGTATTATTCATGCGGTTGCCGTGCTTGTAATTGCTTGTCCGTGCGCTCTTGGTCTTGCAACCCCAACAGCTATTATGGTTGGAAGCGGAAAAGGTGCAGAAAACGGAATACTTATCAAGGAATCTCAAAGTCTTGAAATTGCTCACAAAATTACATCTGTAATGTTTGATAAGACAGGTACTCTGACAAAAGCCGAGCCGGTTGTTACAGATATAGAGATATTTGCTAAAGACACAGATGAAAAAGACATCATGGTTCTTGCTTGTTCTATTGAATCTCAAAGCGAGCATGTGTTAGCTTCTGCATTTGCTAAATATGCAAAAAACAATAAGTTTGATCTTAAAAAAGTAACTGATGTTCGAGCAATATCTGGTAAAGGTGTAGAGGGTGTGATTGAATCAAGAAGTATTAAGCTTGGTAACTCTAAATTAGTTGAAGAGGTTGGTGTTGAACAAAACAAAAAGTATAGTGAAGTTTTTGAGAGATTGGCAAATGATGGAAAAACACCAATGTATGTAGTAGAAGATAAAAAAATAATTGCTATCGTAGCTGTGGCAGATGTGGTGCGTGACACTGCAAAAAAAGCAGTGCAGCAGCTTGGTTCTCAGAATATAGATGTCTATATGATTACTGGGGATCACGAGAAAACAGCGCAAGCAATAGCAAAGCAACTTGATATTGAGCACGTAGTGGCAAATATAATGCCTGATCATAAGGCAGAAGAAGTTCAAAAACTGCAAAAAAAGGGAGAAGTGGTGGCATTTGTAGGGGACGGAATAAACGATGCTCCGGCTCTTGCACAAGCAGATCTTGGTATTGCGGTGGGTAGTGGAACAGATGTGGCAATAGAAGCCGGAAGTATAGTGCTGATGCAGAGTAATCCTCAAAAAGTTGTAGAAGCTATCAGACTTTCTCGTCAAACATTTTCTTCTATTAAGCAAAATCTATTCTTTGCTTTTATCTACAATGTAGTGGCAATACCACTTGCCATGTTTGGAGTACTCAGCCCTATTATAGCTGCTGCAGCTATGAGTATGAGTAGTGTTTCAGTTGTGGGAAATAGCTTGAGGATCAGGAGAAAGAAATTATAGTAGTATAATTTTGCTCTCAATTATACACAATTGAAATTATTTCTTAATAATGTAAACTTAATTAGTTATTATTATTTTTATCTATGCAAAAATATTTGAAAATAGGAGGATTTTTGGTATTGTTTTTATTGATTGGCGCGGGTTGTTCAAAAGGGGTTGAACAAGTGCCGGTGGAGCAAGTCGTGCCTGCTCTTGAGACAGAACAGTTAAATGAAGATGTGGCAGTAGAAGAAGTAGTGCCTGCTGAGGAAAAAGAAGAGCTACAAGAAGAAAATCAGGAAATAATGCCTTCTCAAAAATATACTTTGGATACTACTAATTCTCAATTAAACTGGTCAGCATCGCATGTAGCGGGGGGTGGGCATACTGGTAGTGTTGATTTGAAGAGTGGTTTGCTTATGAAAGAAAAGGGATTTTTTGATTCTGGAGAGTTTATAATAGATATGCAAAGTATTGATGATGATAAGGAAAGTGAATTATTTTTAAAACATATTCGCTCAGAAGATTTTTTTAATGTAGAAAATTTTCCTGAGACTAAATTTGTCTTAACCTTTCTTAAGCAGATAGAGCTAGAACTTTATGAAGTAGAAGGTAATTTAACAATTCTTGATAAGACTAAAGAAATCAGTTTTCAGGCAAAGACTATAGATGAGGGAGGTGTTTTCAATGTTAAGGCTGATTTTGATATTGATCGTACTCGTTGGGGTATTAATTTTAAATCAGGTTCAATATTTAAAGAGTTGGGTGACAAGGCTATCAAGGATGATATTAGCTTTAATCTTGATTTGAATTTTATTTTAGCTGAATAAAAGTTAAAGTTGAGATCTAAAAAACAGCCAAATCGGCTGTTTTTTAATACTCCTCAATTTGCATTATAACTACTGAAAATATTCGGAGGGACGAGTGCAGAGTTCGTCCTCACCTCCTTGTTGTGGTTGGTGGGGAGAAAGCCCCAGAATGAGCGAGGCTGCGTCTGCGGCGCAGCCGAATCAGTTGTTTCATGTTTCAGACCAGTGCAATGGTCAGCAGGATGGCGAGCAGGGCAGAGCCAACAGCCATCTCGATCAGTCCTGCCATGCGCTGCTTCCAGTAGTCGGCTCGAGGAATCATCTGCCTGTGGCTGAGGCTGGGCTTGAAAACCCGGAGCGCGCCATCAATGATCAGACAGAGGCCGGCCAGAAACATGAGAACAACCATTACTACTTGGATGATGGTGACAACCATCAGGTTCTCCTCTAAGGTTCTCGTTATGAGCAATTTTTGTGCACAGCGAAAACATTAGAGTTTCGGATCATTGATATCTGAAAATAGCATAAAAAACGAGGTTTGTCAAGAATTTAATTTCTTATTAACAGCCACCCTTGCATTTTTCTTCATTTTATGCTACTATAGAGACCAATTGGCAACGAGAATTTGTCTTCGACATAGGACGTTTCCAATCGACAAGGTCGATTTATAAATTTTCTCAAACTTCATTTGAGAAACACACAAAAAACATACTATGGACAGACAAATGTATGATGTGGATCTAAGCTGTGCTAAGTGTAATACTCACATTTCACAACTTCCATTTCAACCATCTGGCGACAGACCTGTTTACTGTGCTGATTGTAATCGCGAATTTAGACAAAGTCGTGAGAACAGACCACAGCGCAGACTATATGACGTAGATATTGATTGTGGAGAATGTGGTACAAAAATTACCCAACTTCCATTTCAACCGTCAAATGACAAGCCAGTTTACTGCCGCGAGTGCATGAATGCACGACGTGACAGATAATTGATTTTACTATCAATATCCCAGCTCCTATTTAGGGGCTGGGTTTTTTTACTTTTATAATTTGGTTAATTTAGATATAATACAGTTGAATTAAATATAAAGATTTTATGGCAAATATAGTGCAAAATCGTTTGATATCTGAAAAAGACCAATGGAGGAATCTTGAGGAATATATACTTTTTCTAAAACAAAAAAAAGCTTATCAATATGCAACCGGGCAGGCAGAAGGAAAGAATGTCTTGGATTTTGGTTGTGGAAGTGGTTATGGTTCTGATTTGCTTTCTGAACAAGCAAAATCAGTTATTGGTGTTGATGTGAATAAAGATGCAATAGCATATTGTAGTGAGACTTTCAAATCAGCAAATTTATCTTTTGAGTTGGTGACTCCGGATTTTAAACTTAGATTTGAAAGTGGATCATTTGATCTTATTACTTCATTTCAGGTTATAGAGCATATCAAAGATACTAAGGCCTATTTGTCCGAATTGAAAAGAGTTTTAAAACCTGGTGGAATCCTAATGATAACTACTCCAAATAGAAAATATCGTTTACTGCCCATGCAAAAGCCTTGGCATCCTGAGCATCTCAGGGAGTACAGTGTTAGACAATTAAAAAAAGATTTAAAAAAAGTATTTTCAGATATTGACATTATGGGTGTTTATGGAAGCAAAGAAATCAATAAAATTGAAAAAAATCGAGTACATCAGAGGCCTTTTGATATTTATATCAAAAATCAAATCAGAAAAGCTACTCCTGATGTTTTTATTTCTAAATTAAAAAAAATTAAAGAAATGCATGGTCCGGTAAATACTTTGCAGGCAGAAAATTTTGATAAATCTATTTTGGATAAGTACAGCCTAGATGATTTCAGTGTAGGGTACAGAGAAAGTATGTATCTGGATTTACTGGCAGTTTGTAAAAAATAATTTGCTTATTTGAGCTAAATCTGCTAAGATGTTTAACATAATAAATAAAATATAAGAATTATGATATTAACATATTCATTATTAAGTGTTTTACTGGTCAGTCTTATTTCATTGGCTGGAGTAATTCTCTTGAGTTTAAAATTAGAAAGAATTAAACTTCTCATTTTTTTTCTAGTTAGCTTTGCTGCCGGAACCCTTATTGGTGATAGTTTTATTCATCTTTTACCAGAAGCAGTAGAAGAATCCGGTTTTACATTGCAAATTTCCCTTGCTGTACTTCTTGGTATTATTGTCATGTTTCTGGTGGAAAAAGTTATACATTGGCATCATTGTCATCATTCAGAACATGGTAATCATCATGTCCATCCTTTTGCTATTACAAATCTAATTGGGGATGGGGTGCATAATTTTATTGATGGTTTGATAATAGCAGCTAGCTATATGGTAAGTATTCCGGTAGGAATTGCCACTACTTTTGCGGTTATCATGCATGAGATTCCTCAAGAGATTAGTGATTTTGCAGTACTGGTCCATGGTGGATATTCCAGAAGAAAGGCTATTTTTTTGAATTTCATTACTGCTCTAACTTCATTTTTAGGTGTCGTGATTGCTTTTATTTTGGCAAATCAGACTGATAAATTTGTATTTTATTTTATTCCTTTTGCTGCAGGTGTTTTTATTTATATTGCTAGCGCTGATCTTATTCCGGAATTGCACAAAGAACTTAAAGTTTCAAGATCTACTATTCAACTAATTTCTTTTATCCTGGGAATTGTTGCCATGCTGGCGCTTTTGTTACTTGAATAAATTTAAGAAAATAAAAATCAGCCGACCAGGCTGATTTTTTGTTAAAGAATATTTATTTGGAAATATTGAGATAGTATATTTTTTTCAAACCATCTACTGATTCAACCTCAATTGTGACTAGGGCTGCGTCTTTTATATTGATTGTTTTCTCTTGGCCCAGAGATCCGTTTATGGTAACTTTTGATTGACCATCTCTTGGTACAGCTTTTATAGTTACTGAGGTGGCTGATCCTTGGGCTATGACTTCATAATCTGTTAATACTCGGTCAAAGGATGGGATCATTGATTTGATATTAGTGATCGTTATTGAGTTTAACTGAGAATACTCAGCAGTTGCATATTCTACTTTGTTGACATTTATGACATAATTTCTTGATCTTCCATTGGCTTTTTTTACATCAACTCTAATTTTATTTTCTCCCTGATATATTACTACTGGTAGAGATTTTCCAGATACTACTTTTTGAGAGGTATAAATAGATCTGGCTTGGTTTTGGTATGAGCCTATAGTTATTACAGCATCATCTTCTGTCTCAGGAGTTATTTCTACTATACTTTCGTTGTATGCTGCTTGCAGTGAGTATTCGTATTTATTTGAGGCAAATCCTGGAGAAAAATTTCCTTTTAGGTTTTCCTTTAAGGAACTTAAGGAAGGTGTTGATTTGTCTATTGCGCCCACCTTTAATCTGGTTACATTTATTATATAGTTAAGTGATTCTCCGTTATCCAGAGTTACATTGATGGTAAATTTGTTACTTCCTTCATTTAGTTTATATTTTATGGCAACATTTGGGACTTTTATTCCGTTGACTTTTATAGTTGCATTTTCATTTGTTGCTTTTGATAGTAATTCAATTGATTCTTCAGTGTTTTTTGCAGTAAGTGTATAGCTGGTAATACCTTTTGAAAAAGATGGGTTGAGATTTGCTGAAAGATTTTCACTTATGCTCTCAAGAGTTGGTTTATCCGTAAAAATTAATTTTGAAGCTCCAGTCTTTTTAGTTTTTTTGATAAAACCCATTGAAGATAGTTCATCATTTATTGATTGGGCTCGTCTTAGGACATATGGACCAACTATTTCAGCTGGGTCTGTAATCACTTCACCAATATTGTATGATTTAAGATTATTTTCAGGTAGCCTGATAATATGCTTGGTCCAGTTTTTTCCAGATAATTTTTCTGCAGTTTTTTCATCTGGTATCCACCTTAGGGTTGCTTTTCTTCTAACCATATAAACTTCTGGATTGTTTCCAAACTGAACTAATTGGTTTCCTGGAAACAAGGTTACTTGAGTTGCACCATTAAGCATTTCAGCAACAACAATTTGTGGCACTGTTTTTACTACAGAAAAGCTATGAAACCAGGAAAAATAAACCTGCTCATTTGGAAAAACGTATTTTTTACCATCAGTTGCAACATAATATATTTCTGAACCAATATCTCCTTTTAAAATTAGTCCATTATATTTACTGTCAGCCTGCGCTTGATTTGAAGTTCCAAAGAGCAAAGAGATGGTTAATATAGTGGAAGCCAGTAGAAGAAGTTTATTTTTATTCATATTTTTTAAAGTTTAAACGCTTGTGAGACAAGAGTTTAGAAAAATTTAATATTTTGATTGTAGCTGAAAAATACTTTATGTATAATAGTATAGCTAGAGTATACTATTTATTCAATAAAAAAGGAATTTATGAAGGTATTAATAATCGATGACCAGGCAGAAATTAGAAATTTTGTTAAAAAGGGGCTTGAAGCAGAGTCAATGATAGTAGACAGTATCGCAGATCCTGGAAAAGGCCTTAAACAGGCTCTGATTGGGGTATATGACGCTGTAATAGTAGATATGTACATGCCTGGCATGACAGGTCTTGAGGTTGTTAAGAAAATTAGAGTACACAAAAAATCTATGCCAATTATTATGTCTACAGTTGAAGGCAATATAGACAACAAATTGGAAGTTCTCAAGCTTTGTGATGACTATATTACTAAGCCTTTTGATGTTGCTGAGTTGGCTGCTAGATTAAAAGCTTTGAATAGGCGAGGTTTGCCTCTTTATAACAATATTTTAGAAGTAGCAGATCTTAAACTAGATACAAGTTCATGCAAAGTAACCAGAAATGGTATAGAAATCAAACTTCGAAACAAGGAATTTGCACTGCTTGAATATTTTATGCGAAATGTTGGTTCTGTTCTCTCTAGAGAAATGATATTAGAAAAAGTTTGGGATATGCATGTTGATCCTTTCACCAATACTGTAGATGTCCATATTCGCCATTTGCGAAAGAAGATAGATGAGAAATCCAATAAAAAGCTTATTCACACTGTTCCCAAAAAAGGTTATAAACTGCAAGTCTAGGTATTATTTTTCAACAAAGATAAATCTTTTTCTTTCAATTCCGTCTATTTCAACAAGACCGGTAAATTCAGATAGGGGGCGGGCAAAATATTCAAATTCACACTCATATAGCGGCTTATAAATGACAAGTTCCTCAAGTGTTTCTTTGTGGTTAGCAATACAGATTACCAGATAGTGCTTTCCTTTGTAATGCTCATAAATGCCTGGTTTGAGATTATTCATATTTTAGATAAGAATAACAGAAAGAGCTGTTAGAGTAATCAAGGATAAAACCGTACTTATTATTATCGAATTAGCAATTATTTTTTTATCAATCGGGTAAATTTCAGCAAGTGCAAAGTTGGTCAAAGCAACCGGCATGGCAGCTTCTAGGATTGATATATCAAACTCAGCTTTTAGTTTGAGGGTAATTGCAACTACAATAAAGATAAGCGGCATTAAAATCAATTTCATAGAACTGATGGCAACAGCATGCCAAAGTTCTTTATCAAATTTGATTTTATCAGCAATAAACATGCCAAGAGCAATGAGAACAACAGGGGAGGCGCTAGCCGCTAGCATAGATAAGGCATTACTAAGTATTTGTGGAAGATTTATATTTAAGAACAAGGCAATTAGACCAAAGAGAACCGCGCCAATAAGCGGATTCATGATTATTTTTTTAATTATACTCTTAAAACCATGATGAGAGCTCTTGGAGTGCTCTAGATAAAAAAGTCCAATAGTAAAGGCAATAAGTACGTGAATAGCAACAAGTATACTGATTTCAGGTTCAGAGCCAGGAATTACCGACCCTACAAAAGGAAAGCCAATATAAGCTACATTTCCAAAAAAAGCACCAAAAATATAGGCATTAGCAATATCTTTTTTTGCTTTGAAAAATTTACTCGCAAGAATCAGAACAGGAATAAAAATAGCAAGAATAACAGCGTTTATCAAAATTATTTTTGTGCTGATTAATTGGCCTGTTGAAATGCTGGACAGGCTCATGAAGATAAGAGCAGGTAAAGCTAGATAGAGTACAAATTTGTTGAGCACTTCTGTCCAGGTATGACAATTAATTCCTATTTTACAAAGAATTATTTCGGTTTTGGTTTTTTTCTTGTTGACGACTATTTGGGCGATAATCCCGATTAGGATCAATACAAATATTGAAAGCGAGGATTGGAGGATTACTAGCATGATAATTTAGTTTGTTTAATAACAGTATTAAGTATAGCTTATTTGTATTTTTTTGGGTAGATTTGACTGAATTATTGCAATGCTTCATACTGTTTGTAAGTGTGAATATTGAAATTTTATAAAATAATATAAATTTATGGCAACTTACACTAAGAAGAGAATACTAGTTATTTTCACAGGTGGAACAGTGGCGGGGAATGTAGCGCATAGCGATGTTTCTGAAAATGTAAAACATGATCCAAATAGTTTTATGGCTGTTCTTGAAAATTCAATAGATATTGTTAAGAAAAATTGGAATATTGAAATTGAGGCATCTATTTCTGAGCTTCTCAATATTGACAGCTCAAATATGCAACCAGAAAATTGGACTACTTTGATAGAAGAAATACAAAGTAAGTATGATGAATTTGACTCTTTTGTTGTATTGCACGGAACAAATACAATGGGATACACTGCTGCAGCTCTTACTTTTGCTCTTGAGAATATAAACAAACCTGTAATTTTAACCGGCGCGCAAGTTCCTCTTGGGTATCTTGGAACTGATTCTGTTACCAATCTTGTAAATTCTCTGAGAATGGCTGTTTGGGGTTACCATGATATAAAAGGAGTAATGGCTGTGTTTGGAAGTAAGATTATTACTGGATCTAGAGTAAAGAAGGGGACAGATTTTGATTATGATCCTTTCAAAGCTTTTCAAACAGGATCACTTGGAAATATTGGCAGATTTATGAGGATAAATGAGCCAGCACTCAAAAAACATACTGAATACCTGTCAAAATATATGCCTTTGGCAATCCAATCTAGAGTACTAAGTGTGAAAAAAGATTTTGATACAAAAAGTATTGCTTCCTTGACTGAATTTCCTGGCATGAAAGTTGATTTATTTCAGTCATTAGTGGAAAACAATGGAATAAAAGCTTTTATTTTTCGGTCTTTTGGTGCTGGGGATCCAAGTGAGCATTTATTTCCAGCCTTTGAATATCTTAAGAAAAAGAAAATTCCAATTGTTGTTACCACTCAAGCGCCAAATGGTATTTCCAATTTTCAGGTAAATGTAACTGGTCCATATCTAAGAGAACATGACCTGGCAATTCCAGCGCATGATATGAGTATTGAATCCATGACTGTGAAAATGGCCTGGTTACTTGCTCAAAAGACAAAATATGAAGATATTAAACAAAAGATGCTTGAAGATATGCATGGAGAGATTAATATTGAGACTGAGTTGAGGTAGTAAATATATATTCTAAAACAAAAATGCGCCCCCTAGGTGCATTTTTGTTTTGCTCCCATGACGTAGCCCGCAGGGCGATGATATCTGATTTATTTGGGATTAGGCTGGAACACTTTAGAGCATGATAAAAAACTGATTGGATGTATTAACAGCTTGATATTAGTAAAACAACGTATGCCTTATATCTTAATTTGCCTAATTGGTAGAAAATCAAATATTATTGCAATGATACTCATAATCTGATATGGTTTATTTATAATTTTTAAACTGAAAATATGTCAGAAGGATTATAAGCACATCATGAGAGGGTCGCTGCCATTCAAGAAGGTGGTGGGGATTTCGAAGGTGTAATGAATGCTTATGTTGAATTGAAGATGAAAGCATCTGCAAATCTTCCTACCGAAGCTAATGATGCAGTGGCTCAAAAGTTGCGAGAGATAGAGGAGATTGTATTTAATGCAAATCCAAAAAATGAACGACCTTGGAGAGGGTCTAGATAAGCAAATATAAGCAGTTAATTTCAAAAAGGCGCCTGACGACTCTAAATGGTAAAATCTAAA
Organism: uncultured Gammaproteobacteria bacterium; assembly: GCA_964522405.1. Classification (GTDB taxonomy): domain Bacteria; phylum Patescibacteriota; class Patescibacteriia; order Magasanikbacterales; family UBA922; genus CAZFTR01. Next base: position 64,570 of record CAZFTR010000004.1, on the reverse strand, counting down.
ACTCTGCATAATGCAGAGTTTTAAAATGTGATCCGGGTGGGGCTCGAACCCACGACCATCAGCTTAAAAGGCTGCTGCTCTACCAGCTGAGCTACCGGACCGCTGTTTATAGTAAGTAAGCAATATGATATACTATAATCCATTAAATGTCAAGATTTTGTACATATTTTATGGATTTTTACTCAAAAAGTATATCACAGGTTCTCGAGGAGGTAAATAGTTCCAAGGATGGACTTTCTGACAAAGCCGCTGAAAAAAGGCTTAATTTTTTTGGACCCAATACTCTGCCCAGCTCTGGAGAAATAAGTAGTAGAGTCAAGATTTTCTTTGACCAATTTACCAGTCCGCTTATTCTTATTCTTCTGATTGCCGGAGTTGTTAGCGGTTTAGTGGGAGAGGTTTTGGATATGACAGTTATTTTCATAACTGTTGCTATGAATACGGTTGTCGGGTTTATACAAGAAGACAAGGCAAATGAATCTCTAAAAAAATTACATCAGATGATTGAGAGTAAGGCTCTGGTGCTTCGAGCCGGAAAAAAAGAATATATAAGTAGTAAGCTTGTTGTCCAAGGAGATATTCTAATTCTTGAGGCAGGGGATAAAATACAGGCTGATGGACGAATTATTGAGGCTGTTGATTGTGAGGTGGATGAGTCTTCACTAACTGGTGAGTCTGAGCCGGTTTCAAAGCACAAAAACAAGATTGCTGAGAAAACTAACATGGCTGATCGCAAAAATATGCTCCACCGAGGAACTATAATCCTAAATGGACGAGCAGTAATTGTGGTAACTGAAACTGGTAGTAAAACTCAAATTGGCAAAATTGCCTCTCTTGTAAAAGAAACCAAAGAAGATAAGACGCCTTTGCAGATTCAACTGGGAAGATTGAGTAAGTATATTGCAATTATTGTTGTTTCTATTTCTTCCCTTATTTTTTTATTTGGAATTTTTACAACCAAAATTCATCATAGTGTCGTAGAAATGTTTGAAATTGCTGTTGTTCTTGCTGTTGCTGCTATTCCTGAGGGTATGGCAATTACTTTGACTGTTATTTTGGCTGTTGGTATGAGAAATATTCTCAAACGAAAGGCACTTGTGCGTAGGTTGGTAGCAGCTGAAACTCTTGGATCAGTAAATGTTATTTGTACAGACAAAACCGGGACTATTACCGAAGGAAAAATGAGAGTTACCCAGATAATTACTGAAAATGATCATTTGGACTTTGATAAAATTAAGAGCTTAAGTGCTGAAAAGCCTGGAAAGCATGAAGATGCAGTTTTTGCTATTAAAATCGGTGTCATAGCAAATGATGCTGTTAGTTTGCCAGCAAATGATCAACGCGCCCATATTGAATTTGTCGGAGACAGTACTGATAGTGCATTTCTCTATGCTGGATTGAATATTGGCTACACCAAGGAATCACTTGAGTCTTCAATGAAAAAAATTGATGAAATTCCTTTTTCCAGTGAAAGAAAGTACATTGCTAAACTTGAAAATATAGATCATGAATATATAACTTATATAAAGGGTGCACCTGAAATTTTGCTTTCCAAATCTGGTTTTTTTGAGAAAGATGGAAAAGCTCAGAAAATGACAGCTAAGCAAATTGGTTTTTTTGAAGAAAAGCACAGGAAATTAACTGAAAAAGGACTTCGGGTTATTGCTCTTGCTTATAAACAGTCTGCCAAAAAACAGGATAAATTAAGTGATAATCAAATAGAAAATTTGGTTTTTGTTGGTTTGGCTGCTCTTTCTGATCCAATTCGCGCTGAGGTTAGTCAAACTATTTCTCTTGCTCATACTGCTGGAATCAAGACAGTAATGATTACTGGAGATCATGTCAAAACAGCTCAATCAATTGCCAAGCAGATTGGTTTATCTCATAATATTAACAATATTTTTGATGGGCAGCAGCTTGAACATATGAGCGATGTTGAATTGCGTTCTGCTGTTAAGAATGTAAGTATTTTTGCTCGGGTTGATCCGGTTCATAAAATTCGTATTGTTAGGGCTTTTCAGGCAAATGGTGATGTGGTGGCCATGACAGGAGATGGAGTAAACGATGCTCCAGCTATCAAGGCCGCAGATATTGGCGTTGCTCTTGGTTCTGGAACAGATGTTGCCAAGGAGTCAGCTGATATAGTTCTTATGAACAATGCCTATAGTACTATTGTTTCTTCAGTAGAAGAGGGTAGGGGAATTTATCAAAATATCAAAAAGGTTGTTTTGTATCTGCTTTCAGGGAGTTTTGCAGAGGTTATACTGATTGCTGCAAGTCTTGTACTGGGCATGCCACTGGCAGTTTTACCGGCTCAAATTTTATGGGTAAATATTGTTGAAGATGCTTTTCCAAATATGGCGCTAGCATTTGATGAGAGTGAAAAAGAAAATATGAAAAAAAACCCAAGAAAGAAAAACGAGCCGATTATTGATAAAGAAATGAAGTATATGATTGCAATTATCACCATAGTTTCAAATATTGTTTTGCTGGGATTATTTATTTATTTTTACAAGACAACCGGCAATATTGAGTTAACTAGAACAATTATTTTTGTGGGACTTGGTATTGATTCATTACTCTACATCTACTCAGTTAGAAGTATGAGGTATCATATTTGGCAAATGAATCTGTTTGGAAATAAGTATCTTAACTATTCATTATTATTTGGGTGGCTTCTGCTTATAGGTGCTGTGCATTTACCTATTTTACAGACTTTGCTGCGAACTGTGCCATTGTCAATTAATTATTGGTTAGTCCTATTGCTGTTTGGTCTTTTAAATATCACCTTGATAGAAATTGTAAAGGGTATTTTTATTGTCAAAGAGCGCAAAATAGTTTAATTTAAAATTATTATTAAGAATCTATGCTAGATAAGAAAAACCTACGTTCAATCAAAAAAGGACTTCACCAATACGCCCTTATCAGGAGAGATATAATTAAGTTATCAGGTGACGCGCTTCATCACTCCAAAAGAGCGATTTTTGCTATCCATCGGGGAAATCTAAAAGAAGCTGAGTTAAAAATAAAAGAAGCTTTGGGAATTTTCAAAGCACTTCATAAAAAATATCAGAAAAATCCAGAGATCACCCAAGAGGGTGCATACAAGGCTGGAGTAGAGGAGTATGTTGAGGCGGTACTTATGATGCAGTTTGTTAAAACAGGTAAAATCGGAACTATAAAAGATTTTGAAATTGTTCCAGAGTTATATCTGGCTGGGCTTTGTGACGTGCCTGGAGAGCTGCAGAGATACGCTGTAAGAGCAGCAACTGTAAAAGACCATCAAACAGTACAAAAATGTGCAGAAATGGCAGAGAAAATTATTGGCGAGCTCATAGAATTTGATTTAACCAGATATCTAAGAACGAAATTTGATCAAGCAAAGCAAGCTAGTAGAAAAATAGAAGGGATTGTCTATGATCTTAGTTTGCGAAGCGATAAGTAGATCTATTGCAAATTTAGCTAAATTGTGATAAAAAATCTCTAGATTTTATCTAGAGATTAGTTCAATTATGAGTTTTGCCAGGGGTTCCGAAGAACCCCCGGCAGCGGCGATCATTGATGCTTCGAGAGACGGATCAGGTGTCCCTAGATGCAGGGGAAGACGGTCGTGCACCTATCCACTCGGCGCGGCGCGCCACAGGAGTTGGAGAAGGTGGAGCTACGAGGCGCCGGTGTCAGCGTCGCAGCGGACTTGTGACCAGTCTTGATCCAGCGCGAGGTTCCGCTGAACTGGAACCGCGACCACATTGGCAGATCCCCGAACTTAATCGGGAGTGCGTACTTCATAGACCGCATGCCAAAAGTATACTCAAAAAAATCAGTTTGTCAATAGAAATCATGAATTTTTTTATAAAAATATTAAAAAAAATATTTCCTAAGAAGGTTTTTAATCTTCGCCATTTTTTCTATGCTTGGTATGGCGCTCACAAGTACTCTCACCCTTCAAAAGAACTATTTGTAATTGGAATTACTGGGACCAGTGGAAAATCTACTTCTGTTTTGTTTTTGAGACAGGTTCTTGAATCAGCTGGATACAAAGTTGGTTCACTTTCAACAATTGACTTTTATATTGCCGGAGAAAACAAGCTCAATGACCAGAAGATGACTATGCTCGGAAAAATGCAAACCCAGAAATACTTACGAGAAATGGTTGATGCCGGATGCGACATTGCTATTGTAGAGACCACTTCAGAGGGGCGTGTTCAGTATAGGCATAAGTTTATTGCATATGATCTGATGGTCTTGACCAATCTTTATCCAGAGCATATCGAGTCTCATGGAAGTTTTGAAAATTATAAAAAAGCTAAAATTGATATTTTTGTAGACGCAAGTACTTATTTTCATGGTGGTAAAACCATAGAAAAGATTGGATTTAAAAATTTACAAAAAGGATGTTGTTCTGAATTACCTAAAGTAGCTTTATTAAATGGTGATTCTAAGTATGCTCAGGAATTTATTGAGGGGGCTGTTTTTGATACAATTTATACTTTTGGAACAAAAAAATCTAATTTGGAGAGTATAGATGGTCAATTCAAACTTTCAGAAATTTCAGTAGACAAAAAAGGTCTTCATTTTAAAATAGATGATCAGAGTTTTGATCCGGTGATTTATGGAGAGCATAATGCCTGGAATTGTGCAGTAGCAGTATCTATTGCAAAAATTTTGAATATTGATCCTGAAATCACTAAAAAAGCAGTAAATCGGTTAAAAAATGCTCCAGGAAGAAATGAATTTATAGAGGAAGCAGAAGAGCATGGATTTAGTGTGATTGTTGACTATGCTTTTGAGCCGGGAGCTATGAAAGCACTTTATCAGGTTGTAGAATTGCTTGAGCCAGAGAGAATTATCCATGTCTTTGGTTCAACAGGTGGAGGCCGTGATATTAAGAGGAGATTTACAGTGGGTGAATTTGTAGGAGAAAAAGCAGATATTTGTATAGTTACAGATGAAGATCCTTACGATGATGATCCTATGGAAATAATAGATGATGTAGCTCGTGCTGCTCTTGAAGCAGGAAAAGTTGAAGATGAGACCTTATTCAAAGTGCTTGATCGAAAACAAGCAATCAAAAAAGCAATAGAGCTGGCAAAAAAGGGCGATATGATTTTGATAACCGGAAAAGGAAGTGAACAAAGAATGTGTGTTGCTGGTGGTAAAATGATTCCTTGGGATGATCGAGAAATTGCCAGAACTTCTCTAAAGACAATTAACTAGAGTATGCAACCGCTAATTAGTGTTATAATTCCTGTTTTTAACAGGATTGATATTTTCAAAAAAAGTCTTGCTTCAGTTATTTCTCAATCTTATAAAAATTTGGAAATAGTTATAATTGATGATGGAAGTGATCCAGCACTCCGGTTTGATGAGTTAGATCTAGGAAATTTTGATAAGGATAAAATTAAATTTAAAAAACAGGAAAATCGTGGAGCGCCGGCAGCCAGAAATAGGGGATTCAAGTTATCAACAGGTCAATTCGTGATCTTTTTTGATGCAGATATTTTTGCGCAGCCTGATATGATTGAAAAAATGTATCAAACTTTGAATAATGCAAATGCAAGTTTTGTTTATTCTAATCATGTTCTTGGAAGAAAAAAATTTCCAGCAAAGAAATATAATTATCAAGAATTAAAGAAAATGAACTATATTCCAAGTACTAGTTTGATGAGACGAGAAGATTTTCTAGGTTTTGATCAATCTCTCAAAAGGTTTCAGGATTGGGATTTGTGGTTAAGAATAGCAAAGCAGGGTAAAAAAGGCATATGGTTGGATCAATATCTATACAAAACGCCTCAGGGCGGAACAATAAGTTCATGGCTGCCAAGTTTTGCATATAAAAAACCATGGAAGTATTTTCCCATGGTAAGTAAAAAAGTTAAAAAGTATGAAGAGGCAAGAAGTATTATTAAGAAAAAGCACGGCTTTGATTAAAAGTATTTAATAGATTAGATTAAGCTTAATCTAATCTATTAAATATTCTGTAAATCATAGTAATAAAATAATCAAATACTTCCACAGGTCTGGTAATAAAGGCAATAACAAATGTTAAAGCAAAGATACTTAGAGTATGAAACAGTGCAGGTGTGGTAATATTAATAATTAACATTGATACAATTGCTGCCAAAAGTCCAACTTTGAAATCATGAAAATCAGCAACAGTTCTGATTTTTTTAATTATCTCAAAAACAATAAATAACGCTATGAGTAAGAGCCAAACACTACCCAAGATACCAAGTTCAGCCCACATTTCTAAGTAGCCCCAATCAAAGTGAATACTTGGGGTTACTGCGCCAATAGTTTTGTCATAGTATAAAATACTGGCTCCCAGTCCATTTCCAACAAAAGGATGCTTTCTTATCAAGGATATGATGGGAGCAAGTTTTTCCATTCTAGCATTGGTACTTACTTCAGTTTGAGGGCTTACAATGCTCCCAATTCTTAATCCTAGTATTTCCAGGCCAGTACTTTTTCCTATGCTTGATATGACAGACATAGATGAAAAAATAAACAGAAATAATAGGACAGCAACAGCTGATTCTTTGAACCATTGCTTAAAGCTGTGTCTGTACTTGAGAACTAAAATTCCAACAGCAAAACCCAATAGATAAGCTCGTGAAAAATTTATAGCTAATAAGAACAATCCAAAAAAGAGTAAGATTCTCCACATAGTATGGTGTTTCTCGTCTCTCATTAGTAGAGACATGGTTATCAGAATCACAGGAACACTTAGTAAATGCTCTGGCAAGACCACTCGATAGAAAAATGGGGTAACTTGAGTTATTTTTGCCATAGCAACATCTCTCATCCATTTATAAAATGGATCTTGCAACTCACTTAGGCCAAGTCTGTATAAAACAAAGGTAAAAAGAGCAAAGAGGGCTGATCCAATTATAAATACCATTACAAGTCGTATAAAATGATGACGTATCTTCTCATTTTCAAACATATGATAAGCCGGGAGAAGAAGTACCAAAAAACTAAAAGGCATAAAATCTTGGATCACACGTGCAACTGAGTGTCCATTGAACAAGCCTATTACTGCTGAAATAGCAGCAAAAATGATCAAAGGTATAAAAATCCAGAACAGACCATGAGGAATTTTTAATCGATGTTTGCGACCGGGATCAAGAATATTAAAAAGCGCCCAAAGTGTTATAAAAGTTAGGACTATACAAGTTCGTAGTGACAATCCAAAAAATTCTATAAAATGCCCAGAGCCGCCCAAGAATAGTTCTGTGAGTACAATGGCCCAGCCATAGTATTCATTTTTATAATATAAAATGCCCAGTAGCATTAAAATAAAAAATACAAGTAGTGCTTGTATTATCTGATGCCCATGCAATGCAAAGGAGACAATTCTAGCCAAGAAAAACCCTGCAAATAAAAGCCAGGTTTGTTTATCAAAGAAAATCGCCTTAGTTGTAAGTCTATTCTGCATAATCTCAATGAGCAGTAATATCTCCTAGTAAAAAAATTATCAGAGCTTTTTTATTTTTTCTTGGTGTCCATTCAAAAATTGGCTGGCTGTCATTTTCTTCTTACCTTCAGGTTGAAGTTCTAGGATTTCAATTGATCCACTGGCACATCCTATATATAGTTTATCATCTTCTGTTGCAAGTTGGCTAATGCTAACTGATTTCTCAGATGGTTTTATTTTTAATAATTTTAATCTTTTGTCTTCAAAAGTAGTCCAAACACCGGGCCAGGGGGTTAATCCACGATATAAATCGTAAACTGCAGTGTAGTCTTTTGAAAAATCTATTTTACCGTCTTCTCTGGTCAATTTTTTGCAATAAGTTGCTTGTGAATCATCTTGGTTTTCAGGTTTGATTTCACCTAAAATATATTTGGGAAGAATTTTGATCAAGAGTTGAATAGCAATTTCAGACATTTTTTGATCCAGCTCTAGATAGGTATCATCCGGATCAATAGTAATCTTTTGCTGAGTTAAAATTGGTCCTGTATCCATCCCCTTATCCATTTTCATTATAGTAATTCCAGTTTCTTTTTCACCATTTCTTAGTGCTGACTGAATAGGGGAGGCACCTCGATATTTTGGGAGTAGGGAAGTGTGTACATTTACTGTTTCAAATTTTGGAGTTTTTATAACTACTTCAGGAATAATTAACCCATATTGGGCAACAATAAAAATGTCAAAATCTGTCTTAAATTGGCAATTTTTCAAGGAGTTTGGTTGATCAATTTCTAAACCACTCTTTTCAGCTTCAATTTTTACCGGGCTTTTTTGAAGTTCCTGCTTTCTACCGACAGGTCTATCCGGTTGAGTAATTACTAAATCAACCTCAAATTCAGGGTTTGCTGTTAGACCTTTTAGTATATTTGCTGCAAATTGATGTGTGCCAAAAAAAGCTATTTTCATTTATATTGCCAATTTAGTTTCTCTAAGTTCTGATTCAAGTTGATCAGCTTTTTGGATATTGGTTGCCTTATCAATAAATAATATTCCGTCGAGGTGATCTATTTCATGCTGAACTACTCTTGCAAAAAAACCTTTGGCATTGAATTCAAGTGGTTTACCATCTCTGTCAATTGCTGAAACTAAAATATCTTTATTTCTTTTTACATTTCCGAAAATTCCTGGGACAGACAAACAGCCCTCGGTTTCAATACCTGTTTTTTTACTGGTTTTTTGAAAGTTGGGATTTACTAGTACCAAGTCTTTGCCGAAAAGCTGATGATTTTTTTGTATTGCTGCCTTGCCAATTATGCAGATTCTGATATTTTTACCTACTTGGGGAGAGGCAATACCAATGCCGTCACTGGCATACATGGTCTCAATAAGCTCTTCAATATATTGTTTGGTTTCATCCAAAGACAAGATATCTGGATCAATATCTTCTGATCTTTTTCTTAGATTTTTTGAGGGTAGAGTTACAATTTCAAACATATTTTATGGTCTAAGTATTGAAATAGGGTTAGGATCTATTTTCCAATTATGTGGTATAAAAGAATTTAAATAAATAAGGTTATCAATCCATGATCTAGCATCAAATTTAGCTATAATCATAAACCAGTGCCTTTCTCTATAGAATTTGGGATGCATCTCCAGTGGACCAACAAGTTTAATATTTTTTTGGTCTTTTGTCAATTGCTGGGCTATTTTGCTATCTAATTTTTTGGCTTGCTTTAGCGCTTTTTCCTGATTAAAATCGCCAATAAAATATCTTACCAAGTATGAATAGGGAGGATTTTCCAGTTTTTTTCTATGATTAAGATCAAGCCTGTAGAATTTATCAGGTTCTGCCAATGATTTAAGAAGGTAATTTTCTATATTATAGCTCTGTATGAAGAAATTGGCCAGAGGGTTTTTTAAATAAAGCATTTTATTTATTAAATGCCAGGCATTTTCATGGGCACTGAATTCAGGAATTGATATCTGTCTATCAAAATCAAGCATACATATAAAACCTGTTTTTTGCCAATTAATATAATTGAAGGCATGAGTTGTTCCAATAATAATTTTATTATGACTGCTGCTGGGCGGTTGTTCTTTCTCACTATCAAGGCAAATTATTTCATAGTCAGAACCAATGTCTAATTCTTTGTTCAGTTCTTTTTTGATAGTTTCAATTCCAGATCCATAAAGTTTTAATTTTTCTGAATTGCATTTTTGACATCTGATGCTTAGATTTTCTTGTTTTCTGCACCAATGACAGTATAATTTGTCATTTGAGTGAAATACCATTGGAAGAGAACAATCTGTGCAAAGTTTGCGATATCCACAATCCAAGCAATTAAGTGATGTTGCGTATCCCTTTCTGTTTAGAAGAATAAATATATCCTTTTTCTCTGATATTGATTTTTGGATTTCTCTTTTGCTGCTGACAGATAAATTTGAATATTCTTTTGTTGAGGATTGTCGAGTCATATCAATTATGCTCAGAGTTTGCAGATTTCTTTTTTTGAATACTGGTCCTATTCCTTTCTTTTCAGCAAATTCTGTATCACCTTTGAAAATTGCATGATAAGTATCTGAACTGATTGAATAGCTCATTTTAATAATTTCAGACCCATAAATATCACTGAGAATTTTTGATAAATCATGAGTGTGAAATCTGGGAGACTGATCCCAGTGCTTGTGATTTTCATCTTGTTCAAAATCAATAATAATTTTCTTTAGTTTTTGAAAGGGAAGAAACAAAGCCCCTCTAGTTCCAAGAACAATAGTTTTTTTGGAGTTTCTAATATCTAGCCAGTTATCAAATTTTTCTTTTGTGGATAAACTACCATGCCAGACCAGTATTTTAGATTTTATTTTTGGATCAAGCTGTTCCAAAATCTGATCAATCATTTGTAGTTCCGGAACTAAGATCAAAGTATTGTCTTCAATTTGATTATTTAGTTTTTCTATATGCTCTGTCTCATCTTGATAATTAAGATATTTAGTTTTATTAATATTTTTTTGGTCTGATACTATTTCCACTAATTCTATTTTTTTTAATTTTCTTTTTTGAAGGGGAATCATGGCAATTTTTGTCATACTGCCAAAAGATATTCCATAAATATTTTTTGCTAATTCAAGAAAAGAGAGTTGCTTTTTTGATAAAAAAGGGATTTTATTTACAATTGATTTAATTTCTTTTGTGTTGCTATTTCCTAACTGATCATTTTTCAAGTCAAAAACAAGTCCATATAGATCGGACTTGCGAAAGGGGATAGTAACTAATTGTCCTGGCTTAATATCTGCTTCCAGTGATTTTGGTACTTGATAATCAAACAGATCAAGTCCCTTTGGTAAGCGCTTAAGCGGAATTATTTTCGCTAACATTCTATATATCAAAATTTGCCGTTAAATATCCAACACCCAGAGGAGCTTGGTAGCAAAGTTTTTCAAATTTAAAATTCATATTTTTGACTATTCCAAGCAAGATCAAAATCGATCTATATCCACATTCATTTGCTTGCTCAATCAGGTCTTGATCTAGATTCATAATTTCTTCTAATTCCCTCTTTTCAAACAATTCAATAAGTGTCTGATCAAGCTCACTACTACTTTTGTTGCTATTATGAGACAGATCTCCAGAAGCAATAACAGCAATACGTTTTTCTGATTTCATTATCAGCTCCTTGAGCAGTACTCCATAATTAATATGGGTTTCTCTATTAAATCCACTATACCCAAGAGGTAATATTTTGACCTCTTCAAGATGATCAGTTAGAAAATAAAGCGGTACTGCAGCGCCATGGTCAATTGTTTCATCACTTATTAGTCTAATATTAATTCCATGAGTATTTCCTGCGTGAGCAATCTTGGCAGCTAATCCAGGAGAGCCTATCCATGTTTTTTTGGTAACAAGGTCACCAAATTCTCCAAAATCAGAAGTAAATTGATTGTGAGCATTCACAGAAAAGGCATTTTCAAAAAGACCAGTATGAGGAGAAATGATCATAATAATGTCAGGTCTCGAAGTGTAGAGCTTTTGCTCAAGAGTATCCAGTGCCTGTCTTGTTTCTTTGACCAGATCAGTTTTTTCTTTGCCAATATTTGGAATTAGAAGCGGGGGATGAGGTGTTATTCCAGCAAATACTAGTGACATAGGTTTTAATTTAGAAATTTTTGACAACCCAGTTAGCAAATCTTTTGGCATTATAAAGACGATTGTTATAGTCTGGTTCACCCATAGTAATGACAATAAATTTTTTGCCATCACTTTTTCTCTCTATTAGGTTTGCCAGATTAAAGCCAGATTCATATAGATAACCGGTCTTACTAGAAAGTATTTCAAAATTAGCATGATTTTGCAAGATAAGTGTATTACTATGTGCTCCACTATGGTTTGGTTGCCAGTCTTTATCAACGGTTTCTACATATGAAAATCTTTTTTCACCCATATAATCCAGAATTCTCTGGTCTTGTAGTACATTTTTAAATATATACAAGTAATCTCGAGCAGTTGTCTGGTTTTTGAGTCCAAGACCATGAGTATCCTCAAAATAAGTATTAACCAGACCCCATTCCTTTAGTTTGGCATTCATTTTTTTTACACAATTTTCAGCCCCACCGACATTGCTTGCCAGAATATTTCCAGGAGTATTATGTGAAATTGCTAAAAATACTTTTAATAGATCGTCATTTTTGACTGATTCTCCGTGCGCAATTCTATATCGGTGATGACCTGATTTTTGAGTGTAGGCATCATATGTTGAGCTAGCTTCTATATCAATTCCAGCGTCAAACAAAACCTGAGCCGTCATTGCTTTTGTAAAGGATGCCATTGGTCGAATAACATCTATGTTCTTGCCGGCAAGTATTTCCCCGGTTTCAAAATCTGCTGCTATATAAGTATAAATTCCAGTATTAAAGGTTTTTTCGCCAATATATTTTGTATCTTCCTTTGAGGTGGCGAGAACTTTTCCTCTGCTATTTATTTCAATAGGAACAGTTTGCTTGGGTGCATCATAATCTACTGGTTGATATTTTGCTGAGGTTAGTACAAAATCATCTTTAACAGCTGGACTGGCAGATTCTTTTAAGTAGACAGGTTCTGCAAATTTATGAAGATTTAAAACAAAATCACTTGCCCAAATTACATTTGACCATTTATAACCTAGTCCATTAAATACCTTTTCTGAAGTGATATGACGTTTCGATCCATTTTCTATAACATAAATCATCTTAGTAAGATCATTTCCTATTAAAACTCCATCAGGAAATAAAACAGAATTGCCACGAGTAAGTCCCTTGAGTAATTTTGCAGATCCTTTTTCAATCATTAGTTGTGGATATTTCTTTTGGGCAATTAATTTATCTGCAATTACATGATACTGTCCTTGGTTTATATAATAAATTTGTCCTGAATCTGTTTTTATGATTCTTCCAAAAGGATATTGTTCACTTTCTTCGATTGTGGCCCCGATTTTGAAATTTTCTTTGTCTTCTCCAGTGGCCTCGATTATCTCATCTGGATGATAACCTAATTTCCGAATAACATCATAGTCCTTAAAAGGTCGCAATTCATCAAAATTTATTAAATAGTATTTATTAGAAATTTTTAACAAAGAAAAGTTAGCAAATTTTATCTCAGGTCCATTTTCATACCTAGCTAGCTCGCTAACCGGTACAGTAATTATGGATTTTGGATCATATCTTGAGATCAGTACAGACATGCTTTTGATAGCGCTTTTCTTGCCATCTTTGATAACATAAATATTAGATTCATTTTCACCTTTTAAAATACTTCCATCTGGATAGACCTGATCAAACCATTGTTGCCATAGTTTCCAAAAATTTTTATTTCCATGAAGATGAGGAGTGTAGGTATACAGAAAAGCAGTTGCCAAATTTGCCGGAGTAACAAGCTGATCATCGATCTGGTATTCGGTGTTATCTCTCTTGATCCAATTTTCTTTTTCAAAATTTTCATAGTACCAGCGTATAATTCCTGCTGCTGAGTCTACTTGCTTGGCAAATCCTGAATGTTTTGAAACATTTGGATCATCAGTATCACAATCATCACATACTCCATAACCTGTAGCATAGTTTAGTTGGTAATTGGTTGGGTTTTTTGCTGTGATTAGACTTTGTTCTTTTTGGAGCTTTACCAGAATATATTTCGGACTTATTTTATATTCCTTGGCAACTTCGTAGATAATGTCAGCTGCTCTTCTCTTCTTGCCTTCTAGATTTTTGGTAATAAATTTGGCCAAAAATGGACCTCGGTTTTTCAAAAAAGCCTGGATTTCTCCACGACCCATACTTTTCCAATCCTGCATATCCTGATCACTGATTATGTGGTTGGGATTGAATTCTGCTGTAAATACTTTTGAAATTGGCAAAAAAAGGCCAACTGTAATGACAAAAAACAATAACTTTTTATTTGATATTTTCATATTGAGATTATTATATCATAATTTATATTAAAAAACTATCAGCCTATAATCGAAATAAATTTGTTTGCAAATTTAGCTTTTCTTTGCTAAACTAAGCACTATGAATCCCATTTTATACATAGTTTCTACGCCAATTGGTAATTTGGCAGATATCACTCTTCGAGCCATTGCTACTCTTAAAAGCGTAGATTTTATTTTATGTGAAGATACTCGAGTAACTAGAAAGCTCTTAAACCATTATCAGATAGATACTAAGGTAAAAACTTATCATCAGCATAGTTCTACTAAGAGAATAAAAGAGATTTCAGAATTATTAAATCAGGGTTTGAATCTAGCTCTTGTTACTGATGCTGGAACTCCGGGGATAAGCGATCCGGGAAATAAATTAATTGAAGATCTGTTAAATAATGTTGAAGATTTGCAAATAATCCCTATTCCGGGAGTTTCTGCAGTGACTACAGCCTTGAGTATTTCAGGATTTCCAACAGATAAGTTTGTTTTTTTGGGATTTCCACCCCACAAAAAAGCAAGAAATAAATATTTTGAAGAGTTGTCTAATCAGAAATATACTGTTGCGCTATATGAGTCAAGTCATAGAATTAAAAAAACACTTGATAATTTATCAAAAGTGCTTGATCCAGAAATAAAAATTTGTATTTGTCGAGAATTAACCAAGAAATTTGAAACAGTTTATCGCGGAAAAATTAGTGAGATCGGTAATTTAAAAATTAAAGAAAAAGGCGAGTTTGTTGTAGTGGTTGGCAAGTAGAGTTGGATGCCAGGGGACGCAACCTACTCTCTACCGGCGATCCGACGTAGATGTTCTGAATTCATGGTCGGCAAGCGTGAGGAGCTTGCGGTTTTTGTCCCCTGACAGCGACGGAGCTTGTTTCGGGATCCTTCCAGGACGGTCCAGGCTTCAACCCGATCGGAAGTTGGCAGAACCAACAATTATGAAAACTGGAGTAACCGACAATCGCCCACATCAATTGATGCACATCGCAACAAAGATTATATCATAAAAAAACACACTAAACAATAATTATGCCAAAAAACTTCTACATCACAACAACACTTCCATATGTGAACGCCAAGCCTCATATCGGTTTTGCTTTAGAAATTATTCAGGCAGATGTCATTGCGCGCTATCATGAACTTTTAGGAGAGAGAGTCTTTTTTAATACTGGAACAGATGAGCATGGACTTAAGATTTACCGAAATGCCGAGGAGGCAGGAGTGGAAACACAGAAATATGTAGATGAATATGCTGATAAGTTTAGAGATCTGAAAAATCTTCTTGGGCTTTGGAATGGTTTGACATTTATTCAAACAACTAATCCAGATCACAAAAAAGCAGCACAACATTTTTGGGAACTATGCAATAAAAATGGAGATATTGAAAAAAGAAAATACCAAGTAAAGTATTGTGTGGGTTGTGAACTAGAGAAAACAGATTCAGAACTGGTTGATGGAAAATGTTCAATTCATCCCACCTATGAAATTGAATTAATTGATGAAGAAAATTATTTTTTCCTATTTAGTAAATACCAGGATAAATTACTTGAGCTTTATGAAAATCAGCCAGATTTTGTAATTCCAGATTATCGTTTCAATGAAATAAAAACATTTGTTAAATCAGGTTTAAGGGATTTTAGTATTTCCAGATTGCGAGAGAAAATGCCTTGGGGAGTGGATGTTCCTGGAGATCCTGATCATGTTATGTATGTTTGGTTTGACGCGCTTATTAACTATATCTCAACACTGGGTTGGCCGAATGAAAAGGGCGATTTTGCAGATTTTTGGCCGGGAGTTCAGGTTGCCGGAAAAGACAACCTTCGCCAGCAGACCGCTATGTGGCAAGCTATGCTGCTTTCAGCAGGTGTAGAACCTTCAAAACAAGTATTTATTCATGGATTTATAACTTCAGAAGGTCAAAAAATGAGTAAAAGCGTTGGAAATGTAGTTGATCCTTATGAAACTGTCCAGAAATACGGGATAGATGCAGTAAGGTATTATCTTCTTGGGGCAATTCCGGCTCATGATGATGGTGATTTTAGTATTTCCAGATTTGAGGAATTTTATACAGCGCACTTGGTAAATGGAGTTGGGAATTTGACTTCGAGGATTTTGACTATGCTTGAGAAGTATAGTGATGGTAGTGTGCCAGAAGTAGCTCAAGATATTTTCGATTTAGATAAGTTTTGGAAATACTACACTGACTTAGTTAATCAATACAAATTCGATGATTTGATAAATCACATAAATAGCTTAGTCTCAAAATGTGATGAAAAGATTTCAAATCAAAAACCATGGGAAAAGGCAAAAAATGGTGAAGATATTTCAGAGCTACTATATCAGCTTGCAGAAGCACTTCGTCATATTGCAATTGCACTTCTTCCAGTAATCCCGGAATCAGCAAAAAAGATTTTATCTCAGCTTGGAATTGATTCAGAAAAATTAGAAGCGCTGGAGTTGGAAAAAGAGTGGGGAAGATTGCAAAAAGATGCTATAATAAAAAAAGGAGAAATATTATTTAAAAGATTAGAAAAATAAAAAAAGAGTTTTTTAAAACTCAAATTTAAGAAAAGTCTGTCTGCCCCCGCGTCTTCTCGAGAACAGACACGGGGGTGGGGGTGCGATCGTAGGTTCTGAAGCCTCCTTCTGCCTACCAGGGGTAGTCGTAGTCGTCGCGGGGCGGTGTGTAGGGTCGGTAGCCGTGGCCGCGGCCGTGATCCACGCCGGCCTGCTCGCGAGCCTTGCCGCCCGTCATCTTCGGCCAGGTGTGGCCTTTGGGGCAGCTGCCCTTCGTCATCAGCACCTTGGTGCCGCAGGGCTTGGGCTCTCGATGGGTACCGATGTTGGCACCGCAGGTCCACTGAGGCTCTTCGCCGCGTCGCTCCTCCATGGTGGCGATCGCCTGCCGCAGCTGACGTTGCTTCTTGGCCTCCTGCCGCCGCCGTCGGCGCCGCAGACCGCGATTCTTGTCTCCTTTTGCCATGATGGCTTTCTCCTGTCTCGAGTCTGGATTACAGCGCTAAAAATATCACATTTTAAATATTAAAGCAATAGATTAATATGCCTTCGCTTGATATTATCTTTATAGCAGTAATCGCCATATTTGCAATAGCAGGTTTGCGCTTTGGTCTTATCCATGCTCTTGGATCACTACTGGGTGTGGTTTTGGGAATTTTTTTAGCTAGTAGATACTATGATCTTGCTGCATCATGGTTAGCAGGTTTTCTTGGATGGGAAAGTAATACAGCGAAAATCGTTTTGTTTGTGGTCGGATTTTTGTTGATTGTCAGGTTAGTAGGAATAGCTTTTTGGTTTTTTAGAAAAATTTTGTCTGTTTTCACTCATTTACCGCTTGTTGGAACTGTAAATAGACTTCTTGGCGCTGTGTTTGGTGCGCTCGAAGGAACTCTGACGCTGGCAGCAATTGTATATTTCATAGAGAGGTTTCCAATTTCAGAAGCTCTTATGCAAAAGCTTGCTCAGTCAGATATGGCAGCTTTTTTTAGTAATATTGCTAATTTACTGGTTCCTCTTTTGCCAGATGCTTTTCAGTTATTGAAATCAACTGTAGATTATACTGAAGGGATACTTTTATAAAATCTATATTTTAGACAAAAAAAGCATTTCATGGTGCTTTTTTTGTAACCAAAAGCTCGTTCGCGTATTCCTCCAACAATATTTTAAAATTTGAATTTAAAATATTGTTGGCGACGCGAACGAGCTTGGTCGCCGGTGAGCGGTTGATGTTCTTGCTTGGTTCACAGGTACTCATCGAGCGCGGCCGCAGTACCAACACCTATTGGCCCAGATCATGATCCGGACGAAGCAGTGATTGCACTCGATGGTGAACACAGGAGGCTTGTCCGACAGTTTGGGATTATCTCTGAATTTGCTCACGGCTATTTTCCTTGCCGGGGGTGCCGACTTGGTCTCTATAACTTATAGTATTTAAGATTAATTATTTTGTCAAAAATTTCATTAAATTTTAATTTACTGTATAATTTGATTACATTTAAGGATTAATATGATAATTGATACACATTCACATTTACAATTTAAGGGCTTGGATCAAGATCGAGAGGAAATAATAAAAAGAATTAGAGAGAAAAACACCATTGTGAATCTGGTAGGTACTCAAAAAAATACCAGTAAGTTGGCTGTAGAGCTTGCTCGAGAGCATGAAGATATGTACGCAACCATTGGAACCCATCCCAATCATCTATTTCCTACTTATATAGATGAAGAAGAGAGCAGTTTTACCAGTAAGGAAGAAGATTTTGATGTTGATTACTATCAAGAGTTATATAATTCAGCCCCAGACAAAATTATTGGAGTAGGGGAGACTGGAATAGATCTATTTCATATACCGGATCCAAATGAGATTGATACAGAAATAGTCCTTGAAAAACAAAAAAAAGTTTTTTTAGATCATTATAAATTTGCCAAAAACAACAATCTTGCTCTTGTTATTCATACTCGTGACGCAAAACCGGATGCAAAACTAAGTGTCAATTCAAGTGCGCATGGACATTTGATCGAATTATTAAAATCATTGAATGAAGAAATTCGCGCTACAGTGCATTGTTTTAGTGGAAATTGGCAAGTAGCTCAGGAATATCTGAATCTGGGCTGTTATTTGGGTTTCACAGGAATTATTACCTTTCCGGCAAAGAAAACCAATCCAAAACAGCAAGAAGATTTATTAGAAGTAGTAAAAAATATTCCACTTGATAGAATTCTAGTGGAAACTGATTCGCCTTATCTTGCTCCTCAGAAATATCGTGGAAAAAGATCTGAACCTTGGATGTGCGAAGAGCAGATCAAATTTATTTCAAACTTGCGTGGAGTTGAGGAGAAAGAATTAAAAGAAATATTAGTTGAGAATTCAAAAAGATTATTCAAAAAGATTTTAAATTAAATATGACTGACGCTTTTAGAGATACCAAAGCTTATAGAGATTTGCTAGATAAATATCCAGATCAGAAATTAAGTCTTGATGTTTTGTTTAGAAATCATCCTGATCAGGTGGGGGGAGATGGTCAGATACCTTATAATTTGGAAATCCTGCTAGAGGATAAGGCAGATAATAGCTACCTGCTGAAGCATTACTTAGAAAACATATTGGCTATGCCAAAAGTAGTTCTTAAGCGTGTATTAGGTCTTTCCTTTGCTGGTGATGATGAATTTCAAACAGTTGCAAATGTTATTTCAGCAGCAACACCACAAGTTTGGCAAACCATACCGGAAAAATTTCATTTAATGATTTTTGAATCTCCTGATTTACTCAAACTTTTACATATAACTAAGGATTTTCCTGAAAAAACTTGGGGAAGAGTTAATCATGAATACGTACCGGTAATTTTAAGGCATCCAAAGTTTTATTTTTTTTTAACACTTCCTGATTCATTTGAAAAAGAGCTCAAAGAACTTAGCAAGCTTTTTAATAAAGCACGAGAAATATATGATAGAAATCAATTTAAGGAAGAAGAAATTAGCTTCAATGAATTTCTAAGAATTGTCGGGCCGATGTTATTATCACAAAATCAGGATGGGGTTGTTGAGCATGACAGAATATTTGATTATGTCCGAAGAATAAAAGAAGCACTTGCCGACGAGTCTGACCCGGATTTGCCTATGATCGGTTATGAGGTAGAAATACCAAATTACGTAGACAATACCCCAGCAAAACGAGACTACAATAATTTACGCTCAATGTCTGATTTGCAGTTGGACAGAGAGCATGGAAAGTATATCGAGTTAGTATCTCGGCCATTTAAAAATGCCAAATTAGCTTCACTTTCACTTGAATCATTGGTTGAATCCGGGTTTATTCCGAAGAGTGGATTAAAAGAAGGGAAGACTACCATGCATCTAAATCTTGAAATTCCATCTGAGGAACTTTTTGATGTGTTAGAGAGGGCACAATATGGTTTAAAAACCAGAAGTCGAGATGTGTTAGATAGTAGCTCCTCTGAATATGAGGAGATTATGAAATTACAAAATATTTTTCTCAAAGACCGTGTGTCTTCCAGAAAAAGACTTGATGATGATGAATGGGATGCACCTTTTTTCGTAAAAGGCGCAGATGAAATTGAAGGTAGTGGTGCCGGTAGAATCGAATTAAGAGTTTTCGAAGTTCATAGTAAGGCTGTACTCGAAGCAATAGAAAAATTACCTCAAAAAGTTCAGACAATGTATGCGCACTTAGCCAGAAAAAATGATTTTGAATATCCAGAAGATCAAGAATCACGTGATGAATTGGCAGAAAAATGGCAAAAAGAAACTAGAAATGTTCCAATTGAAACAGATAGAATACTCCAAGATGAAATTCAATTCAGAAAAGGTCCATCAGATGAATTTAGAGAAGCGCAGTATCGCCTCCCACCTAAGCCAAACAGGTAATCCACATCCACAAAAAAATACCATTGACTAACCTAAATATATAGTATATAATATGGGCGCTCTAAATAGAGCGTTCTTTTCTTTTTTATATGGACCAAAAGCCCAAAAATAACACTGATCGCAAGTATATTATGCTCGGTTTGAGGATTGCCAGTGATTTTGGGGCAACTATTGCTGTGCCGCTGATCATTTCAGTACTGATTGGGCAATGGCTCGATGCAAAATATGATTCAGCTCCAAAATTTCTGATTTTAGCTTTTATTGTTGCGGCAGTGCTATCAACTCTGAGCATCAAGAAAAAAGCCAGAAATTACGGACGAGAATACGAATCAATAGAAAAGAAAAGCATTTTACAAAAAACAGACACTGATAAGTAATAATTATATATGGCAGAAATACATATTCCAACATTGGCACCAGAAGTTTTATTTAATATTGGATCAATCAATATTACTAATACCATGATAAATGCTTGGATAGCTGTATTAATTTTGCTCGCAGTGGGTATTACAATCAAAAAAAACATTAAACTTCGTCCTGGAAAATTCCAAAACGCATGTGAATATATAGTAGACATGCTACTTCCATTCTTTGACCAAGTAACAGGAGATAGAAAAAAGACAATTCGCTTTCTGCCAATTGTCGGATCTATCTTCTTTTTTATTTTACTTTCAAATTGGTTAGGCCTTCTACCAGGAACAGGAAGTATTACTGTTGGACATAATTTTCTACTTAGACCAGCCAATAGTGATTTGAATCTTACTGCTGCCATGGCTCTTGTTGCTGTGCTTGGATCTCATATACTTGGATTTGTTAGTATTGGAGTTTTTACACATCTTGGAAAATTTGTTCAGATAAAAAATGTTTTTAAAGCTATTACCAAAGGACCGGTTGCTGTTCTTACTGCTGTTATTGAATTTGGAGTTGGTCTGATTGAGATAGTTAGTGAAATAGCTAAGGTTCTTTCACTTTCATTGCGTTTATTTGGAAATATTTTTGCCGGAGAAGTTCTTATTACAGTGATTTCTGCACTTGTTACATTGCTGGTACCTACACCATTTATGTTACTTGAGCTACTTGTTGGTCTGATTCAAGCTGCTGTATTTGCTATGTTAACACTTGTATACATGACAGTTGCAATAGAAAAACCACATGGAGCACATTAATAGTGGGTAGTTTATAGTTAGTAGTTATTAGTTAAGAATTTATTTAACTTATAACTGTTAACTGTAAAACTGTTAACTAAATTAATTCAAGTCAGCCGCGAGTATAAAAATCCAAGCAAACTCGAACGGCTCTGACACAAATATAGAAACTTATGTTTCAAGGTTTAGATCATGCATCAGTAGTGGTGCTAGCAAAAGCTCTTGTAATGGGTATCGGTTCTATTGCTCCGGCACTTGGAATTGGACGTCTAGTTGCAAAAGCTATGGAAGCAATTGGAAGAAATCCGGAAGCTTCTGGAAAAATCTTTGTTCCAATGCTTTTGGGTGCAGCTTTCGCAGAAGCGATTGCTATTTACGCCCTGGTTATTGCTTTCACATTGAAGTAAATCGATCAAGCCGGGTTTTGCCCGGCCCAATCGGCTTATTTAATAGGTTAACAGTAAATTTCTGTTAACTGTAAACTGCCAACTGTTAACTAAATTAATATTATGTCACAAAATACACATAAAACAACTGAAGTGGAGGAAATTCATGTAGAAGATACATATGGAGAAGTTGGTCATGAGACTGCAGCAACAGGTGAGCAGAGTCTTCTAGCCTCACTTGGACTAAACGGTCAATTATTTGGATTTCAGCTTATTAACTTTGCAGTTGTAGCACTTATTGTTTGGTTTCTAATTTTAAAACCATTAACAAAGCAATTAGAAGAAAGAAAAAAGATTATTGATGAAAGTCTGGACAATGCCAAAGCAGTAGAATCAAACCTGCAAATGAGTGAGCAGAAATTTGATGAAAAACTTGCAGAAGCAAAAAAAGAATCAAATGAAATAGTGGCCAAAGCTCGCGAAGATGCAGAAGAACAAGCAGACAAGCTAAGAGATAAGACAAAAACAGAAATTGAGTCACTGGTTACAAAAGCACGTGGTCAAATTGAAAAAGACAAAGAATCAATGAGAGACGATCTTCGAAAAGAAACAGCAGAGTTAGTTGTACTAGCACTTGGGAAAATTCTACCAGAAAAAATTGACCCAAAAAAGGATGAAAAACTTATTGATGAGATTATTAAAGGGCTTGCTAAATAATATATGCAGAAATTATTCCCAAGACAATACGCAAAAGTTTTATATAGAATTACCAAAGAGCTTTCAGGAAAAGATCTAGATTCTGCAGTTCTTGAATTTTTCAAACTTCTTAAGAAAAATAATTCATTGAAAAAAGTGGACATAATAGTGGAGCATTTTCTTAAGTACACAAAAGAACAAGAAGGAATTGAAACCATCAAAATCACAAGCGCTCATAAGATTTCAAAAGGAATGGCAGAGCAAATTGCAACAAAATTTAGTGAGCATTTTGAGCTTGAGCTTGATACGGATAAGTCTCTGATTGGTGGAGTAAAAGTAAAAAAAGGAAATGTTATTTATGACGCTAGTGTAAAAACACAGTTATCAAATTTAAATACTAAACTAACTAAATAATAAAAACTACAAACTGTTAACTATAAACTATTAACTAAAAAGTATGTCACACACAGATCAAATAGTAGCACAACTAAAACAAAATATTGATGCTTTTAAAAAGGAGATTAAGACTGAAGAAATTGGAGCAGTAATTGAGGTTGGAGATGGAATTGCTCGCATGAGTGGACTTGATAAGTGTCAGGCACAGGAAATGCTTGAGTTCCCAGGCGGAAGTATGGGAGTTGCTCTGAATTTAGAAGAGGAAACAGTTGGTGCCATTATTCTTGACGAGTACAAGCACATCAAAGAAGGTGATACAGTGAAGAGAACTGGGAAAATTCTTTCAGTTCCTGTGGCAGATGAGCTTATCGGAAGAGTGGTAAATGCGCTTGGAAAACCAATTGATGGAAAAGGTCACATAAAAACAAAGGAATTTTATCCAATGGAGAGAGTTGCTCCGGGAGTTATGACACGTCAACCAGTTGACACTCCACTCCAAACAGGAATCAAAGCAGTTGATGCACTTATCCCAATCGGGCGTGGACAACGTGAGCTTATTATTGGTGACAGACAGACTGGAAAAACTGCAGTTGCAATCGACACTATTATCAATCAAAAAGGAAAAAATTGTAAATGTATTTATGTTGCAGTTGGTCAAAAAGAATCAAAAATTGCTCGTATAGTATCTCAACTTGAAGAAGCAGGAGCAATGGAATACACAACTATAGTTTTGGCAGGTGCTTCTGACCCTGCAGCCATGGCCTATCTTGCGCCATATGCCGGAGTTACAATTGCAGAATACTTTGCAGACAAAGGTGAAGATGTACTTGTAGTTTATGATGATCTTACCAAGCAAGCTTGGGCATATCGTGAAATTTCACTCCTTCTTCGTCGTCCACCAGGTCGTGAAGCCTATCCTGGAGATGTTTTCTATCTTCATTCACGTTTACTTGAAAGAGCATGTAACTTAAATGACAAACATGGTGGAGGATCAATTACAGCGTTGCCAATTATTGAAACACAGGCTGGAGATGTGTCAGCATATATTCCAACAAATGTAATTTCAATTACAGATGGGCAGATTTTCCTTGAAACAGATCTATTTTTCAAGGGTATTCGTCCTGCGTTGAATGTGGGTTTATCAGTTTCACGTGTAGGTGGATCTGCTCAGATTAAGCCAATGAAGAAAGTTGCCGGAAGTATGAAATTAACACTTGCTCAGTTTAGAGAATTAGAAGCATTTGCGCAATTTTCAAGTGATCTTGACCCGGAAACAAAAAAGCAAATTGAAAGTGGTAGATTAATGGTAGAGCTTTTGAAACAAAAACAATTTTCACCAATGGCAGTAGAACATCAAGTTGCTGTAATTTACGCAGCTTCAAAAGGGTATTTTGATGGAATTGAAATCAGTTCAATTAAGGAAACAGAAGCAAAATTTGTTGAATTCATGTCTAATTCAAAATCTTCATTGCTAGAAAAAATTGCAGGTGGAGAGTGGAGTGATGAGATTGAGGGAGAGTTGAAGAGTGCTTGTGAAGAATTTAAGAAATAGTTGACAGTTAACAGATCACAGTTAACAGATTATATCTATAAACTAGTAACTATAAACTACACACTAATAATGTATGGCAGTCAATACAAAAGCAATTAAAGGACGAATCAAGTCCGTGACCAATACCAAGAAAATCACCAAAGCAATGGAGATGGTTGCTGCTGCAAAGATGCGTCGAGCAGTTGATGCCACACTTGCAACACGTGAATATGCAGTTACAGCAAAAGGCCTTCTTGATCGTCTTAGTAAAATTGAAATGGATAAAGTTGAACTTCTTGAGGAGAGGCCTGTGAAAAAAGTCCTAGCAATTTTGGTTAGTTCAAATAGAGGGCTTTGCGGAAGTTTCAATGCAAACTTATACAAAAAAGCTCATCAAACATTATCAAATAAAGAAATTTTAGCTGATGATGCAGATGCTGAACTTGAAATTGATCTGATAGGAGTAGGTAAGAAGTCAGCAATTTTTGCCAAAAGGTACGGTTACAATCTTGTACAAATGTATGACGAAATTGGTGAAAAACCAAGCCTGGAAAATATTCTGCCAATTACAAAGATCATGATTAGTGAATTTAAAGAAAAAAAATACGATAAAGTGGTAGTTTTTTATACAAATTTTAAATCGAGTTTAGAACAGGTTGCAGAAGTTAGACAACTTTTGCCAGTCTCTTCGGTTGATATAGATAAGATGATAGATGAAATTGGTGAAGATGCAAAAAATACTAAAGAGGAAAAAGTAGAAGAAGATATTGATGCCTATGAATTTGAACCAAATGTGAAAGTAATAATAGAAAATGTTTTACCAAGATTAGTTGAATCACAATTATTGCAGGCAGTTCTAGAGTCAACAGCATCAGAACATTCAGCAAGAATGGTAGCAATGAAAAATGCCAGTGAAAATGCTGGAGAATTGATTGATGAATTAACTTTAAGTTTTAACAAAGCTAGACAGGCTGGAATCACGCAGGAGATTGCGGAGATTGCAGCAGGTGCAGCGGCATTATAGTCTATGACTGAGAAACCGGGAGTTCCAGAAAGACATCCAGATTCGAAATTGTTTTTGCCTGGTTTGTATACGCCGGTGGCTAAATTTAAAACAAGAGAAAGAAGTCAGGATGGGCAATTTATTGAAAAGGAGAAGAGAGTACAATCTATAAGAGTTTCTGAAAGTGATCTCTATGGTTTATCAGAAGATGAATTTAAACCACAAGTAAAAGGAAGCATAGAGTCTGCTGGATTACATAATGATGGATTGGATTCAAGTGAGTTTAGATATCCATATGGTCAGAAAATTGATGTTTCTGTAGAGGATGAACAGGGCCGGGAAATTTATAAGTATCACTTTAGAATAGATCAGAATGGTAAAATAAATATTGACTCACCGAGAAAAAAAATTGAAAGCATAAATTATACTTTAGAAAGATTAAGAGAGAGGCCAGGCTACAAAGAAAAAACTTTTTTTGCAGGAGATTATACACTGGATCTCAAATACTATACTTTTGTTCCTGAAAGTGGCAGTATAGAATTGAAGCAGTCCAGCTTTATACTTGACTCTGTTCCAGAAGCTACAACAAAGGATCAATTAGTGAGGTTAGTAAAAGAAAAGTTACAATCAGAAATGAATAGTCTTGCAGATATAGATCTAGACGAGAATAGATGGCCAGAGGGTTTGCAAGATATATCAATTTTGATTAGTTTGAATCCAGATGATAGACAGGATACTAAAAATAGATTTAATTTAAAATTATTAACAAATGGTACAGAAATAATAAACATTAACTAATATGAGTAAGAATATAGGAACAATTTCACAGATCATCGGTGTGGTGGCTGATGTAGAATTTAAGGAGAAATTACCAGAAATTTATCATGCTCTAGAAACCAAGACACCAGACGGAAAACGTCTCGTTCTTGAAGTGCAACAGCATTTAGGTTCAAACATCGTTCGTACAGTGGCCATGGGTGCAACAGATGGACTTGAACGCGGAGTGGAAGTAGAAGATACTGGAGCTCCAATTTCAGTTCCAGTTGGAGAAGAAACACTTGGACGAATGTTTAATGTGGTTGGAGAGGAAATCGATGAGAAAAAAGCAGTTAGTGGAAAGAAAAAATATCCAATTCATAGACCTGCGCCTGATTTTACAGAACAATCAACACAAACAGAAGTACTTGAAACTGGTATTAAGGTTGTTGATTTGCTTTGTCCATTCTTAAAAGGTGGAAAAATTGGTTTGTTTGGTGGTGCCGGTGTAGGAAAAACAGTTGTTATTCAGGAATTGATTAGAAATATTGCCCAAGAACATGGTGGATATTCAATGTTCGCCGGAGTAGGGGAGCGTACTCGTGAAGGAAACGATCTATACAGAGAAATGGAAGAATCAGGAGTGCTTGAGAAAACTGCACTTGTATTTGGACAAATGAATGAACCACCGGGAGCTCGTGCGCGTGTTGCTCTTACTGCTCTAGCTATGGCTGAATATTTCCGTGATGAAGAAGGTCGTGACCTATTACTTTTCGTAGATAATATTTTCCGTTTCACACAAGCCGGTTCAGAGATGAGCGCGCTTCTTGGTCGTATGCCTTCAGCTGTGGGTTATCAGCCAACACTTGCTACAGAGATGGGAGCGCTTCAGGAGCGTATTACTTCAACAAACAAAGGATCAATTACATCAGTTCAAGCTGTATATGTTCCAGCTGACGATCTTACTGATCCAGCTCCAGCTACAACATTTGCTCATCTCGATTCAACAGTAGTATTGAATCGTTCACTTTCTGAGCTTGGTATTTATCCGGCAGTAGATCCGCTTGATTCAAGCTCAACAATTCTAGATCCGCAAGTTGTTGGAGAAGAGCATTACAAAGTTGCTATGGAAGTACAACAAGTATTGCAAAGATATAAAGACCTTCAAGATATTATTGCCATTCTTGGAATGGAAGAACTATCTGACGAAGATAAAGAAACAGTTACCAGAGCTCGTAAAATTCAGAAATTCCTTTCACAGCCATTTTTCGTTGCTGAACAGTTTACAGGAATGGAAGGAAAATACGTTCCAGTTGCTGAAACAGTTCGTGGGTTTAGAGAGATTCTTGATGGAAAACATGATGATAAACCAGAACAATTATTCTATATGAAAGGTGGAATTGATGATGTAAAAAATAGTTAACAGTGGACAGAATACAGTTAACAGCTGTGAGTGGTCATTGATCAAAATTTCACATCTTGGTTCTCATCTCGAGCGAAGTTTTCTGAAAGAAAAACGCAGTCGAGAGATACCTACCTATTCAGTAATAAGTTCAATTTAATAAAAAAATGAAAAAAGAACAAATCCTAAAATTCAAAATTGTAACACCTGAATCAGTAGTTTACGAAGATGAGATTTTTCAAGTTACAATTCCAACAATGGAAGGCGAGATTACAGTTCTTCCAATGCATATTCCAATAATTTCGGTTTTACAAGCTGGAGAATTGAAAATAAAAGATAAGGATGGTGAGCATCCAATAGCAGTTGCTGGTGGATTTCTGGAAGTTCGGGGAAATAGTGAAATTATAATTCTTGCAGACAACGCAGAGCGAGCAGGGGATATTGATCTGGATAGAGCAGAAGCAGCAAGAAAACGTGCACAAGAACAGCTGGAAAAAGCTGGAAAAGAATCAAATGTTGATTTTGCAAAACTTCAAGCAGTTATTGATCGAGAAATGAATAGGATTAGAGTGGGGAAGAAGTATAGGAAGTAAAAATTGTTGATAGTTTACAGATAACAACAGTTAATAGTTTAAAAAAACTCGCAATAAGCGAGTTTTTTCTTTCTCATCATTCTAAAATTAAAATAATAAGAGAGTCGCCAGCCGGTGCAGAGCAGCAGTTGACATGCTCCCGCCGGGGCTGGTGCCGGCGCCTCTACTTGGTGGCCCTCGTGCTCGTGTCTGCGGCATTACATCACCTCCCCCAGGAACTCTTTGGCCGGCAGCCCTTCCTCGATCTCGAGATGCCAGAGCAGTCTATCGGATGATCGGTTGAGCATGTCGGCGCCTTCCAGGTGGCAGCTGCCACAGGTGACAGGACCGCTGTAGTTCCAGTCGTAGCTGTAGCGATGGCAGTTCCCGCAGAGATTGAGCTCGAAGCCTGTCGGCATGTCCCGAGCCTTGGTTTCGGTGAACTTGATCGGTAGTGGAGCCAGCACGCGACCTTCGGGGCCAATGCAGGTACGTCCGATGCAGATGCCATCGTCCAGGCAGGGGGTGAAGTCGGGCTTGTGATCGAGCCAGATCTTGCGATTCCGGTCCTCATGCACCCCGGGCACGCATCTGTAGCCCAGCTCTTCAGCGTCGTCAGGAACACAAACGTCGACCCGACAGGGATCGCTCGGCGAAGAGCAGTCCCGCCAGGAGTCGGAAGTCGGCTTGCCGTCCTTGCAGACACAGTCGCCTGTCATGCAGGCGCTCTGTTTGCAATCAGTGCCGTCGGCGACGTGCCACTTCTCACAGGTGTAGCCCGAGTCTGAGACCTTGTAGAAGGTGCAGGGGTTGGCGATTCTCTCGAGACATGCAGTCGCGATCCGCTCCTTGCTGGTATCGATCCTCTGCTGAATCATCACCATGGCAGCAATCAGCAGAGTGGTCAGAGCCACACTGGCGATTACCAGGTAGGGGTGCTTTTTCGTGAATTCCAAAAGAAACATCCGGTTTTTTCCTCCCGGTTCCAGATTACTGAAATATCCTAGCATATTTCTACTTACTTGTAAATCAGCATTTTTCACAATTTTGTAACTTGGCTTTATCCCCAAATTGTATTGATTTTTAAGCTATTTAACTGTATAATATTGCAGTCGTAATTTAATATAATTTATAGGTTATCTTGAATAGAGTGGAGGAATCACCCTTTTAAGGAAAATATTCTTTGAAAAGGAGATCTCTTGACTCTCTAGCATTTCGCTCGGGATGACAATTAGGAAAAATTTATGAATAAATTGAAGACACTAGCACTTCTAACTATAGAAGTGGTGGTATTCGCAATTGGTCTGCACTATTTGCGCGAGGCCTTGTTGCACAGTCATCATCATGAGATCAATACCATCATGCCGATTTTGATTGATATTGCATTTCTTGCTGTTTTTGCATCTTTTGGTGGAAGACTTGCCAAAGTATTTGGTATTGCACCAATGGCAGGTAAGATTGTAATGGGTATTATTGCTGGTCCTGCAGCTATGGGTGTTCTTGATCCATATGCTCACGGAGTTGAAATTGCTCGCCTAGCTGGTGTGCTTTTTATTTTATTTGAAGCTGGACTTCATTTTGACATGGAACTTCTCAAGAAAAATATTGGGATTGCCAGTCTGGTTGCTTTTGGTGGTGTCTTTATTCCATTGGTTACTTTTGCGCTTCTAGGACATTATGCTCTTGGTATGGAATGGCTTCCGGCTATTTTCTTGGGTGGTATTTTCACAGCAACATCAGTTGGTCTTTCAGTAGAAGCTCTAAAAGCTGCTGGAAAACTTAGTACAAACATGGGAAACAGAATTGTTGGGGCTGCTGTGATTGATGATATTCTTGGTGTGCTGGTTCTAACTGTGCTTGCAAAATTATCTCAAGGTCACCTAGAAGCTATGAGTCTTATCTGGCTTGCTATTGCTGTTCTTGCTTTCTTTGGTGGAGCTTATCTAATGTGGAGTATGGGTGTTGCTGATAAGATTGCCAAATATCTTGATAAGCATTACGTAAAAACTACAACAGGGCCTTATACTAGATTTTTCTTTGGTGCCTTGATTATTGCTGGAGCACTTGCAGCTGTGGTTGGTCTTGAGCCTGTTCTTGGTGCCTTTGGTATTGGTGTGGTACTTTCAAAAGTTGATAATGAGATCAAACATGAAGTTTGGGAAAAGATCGAGGGATATATACATATCTTTGTTGGTGGATTCCTGGTAAGTATTGGAACCATGCTTACCCGTGAAGCAATTATGTCTCCAAAAGCTTGGATTTATGCAATTATATTTACAGTTCTTGGATTCTATGGAAAATATATTGTTAAATATTTATTCAAGGACCGCAACGAAGGAAAACTTGTTGGTTATGCAATGTCAATTCGTGGTGAAGTTGGTTTAGTTTTCGTAGCAGTTGCAATTGCCAACAATGTACTCAGTGAAACTATGGCAGCAGCTGCACTTCTTGGTGTTATTCTTGTGACTGTTCTTGGTGCAATTTTGTTTGAGAAGGGAGTAATGAAAGAAACAGGAGAAAAGCCCAAACCCCTAGGTGAAGCAATTTAGCTAAAGAAGAATTACTTCTAAAAAACTGTCCACTTGGGCAGTTTTTTAATTTTGACTCAGTACTGTCTTCTGCTCGGTTCACCCTGGCGTTCGCGAACGCCAGGGTTGACAATAAATATAAATGAGCTATTATTTCCCTGGATCAATAATTGGTCGGGGGGCCAATGAAAGAAGTATTGGGAAGTGCTCTGTTCATGGGCGAGCTGGTGGTTCAAGACTGCGCTGTGGTCATCGGAGAGTTGACGCTCGACGGAATCATGGCCATCGGGACGGCGAATGAGAGGGTCACTGCTCTCGAGTGCTCGGCTGTGAAGTGGATCTTTGGTCAGGAGAGCAGGATCGCTCTCGCCTACGAGCAGTTGGGCGAAGTCGGCTGTAAGGTTGTGCGTTACGCGCTCGGCATTCCGGCAATGCGCATCGACGGCGCGCTGCACATGGTGCGCAAGTGTCGCAAGCACGACTTCATCTAGAACTCGAGGTCCTACCGGGTTTTTCACCAGGATTTTTTACTGATTCACGCTGCACCCGTCTCGCTTCGGCGATTCGGGTGCAGCAAAGGAAATTTATCCAAATTTGACGAAAGGTTTTTTCTAATCTATACTTTATTACATATTTTTAACCTTAATTTTTCTATGGAAGAATTAAAGACTTGCGCAAGTTGTAGCGGTCCAGCATGCATGGAGTGTGGTGGATGTTCAGCTTGTAGCACATGCTCATGTGGAAGCGGAGAAATGTCTACTCAAGCAGGTGGAGAGCAAGTAGCTCCAATGCCAGAAGGTGGGGGAGAAACTCCAGTAGATCCAGCAGAATAGAATTGACTCCAAAAAACCGGCATAAGCCGGTTTTTTGGTTGAGATTTTATGGGATAATTTGGTAATTTCTGTTAATTTTGTAACAAAATTTCGAATTTTACGTCTTCATTAGTAGACCTAGCACCTAAACTGGGTATTTTGTTCAAGTTTAAACGTGCCAAGTTTTATGAAATATAGGAAAAAACTTACTGTAAAAATTTATTGGCAACATGTGCTCAAGTATAAAAAGTCAGGTTTTTTCACTGTCTTGTTTATTATACTAGCTTCTATTACAAATGTAATTGCGCCTCTTTTTTATAAACAATTTTTTGATGATTTAAATAGTGGAGCAAATTCAGATGTCTTAATCGGAATTTTAATAAAAGTAGTTATTATCCATTTGATTGGTTGGATTTTTTGGCGTGGAGCAGCTTTTTTGAACTCATATTTTCAGACTCATATCATGGCTGATTTGCCAAATACCTGTTTTGCATACATGCACAAACATGCTATTGGTTTTTTTGAAGGAAATTTTGTAGGTTCACTAGTCAAGAAAGTAAATAGATTTTATCGCGCCTTTGAAACTCTTGCAGATATTATAAGTTGGGAACTTTTGCCGATCATCATGGAAATAGGTCTTATCAATATTATTCTGTGGAGGAGAAATTCTGCTCTTGGAATATTTATTTTGGTTTGGATTTTTATTTATTGTTTTACTAATTTTTTATTCTCTAGGTATAAGTTAAAATTTGATGTTCAACGCAGTGAGATGGATTCAAAAACAACTGGTGTTCTTGCAGATTCAATTACAAATTATTCTACTATCAAGTTATTTGCTGGGTATGAACGTGAAGGTCTTAGATTCAAAAAAATTACAGATGAATTACGCAAAATAAGAAGATTTTGTTGGGATCTTGCTACAGGATTCGAAGCAGTTCAGACATTGCTGATGATTATTCTTGAGTTTGTCATTTTCTATATAGCAATTAAGCTCTGGAATCAGGGGATAATTACAATTGGTGATTTTGTTTTGATCCAAGCATATTTGATCGCAATATTTATGAAGCTCTGGAATTTTGGAAGAATTATCCGAAAATACTATGAAGCACTTGCTGATGCCGAAGAAATGACTGAAATTTTTGATACTCCTCACAAGGTGCGAGATGCTTATAATGCCAAAGAACTTGAAGTTAAAAAAGGAAAGATAGAATTTGAATCAGTGCGATTTAATTATCATCAAACCAGATCAATTATCAAGAATCTTAATTTCAAAATTAAGGCAGGGGAGAGAATTGCATTAGTCGGTCCAAGTGGGGCAGGAAAATCAACTGTTGTTAAATTACTACTCAGATTAATTGACCCAGCAAAAGGTAAGGTAAATATTGATGGTCAAAATATTAGAAAAATCACTCAGGATTCACTTCATAGAGCAATTAGCATGGTTCCACAAGACCCAATTCTCTTTCATAGAACTTTGATGGAGAATATACGATATGGAAAACCAGAAGCCACTGATGAAGAAGTCATAGAAGCTGCAAAAGCTGCGCATTGTCATGAATTTATTGATTCTCTTCCAGAAAAGTACCAAACCTTTGTTGGTGAAAGAGGTGTTAAATTATCTGGTGGTGAGCGTCAGAGAGTAGCAATTGCTCGAGCAATACTTAGTAATTCTCCAATACTTATTCTTGATGAAGCTACATCTAGTCTTGATTCAGAATCAGAGATGCTGATCCAGGATGCATTGAATAAGCTGATGAAAGATAAAACAGTTATTGTAATTGCTCATCGACTTTCAACCATTATGAGAATGGACAGAATCATTTTAATTGATCAAGGTGATATAGTTGAACAAGGTTCGCATCAGCAACTCTTAAAACGCAAAAATGGGCTTTACAAGAAGCTCTGGGACTTGCAGGCAGGTGGGTTTATTCCTTAAATTTAGTCATAATTTGACAGCTAAGTTAATCTCTGATAATCTGAATATAATATGAATTTAGCTAAAAATAGTATTATTCTGAACCTGACTGTAGTGGTGGTCAACCATGATAATTTTGCGGTGTCTAAATCATAACTCTACCTAAATAAAAAAGACCCCGCAAAAAGCGGGGTTTATTAATGTCAAAAATATGAATAAAAAAAGAGGAGATTTAAAAATTCTATACATGCAAATTCGTGATGATGAAGTAACAAAGAATGAAGAATTTGAAGAATTTGTTAGGTATAGTGAATTAGATAAAAATCAATTCACTATTTTGAATGTTTTTGATACTCCAGAATTTGAATCAGATATTATCGCTGGTTATGATGCACTTTTTGTTGGTGGCTCAAGTGATGCTTCAGTTATTCAACCGGAGAAATATCCATTTGTAGAGTCTTCCAAAAAATTAATAAAATATTGTGCAGATAATTCAATTCCGGTTTTTGCTTCTTGTTTTGGTTTTCAGTGTGTTACCGAAGCTCTTGGAAAAAAAGTTATTGTTGATGAAGAAAATATGGAAATGGGTACCTATCCAATCAAGAAAACAGAAGAAGCTAACAAAGATTTACTTTTTCATGATATTCCAGATGGTTTTCAAGCAGTGTCAGGTCATAGGGAGAGGGCAGAGTCAATTCCAGATGGAGCTATACTTCTGGCTTCGAGTGAGAAATGTCCGATCCATGCCATAAAGCTAAAAGACAAGCCGTTTTATGCAACACAGTTTCATCCAGAAGTGGATGATCAAGACCTGATAGCTAGAATTACCAGATATGTAGACAGGTATTATTCTGATGAATCAGCAGCAGAAGAGCTTAGACAAATTGCTGAAAATGCCAAGCCAACACCAGACTCCAATTCACTTATAAAGAAATTCGTAGATAGAGTTTTACTCGGAGAAGATACTAGAAGATAACAAATTCATACAAAATAAAAATCCTACAATGAGTAGGATTTTTAAATTAAGCGGCACATCCCGCCTCCGCTTGAATTTCCAGATTTTAGATGCTCAAGCAGTTCGGGATGGGCGGCGTCGTTCGTCGTCAAAATCTCGCACATCTCGCGCTGCCCCGGCAGGATGCCGGATTGCGCTATTGCGCGTCGGGGGAGTCCCCGGTGTCCTCGATGACGTCCTGCCACTCCCACTCGTCGGACGGCTCAGGCCACTTGTGGGGCGTGAACACGCAGTAGTCCTGGTCGTCGAGGTCGAGGGTGTGGCGGCTTCCCGAGATCTCGTAGCTCTCGCCAACCACCACCCACTGAGGGTACTGCAGGGCGCCGAACTCGGTGACCTTGGCCGACTCGATGCATTCGGGGCGTTCGAGGCGGCACTCGCTTGGCTTGACCACGCCGTAGTCGTCGGACTTGGGGTCCGGGCAGTTCCGCGACTGGTGGATGCAGACCACCTGGAACTTGCCGCTCTCGATCTCCATGCCGTAGCACATGCCCGGCACCAACTCGTCGAAGTCCGTGACGACGGCCTGGTGCAGCTCTCTCATTTTAAGGTCATGAACCGTGTAGTCCACAACGAGCATCGCGATCAGGAGCAAGCTCCCGACCGTGAAGGCGGCAGTCCAGCCGCGATCTGATCTGTTCACTAGCATTTTCCTTTGACGAACGAACAAAAAAGTATAGCATATTTTAGTGCTTTTGTCAATATTTCTTAATTAAATTTGGCTAATTTAAGTTATAAAAAAGCAGTTTTTGATTCCTGCTCTTCTATCTGCTACAATTAAACATATAAAGTAGAGAATATGGCTGAAAAATCGCTAAACAAATCACAAAAACAAGCTGTTGAATACCATGACGGTCCACTCCTTATTATTGCCGGAGCAGGAACTGGAAAAACCACTGTAATTACTGAAAAAATTGCAGATATTGTAAAAAGGGGTCTGGCTAAACCAGAAGAAATTTTGGCACTGGCTTTCAATGAAAACGCAGCTAATGAGATGCAAGAGCGAGTGGATCAGTTACTTGATACTGGCTATACTGACGTGCAAATCTCAACCTTTCATGGATTTTGCCAAAGAATTCTTGAACATTATGGTTTGAATATTGGTTTGCCAAATGAATTTAAATTAGTTTCAGATACAGAGGCTTGGCTCTTGATGCGCGAACACCTGTATGATTTTGAGTTGGATTATTATCGACCTCTTGGAAATCCAATGAAAAATATTCATGGTTTTCTCAAGCATTTTTCAAAATGCAAAGATGAACTTATCACACCGCAAGAATATCTGGATTATGCAGAGGAATTGAAGTTAGAAAAAGATTCAGCAAGTATGGATGAAAAAACCAGACTTACTGAAATTGCAAGCGCTTATCACAGGTACAATCAATTATTATTAGATAAAAATGCTTTAGATTTTGGTGACCTAATTTTTTATACAGTTAAACTCTTACAAGATAGAGAAAATATTAAAAAGCAATTACAAAATCAATATAAGTATATTCTGGTAGATGAATTTCAAGATGTTAATTATGCTCAGTACGAATTTGTTAAATTACTGGCTGAAAATTCAAAATTAACTGTGGTAGGTGACGATGATCAGAGTGTCTATGCCTTTCGTGGAGCCAGTGTTAGTAATATCATGCGTTTCAAAGATGATTATCCAAAAGCCAAAGAAATTGTTTTAACTGAAAATTATCGCTCAGCTCAGGAGATTCTTGATTCAGCTTATGAGCTTATTCAAAACAACAATCCAGATAGATTGGAAGAGAAATTGAAAATTGATAAAAAATTAGTTTCAAAAATTAATAGCGAGAAAAACCAAGTTCAAAAAGTACAGCATCTATGTTTTGATAAGCTTGAAAATGAGGCTAGAGGAGTGCTTGAGAAAATTGTTGAGATAAAAGAGCAGGATAAAGAAGCTGTTTGGGATGATTTTGCAATTTTGGTTCGAGCCAACAGTCATGTTGAGCCATTTGTAAATGCGCTTGAGTCAGCAAAGATTCCTTATGAATATATTGCTTCAGCCGGGCTTTATCGCCAGCCAATTGTACTTGATTGCATGAGTTTTCTACGATCTATAAATAATTATCATGAACAGCATGGCATATTTAGATTGTTGAAAATGCCCTTTCTTGAGCTTAGAGAATCAGATTTGCAGAAAATAACCCATCAAAAAGGTAAAAAAAGTGTAACTTATTATGAAGCATTAAAACGAGCAGCTCAATTTGGAGTTTCAAAAGAGGGGATTGCTGTTTGTGACAAAGTAATTGATTTACTTCACTCTGGAATGAAAGATTCCAGATATGAGAAAACCAGTCGTGCACTTTTTAATTTTTTGGAAAAAAGTGGCTATCTAACGTATCTAACTCACGAGGAAGATCAAGGAAATGGCAAAGTAATCCGCCAGATTTATCAGCTTCAGCAATTCTTTGGTTTTCTTGATAAATATGAATCTGCAATTGGAGACTCAAATGTTTCTCATTTTGTAGAATATTTCAATGCAGTTATCGAGTCTGGAGATCAGGGTATTATGTTTCAGCCAGTTGATACGCCTGACAGTGTTAATATTATGACCATTCATAAGTCCAAAGGTCTTGAATACAAGTATGTTTTTGTGGTTAACATGGTTGAAGATCGTATACCAAGTCGGAGACGAGGGGGAGATATTCAGATTCCAGATCAATTAGTAAGGGAGCAGCTTCCGGAAGGTGATGCACATATCCAGGAAGAGAGAAGATTGTTCTATGTTGCCATGACTCGAGCAAAAAAGAGATTATTTATGGTCAGCTCTATAGATTATGGTGGAGCTAGAAAAAAGAAAGCAAGTAGATTTATAGGAGAGACTGGTGTTGAAGATAGTGGAAATCAAGTCGTTGGTAAGGAGAGTGGAGTTATATCTGAACCAAGCAAAAACAATCAAGAGAAATCAGAATTTGTATATGAAATTCCCAAGGCCTTTTCTTTTTCGCAGGTTAAAACTTATGATACTTGTCCTTATAAATATAAATTACAGCATATTTTAAAAATCCCAGCTCGTGGAAGTGCAAGCTTTAGTTTTGGAAACACAATTCATAATACGCTTCAGAAATTTTACGAAAGAGTAGTTGAGCTAAACAGTGCCAATCAAGGATCACTTTTTGATAGCTCTCCCAAAAAAGAAAAAACTGATCAAGTTTCTGTACCATCACTTGATGAACTGCTTGAAATTTATGAGAAATCCTGGATAGGCGATTGGTATAAATCAAAAAGACAAAGAGAGGATTATTTTAAAAAAGGAAAAGAAATATTACGAGTTTTTTATGCTGCTCAAGAAGGAAATTGGACAGTTCCAGTAAAGATTGAAAGTGGTTTTAAAATCAAAGTAGGGGATTATCTTCTTCGTGGTAAGATTGACCGAATTGATCAGAATTCAGAAGGGAATTTGGATATAATTGATTATAAAACCGGAAAATCAAAAGAGAAATTAACTGCTGATGATAAGGAGCAGCTTTTAATTTATCAAATTGCAGCGCAGAGTCTGCCGGAATATCGAAATATTGGTCCGGTTGGAACACTTACTTTTTGGTATCTCAATGATAATATAAAAGCAGAATTTACTGGCGAAGATAAACAAATAGAAAAATTAAGAGATAAATTGGTTGCTTTAATTGATAATATACATGAACGAGATTTCAAGGCTGCTCCAAGTAAATTTTCCTGTGGTTATTGTGATTATCGAGATATTTGTGAGTTTGGTGTCTAATGGTATTTGGTAGTAGTGCCATAGTTGCTCTATATACCCCATATAAATGGCGAACCCCTGGCGTGGATAAATCCAGCGCCAGGGGCGATGCTTGGACAGCGAAGGACTAGAACCGTGGGTAACTCACACGGCCCAGTCAGGCGGGAACACGCGCCGATGGCGCGAATGATCGCCGTCCGGTGGCGGTTCGCTGAAGTCCACGCGCATCCGATGAGCCGATTCCGGATCACCGGTCGAGAGTGTGATGTGACCGTTCAGACCTGTCTCCACGGTCAGATCCTGTAGATCCGGCCCTCTCGAGTTCATTCTGCAGCGGAGTTCCGAGAGGCGGAAGACCAATGCTGAATTTCCCATGCCCGTATCCTTCATCTTGATCCGACCACGAAACAGGCGCAACAGGACGTCTAGGCCGAATCTCTCACTCGGGGTGAGACGACCGAGATCGACTTCCATATCACCCTGGTATATGGCCGAGCAATGCTCACGTCTGAAAGCGCGATGCACGTCCTTCCCCCTTGTCGTTCGATTAAAATTGCAAATGCAATACTGTAAATTTAACCAACTAATGATTTAACTGTCAACTAATTTAGTATTTATGGAAAGTTTATTAGTACTTAGTTTTGGTACAATTCTATTGATAATTATTGCAGTATTTATGATATATACTGTCTTTGCTGTTGTGAAAGCTGCTCCATATGTGCCCACTCTTTCAAAAAAACTTGAAAAAATGATTAAAATTGCTGAACTGAGAAAGACTGATATACTCATGGATCTTGGTTCTGGAGATGGTAGAGTTATTAGAAAGACTAAGGCTATTGTTAAAAAAGCAATTGGTGTTGAAATTAATCCGATTTTATCCTGGTATAGTCGATTGCGACTTATTGGCTCCAAAAATACCCAGATAATTAGAGAGGATCTTTGGAAAACAGATTTAAGTGAGGTTGATGTACTATTTATTTATTTTATTTCAAATAAAATGGATAAACTTATGCAGAAGATTAAAAAAGAAATGAAACCAGGATCTCGCATTGTTTCGCATTGCTTTATCTTCCCAGACTGGGAAGCTGAGCAAAAAGATGATAATATAAGGCTGTACATTGTTTAAATATGCTAAAGAAACTTTTTTCAGATAATAAAATAGCCAGCAACGCACCTATTGCAATTTTTACTCTGCTCTTAGTTGATATTTTACTACTAGTGGGAATGGCCTTTTTTTATATTAAAAGCAAGGATTTTATAATTTTTCTTGTTATTGTTTTATTGATATTGCTTTTCTTTGTTTTTCTATTGATATTGCTCTATATCTTATTTTTCAAAATTCAGGCAACGGCCAGTGGCGCTCCATTTGCCAGCACACCTATTGAAATCGTGGAGGAGATGTTAGATCTGGCAGAAGTCGATGAAGCAAAGACAGTATTGGATGTGGGCTCGGGGGATGGTAGGATAGTTTGTGCTGCGGCAGCAAGAGGTGCCAGTGCCGTTGGAATTGAAATACAACCTTATCTTTATTGGCTTAGCAAGTCCAGAGTTGCAGCCAAATGTAGAAAAAAAGGTAAAATAATTAGAAAAAATTTTTGGAAATATAGTTTTTCCAAGTTTGATGTGGCTACTTTGTTTTTTATTCCTCACAAAATGGATAAATTAGCTAAAAAAATAAAAAAGGAAATGAAACCGGGATCAGTGGTTGTTTCTTACGATTTTACCTTTCCAAATTGGAAATTTGAAAAAAAACATGGTAAAGTATATCTATATCGAGTTTAATAATTTTGGTACAGCAAATTTCAAATATTAGGATGGAGCAGTTTAGTTTTTTATAGACTGTTGAATTGATTTTTCTTACTGATTTATTTGAAGACCATATGGGTTTTACTCCTCTTGGTGATGCCTTGCATGACAAAATCGGAAAAAATTCACCATTAAAAAAACAGCTTGAGAGTGCTGAGATTATTGAGGTTGCTACAGAAGTTCTGGAGGAGATGTTTGGTTCAGATTTAGCTATATACGCTAAACCGCTTTTTTTGAAAAATAGAACTTTAACTATAAGCTGTACCAGCTCAAGTATGGCTCAGGAGATTCGTCTTAATCAGTCAGCAATAGTACAAAAAGTTAATGATAAATTAGGCAAAAATGAAGTAGATCGAATACGATATTTACTCTAAAATATCCTCTTGCAAAATAATTAGGATCAAGGTAAACTTACACTACAGCTAAAAGCTGTTTTTTATGAATTTAAAGCAATATTTACTTACAATGGGACTGGCAACATTGCTTTGCATAAGTGCTTTGTTTTTTGTTATATCCAATGTTGATCCTTATCAGGGAACCAATTTAACCTTTGCTTTTTTCTATTCAACGGTTTTTTTCAGTGTACTTGGAATAAGTTCAGTATTACTCTTCTTTGCTCATAAGTTTTTTTCCAAACAGGCCATGCCCTTATTCAAATACGTTAGTCTGAGTTTTAGAGATTCTGTTTTTGTTTCTATTTTTTTTACTATTGTGCTTTATTTACAGATTAAGGATTGGTTAAGTATTTGGAATTTTGGTCTATTATTTTTTATTTTTATTTTAGTAATATCATTTAAAGCAACCCTTAAAAACAAGCAGGACAGTTTTGTTCTTAGCGATAATGATTAAAATCATTTTTAAATCTAGAGATTTTGTATGCGCCAATCCAAACTATTAACCAAAACAGTAAAACAAGCTCCAAAGGACGAGATTAGTAAAAATGCCCAGCTTTTGGCTCGGGCAGGTTTTATACACAAGGAAATGGCCGGAGTTTATAGTTTTCTACCACTCGGTTTAAGGGTTATAGAAAAAATAAAAAATATTATACGTCAGGAAATCAATGCTATTGGTGGTCAAGAGATGTTTATGACTACTCTTCAGGATCAAGAAATTTGGAAATTAACTGATCGTTGGTCAGAGGAAAGTGTTGATGCTTGGTTTAAGACAGAATTA
This sequence comes from uncultured Gammaproteobacteria bacterium, assembly GCA_964522405.1. Lineage (GTDB taxonomy): Bacteria > Patescibacteriota > Patescibacteriia > Magasanikbacterales > UBA922 > CAZFTR01. Next base: position 23,448 of record CAZFTR010000004.1, on the reverse strand, counting down.
AAAAACAAAACCCAGCTTGGTTTGGCTTGGAGTCATGAAGAGCCAATGACTCGAGCTATGCTACAATATATAAATTCATACAAGGATCTTCCTTTTAGCGCTTATCAATTTCAAACTAAACTTAGAAATGAGACTCGAGCAAAGAGTGGAATCTTGAGAACTCGTGAGTTTATTATGAAAGACTTATATTCATTTTCACGTACAGAAACTGAACATGAGGAATTTTATCAGCAGTGTTCAGATGCATATCTAAAGATTTTTGAGAAAATTGGTCTTGGTGAGCTAACTTATATTACTTTTTCATCTGGTGGACCTTTCTCAAAATATTCTCATGAATTTCAAACTTTGGTTGAAGCAGGAGAAGATACAATCTATCTGAACAGAGCAAAGAAGATAGCTATTAACAAAGAAGTTTACTCAGACGAAGTAATTGCAGATCTTAATTTAAAAAAAGAAGATCTAGAAGAAGTAAATGCAGCTGAAGTAGGAAATATATTTAGTTTGAAAACCAAATATTCAGAGCCTTTGGGATTAGATTTTACTGATGAGAATGGTCAAAAACAAACTGTAGTGATGGGCTCTTACGGAATTGGAGTAGCACGTTTGATGGGTGTTGTGGTGGAAGCTTTTGCTGACGATAATGGTATTGTTTGGCCAGAGTCTATCTCTCCGTTTAAGGTGCATTTGGTTTCGCTATGCAGGGAAGCAAAAGACATTGATCAGGCCAATAAGCTCTATAATAGCTTACTTGAGGCTGGTATAGAGGTACTGTATGATGATCGAGATGGTGTTAGGCCTGGTGAGAAATTTTCTGATAGCGACTTAATTGGAATTAGTAAACGAATTGTAATTAGCCCAAAGACTTTAGAAAAAAATTCAGTAGAAATAAAAGAACGAACCGGTGATCAATCTAGTCTATTGGATTTGGGAAAAATAGTAGATAGCTTAAAATAGATTAATTTTGCTGCCTGTCGCAACAAAATTTTATGTTTAAATTTTCATTTGGAAGTATCACAAATAAGGCCATTGGTATAGATCTTGGTACTGCAAACACACTTTTATATACCCAGGACAAAGGAATAGTTATTGATGAACCTTCTGTTGTTGCTATAAATACCAAAACTGAGCAGATTCTAGCTGTGGGAAATGAAGCCAAGCACATGCTTGGAAAAACTCCGCCTCATATTTCAGTTACCAAACCTCTACACGAAGGTGTAATTTCAGATTTTGAGGTTACTGAAAAAATGCTCAAGTATTTTATTGATAAAGTGGCAGAAGAAAATCTTTCTTTTACCTCAAGACCAAAAGTTATTATTGGGGTGCCGCTTGACGTTACTGAAGTAGAAGTAAAGGCAGTGGAAGACGCAACCCTTTCCGCAGGAGCAAAGGAAGTTTTTATAATTCAAGAGCCAATGCTCGCAGCAATTGGTGCGAGAATGCCTATTCAAGATCCAGTAGGTAATATGATAGTTGATATTGGTGGAGGAAATACTGAAATTGCAGTGATTTCATTGAGCGGTGTAGTAACCTGGAAATCAACACCGGTTGCTGGAGATGAATTAAATCGCAATATTATTCAGTATGCCAGAGAAGTTTTTAATCTTTTGGTTGGTGAGAGCCATGCAGAACAAATCAAAATAAATGCTGGCGCAGCTCTTGATACTGGAGATATTGCTGAATACACTATGAGAGGACGAGATGTAATTACTGGACTTCCAAAAGAAGTTAGTTTTAATCAAGAACACATAAGGGAAGCTTTGCAAAGATCAGTTAGAACCATAGTTGACCATATCAAGATGACTCTTGAAATTACTCCTCCCGAATTAACAGCAGATATACATGAGAGAGGTATGCTTTTAGCTGGGGGTGGAGCGCTTCTTCGAGGTTTAGACAAGGTAATTGCTGAGGCAACTGAAATTCCAGTTAGGATTGTTGACGATCCTCGAACAGCTGTGGTTAGAGGTACGGGAGTTTTACTAGATGAACAAGAGCTTTTAAATGAAGTTAGACAAGCTTCAGCTAGAAATACTCGGTAGATATGACCAAAAAACGCAAAACAGCGGTCAGTATAATTATTGTTATACTGATTTTTATTTTCTTACATTTTGTAGGTATTCTAAGACCAATTGAAAATGGCATAAGAGGGGCTGTTAATTCTTTTTCAGGTGTGATATTCAAATCAACTCAAGGTTTGGGAAATGTTGGCACCTTTTTTACAAGTAAGAGAAAAATGCAAGAAGAACTAGATCAAACCAAGACAAATATCGAAGATCTTTCTGTTGACATTGCCAAACTGGAACTTCTTCAAAAGGAAAATTTAGAATTAAGAGAGCAATTGAATTTTCTTGATAACTCAAATTTGGAACATATTGGTGCAGATGTAGTTGGCAGAAGTATTGACCCAATTGGAACTACCATTGTTTTAAATAGAGGTGGAAAACACGGAGTTGAACTTTTTAACCCAGTTATAGTTGGAAAGGGAATTTTAATTGGAAAAACCATCAGAGTAGATTCAAACACTTCAATAGTTAGACTAATAAATGATTCTCAAAGTAGAATAGCTTCAACTATCCTCAATAAGGATAACAGTATCGGAGTTGTAGAAGGTGGTTATGGATTAAGTATACGTATGAATTTTATTCCCCAAAATGAAGTTGTTAATCCTGGTGATTTAATAGTTTCCTCTGGTCTACAAAGTGAAATACCAAGAGGTTTGTTGATTGGCTCGGTAGAGGTTCTTGAAAAGCAAACTCAAAATGCTTTTCAAGAAGCAATTCTTCGGCCTGCGGCAGATCTAGGTGATATTACCCATGTAAGTATAATAAAAAAGCAAGATTAATATGAGATATATTATTAATACTTTGTTATTCTTCCTTTTCTTGGTTGTAGTTATCTCCTTACATATGGTAGCTTCTTATATATTTCCATTTCCATTCAATAAGGTAAATATCATATTTAGTATTTTGATTATTAGTCTTTTTTACTTTAAAACCGGAAAAATAGTTTGGCTAGCCTTTATTTTGCATTTTTTTATTGATATGTATTCAACAACTCCGTTTGGAATTGTTTTGCTTTCTGGTACGCTCTCTATGCTTGCAATTTACTGGATTGCTCAAATTGTCTTGGCAAATCCAAACATTGCTCTCGTTGCCATATCTGGCGCTGCTGTAATTTTAATATATCGAGTTTTTTATTCTTTTTTTATATTTATAGCCAAGTTTTGGCTTGATATTTCTTTTAGTTTTAGACAAGTTTTATCTTTGTATTTGTGGGAATTGTTGTTTACCTCAATAGTGACCTCCTTAATCTATCTGGTTATTAGTTTATTTGCTCGCAAAAAACCGGAATTGTCATTTCAATAGCTGAATAAATATGGATATTGACCCAAGTCTTCTCTTTCCTCAAAGTGAAAATCAGAAAAGCAAAAATAGCTTGTCTGGAAAATACAAAAAGCTCTGGATTGAAGATTCATTGCACATAGATTATAAACCCTTGGAAAGGGGTAGTTCTCATGTGGGAAATCATTTTTCTTTAAAAAGAGCAAAAATTTTTCTCTACTTAATTGGTATAATTTTTACTTTGCTCATGTCCAGGTTGATCTATCTACAGCTGCTTCAGGGTGATAAATACCTGGCTCAGGCAGAAGGTAATAGAGAACGAATTATTCCAATTGTTGCTGAGAGAGGATTGATTTATGATAAAAATGGTAGGCAATTAGTTGAAAATGTTCCTAATTTTTCACTATCTTTGATTCCTCAGGATTTACCAAGAGCCAAGGACGAGAGAAGTAGAGTAATTACAAAATTGGCTGAAATTACAAATCAGAGCATAGAATCTATTTCAAAAATTATTGATGAATATGGAGATTATCATTTTGAATCTATTGTAATTCAGGAAGATATTGATTATGACACAGCATTAAAAGTTTATATACAAGGAGTAGATTTGCCTGGAATTCAGGTACAGCAAGGAAGTAAGAGATTATATTTAAATAGAACATCTACATCAACTGAAAAAAATCCTTTTGAGGGAGAGCAGATTTATTCAATGTCACATATTTTGGGTTATCAAGGTAAGCTGGATAAAAAAGAATTGGATGAGCTCTATGATCAGGGATATCTTCCTTCTGATTCAATCGGAAAAACTGGAATTGAGCAAAGCTATGAAAAATATTTGAGAGGAGTTTATGGAAAGCAATTGGTAGAGGTAGATGCCTTTGGTAGAAAAAGATCGGCAATAGCCAGAGAACAATCAAAACCTGGCAAGCATATTCAACTAAGCATTGATACTGTTGTGCAACAGAAATTAGAAAGGATTTTGGAAGATGTTCTCAAGGAGCAGGGCAAATCAAGGGGTAGTGCATTGGTTATGGATGCAAATTCAGGAAAAATTTTAGCCATGGTTAGTTTGCCAAGTTATGATAATAATCATTTTTCAGGTGGAATTGATTCAGCTACTTACAATACCTATATCAATAATCAGAATCTACCTCTATTTAATCGATCAATATCCGGTACTTATCCATCAGGATCAACAATCAAGCCGGTGATAGCCTTGGCTGCACTTGCAGAAGGAATAATCACTACAAAAACAAGCTTTCTCAGTAATGGAGGCATTTCAGTTGGTCCTTGGTTTTTTCCAGATTGGCTCTATGGTGGTCATGGAATTACCAATCTTAGAAAGTCTATTGCTTGGTCAGTTAATTCTTTTTACTATTATATTGGAGGAGGGCATAGAGATGTTGAGGGTCTGGGTCTTGAAAAAATTGTAGTATATTTAAGAAATTTCAATTTGGGAAAAGAATTAGGTCTTGATATAAAAGGAGAACAGTCAGGATTCATACCTAGTAGATCTTGGAAGCAGGAGAGCCTGGATGAACCCTGGTATATTGGAGATACTTATAATCTGTCTATTGGTCAGGGGCATTTACTGGTAACACCACTACAAATTGCTAGTATCACAGCCACAATTGCCAACAAAGGGACTATTTATCAGCCTAGATTGGTTGATGCTATTATTGATCCGGAAACAGGAAAATTGACAGAGATAGAGGAAAAGATAATCAGAAAGATTGATATTGATTCCAACATGTTTGACTCAGTAAGACAGGGAATGTTTGATTGTGTGGATTATGGCTCTTGTAGGTTGTTGTCCGGATTAAAAATTGATATAGCCGGAAAAACCGGTACGGCTCAATGGAACAAAGATAAAGAAAATCATGCCTGGTTTACCTCCTTTGCACCTTATCAAAAACCTGAGATTGTTCTGACTGTTATGGTTGAGGAAGGTGGGGGAGGGAGTACTATTGCCGTTCCTATAGCTCATAGCTTTTATGCTTGGTGGCAAAATCATCGAGAAAATTAGGTTAAAATTGGCATAATTTAGCCTTTTTTTGTGAATTTTAATAACTTGACCTTATCTGCAATTTTGATATACTATTATTAGTTTATATAATCCGTCATTTTGGGCGGATGTGTTTTTAAATTTATGACCGAGAAAACAGAATACTTAAGTCAGGAGAGTTTTGATAAGCTTAAAACTGAACTGGAAGATCTTGTTAAAAATCAAATTCCAAGTATAGCAAATAGAATTGACGAAGCTAGACAAATGGGCGATCTTTCTGAAAATGCAGAGTATCATGCAGCCAGAGAAGATATGTCCTGGGCCAGAACCAGAGAAAAGGAAATCAAGAATATCTTGGATAATGCTAAAATTATAGAAAAAACAGATCATTCAGGTGTTATTGATGTTGGTTCAACTATAATTGTAGATCTCAATGGCAAGAAAAAAGAATATAAAATAGTTGGCGCTCAAGAAGCCGACCCTTTGTCTGGTATGATTTCCAATGAATCTCCACTTGGTAGTGCTTTTTTGGGAAAAAAGAAAAAGGACAAGGTTCAAGTTGAGGTACCTGCGGGAGTTCAAACCTATAAAATTATAGATGTTAAATAAAATAGGTAATTTATATACTATATGGATATTAATATAAATGACGAAAGGGAAATTAGAATTAGAAAAATTGAAGATCTTAATAAGCTCAGTATTGCTTCTTTTCCAGCATCATCAGAGAGGGAAATAGATATAGCCACAGCTCTTGATACTGATGAGGGAACTAAAGTTTCAGTAGCCGGGAGAATAATGTCCAAAAGAGAAATGGGTAAACTTGTGTTTTGCCACCTGCAAGATGAGTCGGCAAAAATACAAGTTGTTGGCAAGCAAGATGAATTAGGAAAAGACCTGTTTAAACTTTTTACCAAAAAAATAGATGTAGCAGATTTTGTTGATATTAGTGGAGAGAGATTTGTAACTAAAAAGGGTGAGCAATCAATACTTATAAAATCATTTAAACTGCTTACAAAAGCAGTTCGTCCATTGCCAGATAAATTTCATGGAATTACTGATGAGGAATTAAGGCTTAGAAAGAGATACTTGGATATTTTGTTGAACCCAGAGTTAAAAGAACTATTTAGAAAAAAGAATATATTTTGGTCAAGTATTAGAGAATTTTTGACCAGTGAAGGATTTGTGGAGGTAGAAACTCCAGTACTTGAAACCAGTGCAGGTGGAGCTGATGCAGCACCTTTTATTACTCATCACAATGCACTCGACCTAGATGTGTATTTACGTATATCCATGGGTGAGCTTTGGCAGAAAAGACTAATGGTAGCTGGTTTTGAAAAAACTTTTGAAATTGGCAGACAATTTAGAAATGAAGGAATGAGTAGAGAACATTTACAAGACTATACTCAAATGGAGTTTTATTGGGCCTATGCGGATTACAACAAGAGTATGGATCTAGTAGAGAAGATGTATAAATTTGTTGTAGAGAAAACTTTTGGAACTTTAAAATTTAATATTGGTGAATTCAAAGACATAGATTTTGGCCAAAAATGGCAACATATTGATTATGTAGATGAGATTAAAAAACAACTAGGAATAGATGTGCTATCCGTTGAGCAAGACGCTATGGTTTCAAAACTCAAAGAGCTTAAAATGGACCATGATAAATCAATGTCAAAAGGCAGGCTTATTGATTCGCTGTGGAAATACTGTAGAAAAAACATAAAAGGACCGGCATTTTTAGTCAACCATCCTGTTTCAGTTTCACCTTTGGCCAAGAGAAAAAAGGATCAGCCAGAACTTACTGAAAGATATCAAATTATGATTGCCGGCAGTGAACTTGGAAATGGATATTCCGAGTTAAATGATCCAATAGATCAGGCAGGTCGATTTCAGGAGCAGGCAAAGATGAGAGAAGAAGGTGATGCAGAGGCACAGATGCATGATCATGACTTTGTAGAGGCTCTTGAACATGGTATGCCACCCACAACCGGCTTTGGTCTTTCTGAGAGATTATTTTCTTTTTTAGCAGATAAGCCAATTCGTGAATGTGTGCTTTTCCCACTTATGAAACCAGAAGGACACACTGAAAAAACTGCAAAACGTTCTAGGAAAACTATGGCTGCCCATGTGATTGTTTTAGCCGATAATAAAAGAGAAAACTGGACTAAATTAAATGCTATAGCTCATTTAAACGCCTCTTTTGGTGCCAGAACCGGAAAGGAACTCTTTTATTTTGAGAAGACTCACTCAGAGGATGGTGTTGATTTTGCCATGAATACTCAACATGCAATTTTGATCAAACAAACAGATAATCAGGAGGACTTGCACGATTTAAAAACCAACGCAGAGGAATACGGACTACAAGTTGAATGTTTTACACAGGATATGCAGGAGACAACTAATGACCTAAAGGTCTGCAAATCGCATGAATCTAAAAAATGGCAAGATATTGAGCTACTGGGTATTTTACTTTACGGAGAGAAGAAAGAGGTTGAGAAACTAACAGAAGAGTTTAAATTGGCATCATAGAAATATGAAAAAAGTCATGATATTTGGGACTTTTGACATACTCCACACTGGACATTTCTATGTTTTTAGAGAAGCTAAGAAATTAGGGAATTATCTAGTTGCGATTGTAGCGCGTGACGCAAGAGTCAGCACTATCAAAAAAAGAAAACCAATACACACAGAACTTGAAAGAAAAAAAATGCTTTTACATATTAATCTGATCGACCGAGTAAAACTAGGTGATAAGACAGATGTCTATAAAGGAATTAAACAAGAAAAGCCAGATCTAATTGTTCTTGGATATGATCAGAGGCAATTTACTGAAAAACTTGAACAAAAAATTACAGAATTTAAGCTTAAAACAAAAATAAAGAGATTGAAACCATATAAACACACTCATCTTAAATCAGGAATAATTAGAAAAGAGCTTGAAAAACACCTATGAAGCGCAAATTACTAGTAGCCACAACTAACAGAGGCAAATTCGAAGAAATAAGTAATTTTTTAAGCACACTTCCATTTGTTGAGTGCGTTTCACTTAGTGACTTGGATCAGGAAATTGCAGAACCGGAAGAAACTGAGGATACAATCTGGGGGAATGCTTTTCTAAAAGCAAAATATTATGCTGAAAAATCCGGATTGTTAAGTCTTGCTGATGATAGTGGGTTATTTATAGATGCGCTTGACGGTTGGCCAGGACATAAAGCTGCTAGAGTTGCAACAGATGATTTAGGAAGATACACCACAGTCCTAGAAAAAATGAAAAAAATTGAGAATAGAGGAGCAACCATGCAAAATGTACTGTGTATTTATGATCCGACTGAGCAGAAAAGTTTTTCTGCATTTGGTGAAGCTGATATAAGTATTTTGGAGAAGCCAACCACCAACTCTACCAATGGTTTTGGTTATGATCCAATTCTCTTTTCAAAAGAGGCTCAGAAATCATTTTCAGAAATGGATACCCAAGAAGCAAATAGATACAAGCAGCGTGGAAAAGCTCTTATAAAAATCAAATATCAATTACAAAATACACTAGCCTCAAAACACATGGTAGTTCCAGTTGCTCTGATTGTAAAAGATTCAAAACTACTAATGATTCAGAGAAATGATCCGCATAATCCAAAATACCATGAAATTTGGGAATTCCCTGGCGGAACAGTAGAATTTGGAGAGAATTGCGAGGAAAATTTAAGAAGAGAAGTTCTTGAGGAGGCGGGATATAAAGTTAAAATAATTTCAATGCTACCAAAGTGCTTTGTGTCAAGCACTGAAACTGATTTTTATTCATATCAAGTATTTGTACTGCCATATGTTTGCAAAGTAATAAGTGGAGAAGGGGATTATGGTGACAATGAAACACTTGATTCCAAGTGGGTGGACATTGATCAGGTGGCAGATCAAAAGTCTTTTCCTCATAACTCAGAATTTTTTAAGCCACTTATTCCCCAAATAAAACAACTTATAAAAGATTATAACTTATAAAAATATGTTGGATATAAAGTTTATAAAAGAAAATCTAGAAGAGGTTAAAGCTAGTATTGAAAAAAGAAGAATGAAAGTTGATATTGATCGACTTTTAGAATTATATGAGCAAAAATTAGGTCCAATGAAGGAAATAGAGGAATTAAGATCAGAAAGAAATAAAAAGTCAAAAACAAAGCCTAGTGAAGAGCAGATTGCTAAGATGAAGCAGGTTGGTGAGCAAATCAAAAAATTAGAGGAGGAAATTGCAAAAACTGATCAGGAATATCAAGAATTACTCATGTCAGTACCAAATCTGATCCATACAAATGCTCCAGTAGGAGAAGAAAAGGATTTTTCTGTGATTAGTGAGCATGGAGCAATTCCGGAATTTAGCTTTGAAGCAAAAGAACATGAAGAATTAATGATAAATCTGGATTTGCTTGATTTTGAACGTGGAGCAAAGGTTGCAGGATCAAAATCATATTTTTATAAAAATGACATGGTCAGACTTAGCCAAGCTCTTCTTAATTATGGGATAGATGTGGTTAGCAAGCATGGATTTACTCTACTTGAAACGCCGGATTTTGCCAAAGAGGAAATACTAGAAGCATCAGGTTTTAATCCTCGTGGAGAAGAATCACAAATTTACAAAATTGAAGGAGATGATCTGAATTTAATTGGAACGGCAGAAATTACTGTTCTTGGTTATCATGCAAACGAAGTTTTAGACTTATCAGATGGACCCAAAAAATATGCAGCACTTTCACATTGCTTTCGAAAGGAATCAGGCGCTTATGGAAAAGCAAATAAGGGAATGTACCGCGTACATCAATTTACAAAGTTAGAAATGTTTATTTTTTGCAAACCAGAAGATAGTGAAAAACTTCATGAAGAATTACTGGAAGTTGAAAAAGAAATTTGTGATGGACTAGGACTTGCTTATCGAGTTATTGATACACCAAGCGGCGACCTGGGTGCACCAGCATACAGGAAATATGATCTTGAGGCTTGGATGAAAATGAAAGATGGCTATGGAGAAATAACCAGCACTAGTAATTGTCTGGATTTCCAAGCTCGAAGATTGGGGATTAGACACAAAAACAAGGAAGGAAAAAATGAATTAGTACATACCCTTAATGGAACTGCTATGGTACTTTCTAGATTTCCAGTTGCCATAGTAGAGCAATATCAACAAGAAGATGGAAGCGTAGAAATTCCAGAAGTTTTAATTGGCTACATGGGAAAGGGATTTATAAAGTAATTTAAGTACTAAATGAATAAGAAATTAGTTATTTTACCGGGTTGGGGTGGAAGTTCTGAAACTTGGTCAGAATTTCTTTCATTGGCTCCGGATAATCTAGAAGTGGAAGTGCTAGACCTGCCCTGTTTTG
>CAZFTR010000004.1:0-12642 GCA_964522405.1 uncultured Gammaproteobacteria bacterium | reverse complement strand
CTTTCATTGGCTCCGGATAATCTAGAAGTGGAAGTGCTAGACCTGCCCTGTTTTGGAAGTGAGCCTTGTCCTGACAGTATTTGGGGAGTGGAGGAGTATGCAAAATTTGTAAAATTAAAGTTAGAGAAATTCGAAGTTGAAAAACTAGTACTTTTAGGACATTCATTTGGTGGGCAAGTGGCAGCATACCTAGTCTCAAAATATCCTGATCTATGTAATGGGCTAATTCTTTCAGGTCCTGCTATTTATCGCAAGAAGAACCCTTTAAAAAATGTGATTTTTCTGCCAATTGCAAAAATTGGTAAAGTGTTATTTAAATTACCACTACTTAGAAAATTTGAAAAAATCGCCAAAAGGTTTCTATACAGAGCAGCAGATTCACCTGATTATGAACAAACCTCAGGAATTAAACGAGATATTTTCAAGAAAATAATTAAGGAAAATATTTCAGGAGAATTAAGCAGAATTAATATACCGACCATGATAGTATGGGGAGATCAGGATACTTTTGTCCCACTTAGGTTTGCAAAAAAAATTCAGAAACAAATTGAAAATTCAGAAACAAGGATAGTCGTTAATGGTCCTCATGGACTTCATCTTAAAAAGCAAAAGGAGTTTTGGAGTATAATAAATAATTTTATTGCAAATTAATTATGTTTGGATATAACCCACTACTAATAGGAATTTCTTTTTTGTGGCTGGTTGGTGCTCTGATTGACTATTCTGAGTATTGTTATGTTTGGCAATTAAAAGAGTATCGATTAGATAGATTTGCAGATTTTGTAAAAACCAGAAAAGGTCAGAGAATTTTTCTGGGCTATAGATATGTTTGGAGAGCAATCCTAGTTCTTACTTTATTTACTTTCTTTTCAACAATATCAGATAATTTGATTTTTATTGTTTTTTTGATTTTTGTATTGGATTTTGCCTACAACTCCAGACGATTTCTCAGAAAAACGTTGGTACGTCCAAAAGCTACCAACAAAGCCCTCCTAATCATACTTGCCTCATTTCTAGTTGAAACAATTGTCCTAGCTTTTTTTCATCAACTAAATCTAGCTTTGATCCTTTTAGTATTCCGCTTTGCTACACTTTCAGTTGTTGTTTATTTAATCAATCTTCTAACTAGTTTAATTAAAATTATCCTTATAAAGAGAGCAGCCAGCAAAATTTCCAAGTACAAGGATTTAATTGTAATTGGTGTAACCGGAAGCTATGGCAAAACCACGGTCAAGGAGTTTTTAAGCCATATACTTTCCAGGAAATTTCAAGTAGTAAAGACTCCCAAACACATAAATACAGATATCGGTGTAGCAAATTTTATTCTAAAAAATTCCTTTGAAGATAAAGAGATTTTTGTAGTTGAAATGGGAGCATACAATGTGGGTGAAATTAAGAAAATTTGCGATATTGTTCATCCAAAAATTGGAATATTAACTGCTGTAAGTGAACAGCATCTATCGTTGTTTGGAAGTATTGATAATATTGTAAAAGCTAAGTCTGAATTGCTTCAATCCATACCAAAAGATGGCGCTATTGTCACAAATGCTGATAATCCTCATTGTGCAAAGGCAATTAAAGAAATTAAATGTAAGAACATATTTACATTTGGAATTGATGATCAAGCCAAGCCTGACTGTCTTATAAAAGATATTCAGGTTAGTTTGGATGGGATTGAATGTAAGGGGCAACATAATGATCAGGAAATCATCCTTAAAGCTCCAGTTATTGGTTCTCATCAGGCCTTTAATATCGCTCCTTGCGTAATTACAGCCTTACACCTTGGAATGAACAAAGGTGATGTATTGGAACAATGTAGCAACCTTCCACTTAACCCAGCCTCATCTATGTCAATTCATAAATATGGTAAAGCCACCATACTTGATGATAGCTATAATTCAAATCCAGCCGGATTCAAAGCCGCTCTTGAGATAGTTTCAAAATACCCTTCAAGCAAAAAGAGAATTGTTGTAACCCGAGGTATGCTTGAACTCGGCAACAGAGCAGAGCAACTCCATGAAGAAGTAGCAGAGGAAGTTGCTTTTTGTGCAGATGCTTTAGTTGTTATAAGCCCGGATTACATAGACCCAATCAAAAAGGGGACTAAAGGTATTAGCAATAAGTACCCTCTAGAAATAGTTGAATTATATAACTACAGTAGTCTTTTAAAACACATAAAGGACTACAAAAATGAATCTGTTGTTATTTTGCTTGAAAATAGAATTCCTAGAAATTTGTATGACGAGTTAGTCCCGAAGGAAAAACAGAAATATTAGTATGGCTAAATTTATTTTTACAGGTTTTTCGCCAAATATTAGTTTAAGAAGCACTCTACAGTCTCTTTCCTGGCTTTTCTTTTTTTGGAAATGGCCATATCTGCGTACAGGAAGTAACAACAGAAAACTAAAAAAACTCTTAAAGAGAAAAACAAATACAAGAAATAGTTTTTTATTTGATAGCGGAAGAAGTGCTCTTTATTTTGCCTTAAAATCTCTTGGTCTTGGAAGTGGTGATGAAGTTATTCTTCAAGCATATACCTGTGTAGTTGTTACCAATGCTATCAAATGGACAGGTGCAAAGCCAGTTTATGTTGATATAGGAGATAGCTTTAATATGGATCCTGCAGATCTTCGTAAGAAAATCACTAAAAAAACAAAAGCTGTGATAATTCAACATACTTTTGGAACGCCAGCTGATTTAGAAAAAATATTGGAAATATGTAATGAACAAAATTTGTATACAATAGAGGATTGTGCCCACTCGATCGGTGCAAAATATCAAAAGCAACAAACAGGTAGTTTTGCAGATATTGGTATGTTCAGCTTTGGCAGCGATAAAGTCATATCCAGCATTAGGGGAGGGGCTCTAGTGACACAGAATAATAATATTACTAAAAAATTAGAGAAGTATGAAAATGATTTAGAAAAAATTTCTTATGGAGAATTAATACAATTATTATTACATTATCCGATTTTTTTTCTAGGAAGAATGTTTTATGGAATTGGGGTAGGGAAGTGGTTTTTATATTTATCAAAAAAATTACATCTCACAAATTTAGTTATCTACAAAAAAGAGAAATCAGGTAATCAGGTTAAATTTTATCCTAAAAAAATGGCTAATTCAATTGCCAGTTTTGTCTGTTTTGAATTAGAAAAATTGGATGATCTCAACGATCATAGAAAGTCAATTGCAGAAATTTACAGAAAAGAAATACAGTCTGGTAAAATAATTCATCCACAAAAAGATCCTAACTCTATTTATTTAAGGTATACCATTTTAGTCGAAAACCCAAAAAAACTTTTTCTAGCAGCAAAGAAAAATAAAATAATGTTAGGCAACTGGTATGACACAGTAATAGCTCCAGGGGATATTGACATGGGTAAGACAGGGTATAAAAAATCTAGCTGTAAGCATGCAGAGAAACTCTCATCAGAATCTCTAAATTTACCAACTAATCGAAATATTACTACCTCGGATGCAAAAAGAGTAGCAAACTTTATCAATAAATATGCTTGAAGTAAGAAGAATAGAAAACCTGAATGAGTGGGATGATTTTGTAAAAAAAAGTGAATTTACACTTTTTACCCAATCCTATCTCAATGGTTATATTTATGAAAATATTGGTGAGAACTTTTGGATTTTTGGTGTTTACAAGAATAGCGAGCTAGTTGCTGGATCTCTAGTAGTAAGTATCCACGCCAAAAGAGGAAATTTTCTATTAATGCCCTATGGTCCCATACTGAAGAAAGGCTCTTCTGATCAAGAATTCAAAGAATTAATCAAAAATTTGAAGAGTTTTGCCAAGAGAGAACAATATGATTTTCTGCGAATAAGTCCATTTATGGAGGATAAAGAAGAAAATAATCAATTGTTTTTTAAAAATGGTTTTAGAAACGCTCCCATGCATGTATTGGCGGAAAATACCTGGATAATGAAATTGGACCATCCAGAACAGGAGATCTTGAAAGCAATGAACAAGAACCATCGAAATCTAATCAGGCGCTGTGAAAAATCCGGAGTTAAAATTAGAATGACTAGGAGTACAGAGGCGCTCGAGAGATTGAATAATATGCATGATATTGTTGCCAAAAGACATAAGTTTCATAGATTTCCAAGAAAATATATCAATAATGAGTTTGAACAATTTTCAAAATCAGGCCAGGCTTTGATTTTTGAAGCTCTGCTTCCTGATGGGAGTATAGACTCATCGGCAATTATTATTTTTTATGGAAAAATGGCTTGTTATCGCCATAGCGCATCACTACAGTTAGATAAGAAATTACCCACATCATATCTTATACAGTGGGAGGTGATCAAAGAAGCCAAGAAGAGGGGGTTTAAGTATTATAATTTTTGGGGAATTGCACCAAAAGATGCTGGTAAGAACCATCCCTTTAAAGGAATTACACATTTTAAACGCGGTTTTGGAGGTTTTGAGAGAGATCTTGTGCCTTGTAAGGATTTAGCTATTACAGGTAAATACAAGCTCAATTGGATTATTGAAAAAATCCGCAGCATAAGAAGAGGATTTAAATAATAACATGTTAAGGAGAAATTTTCCAAATCGTCACAAGTTAAAAAAAAAATTAAAACGCAAATCAAATCAATTGCGTAATTCTTTGTTTAATTCTGATTCGACGACAGCAAGACATGATTTTTCCTGGAAAGGAAGGAACTATAATCCGCATATAAGTAATCGTGGAGAAAAGGATCAGAAACCAAAAATTAAATTGATAATTTTGATGGTGTCAATTCTCAGTAGCTTTTTGATTTTGGTACTACACCCTTTTTTCTATATAAAAAAAATAAATATTAATGGTTTACAGAGAATATCTAAATCAGAGGTGGTAGGTAGTATAGAGGGTATAATCAGTCATAAAAAATTATTGGTTTTACCCAGATCAAATTACTTTTTTACTGATCTTGATGAGATTAGAGATATTTTAAAAACTAAATTTCCAATTAATAGTATTGTAGTTTCTAAATCATTTCCCAACAAAATTGAGGTTATTATCGAAGAAAAAATATCAACCATCATATTTGACAATGGAAAGCAGTATGTCTACCTCGACCTAAAGGGAAATGTTGTAGAGATTCTAAAGAATGTTTCAGAATACGAATGGCTTGAAACTACTGAAACTGTTACATCTACAAATAGTTATGGGGAGCTGATAGTTGAAACAAAAATTATTGAGCGTAAGCATTTGCCAGATACGAAAAATATTATTCTAGAACTTGGAGATTATCCAATTGTTTTTGATCAGGATGTAGGAAAACTGGAAATAAACAGTAATGTAGTAGATAAGTCGTATATTTTGGCCATTGTAGACTGGTTTAATTATTTTAATCAGCTCAATGATAACTGGATTAAATATTTTGAAATTACTAATAGTATCGGAGATACGCTAATACATACCAATTCCGGACTGGTCATAAAATGTCGACTTTCAGGTGATCACAGTAAGCAAATAGCTGAGTTAAAAGCTGTCTTGGAAAATAAAAAACAGATCAATTATATTGATCTGCGCTATCCAGATAGAATATATATGCAATAGGGTGGGGGAGGAGATAGTTAGTTAATTGTGATGCCCTCTGTCCGCGCGGCGCCACAACAAGTTTTTTTGAATGGGTCCCAGCCTAAAAGGCGGACGCCAGGAGTTTCGGATTGTGGCAGAAACATTTTATGGCAAGAAGCAGGTGCTATGACTCAGCTACTCAAGTGGCAAGCAGGGGAGAGGGTCCCCGGCTAGTCTGCAGTTTTCGAAAACGAGGTTGCAACGGCCCTGTTGAACATTTCGCGGTCGGAAACCCTGCAGAGATCCTAGAAGAGCAGGCAGCACACGGACAGAGAGCTAGCTTAATATATCATAGTTTTTAGAGATTTAAAATAGGGTAGACTGCTTTATGCTTGTTTAAAAAGTAAAATATATAATGTCGCACAATATATCTTATACGACGCTTATATACTTAAACATAGTAAAAATCTAATCAAACAGATAAAACCTCTCATTCATTTAGATATTTATACCATTTTACAATAAACTAATATAATATATTTTCTTTTCTAGAATGCCTATTAATTTTACTATTAAACTTACTACATGTATTCAGAAACAAACCCCTATTTCCTGCTAAATACTCCTCCACTTCCCCATTTTGCGACACAACAAAAAAGCCTTTCAAAATAAGAGGATATAGCATACCTCTTTTCTATCAGAAAATTGCACTGGAATTTTAATTTCTAAAAAAAGAATTTTACCTAGGTAAAATTTGAATAAACTTCTGTTTGATAGATAATAGAAGTCTATCTAGTTCATGTTCAGTATATAAAATACTAGCACTCTCCCCTATTAATACCAAACAAAAGTGGTTATATTGTGCGACACAAAAGAATTAGATTATTTTTAAAACTAGAATTTGCGTTCTGGAAATTTTTCTGTATATAATTTTTGAATATCCAGTAGTTGCGATTCTATAACCTGCTAATATGCCAAGCAGTTCTATTCCCCACTCTCGATCTGAGGCAATCTGAAGCAATTTTAAAATGATCATAGGCTCTTGCTTGTAATTTTTGTCCTTAAGCGTTTTTAGAGCCTTTTCCGTGATCAGGACCCTTTGCTTCATAGATATTTTTTTTATTATCTGAAACTATAAAACCTTCTTTTTCTATAAGTTGGCTAAGCTCGATATATTTGGAAAGTTTATACTGATCCTCTGCAGAAGAAATATCTTCTGCAATTTCTGGATTAGAATTTAGTACTTGAGCAGTTTGACAGAGTGAATTAAAGTATTCTACTGAGGTTAATACAGCTTTAGCCTTTCCATGTTCAGTCAGTGTGTAAAAAGTACCTGAACCCTGAAGCTCTGATACCAGTTCAAATATCTTCCTACGAGCTTCTGTAATTGAAATTATTTTATCAAATTCCATATTATTTTAGCAGACCTCTTGCTTTTAAACTGATGTAGGAATCTTTAGTAACAATAACATGATCCACCAACTCAATACCTAGTAGTTTTCCAGAATCTGCAAGCCTCTTAGTAACCAACATGTCAATATCTGAAGGTTCAGCATCTCCTGAGGGGTGATTGTGGGCAACAATAATATGTGCAGCTGCATATCTAATGGCAGGCTCAAATACTTCTCTCGGATGGACCAATGTTTTGTCTATTGAGCCTACTGAAATAATCTTTCTTTCAATCTCCTGACTTCTACTATCAAGGAAAAAAGCTACAAAATATTCTTTTCTGTGCGATCTTAAATCTCTCATTTCTTGCCAAATATCTTGCGGCGTAGCATATAATCTATGCTTTTTTCCAGTAAAAATCCGCTTACCAAGTTCTAAGCATGCTATGATTTGACTAGACTTTGCCTTGCCAAGTCCTGGAATCTGAGAAATCAAATCACTAGAAATATCTAGATAATTTTTTATTTCAAGCTTATTTAGAACTTTTCTAGCAAGATCTACAGCCCCCTCTCCCCTAGTTCCTGTACGAATAATAATTGCCAAAAGCTCTGCATTTGAAAGTCTTGAACAACCATATTTTAATAATTTTTCTTGAGGCTGATCACAGAGTTCCATTTCTTTTATTTTTTTCCTAGCCATAAATCTATATATTTATAATGTTATACCCATTTTCTATTTGATCAAGTACACTGTCTAATTTATTATCTCTGTTTCTTGGTGAGATACTTATGAAAACAGGTTTATTGGGTATTTTTATATGATTTTTATTTAAAAGTATCTTCTTTGTGTCAGTATTGATGAGATCAATTAATACCTTATATTGCTGATATTTCAGTGATTTTAGACTATCAAGGACTATTATTGAATCTGGAGTGGTAATAGCAGTGATAAATTCAGCTGAAAAATTTGCAGTTGATTTTGTACTCAATTTTAGAGTGTATAATTCAATATGTTTTTTTGAAAAATCAATATAAAATAATGGTTTTCTTTTCAAAGAACAATAATACTCAATCAGTTTTTTGGCTTTTTTCCTGGTATTTGAGTAGATACTAATCAGACCTGAATCTTCTAATGAACCCAAAAGACTTGTTTTAAATTTTGTTAGATTGATCCTTGACTTAGTACTGTGAAAGCTGGTCAAATAGCTTATGGCCACTGTTAGCCAAACAAAATTATCACTAAATCTCTCTGTAACCTCATAAAAATCATCTCTAATCGGTATAAAGTGATCCCCTTTTATATCTATTACTGGTACAAAACCCTTTAAGGTTAAAAATTTATTTAATCTTTGAGAGAAATTTTTGGGATTTTTTATTTTTTTGCCGGTTTTTTTCAAAATTGCAAGTAAATTCTTTTCTGAGATAACTTGATTAAAATCTAATTTGACTAAAGATTTTTCAATTTGGAGACGAAGATTTTTTTCATAAATCAGAAATTCCTTTTTTGATTTAAAATAAGCATCAACCTCATAAGATCTGTACAATGCCTTGTGGGACTCATCTGAGGCGTGCTTTATTAGTCTATACGAATAGAAAACTTCCAAATAAATTTGTTTTACTGATAAATTTACCTGCTTTTTTATGTCATGCACCCTGGTAATTTGTCCTCCTTTGTTCATAAATTTCTAATTAGTTTAATTAAACATATGTACATTATAGTGTACATATGTCAATAATACCATGGTGTTTTGTGGATAGAAAGAACCGCTCAGGTTAGCGGCTCTTTATTTTTTCTTAATCTCGGCTTCAGATTATTGACTAGCAATAAAATCTATAAATTTTAAATAAGTTTCTTTTAGTAGCTTAGCATCGTCAAGAGCATTATGCTGACTATAGCTAGACTTGTCTATATCTAATTCTTTGAAGAATTTATCACTACCCATACTGCTCGGATCATAACCAGCACTAAACATAATAGATGCAAAATCAATAGGAATCCAATAAAATGGATGTTCTTTTGCTGAGCCAAAAAAATCATACCAATATACTGCGTCAAATTGATTGACATAAGCCATCATAAACGGCTTATCATCACCAACAAATTCTTTAATCTGGCGAATGACATCATCCTTGTAAATTTTATTTCCAGTCAAATATGGAATTACGTTTTTTTCTACCCAAGGATGCGGTTTTCCTGTATATTCTAACTCGACGTAAAGTTCTTGACCTGTTGGTTTTACCATGCCTATTGATAATAACTCCCCTACTCTAATATCAAGATCTGTAAATTCTGTGTCAAAAAAAATTATATTATCTGAATGTGGTTTGAACATATTGTATATGGTTAAGTCTTACCTAACCATACCAAAAAACATAGGTATATTCAATCTTTTCCTTCCACATTCACCTTTTAATTTAATTAATTTACGAATAGCCTTGTCTCCCCTATTTTTCTGGTGTTGGAGTTGCCGCTTTGCTTTTATACTAGCACCGAGATGAACTGTATGCTTGCCAAATTTCTTAGCCAGTCCATCTACAGCACTGTATATATTTTTCATTTGTTCCAGTCTAATTGGAGATTCAAACAAAGAACCTTGAATACAAGTATCTTCTTGTAATTTTGAGAGGACTACTCCTGTTGCCCTGTACCTAACTCCTTCTTTGTAGAGTTTCTCAAAAAGCGGCTTAATAACTTTGGTTAAATCGTTTGGAAAAGACGAAGCTCTATTTAGCTTTAATTCAAGTGCGTCTATTTTAAAATCTTGAGTTTTTAAAAAAACTGATATAGATCTGGCAGCGAGTTGATAACGTCTTGCCTTAATACAAGCATTTTCTATATTTTTTATCAATTGACTATATACAAAATTTTTATCAGAACTCGCCGGAGTGAACGTTCTAGTTTTGGAAATAGAAGCGTACGATGTCTTTTTCTCTGAAATAACCGGATAGACCAATTCTCCGCACAATTCACGCCAAATTTCCTGATGTGGTTTTGTGAAATATTGTTGAACATATTCAAAATCTTTTTGAGTAAAGTCATATGCTGAGTTTATATCTAATTTATACATATAATGAGCTGTGTTCGATCCAATTCCCCAAACATCTTTTACATTTATTTTTCTAAGAAAATCTTTTATACGTCCTGTAGGGACTGTAGCAAATCCATCTGGTTTATCATATGTGGAAGCTAATTTGGCAAGAACTTTAGTAGGTGCAAGCCCAGCCGAAACTGAAATTCCAAGTTCCCTACTAATATCTTGCTTAATTCTTCTTGCTATTGCCACGTATCCCATATTGAGAGGCTTTCTAAGCCCTGTAATATCTACAAAACCCTCATCTATGCCATATTCCTCTACAACCGAGCTAAAACGTCTCATAATGGCAAACATGCGTTTTGAAAATAAACTATAAGTCTCATAATCAGAAGGAACTATGATTATTTGTGAGCTGATTTTCTTGATTTGCGGAATTGTCATCCCTCTCACCACACCAAGTTTTTTTGCTTCATAACTCATAGACGCAGCAATACCTCTTTCTTTGCCAACAACCACTGGTTTTCCTCGGTAATCAGGATGAAGAGATTGTTCACAGCTTGCGAAAAATGCATCGCCATCAATATGAATAATGGCTTTTGGAAATGAATATGATTTGCCCCAAGTCATAATATTTTTATTTAAAATTTGAATTAATATTTCCTAATAACACTAGCAACCACTCCGCCAATTTTTAACTCTGTTTCTGGATGTATATCTGGATAGTTTTTATTGGCAGCTCTTAAGAAAATTTTACTACCTCTTTTTATAAAATATTTCATAGTCCAATCCCCATCAACTTCTGCAACCACTATATCTCCGGTTTCTGGTTTTTTTCCTCTGTTTACTATTACTGTATCACCCTCTACAATTCCAGCATCTATCATAGAGTCTCCTGAGACTGTAAGCATATAGCTTGCTTCTGGATTATCTATAATCCATTCGTCGAGACTCATGGTCTCAGCAAGCTCTTCTTCTGCGGCCGAGGGAAATCCTGCCTGCACAGAACCGAGTACGCGCAAACCATAGAGCTTTGAAGTTGGTAGTAATTTTCCACTTGCGCTTTTCTCAACAATTCCATCCTCTATAAACTTTTGTACATATCGGTGAAGTGAGCCCTTTGACTTGAGATCAAAGAGCTTGACCATCTCATCATAGCTGGGCAATTCTCTGAATTTTTTGAGATAATTTAGTAATTTCTTTTTTCTTTGAGAGTAAACTGTTTCTTTTTTGGAAGTCATATTTTATTTTATTTAGTTATATATTTATTATAGAGAACATTTGTTCTCATTGCAATATGCAGACTGGTAAAAACTGTGGATAAACCAACACCTATCCCTTGACAGCATAATCCACCACTGTTATACTACATATACTATGGCTAAAGAAAATAAATATTCAATACAAAACCTTAAAAAAGACTTCCCTGATGATGAGGCGTGCCTTGAACATATATTTAACACTCTACACTCAAGGGAGTGTTCTTGTGGTGGAAGATACAACAGACTAAAAGGAAAAGAAAACAGAAAGAAATTCCAATGCTCAAAATGCAGGTTTCAAATATCACCTATGGCAGGAACTATATTTGAAAAGTCTACTACTGATTTAACATTGTGGTTTCATGCTGTTTTTATCTTCTCTAACGCTAAGAGTGGCATATCAGCCAAAGAACTGGAAAGACAGCTTGGAGTTACCTACAAGACAGCATGGCGTATCCTAAAGCTAATTAGAGAGTGTTTAAAGCAAGATAACGATAAACTAGGTGGAGATGTAGAAATGGATGAAGCTTATCTTGGTGGAAAAGGAAATGCAGGAGTAAATAACAAAAATCTAGGAGCTGTTATGCGAAAGAAATCAGTAGTCTATGGAGCTATTGAGAGAGGTGGAAAAGCAAGAGTTAAAGTTATGCCAAACGCCA
This sequence comes from uncultured Gammaproteobacteria bacterium, assembly GCA_964522405.1. Lineage (GTDB taxonomy): Bacteria > Patescibacteriota > Patescibacteriia > Magasanikbacterales > UBA922 > CAZFTR01. Next base: position 788 of record CAZFTR010000004.1, on the reverse strand, counting down.
GTGCTAACAGTGCAATAAACTTTGTTGATGAACATATTGAGCGTGATAGATACACTCGTCTTTTAACAGATAACTCAAACAGATACAAAAACGCTTCTGTTGGATATAGACGCAAAGTAGTAAATCATGGAAAAAAAGAATACGTCCGAGGAGACGTACACGTTAATCATGTTGAGAGCTTTTGGTCTCATGTAAAGCGTTCAGTAAAAGGAACACATAAACTAGTATCTAAGAAGCATTTGCAGTCTTATCTTGACGCTTTTGTTTTTCACTACAACAATCGACACAGCGACAAGGAGCGGTTTGATGTTTTGCTTTCTTTGGTCGTGATGAAATGATTTTTTTGAGGTTTGATAGAAATGTTGATTTTTTCATATTGTTCAGAGTATATCAGTTATCCACTTTTAAATGCAAATTGTGATTTGACAGGAAAGAAGAATTCTAGTATAGTTATTCTACTCGTAAGTAGTAATACTTACATGAGTGGCTATCCGAAATTCAAGAGTTTAATTAAAGTGGACATTACAACCACCAAAACGCTTTTAAGGTAACTCTTCCAGGGAGTCATTTGATTCCTAAAGAGAAATCTAAGGGAAGATAAGATTGTTATTACAGTTTTAACTTCCTGGTAGGGTAGCCTTAGAGGCGTTTTTTTATTTAGAATAATATGGCAAAACCTTACAGATTGTTTCTTGATGAAACAGGAGTCACAACCTTAAAAAATATAAATCCTAAATATCCCCTCTTCGTTCTTTCTGGTTTGATTGTTAGTAAAGATAAATGTTCTA
>CAZFTR010000003.1:0-110401 GCA_964522405.1 uncultured Gammaproteobacteria bacterium | reverse complement strand
TATTTATACAATTGAAAACGAAGAAGCAGTTATTGAAATGCATGGACCAATGGAAGAATATGATAAGAAGAGAATTAAAAAAGGAATTAAACAATTTATTTTAACTCCTGACACTGAAGTCAGTAGAAATTTAAAAAAGAAAACAGAAAATGATCCATTAACCGAAATAAAAATATTGCCAAAAAAAGAAATTGATACAGATGCTACAGTTGATATTTATGACGGAAAAATATTATTTGCCACCCAAAGAGAAAAAGAACCAATTATGGTAGTAATAGAAGATCCTGAAATCTACAAGCTCCAAAGAATAATGTTTGAAAAATGGTGGCATAATTTATCTTAATAACATAGTAAAAACTAAAACACTGCAGTAAGCAGTGTTTTTTAATATAATCTTAAATCTATTTACAAATCAATAAATACATGGTATTTTTATTTGCAGTTTCCACTGTTCCGGAGGTAAAATGGCTTGGGCCATTGGAATCCCACTGACCGTTGTCACTATGGCAGTCGTAGGCAAACTGTTCATGCGAGCAATCGCAGGAGGAGCTGACGTTTGTCAGGGCTGCCCTCATGCCGAGTCAGGCTGCGTCAACGACGACTGTGACTGGACACGTACCAGTACCAAGTGACAACTGAATTCAAGACATGCCCACAAGCAAGGAGATGCGAAATGCACACAGTCGGAAGGCAAAAAACAACGCCCAACGACCCATGGATCTAATTGGATTTATGGGTAGGAGAGGCGTTGTTTTTTTATTTTAAAACACCTTGCAAAATCAAAGTCCACCTCTCTGGCTTATTCCCATCCTGGTCTGGCTCATCATTTCTAATTCCAATTCCAACCCACTCTTTGCTGTTAATCAAAGAGGTTATCTCAGTAACTTGGTCCAGTTTAATTTCAATTTTTTCATCAACTAATTCTAGACTCTTTTCTTCGTCTAATTCTCTTGTCATTTCTGATACATTATTTTTATCAGCAATCCTTGTCATTTGGAACCCTTCCCCAAACTTAATTTTCATAGTAACTGGATTGTCCATCTTAGCCCACATATGTAAGTATTCAGCCCCACCTTCTTTGGCTTTTTCTATTCTACTGTTGGTAAGCTGATTACCTAAACTCTCCTCTAGCTCAATTCCACGTTCTTTAAGATCTTTTTTCCGAAGCCCTTTCTTTACAATTTGCTTGGATAGATGTGCTCTTTTTCTTCCGTTACTATCCCTGATTAGATCAAGACTACCTGAAGCAACCAACTCTCCAGTGTCTGAATCATGTATTCCATAAAAATGCATTTCGAGTTCTTGTTCTTTTCTTTTTTCAACTTCTCGCCTATCACCATTCATCCACTTGCTTGCATTATTTTCAGACTCTTGCTCTGTTTCTTCTTCTGTCCATCCATATTCTCTTCTGACTAACTTATACGATTCCAAAATATCTTGATCTGATTCCAGCTTTTCCACTTCAGTAAGATCTAAAGTTTCATTTGTTTCTTGTTTGGTATATAAGCCACAAGTAGGCATATGCTTACCCCCTTCAATAGGTCCACAATTATCACAAGTTACTCCTGAGTATTGTTCATCTCTCATAAAATCTTGATGATGATTTATTTTAAAAGGATATAAGCTTATCTTATATCCTTTTACTTATTTTATCTCAATTTATTTCTTTTCACAACAACCACCTTTACATTCTCCACCTTTGCACTTATCTTTCATTCCACAACCTCCCAAGAGCATGGTTAGATGCCAAAGCAATACTGCAACATAACCCCAAATATAAACTTGCACCAACCCAAACAAGAAGCTGACAAAATTCATACTTGTAAAGCCAAAGAAGCTCATCCTAAGCATTGCCAAATGCATTTCTTGTTCTACTGGATGTACAAAATACCAAGCAAAACAAACCAAGTACATTAGTACTAAAAATATTCCCAACTTATGACCAAAGAGCCATGATTTACAATTTTTCATACACATAATTTCACCCCCTTTCCAAAAATTAAAAAGTTATTAAAATCCCCTCCTAAAAAGGAGGGGGAGATTTTATCTTGCTGCCACAACAAATCTAGCAGTCTTACAGTTGTTAGTTTCATCTGTCTCTGAAACTACGTCTAGTGCATCAGCACAAATCTTATAAACATAGTCTCCGGCAGCTGATAACCACGCATCTGTAAAGTTGGCAGTTTCAGTATTTCCGGCGAGTACTGCAACTAATTCAGTTCTGGCAGTCTGGGCATTGTCAATATATAAATACACTTTTGAAGCTATTGCATTTCCTGCACCTTGATTTTTTATTTGAGCAGAAAAACTAACAAATTCACCCTGACTAAGTGTTTCTGATCCATAACTCATACTCATTGAATCTATTATCAGATCTGGTTTTGCCCTGCTCGGAGGAGGTGTACAACTCTGTGATTCAGAAGGTTTTGGAGTGTCAACTAGTGAACAGTCATCTGTGAGGGTACAACTTCGAGTTTGTTCTCCACTCGCAGAACAAGTATCCCAGTCTGTACAATCCCAAGTATCTTCTGTACAAGCAGGGGTACAATCCTGACTTTCAGAAGGTTTTGGAGTGTCAACTAGTGAACAATCTTCCATAAGTTTACAAGCTCTAGTTTGCTTTCCATCTACTGAACATTCACCCCAATCTCCACAGCGCCACTCATCTTCTGTACAAGCAGGGGTACAAGTCTGTTGAGTTGCCGGCTGAGGAGTTTCAACTGATGAACAGTCATCTGTAAGTTGACAGACTCTACTTTGCCAGCCGTCGAGTGAACACTCATTCCAATCTCCACAGCGCCACTCATCTTCTGTGCAAGTTTCTTCAGAAATTTTTTCTTCCTGTCTGCTGCCAGGTACAGCTGGTATAACTTCTTTTGGTGGGGTACAACTCTGTGATTCAGTAGGCTTTGGAGTCTCAACCAGTGAACAATCTTCCATAAGTTTACAAGCTCTAGTTTGCTTTCCATCTACTGAACATTCATTCCAGTCTCCACAGCGCCATTCATCTTCTGTACAAGTTTCAACTTCTTCCTGTTTTTCCTCTTCACATTTCAATCTATCTTCTGGTTTTTGATCGTCTACATTTGGACAATCATATTTCAAAGTACAAGATCTGGTTTTTATATTGAACTCATCACAATCACCCCAATCTGCACACTCCCACTCGTCCTGTGTACAAGTTTCCTTAATCTCCTCTATCTGCTTTTCTATTCTTTCTACAAATCTCTTAGCATCTTTCTCAAAACTAGTTTTTAATTCTTCTCTTAATTTTTGATTTTCTTCGTTATCATATTCTAAATGCCTTAATAGATCTTTTGTTATCTCTTCCTGACCCTTTTCTTCGGCATCTTTTAATTTTTCTTCCAAATCTCTAAATAATTGTCGCTTAGCAGAATCAAGTTTTGTCCTCGAACTCTCATCTGTACTAATTTCTAGTAAATCAGAAAGTACTTTTGTTAGCAAAACATCGTCCCCACCACTCACTCTTACAAAATCCGGCAATCTCTTCTTGTCCTCCTCATCTAAATTATCATATTTGTTTCTAAATCTTTTCAAAGAATTTGCTCTTGCCCTATCTAACGCCGGCTTTGCCTGCTCCGGGACTCTTTCTTTTAAAGCGGTCAAAACTTCTAAATTTCTAAGTTTTCCGAGTGTGGTCTCTCCCTCTTCTTCTGTTTCTTCTACCACTTCTTCAATGATTTCTTCGTCAGAAACCTTTGAGAGCACATCAGCGATGCTTGCAAAGGTTTTTTCTCTTGTCTCTCTCATCTTTTTAAAAACATCTAAATCATCAACAACCCCCTCTTCGGTTTCAACCAAAATTGCTTGGTGTTCTAATTCCTGATCAACAATTCTTTTAATCATGATATCTGCCCTCTTTGGATCTTTTCTTTTTACTATTTCTACCTTATCCTTTAATTCTTCAATATCCCTTGCATATTTTTCAGCATTTTTTGCTGCCTCTTCATGCTCACCTCGATCATTTAGCTCACCATTTTCTACAATTCTCTCGGCTGCATGTTTGAAACGTAATTTAATTTCTTTTTCTTCATCAAATGTAAATGCTAATTTAATATTCCTTCCTAATTCTTTAAATCCATACCAAAAACTTCCTGGCAATACATCTGGGTCATATTCTTGATCATATTCTTCATCTTTCTTCTCTTCTTCATCAAATATTCTGTCTATATTTGCTGCTTTTTTGGCAACTTGTTTTTTGAGTGCTTCTAATTGAGCATTGAAATATTCATCAGAAGCGATTTTCTTTTTCACAAAGACAGTTACTTTCTTACCTTCTTTTAATTCTGGAAGATCGGTTGCAACAGTTGAGATCTCTGCTTCAAAATAAACAACCTCTTCTGGAATACCTTCTGGAAAATACCAACTTACTTCATCAGTTGACTGATTATATTTCAATGGAAATTTAATTGTAGCTCCAGGTTCAAATTCAGTCCATGAGGTATTTTCAAATGCATCACTTAGAGGATAAAGATCAAAGAAATCCTTTACATTGTTTGGATTTGTTGATGGAATCTGATTACCATCTTTGTCTAACCATTTTCTAGATATAGTTACAAAACTCTTTTTTGTTAAACCTTCATTTTTCAGCACTAGAACTGGATTTCCATTTTCTGAAAATGAAATTGATTTTATAACTATATTTGGCCTTGCTGTTGGCACTTTTACTTCTACTGTATTATTTTGCTCATCAGATTCAGTTAATTGATTATCAAAATCAAGTGCCAATCTAAATTTGCTATATTTATCAAAGGTCTCATAAAATTTTCCAGTTCCAAAATCAAAACTTGTAGCTAAATTGTAGTCAAGAGTAAGATTACTAATTAATTCAAAACTATATGTTTGTCCAGGTTCTAATTCTGGAATAATATGTTGAACTGTAGGACCAAGTATGGCTTCTTCTCCAAAACCTCCAGTGAGCTTTTCTATATTGTCATTGTAATAACCAAAATCATAATTGATTTCTTCTGACTTTAAACTACCAACATTTGCTACGGTTATAGTAGGTTTAAATGGCTCTTTGAATACTATAGGGCCGACAACAAGATCTGGCGCAGCTAGTTCTGGCAAACTTACAGCCCCAAGATCAACACCAGCCAAAGCGTCTGCTAAAATCTTATTAAACACAGCCTCAGGTATTTCAGGAACTTCAATCGCAAAATGATTATTCTTTTCATTGGCCTCATATACATGGTTTTCACTATCAACTGAAAAACTAAAGTGTTTTACCTTTAGTAAATCTTGATTTGAAAGAAAGCTGTCAACTGATTTCTCTGCTCCACCTGGCCCAAGTAAATCCCAAGTCCAAGATTGTCCAGCCTTCAACATCGGCATTGTATAATAAAGTTTTGCTGTTAATTCTGAGCCTGGAGTCGCAACCAATAGCCCATTTTCATCTAGCCAAGAAAAAGTATATCTAAATTTACCTGCATCAACTTCACCAGTATTTTTAATGGTAATAACTGGGTTGTTGAATTCGTCAAAATCTACAGAAGTTACAGTAAGATCAGGCTTTTTCACTGTTTTGAACGCGCTTGCTAGGCCAGAAACTATCTTTCCGAAAAAACCTACCTGTTCTTTTTCGATAACCTCATCTGTCTCAGGTGTTCCTTCTATTTTTTCGTCCTCTATATAGAGAAGATGCTTATTATTCTCATCTGACTCAGTAATTTGATTTGTTGAATCAATTTCAAAAAGGGCTTTGACAGCATTTTCCGGAACATTATTTTCACCAAATGGACCGGTTAAACTCATGGTTTTAAATTTTTTAGCCCCCACTTCTAACCCAGAAAGTATAGTAGTTGAGTCGCCAAATCCTTCTATGGTTTTTCCATCTGCATCCAAGTAAACCAGTGAAATTTTTGCATTTTTTGATGTCTCTTTTTTACCAATATTGGTGATTTCTATAGCCATCTTATTCTTTCCTGTGACTGTTCCAAAAAAACCACCCTCACTAATCACCAAATCTGGATCATCCATACTTACCCAATTTATAACCAAATCAGGAAGTTCTAAATTATAAACCAATGAGTTATTTTTATTACTTAATTCTCCAATTTTCTCTGCGCCAGTATTAGCAGTAACCTGTAGAGAAACTGCGCCATTTGGAATTTCGTCCAGCTCTTTTGCTGAAACATAAGTACCAGTCAAAGGAAAACCAACATCATAAGTTTTTCCTGCCCCAATCGCCAACACCTTCTTGGCTCCAAATCCTCCGGCAAATCCATCTAGATCTGAGCCTACTACATTTCCATCTGCGTCCAGCCATTCATATTTAAATTCAAACTCTCCAACATACTTTGTCCCTAGATTCTCAAATGTTATATATAAATTTGAATCAGCTAGAGCTCCGTAAACTGTTCCTTTGGTTACATCTATTCCTCCAAGAGTATCTATTCCAACTGATTTTACGGATATATCAGGAAGCTCCAACAAAAAAGACAGTGAATTATCTGCTGAATCCATTTCTCCAATTTTCTCTGCGCCAGTATTCACTGTAACTTTCAAAGAAACCGCACTAAGGGGGATCTCATCAAGTTTTTTCCCGGAAGGATAATTTCCCTCAAGTGGAAGACCAAATTTTTTAGTCTTTCCTGCTTTTATATTTTCTACTTTCTTTACTCCGAATCCTCCGGCAAATCCATCTAGATCTGAGCCTACTACATTTCCATCTGCGTCCAGCCATTCATATTTAAATTCAAATTCTCCGGAATCTACTGTTCCACTGTTTTCAAGAACTATGAAGAGGTTAGTTCCGACCAATGCGCCGTATAGTTTATCACCATTGTAGACACTTAAGCCTTCATTTGAATTTATTCTAATATCTTGTACTTTTAAATTTGGTAATTCAAATCCTCCAAAACCAATATTATTTGTTTCGTCTGTTTCGCTAACAGAATTAGTAGTATCAACTGTAACTTTCAAAGAAACCGCACTCACTGGAATTTCAGCAAGCACTTTTCCTGATGGATAATTTCCTTCTAGGGGTAAGCCAAATTTTTTAGTCTTTCCCGATTTAATATTTTCCACTTTCTTTACTCCGAACCCTCCAGCAAATCCATCTAGATCTGAGCCTACTACGTTTCCGTCTACGTCTAGCCATTCATATTTAAATTGAAACTCTCCAGTATCTACCACCCCCTTGTTTTCGATCACTATGAAGAGGTTCTTTCCAACTAGAGCACCGTATAACTTATCTCCTGCCTGGACATTAGTACCCTCATTTGAATTTATTCTGATGTCATTTACTACAAGATCCGGCTTAATCACCTCTGCGACCTCCTTACTAAAGCCAAAAAACTCTTTGAAACTAAAAGCTTCTGCTGGCGAACTTGTAAGCACAAAAGCCAAAAAGGCCAATGTAACAAAAACGCCAATTTTCCGCAAAAAACTGTTCATATTTTTCATAATTTATTACTTATTTAGTATATTTTCATTATACATGATTTGCTCATAAATGGAAAAGTAATTTTAAACTTATTAAACAATCGAATTTATGGTATTATATGATCTATATGAATAAAAAAACTAAACTTCTTATAATTTCAGCAGAAGCTGGCGCAGGCCATATTCGAGCAGGTGAAGCAATTTTCGAAACTGCCAAAATACTCTATCCGGATATTGATGTGCGACACATAAAAATAACTGACTATATAAGCAGTTTATCAAAAAAAATTTTTTTCGATTCTTATAATGTCTTTGCCGTAAGATATCCAAAAATTTATGAAAAAATCTATAATATTTCAAATAAAAAACAATCTACAAAAAAGATAAAAAAGATACTCAAATTTCTGCAAAAGATTGATGGTGATAAATTTTTAAAATATATTTTTAATTTCAATCCAGATTATATTATCAACACTCACTTTCTTGCTCAACAAATCCTAGTAAACAACTCCAAACAGCTAGAGAATCTAAAAGGCTCTTCAACAGTAATAACAGATTATGCATTCCACCACTTATGGTCTCTTGGTTTCAAAAATCAAAATTATTTTGTAGCTAATCAACAAGTAAAACAATCTCTATTGAGCCTATCTGTTCCTGATACAAAAATTTATGTTTCCGGAATTCCAATTCATCCGGCTTTTTACCAGAAAAAAGACTTAAATAAGCTTAGAATAAAATATCAAATACCGAAAACTGACCAGGTCATCTTAGTATTGTCCGGCGGAAAGGGATTATCATTTAGTGATAAATTAATCGAAGAGCTTTCTAAGATAGAAAGTAAGGCTACTATTTTTGCTATCACTGGAAAAAACCAAAAATTATTAAATAAAATAAAAAAACTTAAACTTCCAATAAATCTAAACTTAAGGGTAATTAGCTGGACTGATCAAATAGATGAATATATTAGAATTTCAGATGTTATAATTTCAAAAGCAGGAGGACTCTCTACTACCGAATGCCTAACCCTTGGCAAATATCTAATTATTATTGATCCTATCCCTGGACAAGAAGTAGGCAATGCCAATTTCTTAAAACAAAACAAGCTGGTGACAGTAGCCAAAGATAAAAAACAGCTAGTTAAACTCTTGGAAAAAACTCCATCACACATCTCAGAAGATAATTTAAGGGAATTTGCAAAACCTTCAGCAGAAATAATACTAAAAAACACCCTAAATTAGGATGTTTTATAAATCAAATTCTCTTCTATCTAAGGCATCTTCGGTGCTGTTGGATACTCAAAAATAGAAGTATCCTGACTTTGCACATCAGTATTATAAAATCCTCCTGAATTTGGCAATATTCCCCATTGAAATTGGGTAGTTTTACCAAATTTCTGTGTCTGAGTTGAGAGCGCAATACCGGCAATAAATACTGTAATTGAATAAGCTGCCAACATCACCACCACTCCGAATACCCCATGACTTATAATACTTCTTCCCTTGGTAATTCTGTCTTCTTTTCCTACTGCAGTCATGATCAAATAACCACCATAAATAGTATAAAATAAGAAAATCATCCCAACAAATGAAAGCATCATTTTAATTATTGAAGCAAGAATTATTCTTGGATCTCCTGGATTTCCATAGTTAGCACCCTTTTGACCGGCAAATGCCTTGTTTTGTTTCTGCAGTTCTATTACCAAATCAGAGGTGTTAGTGGCCTCAGCTGAGACATTTGTCCTTGGCTGCAAAACAAAAAAACCTGCCAGTAAAAAACAGAACAGAACAAAGCCTAAAATTTTCTTATTCAGATTCATACTTGATTATCCAAATCAATTTGAATAAATGATACACCATATCCAGTAACCTGCACTGCCTTTTTACCTAGGAAGTTAGCAATGGCATAGGACGACAACAATATAAAGAGTCCGATAGTTGCTCCAATTATTATTTTATATGCTTTTTGGATTTTTTCTTCTTCTCCTTGAGCTGTTAGCAAATTCCATCCCGCAATAAACACAAGTGTGACAAAGATTATTCCATAAGGAGCTAGTATAGCCCTTATGGTTGTGGCTATGGCAATACGAATGTCAACATCGCCTTTTTCTTTTACTCTAAGCCCGGAAGTTTCAGCTCCGGCATGAAGTTGACCAAAGATATCTTTTTTTAATTTTGATGCTGACGATCCAGCAGATTGCTGAACGTCTACTGGGTCAGCCCGTGCAATAGATCCAGCAAAAAAGACAAATCCAACACTTAGAATAATAATTAATATGGAAAATATTTTCTTCATAAAACTAAGGTGTGTCTGGATTTATATCTTGTCCGGGATAACTCGATCCTGTAGCTTTTTCAATAAGTACTGATACTGCAAAGTTGGAAAATGCATAAGCTGCAAGAGTGATAACTATTCCAAGTATAGCTCCGATTATAATCTTCTGAGCTTTTTCTATTTGCTCTTGGTTTCCTCTCGCCATCATCCACATATCTCCGGCATAGGCTAGCAAGAAGGTAAATATTACACCAACCAATGAGAGGACTGCCTTGATAATAGTACCAACCATTTCTGCAAAAGTTGTGTCTGTAACAGCTCCATAACCAGCTTCTGTTTCTGCCGCAGTTTTAACTCTGGTATCAAGTCCAAGATCAAGAGCCTGAGCACTGTCAGAAAATAACAAAAAACTAAGCAGCCCAAATGTTAGAACAATTATTAGAAGCGGTAATTTATATTTCATATTTACTAAATATAAAGATAATTATATTTTAACCCTCAAACCTTCCAACCACAAAGTTGGTTATAGCGTATGCTGCCACTGTTATAAAAAATCCAATTACAGCTGCCACTATGATTCTCTGAGATTTTTTTATCTGCTCCTCTTCACCTCTCGCTGTCATCCAAAGGATCCCAGCATACACCATCAAAACCAAGAAAAATAAACCAACTAGAGTGAGAACTGCTCCAATGGCTTGACCAACCACAACTTCAATTTTTGTTTCTGTGGTTCCTGCTTTTGAAGCGGCCTGCTTTAAAATACTAGTATCTTTTATTCCCTGTGCTCCGACTGTTGGTGCAACCAATAAAAGAAGAGTAAATGCCGACAATATAATAGTTTTTAGGTATCTAGCCATATAGATTATTATAAATTTATTTATTCTGTGGCTGAAAATGGCAACTTTTTAATATTACTAAAAGTTTGGAGTTTCTTGAATACACAATGTTGAAGGTTTGCATATTCTCCACTAAGTACCCCATAGTCATAAAATTTTGCATCATTTAATTTATCCCAACATTCAAATACTTTTAAGCAATCAGCAAAAGTCTCTGTCTCATACATTTCCCAACCCTCACCATAAGCACATGAAGCAGAATTTTCAGAAATACTTAAACACTGTTTCGGAGTTCTCATACTAGCTGTATAAAGCCCGCCTGGATCAGACTCTGAATGACAATGATCCGGAGTGGAAGGAACAATACAACATGCTGCACCTACACCACCAACTGTATCTGACTGTCCACTAGGCCCACTAAATTCTGTATCAGGCGCTTTGGCGATTATCTGATCAGTAATAAATCTAGTTATGGCATATCCTGCCGCTATCACGATGAGCCCAATTGTTGCCGCTATTATTGTCTCTCTTGCTTTGGTAACTTCATCTTCATTTCCTCTGGAGAGCATCCATTTAAACCCGGCATAGACCATGAGTATCAAAAATATCAATCCAACTATGGCCAAAGCACTAGCTATAACATTTCCCACGTATTTACCAATATCCTTTTGATCAATTCCGGATTTTTTAGTCACTTTACCAAGAGAGCTGCCAGCATCAGTCAAATCAAAGGCAGCGTATGTTGCGCCCACGATCAGAAAAGATGCTATAAATCCCAGTATAATATTTCTAAGGAAATGCATAGAAGAAGCCTATTTTTCAAATTTACAAATACTAGCTGCGCCTGATTTATGACCTTTACACGCTGTCTCTCCGGAGAGACTTGCACATGCTGCTTTATATTTTGTTCCTCCATCATCTGCGACCATGCATGATGCTGCACCATTATTAGCTGCAACAGGATCGACTACACAAACCCCTTTAACGCCGTTTATTTCCGCAGCAGCACATTTTTGAGTATTTCCAGCCTCATCACCCACAACAAGGCCAATATTTAAAGCCATACATTTTGGATCTAAGTCAGTGCCTATATCATCGTCATCAACTGCTGGGTCTGGTGTACATGAACCAACCTGTTGTTCTTGGGTAGTACCTCCACCGCCACCAGAACTACCAGCTCCAGGCGCCTCCAAAATAAATCTAGTTATAGCGTATGCTCCAAGAATAATCAAAATACCGATTATTGCTCCGATAATAGTATCTAGTGCTTTTCTAGCCTCATCTTCATGTCCGCGCGCCAGCATCCAACGAACTCCACCATAGATCATAAGTATAAAAAACAAAACAGAAACCAGAGAAAGTGCCGCACCAACCACATTACCAATAATGGTAGGCACATCTTTATCTGTTGTTAATTGTGCTGCTCCGGCAGTGGTATCCAAACCATATGGGTCACTAGAATTTTGCCCATATACTACACTAGCGCTAAATCCTGCACAAACTACCAAGACTGCAAAAACTGCTACTTTTAACTTTGTTTTAAACTTCATAAGCATTGAAAATATTTATAGAAATTTCAAATTATGGTACCGGTGTTCCGTACTGTACTCCGGTAGTCGCGGAATAAGCCTTTTTAATCACAAAAGCAGTTACAGAATAAGCTGTCAGAATAATAAGCAAACCAATTACTGCTGAGATAAGAATTTTTTGAGCTGTTTTTACATTTTCTTCATTTCCACCTGCGGTCATCCATCTAAATCCTGCATAGACAATCAAAACTGTTGCTAAAATTCCCAAAATTCCTAATGTTACATTTATAATTCTTCCTGCTATAAGACGAGGATCATCTGCTTTTAATCCTGTAGCACTGGCACAAGCAAGTCCCAGAGGATCTGTAACCGGGTCAAAATCACAAATTGGGGTTTGCTGAGCTCTTACTATGTCAACACTTAGCAATGCTCCAAAAATTACAAAAAAACCACCAAAGGCTAATATTATTTTTTTATACATAGAAATATTTTTAGTTCTGCAGTTTTGCAGAAAATTATATATAAAAGTTTGAACAATCTTATATTTAATTTCCTGCTGTAAAATAGGGGGCAGAGACCAGCCCTGCCCCACTCATCAATTTTACTTAATTTGGAATTCAGTAGGTATTCCAGCTGTTGTTCCGGTTGTAGCTTCTGCCAATTTGTTAAATACAAATAGAGCAATTGCCCAACTGGTCATGATGATTGCAAGTCCGATAATACCAGAGAAGATTAATTTTCTAGCCTCTGCTACTTTATCTTCATTACCACCAGCAGTCATCCATTTAAATCCACCCATTAGGATGATCACAACTGCTACGATACCAAGCAAACTCAAAGCAACATTAATCAATCTGGCAATAGTTGTTCGAAGGTCAGTGTCTCCAAGAGTTGTTTTTAATTCACTTCCAACAGGGGATATTCCGAATGTATCAGTTGCAGCAGCACCAACATTTGCAGCCGGAGCTAGCAATAAACCGAAAGCAAGTGCTACAGCAAAACTCATAGCAACTTTGTGTTTAGCAAGTTTTGTTAGCCAATACATGTAATCACCCCCCTTCTATTTTGGATAGTATTCATAGTAATACTTTTAAAATTAAGGCTTCTTCACACAACATACCACATTTGTCGGCTGTCCCAGACACTGCCAAGTTATAAAATATGATTTCTTTTTTGAATTCTTATGTGGTTTTGATTTTTCTGCCCAAGCGCTTTTGATTTTTGATTTTGATTCAGATGACTTATCGCAAGTTGTTTTAGTATTACAGCTTAAACCAAATTTGCTGTAATTTTTCTGACATTCACTTTGTTTTTCAGTAGCTGCAGCTGCTGAAGCTGTCTCATACCATTTACATGATTTTATTGTTTCTTTTGCTGCTTCTGCATAATCCGTACAATCACCCTGCTTAACAGGCGCGGTTACTTTCTTTTCACCAGCTTCTTCATCTTCTTTGAAAATACAGTAACAACCTTGCTTTCCTTCGGATGATGTACCATCAACTCCCTCTTCTACAGTAAAAGGATTCGGTGCGTCAGCATAACTCTCTACACTCAGCCCTTTTAAGATTAGCTGTAGTATAGCATAAGAGCTGAAAATGATAAACACTCCAATAGCAGACCAAATCATAGTTTGTATACCTTTTTGGATTTTCTCAGGATTACCGGCAGAAGTAAGCCACATGAACCCACCAATTATAAACATGAGAAGCGCTATTGAACCAATTAACGCTAACAATCTAGCAATAAAACCACCTATTATCTGAGGAATATTGGTAGTACCAAGAGGATTTTGAAGTTTAACCACACTAACATTGGTTGCCTCAGCAACAAGCGGCACGAAAACTAAACCTACAAAAACAAGACAAGACATTATAACTAAAATTTTGGTACTTTTTTTCATAAAATGATAAATCTTTATCCCGAAATAAAAGTATTATACTATAGCACACTTATAAGAATCTGTCACCCACCAGATCAAAAACAGCACTTATTTTATCAACAGCCCTAAATTGCGGATCTGTAACTCCGATTGCATCAAGTATAAATCCAACAATCAAATAAGCGCTGAAAGCAATTATCAAACCTACTACAGCTGCCACCATTATATCAGTTCCTTTTTTTACTCTTTCAGCATTTCCCATTGAAATCATCATCATAAATCCACCATAGACAAACATAACAAATGCCATTGAACCAATAAATCCAAAGATTCTACTTCCCCACTTCACAGCAACTGAGAGGACATCATTGATTCCTCTACAAGTACCAGCCCAAGCACAAGGAGGCAACGGACCTAAGTATTTATCCGGTTTTGTAGGGACAAAGCTATCAGTATTACCTGATGTAGGCTTTTCAAACGATGTTCCTGCAGCACTTCCGGAAGTTGCTGAACCTGTTTTGAAACAACAAACTTGATTTGCGTCAGCGCACTGACCTGTTATAACAGTTTTACCACTTTGAACAACTAAAGAACCCTGACCAACATCCGAGTGATGTTTCTGAGTCTGAGCTGTTATTTCTGCAGAATCCCCACAATCAGCTATAGGCTGACACTTAAGTCCAAAATCTTCATAATTCAACTCACAATCACCTTCTGCACTCACCACACCGGGAGAAAATAAAAAAACAAAACTTAGAAATAAAACTGTTGAGAAAAATATTAAGAGTTTCATAAAAAATTACATAGCCTGCTGAACTCTACTAGCAGCATTATTAATTATTTCCTTATCTCTCATTAGAGGATCCTTGTCTTGTGAATATGGCTCAAGATAAGTGTCAATCATATTTGAGATAGCTTCTTTGGCACTGGAAAAATTTCGGCCATTAAACCAATTTTCTGCAAAAAGTACTTGTGAAGTAAAAGGTTCCAATTCTGGATTTTCCATCTGTCTTTCAATTTGTGATCTGTATGGGGTTGGTTGCAGAGTTCTGTCTGTGTAGACTTGTACACTTGAAAGCGCAGTTATATATCTGATAAAATCCCAGGCCTCATTTTGATTTTTTGATCTTCTTACCACTGACTCCAACCAATAATTTGAAATATTAACCGGCGAAGCCTGATTTAACTGAAACATAGGTATTACTTCCAGGTCAATGCCAGGCGCTCGAGATCTTATTCTTCTCTGATCAAAAGCAAACCCAAGATAAAAAGCTGTTTTTCCTCTTACAAAGGCATCAAGTGCATTTTCTTGATCATTGTTCCAGCTATATGCTTCTTTGGTGGGCGTAGCAAAATCACTATAAAATCTCAAAGCTTGAAAAGTAGGATGTGAACTTCGAGCTTTTTTCAAACCATCAGCAAAAGTTACCCTTCCTCCACTGGCCATTTTTACACCGCTCTGCATCATCAAAAGTGATAAAATATCAAAAGAATTATCAATATTTTTCCCTGTTCCCAAAGCAACCCCTGATTGCATTATTCTACCTGTGCTATCAAAACGAGTTGTCTTTTTTACAGCCTCAACAAACTCATCCCAATCTGCCGGCGGTTCCGGAATCCCGGCTTTATCAAGTAAACCCTTATTATAATAAATTGCCATAGTATCCATAGCTATTGGCAAACCATAAACCTGCCCACCCACAACCGCATCCTCAACCACAGTTTTAACATAGGCACTTTTCATAGATTGGATAGAAGGCATTTGAGTTATTTCCGGAAGGACTTCTATTTCTTTGCTAAATTCACTTTTAACAACTAACCTTGAAACCTCAACACTCTCAGGCATTGGAGACAATCTATGTGAATTAGCCCTAACCCATCTATTGTGCATAGAAACTAAATCAGGAGCAACATCGTCAGCAAGCGCATTGGTAAACAAGCGATCAAATTCATCATATCTAACTTGTCGTATATTTATAGTTACATAAGGTCGTATTTTTTTGTATTCTGCAGCAAATCCTCGAAGCATGTCAAGATCATTGTAAACTGTCCAATAATTCAAAACTACCGGTTGAAAAGCAGCAATTTCCTCTTCACTCAAACCCTTACAGCCAAAACCAAGAACCAAGAAAGACAAGCAGAGTAATAAAATTTTTGTGAACCTTTTTTTCATA
This sequence comes from uncultured Gammaproteobacteria bacterium, assembly GCA_964522405.1. Lineage (GTDB taxonomy): Bacteria > Patescibacteriota > Patescibacteriia > Magasanikbacterales > UBA922 > CAZFTR01. The sequence goes on along the minus strand of CAZFTR010000003.1, from coordinate 94,305 downwards.
AGAAACTTTTTCTATTGGCTATATTTATTTCAAAACCTTCAAAATAAAATCAACCAGAGCATAACTTGATACTATAACAATCAAACCAAGTCCACTCCAAACTACAATATTGATTCCTTTTTTAGTCTTTTCTGCGTTACCGGAAGCTGTCATAAACATAATTCCACCAAGTGTAAACATAGCAAGAGCGATACTTCCCATAATTCCCATTAAAACTCTGATGGCATTACCAATCAAAACTCTTATATCTGTAGTTTGAAGTTTATGCAGTCCTTTGACCATGGCTTTTAGCTCTTCGTTTGATAATCCTGTAGGACCAGTATATTCACCGCCTTTTTTAAAACTACATGAATGACCAATAATGGTTTTTTGACAAAAAGCACCTGCTCCAAATTTTTGAGTTGCTTCCTTTTGACAATCTAGTTCATTTGCTTTGTCTGTTTTGTAGCAACTGGTAATCTCCTTATCACAAGCGCAGTATTGATAAGATTCACTTCTACCACAATACCCGCTTATAGCAATAATAACTCCACCCTGCTGTTGATTATACTTATCTGACGGCGCTTCGACTGGTGATGGGCTAGAACATGAAATATCAGTATAAAGTGCATATCCTCCTCCAAGGATATTTTTAGGAACCGGACATTTAAACAAATCAGTCCATTTTGGTTGAGCTGGATTTTGCGGATTAATCCAATTCTCAATTTGCTTAAAGTCAAATGGCGAATTTATAGCAATGTTCTTGTCATTTAAACCTGATTTAACAAAATCTGTTAATTCAGCAACCCCACACTTCAGTCCAGCATCTGGATCTTTGGGAACACAACAAGTTTTTGTTTGTAATAATTGAATTGCTTTTTTTACTTGCTCTAGGGTTAATGTCGGATTCAATTGCTTATTAGCGCTGGAAACAAATTTAGGGTGAGAAATATTAGGTAAAATTCCAGCCAAAGCATCTGAATTTATCTCCAAAGCTCCAACCGGGATAGGAAACAAAATAATTTGATCACCGGTCTTTACTTGGACATGACTCATTTTATACATTACTGAACCGTCAGCATCTAACATATTTAAATCAGGACAACCAGTAGAAAATTTCTCTAACTCTATACCACCGACTAATTTTTCCGGGAAAGCCTCTCCCTTGGTTAACTCTTCTGACCAAGTATTGCAACCTGCTAAACTATCTGCATCTATTTCATTTGCAGCTTTATCATATTTATAACATAAATCTGTTAAACCCGGTGGTTCCAAATAAAAACAATATCCTTCCGCTGCAGCCCCAACCCCACCAGCAAACACCAAAAAACCCGCAGCAAGAAAAAATACAAATGCTGAAATCCTGATTTTATTTAAAGAAATCATATTTCTGATTTTTCTTTTAATAAATTTAAAACTTCTGATTTTAAATCATGATCTTTCATGGCAAAGTGGAGTGAGGTTCTAAGCAGCGATGCCTTGTTGCCGGTATCAAAATACTTTCCTTCATATTCATAAGCAAAAAATGGTTTTTTCTTGGCAAGTGCGTTTGCTGCGTCGGCAAGCCAGATCTCCCCGCCCTTTCCTTTTCTCTGTTTCTCAAGAAAATTCCAAATATCGCTGGTGAAAATATATCTCATCCCACCAACTATTAATCCTTCCGGTGAGACATTTTTTAATTTTGGTTTTTCTATAAATTCACTTACTTTATAAGTTCTTTTTTCTTTAAGAGGCTTAGCATATACATTCCCGTACTTAGTCATTGCTTCTTTGTCATCAATTCTCTGAACCCCAATAACAGAGGCCTTTTGCTTATTGAAAACTTTGACCAACTGCTTAATAACGGGAGTCTTGGAATCAATAATGCTGTCCCCGTCTGAAAAAGCAAAAGGTTGATTTCCAATAAATTCCCTAGTGCAGAGCAGGGCATGACCATTTCCAAGAGGAGCTGATTGTCTGGTATAGAAAAAACGAACTTTTTTGGATAATTCTACCAATGGCTTTAATCTTTCAAACTTTCCAGCCTTCTCTAATGCACATTCAAAATCATGATTTCGATCAAAATGATCTTCAATTGCTGTTTTCTTTGAACTGGTTACAAATATTATTTCTGTAATTCCACTTGCTGCCATTTCTTCTACTATATATTGGACTACCGGCTTATCAAGTACTGGCAACATCTCTTTTGGCATAGCTTTTGTGGCTGGTAAAAAACGTGTACCAAGACCAGCGACAGTAATTACGCCTTTTCTAACTTTACTCATAATAAATTTATTTTACTGATAAGGACTTGCATGCAAATCCTTACAATACTATATCAAAAAAAACCATTTTTGGCTATTTAGTTATTCACTCAATTTCTTCCCAACTTATAAGCTCATAAGTATTTCCAACAGGAAAGCCGGGCGGCGGAAAATACCTGAGATTTCCATCATAAATATAATTAGTATTAACAAAACCGGAAACAACTGGGTTACCCCATTTCCAACCACCACCATCATAAGAAATTTGTGACCCTAAAAATGTCAGACTATTTTTGATACTTGGATTATAAGAGCTGTGGTAATAAGGTCTGATAATTTTTTTAAATTGGGATAATACTGCGGCATTTATAACTAAATCATCCGGCAAATCATATGGAGCAATAACATCGCCCTGAGCAATAAGCCCGAGAACATCATCACTGGCCTGCTCTTCATAAGTTATATTTCCATTTAGGTAAATTTCCTGATAAGTAGATTCAAGAACAGGAAATCTACCAGCTCCAATAGTAACTCTTCCATCGACCACACCATCAACCCAAACATCATCTTCTATAAAAACTGCTCCATTTTCAGGAATCTGATAATTTTGTACAAAAGTCTCACTCTGAATATCATAACAATGAGTATCCCCAACCCACCACCACCACCAAAAATAACCATTTCCATAATAACACTGTCTCTGAGTAACCCTATATAAATCAAAAGTACCATTTGCTTTAAAAACAATATGCCAACCCTCTTGACCAGAAGAATTAAGATGAATTCCCCCATTATCCGCAAGATCACGAACAGCAGCCAAATCAGCACTTATAGAATTAAAATCTTTTGGAGCTACTGGAAAATCCCAGAGCTCTGTAGGTCCACCATCTCCCCAAATTCCCGGCTTAGTCTGATATCCATACTGGTAAGTTTCCTTTGCACTCTGTATAACTGCGTCAGTCGTACCATCAAATTTTATTCCTCCGTTTGCATGTACTTTTCCATGAACTTGAGTTGTTGGACTAAAATTCATATTTGAATTTTCAACAAAAGAATAATCAGTTAAAGCTGGAAAACCCACGCGCACTTGAATAGTTCTGGTGATATTTGGTTCACTTGCCAACCAACCAGTTGAACGAACAACCACAATAGTTGAACCTGACAACGGCTCATCAATTTCAAGAGAAAAATAGCCAACTAGATTTCCATCTTTATCCTTATGCTCATGAAGGTAGGGACCAGGCTGACCTGTTCCATCCTGATAATCAGTTGGATTATGTGCTAGATGCCAACGATAATAATTTACACCAGCTTCTGCTATATGAAATGAAGCAGTTCGAGCTTTTTGATGATTTGAGGCTTTGTTTTCAAACATGGCATAACCACTTACCCCCAAAATAATCACAGTAAAAGCCATAAACCCAAAAATCATCACAAAGACCAGCATGCTACCTGATTTGCTCAATAATATTTCTTTGAGTATTTTTTTTACAAACATCATCAAATTAATTATCTTTTAAATTACGAATCTGCACTGTACTTTCAACATGGAGCGGAACTGGTGTTTCTGTTGGATCTTTTTCAAGTTCCAATTGAACTTTTACCACTCTAAGATCAGTAATATTGGCAGGGGTTATCATTGCCGACTCTTCGCCCGTATAACTAGAATCATAATATGAAAAAACCGGAACTGAACTGGTAGTATTGACCACATCACTTGCTATTATTACTTCTGTCTCTGTTTGGATGTCATATTGCAGAGGATTTCCAGTTGGCTCAATTATGCCTTTTTTCAAATTTGAATCATCAAGCCAAAATCTAACTCTTTCGCGAATACTATCATTATCAATATTTGCGTAAAAGGCCAATTCATAATCATCAGCAAGAACAATTGGAAATGAACCAAGACTTGATTCTTCTGCTCGACGAACATCATCTACAACTTGCTTTACAGCTTTTCTTCCATCATTTTGAGTGGTGAGCTGTTCCCAAATTACAGCATTTGATCTCCAACTTCTGATTACCAACCATGAAACTGCCAAACTCAAAATAGCAAAAATTGCCACTGCAACTGTTAATTCCAGCACTGTAAATCCATTTTGATTTTTAATTATTTTTTTCAACATTTTTCAAAAAATTATTGTGCCACCAAGTCAGCAGTTAAAAATACATCACCACTAACTTCAACATTGGTATTATAAACTTGATAACTTCCATGAGTAATTTGCACATCATAATTTCCAGAGCTCGGAGTATAATAGGCCTGGCCGGGCGGAGTGCAGCTGTTGGTAAAAGTAAAAGAGATATCAGAAAAAACTGGAGTTGATGTTGAATTACTAGTGCCGAGATATGCTTTATATCTCAAATACCTGTCTCCGTCATGAAGAGAATTTATTACAGAATTTTCAATTGTATAATAAGTACTTGTAGTTCCATCATATCCGAAATAATCCCAAGCTGATGGATTTGTATTGTCAGCAGTTGCAATTCTAAACTTCAAATCTGTATCTTCTGGCTGGGAAATTGGCTCCCAAATTATATTTACATAATCAACACCTGTACCAAGATCAAAAATTGAAGATTCAAGCTCGCCTGAAGCAACGTAGTTTTGTCCAATTTGCAATAATTTAATATCTCCATCCGGATTATTTACATCAATACCACCATCATCAAACCAATACTGTGATTGATTAGAAAAAAATAACTGTCCAGATCCGAGAGACCAATCAGTTTGTCGCGTACTTCCAACACCAGTGATTTTGGTCTGATCAAATCCTCCGGAACTTACTTGAACACTTGCATTTGGCACTGGCTGTCCTGTAATCCCATCTCTGACACTAATCAAAAGTGAATTGCTAGCATTTGACCCAACTATTAACTGAACTGGCTGATTTGATGCTGGTAACAATGTAAAAGGAATATTTGGAATACTACCAATCAAATCATAATCACTGACAGAAACTGCGTAAGAATCCCACTCCAAAGAAGGAAAAGTATAAGTTCCACTGCCACTGGTCTGAACCGAGCTGTTTACCTTTAGAGTATTAGGGTCTGTACCCAATAATTTTGTTCCACGAAAAGTAAAAGGCACAGAAGCAACTACTTGACACTGCTCATCAATAGTTGAAATATCTACTGAAGAAATCTGATCAATTGCAAAACTGATCTCACTAACATCTTGAGCAATGACAGAAGCTGGTGGCTTAACCGGATTTGGAATTGATTGAGTTGCTCTCAGAGTGGCATCATTAGTAAATCCGGATTTACTAACTGTAATATCATAAGCTCCAAGACCCTGACTAAGGTCGACAATGCGCAACATCCCATCATTGTCAGTTGTGTCTGTAAAATCAACAGGTACAGCAGTTGAAGTTGCAACTACATGAACTTGGGCACCTTGCACCGGTAGAGCACTGGCATCAAAAACTTGAACAAATAATGCGCCATTTTCTGGATTACCTTCCAGATATTTTGGTGACACATAGGTTTGCACTGATAACGGATTTCTCTGATTACAACTTGAACAATTTATTTCAATTTGCACCAATTTATAATCCGCAGGAGCAGTATCATTTGGATTACCCCCAACAGTTCCATCATAAGCGTCATCAATATTTCTAATGGTTCGAGTTATTTCAAAATCAATATTATTTCTGGTGGTAGTCACAGTGCGAGCAAGGAGACCAGATGGACTTCCTCCGACAATCCCAACATCAGCAAAAGCTAAATTACGAACTATTTCAACTTGTTCATTGAGAATTGCTGACTCAATAATAGTAACTCGAGATTGATAAACAATTCTGAAAACTAACTGAATTCCACCATAAATTCCAACCACAAACAAAGCAAAAATAGCCAATGACACCAATATCTCTATCAAAGTAAATCCTTGGTTTTGTTTTGACAGGCGCATAGTAAAATTATTCTTGAGCTACTTTTAAAATTTCATCAACCATTTTCTCTGCTGTTTCTTTCAGTGCATCATTTGTCACTTTTCCTTGATTTTGTAATTCTTGCATTTGTTCAGCAATAAGTTCATCTTTCATTTTCAAAAGTTCATCAGAATATTCAGCAATTTTCTTTTTCAATTTTTCAACCCTTTCTTTATCCTGTTCAACTGATTCAACATCTTGATCTGTAGAAAGCTGAAGCTGTGCTCGCAACTGACGAATAGTATTTAAAACCTGCTGCATGTGCACAATAATATTTTGCATTTGTTTCTTACTTTGCTTCACTTCACCAGCCAGATAATCAGCGCGCTCCATGGCAGCAGCAGCTTTTAATTCCTGGCTTAGTTCTTTTTCTTTTGACTCCTTGGTTTCGTGGGAAGGTTCTGCCTCTCGACTAAAACCGGATGGTTCAATTTCTTGTGACATAAAATTTAATCAAGATTTACCGTCTGAAACAAAAAATGCTTTGTTCCAAATTAAGCTACTACCATTATACACAAAAAAACACCGGTTATAAACCGATGTTTTTTATAAGCCTCTTAATAGAAGCCTATATTTTTAGAATTTTATTTTGGAACAAAAGAAATCAATCCTGCAATGCGTGCCTGCTTAATAGCATTGGCAACTTTGCGTTGATATTTTGCAGAAAGTCCTGTTTTTCTTCTTGGACGAATCTTTCCATAAGATGAAATAAAACGTCTAAGAGTTTGAACATCCTTATAATCAACATGTTTAATGTTATTTACTTTGAAATAACACTGGCGTTTCTTTTTTCCAAGAATTCTCTTTTTCTTCTTGTGAATCATAACGATAATTATTTAATTTGAAATTAAAATGGTATATCTTCCACTTTAATTTCTTCTTCTACTACTTGACTATCTAGATTATCTGATACAGGAGCAGAAGCCTGACTAGATTGTGGAGCTGCACCACCTGATCGAGGCCCACCAAGCATAATCATATTCTCTACTACAATTTCTGTTTTATATCTCTTAACACCATCTTGGCCTGTCCAATCACGTGTCTGTAATCTTCCCTCTAGATAAACTTGTCTACCTTTGGCAAGATACTGACCTGCGATCTCTCCAAGCCTGCCCCATAAAACGCAATTGTGGAATTCTGTTCTTTCTTGTTTAACACCACTCTGATCAGTCCAAACTCTTCCGGTTGCTACTCCCATAGAAGTAACAGTCTGTCCAGAATTTGTACTTCGTACTTCTGGATCTCTAGTTAAGCGCCCCAATATTGTTGCTCGATTTAAGTCCATAGAACTTTTCTTAATGAATTAACATTTTCATGTTAACATAGTTTTTCTGATCTGTCAGTCAAAAAATTAAATAATTCTTAACTGGCAAATCTCAAATATTTTATAGATTTTCCAAGTCCTTTTCAAGAAGCTCATCAAGCTTCTCATCAATCTGCTCAAGTGTAACTTCAGAACCTTTTTTCTCTGGAGCTGGTTTTTCTTCTGCAATCTTTTCTTCTTTCTTATCAGCAGGCAAGTCTGCTTTTTCTGCTGTAGTTTCTGAAACTTCTGCAGGCTTTTCTTCTTTCTTCACGACTGGCATGGCTGGTTTCTTGGCTTTTGGAATAGTAACTTCTGGAATCTGAGCAACTTCTTTTTCAGGAGCTGTAGTCGCAGATGGTGTAATATTTGCAGAGCTAATAAACTCTACCGGGTCAACTTTTTCTGGATTATAGCCACGAATAATTATTCTAAGCAATTTTCCAATTAAGCGAATTCTGCGCTCAATCTCTGCAAGAGCCTCTGGTTCTGCAGAAAAATAAAAAAGTTGAAAATATCCATATCTAATGTGTTGCATTGGATAGGCAAGTCTGTTTTTTCCCATGTCATGGGTTTTGGCAATTGTACCACCGTATTTCTTCAATGTATCTTCAACATTTTGCAGAAGTTCTTTTACTTCAGTTTCTGTTAAAGTTCCTGGTAATACACAAAGCATTTCATAATTATTCATACGAAATACTGATTTAGTTAATAATTTAATTATCCCCCTTCGACCGAGTCTTGGATCGTAACAAGACAAAACGCCCAAAAAAGGGCGTGACTACTATATCAAAATTGGTTTTTTTTGTCAAGAATAAGCTAATTAAAGGCTAAAATACTATTTTAAAGCTACAGAATTTAAAAAACTGCGCAACATTTTATAATAATCAACCATAGAAGATATATAAACATACTCACCATCAGCATGAAGATTAGCACCTTCAGGCTGGCTCATAAGTACCGGAATTCCCAATTTAGCAAAATAACCTGCATCAGATCCACCATGGGTCTTAAGAAATTCAGGGGTTTTTCCTACTGATTCTATTGCTTTTTGATATTCCTGAACCATTGAATCTTCTTTTTCAAGTTTAAACCCGTCACAAATACCTATATATTCAATTTCAACATTTTCCGGTAAAACAGCTTTGATAGAAGAAATAATCTGATCTCTTGTCTCATTTTCCGTATAACGAATATTACACTCTGCCTGAGCGCTTGCAGGAACTTGATTATAAGCAATGCCTCCATTTATTTTGCCGACACTAAGAGTCTTTACCCAGTGATCCTCTGGATGCTCATCAAGATTTATAAATAAAGTTTTAATTTTCTGAATAGCTTCAATTAATATTTCATTGGCATTTATGCCAAGCCATGGTCTTGAACTATGTGTAGATTTTCCACTGGCAGTTAATTTAATTCTCAAAGAGGCCTTCTCCTTTTCAATTATTCTATTAATTTTTTCACCGCCGTCAGCAATTACCACAGACTTACATCTATAGCCTTTCTCTAGTAGAAAGGCTGAACCATTGGCCCCGCCGATTTCTTCATCTCCAACAATCATCAATCCAAAATTATGTTCAGTTGTTGAGAGCTCCTTCATAAGAATCATCATAATAGCAACTCCACTCTTCATATCCATAGCTCCACGTCCAAATATTTTATCTTCTTCAATTTCTGGCAGAAATTGTTTTTCTTGACCATCAACAACATCAACATGCCCACATAAAAAAACAGTTGGTGAATTTGTATTTTTGGTTACCACAAGAGAAGCAACACCATCTGATTCAAATCTTTCAACTTTTAATTCAGTTTCTTTAAAAAAATCAGCCACATAGTCAACACACTTGGCAATTTGATCTTGTCTGTCATGAGTAGATCTAATTCTAATTAGATCAGAAGTTATTTTTACCATTTCATCAATTTTTTCCATAAGAATTTTATAATTTATGAGGTGAAGATTAACACAAAAAAAACTTACTGGCAATTTTGTTACTGATTAAGATTTATTAAATAAAAAAATCAATAGTGCTTAAACACTATTGATTACTCACTATTAAAGTTTCTTTTACAAACAATAAACTTATTTGCACAAGAACCGGGGCGGTGTGCTACGCATGACACGCACACACTCCGCCCAATTCCCTCCCTACACGCCGTCTCCCTGATGACGGCGATTCGGTCGTTGATGCTAGGCGCAGCTGGCCATGGCCTCGAGCTGGTCGCGGTAGCTGCTGTAGCTGGGCAACGCCTCAATCTCGTAGGCCGAGTCCTGGATCAGCTGCTGGCGCCCACCCTTGCCCCAGGAACGAAGCTGGTCGAGAGCCGGGGCCCGACGGCGCAGGACGCGCTCGCGGAAGGGGCGCAGATAGCGCTCTTCGCGCAACTTACGCATCTTGAGTCCACGCTCAGCCACGTTGAGCACGCTGTTGCAGACTCGAACCATGGGCTCGCGACCGACCTTGGCGCCGAAGCTGAGGCAGGCTCCACGATCGCGACTCTCTCGCCACTGATCCCAGGTGTGGGTCAGAACCAGATCCCAGGCCTCGCCGACGTTCTCAGCCAGTCCGACGATCAGAGCCTCGCAGGCAGCACCAGTGGACTGAGGCTGCTGGCACATGGAGCGGAACTCGACCGTACCGTTGAGAATGCGTGCCCGCGCCTCCTGCCAGCAGGTGCCGATGTGGAGCAGTGCCATCTGCGTGAACATCTCGTCGTCGTTGACGTAGCGAGCCGCCGCCCTCCAGAAGAGTTGACCGCACTTGACGTACTGGCCATCCTTCTTGTAGAAGAGCAGCTTCTCGCCGAGCAGCCAGTCGAGGAGAGAGCCGAGACCGCCGAAGGGTCGGTTGGGGACTCCGACCCGACTCGCCTCAGCGAACGAGGACCAGAAGAACTGACGCGAAGCCAGCATCTTCTTGTGCGCTCGACCGCAGTGAATCGGAGAGTTGGCGGTCATGGCCGTGATGGCGCCCGAGAGCGCCAGGAAGGTGTTGGTCACCTTGATCTGGTGACGCATACTCCGCGTGCCGACCGAGACCTGGCGAGCCGCACACATGGTAGCGGCGTTGATCTCCGGCCCGTAGCAGGAACGCATGGTCTCATAGCGACCCTTGCGCTTCCAGCTCTCAGATCTGCCCTTGCCGAGAGGCAGTCTGCCGATACCCGCCACCGTCAGCCTGTTTCGGCCTGCGAGCGGCAGCACCGTGCAGAGCATCTGGTTGCGCAGAGCGTCGGCCGTCTGTACTCGAGTGACAGGCGGGGAATCCCACTCGACCAGAGAGTAGCCGGCATCCCAGCCCAGCCCCCCGAAAACCGGATGACGGGCAGCTATCAGCTCGTCAGTGAAGATGTCGTCGTAGACAGCTTCGTAGCCCTCCATCCGGCTGACACCCTCGATGACGGGGTAGGCCTGGCCGGGAAGGCCGGTCGACTGAACGAACTGGAACTCCTCCTCAAGCCCCAGCGTCAATCGCTGTCCCAGTGCAACACGTGGGACGTTGGTGAAGAGTTCAGCGAGTCTGTTGCGAACCCGCTCGTAATTGTTTCGATGTCGCTTCGTGGCCAATTGCCTTCTCGACTCCCTCTGCTTCGTGGTGGTTGTCTGGCAAAGCCAGCTTGGACGTCATGCCCGTACCGGCCCGGACAGAGCTGTCCTTGCCTATTGATGCACTGAAAATTCAGCAAATCAATAGACAAGGACAATTTCTAGCATCAACTGTAAAGAACAAAAGTTGTAAAATAATCATATTATTTATCAACTTCTAATCTTAACACTATTTAACAATTTAAATTAGCAAATTTAGATGGTTTAGTCAAGGGATTTATCTTAAATTAGCCAAATAAATAAAATCCCGCCTTTTTGGCGGGTTGAGGTAAATATGTTCTAAAAAACCGCCAAATTAGGAGGGAGTCACTGGCAGAATAATGAATTTTTGACTATTTTTTAGATTCATACTAATTATAGATTAGCATATATACAAAATCAGTCAATAAATTTTGTGGAAAAAACTCTTTTGCATATAAAACTTATATGCAAAAGAGTTTGGTCAGCGTGGTGGGGAACACGCCGACCTCCCCCCCTTCCTCCTACCAGAAGATGTGACGGAGAGGCGGAGCCTCTCTCGGGAATGCGACCTTGAAGAACTCGCAGATCATCCGGAACATCTGCTCCCGATCGTCGGTGGCGCCGCCGATCCGCACTTCAGCCACCGGGATCTTGTCCTGGAGCCGAATCGCCGGGTAGTAACGCCCCTTGCGACCACCGAGACATCCAGCCTCAGCCATGCGGTCGAAGAGCTCGCCCAGGTTCTGAAGCGGACCCGTGTCGAAGACCCCAGGCGCGATGACCTGTCCGAAGAGCTTCTTGCGAACGCTGTCCATCCAGCGAAGCATGAGCTCAGGCAGAGCCTCGATGAGCCGGTTGTGCACGTCGATGGCCTCGCGCTCGCTGCAGAGTCCGAACGAGACCTGGAACGCTGCCACGCGGCACATGGCGTCGATCTTGCTCGGGTTCTGCATGGCAAAGGCCAGGTAGGCAGGCTCGACTTCTCCCGGCGTGACGTCGAGGGCAGCGAACTTGTACTCGCAGTCGATGTACTCAACCGCGTGGAGTTCGTAGCCCAGCTCAGCCGCGACCTTTCGAGCGATGCCGATCAGCTCGAACAGCTCGTCGAGCATCTGGTTAATGCAGATGTGCACTCCGGTTCTGATCTCGATCTGATGCGCCGAGAACTCGATGTCGAAGAACTTGGCCAGCTTCGGATGCTGAGCTGCGATCTTCTCGACCAGCTCCGCGACCTTGCCATGGATCTCGTAGAAGCTGCCGTCCTCGGAAAGACGACACATGACGAGTTCGAGCTCGCACCCCACAGTACGAGGGTTGTGCCAGTTCCTGGCGTACATAGCCCGACGCCTGTAGATGAAGGCACGCCTGGCGAGACGCCGTTGGAAGTCGCTCATCTTGTCGAAGGCACGCCTCTGTGCCTCGAACATCTGATCGACAGCCTGCTTGGCAGCATACGCCTGGAGGACCTTGAGAGTGGCGAGAAGCGCCGTCTTTTTGAACATGGAATAGACCCCTGTGCCGAAGAAAAAACAAAAAAAGAAAGAGCAGTTAGTCCTAGGCAAATGCTTTTGGACTGACAATGATATTTACCTAAATACCGTTGTCAAACCAAAATTGAGTAGAAAAAAACACCGCTTTTGGCGGTGAACAAATCTTTTGAAAAAGACTTACCGCCTAGCGGAATCTCCAAAAAAGAAAAAGAAGTTGTTTGTTTTTATATTACTCATACTTAACTACAAGCTATCAAAAAAAATTACTCTTGTCAATGATTTTTATCCAAAGCCAACTTAACAAAAAATCTAAGGAAATCATTTGACTCCGGAGCCTCTTGAAAATTCTTCATTGACTCTTCAAGATTTTGCGGATCACTTGCGTAGTCAGGAAAAATCATAGTCCTTTCTCTAAGATGCTGATAATTTAATTCTGCATGGAAAAGAACACCCCAAGCATCCTTACCTTTCACACGAACAGCCTGACAATCAACCCGCTCTGATCTGGCAAGACATATTAAATCATCAGGAATGTTTATAGCAGCCTCTTTATGACCAAATTGACCAAAAAATTCTTGTGGCATTTTACCAAGCAAAGGATCGCTATCTGCCGCTGCCAACTTCTCCACCAAAAAACTACCATTTTCATGATATTTTTTATCATCCACCATTTTAGATCCGTATTTCACACATAACATTTGCATTCCATAACATATTCCAAGCAGCGGGATCTCTGCCTCCAAAACTCGATCTATAAAATCAAGAGTTTTTTTATGAGGAGCTCTTTGATCATCTTTTGAGGCATAGAATTGACCGCTTCCGCCAAGAATAATTGCAGCTACATTGGGCATTTTTTCAAGTGAAAGTTCTTGATTCACAGCATTTATAAAAACTAGATTATCTTGATAATCACTTAATTGCTCATTGAAACATTTTTTTTCATGCTCTTCTGAAGCATCTGTTCGGAATTGAATTATATAAATTAGTTTTTTTAACATATGCAAAATAGATTACACTTTCAATCCCAAAAAGTCAATAAATCACCTATCTAACAAAGCAAAAATATGCTATCATTAAATAAAGAAGAGTATTTTCTCTTTTGTTTTAGTCTATTTATATATGCTTCCAGTTAATGTACTTATAAATGTTTTAAAAAATAAACTTGGTCTTAACAGTGAACAGATCCAGGCCCATCAAAAGCAGGCAAGTATAAAAAATCAATCACTGGAGAATTTTTTTGTACGACAAAATATTGTCGAGGAAAAGCAACTCTATCAGTGGGCCTCAGAACTATTAAAAATAAATTTTGTTCTGCTCAAGGAGCAAGAAATAAAAAAAGAAAACGTAGATTTAATTCCTGCCCAATTTGCAGAAAACCATAATGTAGTAGCATTTGACAGAAAAAAAACTACTCTTTCAATAGCACTAACTGATCCAACAGATATCCAAACTATTGAATTTGTCAGGAGGAAAACTGGGCTCTCGCCAAAAGTATTTATAACCACTCCAACCCAAATAAAAGAAACTCTGCGTGAATATCACAGCAATCTGGCCAGTGATAAAGTAATTGAGAAACTTTCAAAACAAGAAGAAGAAATTGCCGAAGAAGGAGAACTAAAAAAAGTTGCTCAAGAAGTTCCAATTATAAATATCCTTAACAGTATTCTGGAGCATGCTGTTTTTGAAAATTCAAGTGATATTCATATAGAACCAACAGAAAACGGTCTTATTGTCAGATATAGAATTGATGGTATTTTGAGACAAGTGATGACTCTTCCCAAACATGTTCAAAACGGAATTGTGGCCAGAGTAAAAATACTTGCCCATCTAAAAATAGATGAACATATGATTCCTCAGGACGGAAGATTTAAAATTGATGTGCATGATGAGGCGCTGGCATTTCGTGTATCTGTTATGCCAGTATATGGAGGAGAAAAAATTGTTATGCGTCTTCTTCATGAAGGCTCAAAACCTCTAACACTTGACCAGCTTGGATTTCATCCTGGACCAAAGCAACTGGTAGAAGATTCTATAAACAAACCCCATGGAATGGTACTTGTAACCGGCCCAACAGGAAGCGGTAAAACTACAACGCTGTATTCAATTCTTGGAAAACTAAATACAGCCAAAGTAAATATTTGCACCATAGAAGACCCGATTGAATATCATATTACTGGCATAAACCAAAGCCAAATCAATGAAAAAGCTGGATTTAGTTTTGCAAATGGTCTTCGAGCATTTCTAAGACAAGATCCTGATATAATCATGGTTGGAGAAATTCGTGATCAGGAAACTGCTGAAATTGCTGTTCACTCTGCCATGACAGGACATCTAGTTCTCTCGACTCTTCACACCAATGATGCGCCGACCACGATTCCTCGATTAACTGACATGAATATTCCTCCATTTCTAGTAGCCTTTACTCTCAACTGCATAATTGCCCAGAGACTGGTAAGAAGACTTTGCAAATACTGTGCCCAAGCCCTTCCTCTACAAAAAGATGAATTAAAAGAACTTTCCAGATTGATCAAAACAGAAGTTTTAAATGAATTATTTGATAGCCACGGAATTAAACTCACTGACCAAGAGAGAAAACTGGAGCAAATGACTTTTTTCCGAGCAAAGGGATGCAAAAGATGTCATAATACTGGCTACAAAGGAAGAATCGGTATATATGAAGTATTAGAAACCGAAGATCAGCTTTCAACTATTATAAATTCCGGAGGCAATGCCCAACAAATCAGACAGCATGCCATAGAAAGCCAACAGATGATAACCATGCTTCAAGATGGAGTAATAAAAGCAAAACAAGGAATAACTACCATAGAAGAAATCCTAAGAGTCACGCGAGAATAATATTATGTCCCAAAAAAGAGAATTAAGTCCTTTGGAACAAAAAATTAATAACTGGGTCAATGTTCACTTAACCAGGATTTCTTTGATTGATAAGATCTTTTTTATTGATCACCTGCAAACCATGCTCCATGCTGGACTTTCTCTCACTGAAAGTCTAGCCATACTGGAAAAAGAAACTGAAAACAAAAAATTTAAAATTACCATTGAACAAGTTCGGGCAGAAGTTGAACAAGGAAAACAACTTAGTGAGGCACTTGCACCGCACACAAAACTATTTGATTCAATGTATGTCAAAATGATTGCTTCTGGCGAAGCAGCCGGTACTCTGGAAGAATCCCTTGGACATATTGTAACTCAGATGAAAAAACAGCAGACTCTTAACTCTAGCGTCAAAGGAGCAATGATATATCCAAGCATTATTATTTTAGCTATAATAGTAGTAGGAATATTGATGACCACAGTTGTTCTTCCCAAATTAATTACTTTATTTGACCAATTTGGATCAGACTTGCCAATTGCCACAAAAGTTCTGGTAGCAATAACCAAATTCATGAGTAATCCCATAAATGTTGCTATCATGTTTTTGGTCTTGATTGGAATAATAGTAGTCTTTATTGTTTTTCTTAAAAAATCACCAGGATTTAAAAAAGCAATTCACAGTTTGAATTTAAAACTGCCAATTATTGGTAAAGTTATACAACATATTAATCTGGCAAGATTTTCTCTTACACTTTCATCACTACTCAAAAGCACTATTCCAATAATTGATGCAGTAGACATCAGTGCTGAAACTTGCTCAAACGTACTTTTCAAAAATACTTTGCATGAAACTGCTACCAGACTTAAAAAAGGTGAACCAATGTCTCAAGTTTTAAACAGCTATGAAAAACTATACCCACCAATGGTAACAGAAATGATAATGGTTGGAGAGAGAACAGGAGAAGTTGATAGGTTGCTTTCTGAACTTGCTGAATTTTACAGCACAGAAGTAGACAGAACCATGAAAAATTTCTCTACAGTTATTGAACCAATAATTATAATTATCTTAGGATTAGTAGTGGCAGGGGTTGCAGTAGCAGTAATCATGCCCATGTTTACATTAATACAAAATTTTTAAGC
The DNA here is from genome assembly GCA_964522405.1 of uncultured Gammaproteobacteria bacterium. Taxonomy (GTDB): domain Bacteria; phylum Patescibacteriota; class Patescibacteriia; order Magasanikbacterales; family UBA922; genus CAZFTR01. Next base: position 77,818 of record CAZFTR010000003.1, on the reverse strand, counting down.
AAAAAAATGATTCATAATCCCTTTCCAAATGCATTTGGCCTGGATATAGGCGATCTCTCTATCAAACTTGTGCAACTTAGCAACAATTCTTCAAAATTGCATGGCCCACGATATGAACTAAAAGAAATTCACAGTATTCATATGCCTCCCGGGCTAATTGTTGATGGAGAATTACAAAAACCGGAAAAAGTCAGGCATTATCTTCAAAAACTTTTAAGAGGAAATGGAAACAGAAATAAATCAATAAAATCACCATGGACCGTTGCTTCTCTTCCTGAACCTCAGAGCTTTATCAAATTAATTACAGTACACAAAAAAAATGAAGAAGTAATTGATGATGACATTACACTTGAAGCAAAAAAACATATTCCTTTTGATGAAGACAGTGAATATTATCTAGACTGGCAAATCCTACCCAACAAAAAAGCAGATGAAAATAAAACTTATATTCTAATTGGAGCTATACCAAGACATACCAGTGACAGCTACACTTATCTTTTGCAATCAGTGGGACTGGGAGTAATTGCGCTTGAAATCGAAGCTCTGGCTCTCGCCAGATCACTGGTCACTGCCAGCAAAGACTATACCGGCGAAGCAAGAGCACTTCTAGATATTGGAGCAGCTAGATCAAGCTTTGTAGTATATGATAATAATAGTGTTAGATTTAGCACTTCTCTACCCTTTTCCGGAGAATTATTTGCAACTGCGATTTCTCAACAAATGAATATTGACTATGAAGAGGCAAAAGAAATTATGCATAAAAATGGATTGACCTATTCAAAAGATAAAAAGGTATGGGCAACTGTTATGAAATTAACCAACTTATTTATACACGAAATAAAAAAAGCCATACAATTTTATTATACTCATTTTCCTGAAAATAATAGAATCACTCATATTACTATGTGTGGTGGAGGTACAAATATAAAACAACTACCAGAACTGCTTTCCAAAGAACTGGGAATAGAATGTCAGCCTGGCCATCCTTGGAAAAATCTATCAAACAAAAAGAAAATAAATGTTCCGGATCAGACTTCACTAACCTATTCAACAGCAATAGGGCTGGCAATACGAGCAGCTGATAATCCTTTTTCGAAAATCGATATAATATAATTATGTATCCGATCAGAATAAATCTCCTTTCCAAAGAAAAAAAGAATTCATTACAGCGAATTATTATTTTTCAATTTGTACGAACAGTTTTACAAGGTTTTCTGATAATTATTTGTCTTTCAGGAATTTTTTTACTGGCAGCTCAATCATTTATGCAATCTCATTTTAGCGCTATGAGTATTGGCATATCTGACACTTCAAATTCGCATGCGGAAATTAACAAAAAAATAAATACCATAAACCAATCATTGTCACAGGCAGATGCAATTCAAAAACAATATAAAACCTGGACCGACAAAATCAATCTTGTTTCTGAAGCAATACCTGAAAACATTCGATTAAACGAATTAACCATAGATTTAAATAGAAAGACTGTAACTTTATCTGGTTTTGCTCTAAATCGAGAAAATCTTCTAGAGCTTAAGACCAAACTCTTAGCATTAGATTGTAAAGATTTATGTATTGAGTCTGTACCAATTTCTCCATCACAGTTAACCAAAAAAACAGATATTTCATTTGGAATAGAAGCAAAAATAAAATAGTATGTTGAGATTATCTATAAAAAATAAAATTTTGCTAAGCATACTCACACTATTGGTAGTAATCTCAATTGTGCTTATTTATATAATTATTCCTTCTGCAAAAAATATCACTGAACTAAAGGGAGACATAGGAATAACAGAACAAAATATTGAAGACAGTTACCAGAAAACCCGTTTGCTCAGAAAATCAATTCACGAATTAGATGAGATTTATGAAACAATTGATTCATACCGAGAAATGACAGTTGATAAAAATGAACAACTAGAACTGATAACTAAATTTGAATCTTTGGCAGAAGCACACAATATTAGACAAAGCACTAATCTTGACTTTCAAGCAGGAGATCCAAAACTTGATAACCAGATAAGTGATGGCGGCTATTTCACTTTCACTTTTCATAATATTGGCAGCTTTGAAAATCATATAAGCTACCTCGAAGCAATAGAGAATCTGCCTTTTTATGTATTAATAGACAATATTAACCTAAAAAACAATCAAAAAATAAAAAATGAGCAACCAAGCATAACTCTTAATTTTTCTGCAAAAGTATTTACCCACTAAATATGAAGTTTAAAAAAGGAAAAAAAGAAGGAAAAAAACCTAAACCAAAAGCAGAGGTTCCTTTTGGGGTTGAGTACAAAAGCTATATAAACTTGAAAATTTTGAGCATATCCTCTATTATTGTCTTTGTCAGTATATTTCTAGCTACAATTTGGTTTGCTTATTCTTATATCTATAAAACAATTGATACTACTGACGCAGCTTTGATACTCCAAAGAGATCCAGGCACAAGACCTATCAATTTCAAACTTTATCAAGAAACCAAGGTTAATCTAGAAAAAAAATTTACAACTACCAGTATGATAACTAAAAATCCATTTAATCAAGAAGTAATCGAAGAAAAAGACTAGTATGGCTGACCCAAAAAATATCTATGCCTTTGAACTAGGGCATCAACCTCATATTTCAACCGCTGAAATCAAAGCGGTTTTTTCTGCAAAAAAAATCAAATACCAGACAATTTCAGAAAGTAAAAAATATCTAATTCTTGAAACCTATCATAAATTTGATGCCGAAGAAATCATGCTCCAACTTGGTGGAACTGTCAAAATTACAAAATTAATTCCTACCATAAAAAACATAGAAAATACTCTTGTGGAACTCATGAAAGACGAAAGTTCAAAAATTCATTTTTCAGTATCATCCAAAAATACCGGTATAAAGGTAAAAAAAGAATTAAAGCAACTTGGAAAATCAGTAAGATATATAGAACCAAAAAACTCAGCAACAATTATTCATAATAACTTGGTCAAACGAGGAACAGATTTTACAATTATAAACAATAAAATTTATCAAACTGTCGCTATTCAACCCATAGAAGAATTTAGTAAAAGAGATTATGATCGACCTGGTTTTGACACCAAGAGTGGCATGCTTCCACCCAAGTTGGCCAGAATTATGATAAATCTCTCTCAGGCAAATACAAAATCTACCTTACTTGATCCTTTTTGCGGATCTGGAACAGTACTTACCGAAGCTCTAACACTGGGCTTCAAAACAATTATTGGATCAGATATTTCGAGCAAGGCAACAGAAGACACTAGAAATAATATAGAATGGATAAAAGAAAATAACCCAGAAATAGAAGATGTTGAAGAAAGAGTTTTTATATCTGATGCAACTCATATAGATAAAAAATTAAAACCTGAATCAATTGATCTAATCGTATCAGAACCATATCTTGGTAAACCACTCCATGGAAAAGAAACCAGAGAACAAATGGAGAAACAAACTAGTGAACTGAAAAGGCTTTATGCAAATTCATTTAGATCATTTAAGAAAATCTTAAAAAAAGATGCTGTTGTTATTTTTATAATTCCAAAATTTGACCATGATGAAAGCTGGATAACAATTAACTGTGTAGATGAGATAAAAAAAATAGGATTTAATCAAATCCCATTCACTGAAAAAGAAAAAACTTTGGTCTATCACCGGCCAAAACAACATTTGGCGAGAGAAATCTTCAAATTTAGCAAAAAATAATTATTTTCCACTTGCCCACCAATTATCAATTGCTTGACCTGCCAAATAACCAACCATAGCCGCCAATCCGGCCAGTACTAACATCTCCGCACCGGCTTTCCACCAAGTACGTCTTGAATATCTACTAGTAAAGCTACCAAGAACAAAAAGACTAACAAGAGTGAAGACAATTGAAACAGGAATTGCTACAAATAAATCCAAGAATAAATAAGGTAAAAGAGGTATTAAACCACCGGCAATATATGAAAAGCCCATTACAATTCCATTTTTAAATGGAACCCTTCCATCATCCGGATCGATTTTTAATTCTCTATAAGCCATTTCTCTAAGCATAAGATCTTTGTCCTTCTCAGTTATATCAGCCATCTCTTTGGCAAGTTTCTTTGGCCAGCCATCTCTCACAAATAATTCTATCATCTCTTCTTTTTCCTCCATTAGCTGATTTTTAATTTCTTCTTTTTCCTCTTCTATCATTCTCCTGTCAATTGACTGTTCTGATTTGTTTGAAAGATAAGATCCAACTGCCATTGAAATAGACTCTACCGCAATAATAACAGAACCGGCAAGAATAACTGTAAAAGGATTTCCAGTAGCAGCTGCAATTCCAGTAATTGAACCCATAGTAGAAACCATTCCATCTTCTGCACCAAAAATAAACTCTTTTATAATAGATGCATCAATATTCTGATGATGAATATAATCTGGATTTTTTATGCGTTCATATCTCATAGTCAACTTATTATATCTTATTAAAAATAAAAATAAAAGCCACCAAATAAAAAAGCACTCTCAACTAAATCTGAGTGCTTTTTAAAAAATCTAATTTCAAATTAAGGACTTGGCATCGGGGCGAGACCTGTTTTTTCAAGATCATTTGCAGGCCCTGGACTTGGAATAGGTGCTAAGCCTGGTTTTGGAATGTTATTTTGCATTCCCGGAGTAGGAACCGGAGCCAAACCTCTGTGCCCAACATCACTACCCGGCATAGGTGCTGATCTGAGATCTTTATCTTGGTAATCATACTTTTCCTTATCATACCTATCATCATAGTCCTTTTTTTCATATTTGTCCTCATACTTGTCTCCAATAGGGCCGGTTTCAAAGCCTTCTTTTTGGTATTTTTTAGGACCAGGACTTGGCATTGGCGCCAACCCTCTTTTTTCCCAATCATCCCTATCGCCAATAGGGCCGGTTTCAAAGCCTTCTTTTTCTAGCTTATCTGGATTTGGATATTTCTCTTGATACTTTTCTCCATCAAATTCAAAATCATCTTTTTGGAAAAATCTATCATCACGACGATGATCATCTGGTCCGGGTTGACCATCTGGCCGATCACATTCTGGATGTCCTGGATTTTCTATACACCATTTTTCACAAGATTCAGCATCCCCACATTTTCCTACAAAGAAATTTCCATCCTCGCGCATCTGACCTTCTACTTTTTCTTTTTCTTTTTTCCAGAAAAATTCATTGATCTCTTTTTCGATCTCATAAAATTCTTCATTTTCCCTACGCCTTTCTTGGTCTTTTCTCATCCTCTCATCAAAGAAATGTCTCTCCTGCTCTTGGCATCTCTGATCACAAAAAGGGTCATTTGTAATACTCTTCTCAAAAAATTCTTTTCGTCTGACATCAGCTTGATTGGAAAGCTGTTTTCGACGCTCATCAAATTCTTTTATAATTTCATCCTTTCCAACATCCCCTACATTTTTCAATCTCTGATCAAACTCTCTCTCTAACTGATCCCAGGCCTGCTTATGCTCATATTCTTCAACATCAACCCTTCTGTCTCTAAACTTATCATCAAAATCTCCCTGTCTTCTTTTTAATTCAGCAAGAGCTTCTTCTGGAATATCAAATCTTGATTGGAACTGTTGGAAATCCATAGGATTATCTATCTCACCCAGATAATCTGTAATTTTTTCAGTTTGCTTATCAAGAGCTCGGTCAAAATAACGATCAAATCCCGGAGGAGGTCCATATCGATGATCCTCAAATTCAGGACGCTCGCCATTGAATCCCGGAGGACCAAAGAAGTCATCAGGATTTTCAGCAAAATCTCTTTGTAGTTGTTTGAAGATTTCTATATCTGCCGGATTACTGGAAATAATCTCTTCAAAAAAATCTTCTCCTACTTGTGTAGCTTTTTGGGCAAATCCCTGTTTGGCTTCAACTTCCATTTTTCTTATAAAATCGGCCATTTCAGGATCAGCCATTACTTTTCTTTCTAAATCCTGGATCAATCTAAATGTATTTGGATCAGGATTGTCTGCCATTTTTTTGGATAATTCACGAAATCTTTCTGCATCAGCTTTAGCGTCAGGAAAAGCGGCAATAAAAGCATCAACACTTTCATCTTCATGTTTTACCATTTCTTCCTGCATTTTCTTATCTTCAAAATGCATTCTCTCTCCAAGTTCCTGCATAACTCGAATCTTAGCAGGATTAGCAATCTCTCCTTCTTTGAGATGTTCGAACATTCTATCGCGAGTACGTCTTTCAAATTGCTCATCATCAAATCTATCATTTATCTCTTCAACCCTATGCTGAAGCCTTCTGGCAGCAAGATCTTTAATTTTTTCCATTTTTTGTTTAATTTCTTCGGGTGCATCTTCTACAAATTCAGGACGATCAAAAATCTCCATATATCTAGTCTCATCACCGCCCATATGTCTAGTATATCTTTCAAAATCTTCGGCAGAATGATCTCTAAAACCATTACCTAAGCGCTTAAAAGCATTTTCCTGTGCATGTACAATAGCTTCTCTGGCTTGCTCTGGTACATGATCTTCAATACGTTTTAAAACTTCAAGATTTCTAAGTTCTTTGAATCCACTTCCTTCCTGAGCATCTAAAACACGATCAAAACGTTGAACAATCCTTTCTTGATTTTCTTCGACTCGAGTCATAACCTGAGCAACATGTTCAGCAGATCTGTCACGCACATCTTGAACTCTTTCTAAAACTCTTTTTGCAACCTCTTCCGGAGCATGTTCAATAATTCTTCGCTCAACTTTTTCTAAAACTTTCTGCTGTTTGATTTGTTTATCAAGAACATTGTCTAAAAATCTATCTACCCTGCCATCTTCATCAATTTTCTCTTTTAATTTATCAGTTTTATCGCTGATCTTCTCAATCCTTCTTTCAAAACGCTCAACTGCTTTGGTAGCAGCGCGAACAGCATCCTCATCTTCAAACTTCTCATCTAGGAGTTTTTGAGCATCAGCAAGTTCTTCATTTGCATATCGTAGACGAAGTTCAGCTTTTTTTATTGGATTAAAAGTAACAGCCTCACGAACTCCGCGAGCAAATCTCTTGAACGCATAAAGAGGATTATCAGGTAAAATCCTTGCCTCTTCCACACCAAGATCTTCTGCACTAACTTGTTCATCTTCTATTACATCCTCTGGAACTTCTTCTGGCGCATCAGACTCTTCAACTACAGCCTCTTGATACAATTCTGGAACCGGTTGATCATCTGAATCACCTTCTGTAACAGGATCTGTTTGAGCCAAAACCTGACCTGAAGCCAAGATAAAAGCAAAAACTAGAAAACCTGCAAATAAAATTTTCTTTTTCATAAGCAAATTTAAAAAAATAATAAATTTAATAAAAGATTATAGATAAATCAATAGTAGCATAATTTATCTAATATACAAAATAAAAAAATCCGCTGATTTCAACGAATTTTAATGAAAATTTTTCTTCTTTTAAGTGCTTACATGAAAATAACAAACATCACCATCTTTGACAATATAATCTTTTCCCTCAAGACGCATTTTACCTGATTCTTTTACACCATTCCAGCCGCCACTCTCAATAAAATCAGCCACATTTGCCACATCAGCCTTAATATATCCTTTTATAAAATCAGTATGAATTACACCAGCTGCATCAGGCCCTTTGGTATTCTCAATAACAGTCCAAGCTCTTGTTTCTGGCTCACCAGAAGTAAAAAAAGTTACTAAATTTAATAATTTATAACCAGCAATAATAATTTTATCAAGACCTGTTTGCTCCATACCTAACTCTTTCATATATTCTTGAGCTTCCTGATCAGACAACCCAACCAATTCAGCTTCAAGACGAGCACAAATCTGGACACTGGGAACTCCCGGCTCGATCTCAAAAGAAGTTTCTGCTAACTTTTCATTATCATTTACAATGTACATCATAGGCTTCATGGAGAGCAGATGCAAATCTCTGATAATTTCCATTTCATCGTCAGTATATTCCAAAGTTCGAGCATTTTTTCCAGCTTCAAGATGACTTGATAGCCTCTCTAGCAATTCCAACTCTTTTTGTAATTCCTTGGCAGCAATTCCCTTTGCTTTTGCCTTAGTTTTTTCCAAACGTTTACTGACAGTCTGCCAATCAGCCATAACCAATTCCAAATTTATAACTTCAGCATCAGATTTTGGATCAATATTTCCATGAACATGGGTAATATTACTGTCATCAAAACCACGTACCACGTGAGCAATAGCATCAACTTCGCGAATATGCGACAAGAACCTATTTCCCAGACCCTCGCCCTCTGATGCACCTTTTACCAATCCGGCAATATCTACAAACTCAATAGCAGTTGGTACAGTTTTCTGGGATTTTGAAATTTCAGATAGTTGAGCAAGACGTTGATCAGGCACCTCAACAATACCGACATTTGGTTCGATAGTACAAAAAGGATAATTTTGTGCATCAGCCTGCTTACTCTTGGTAAGAGCGTTGAAAAGAGTAGACTTTCCAACATTGGGCAAACCAACAATTCCAATAGATAGCATAAAAAAATGTGGACCTGAGGAGATTCGAACTCCTGACCCCCGCCATGCCATGGCGATGCTCTAGCCAGCTGAGCTACAGGCCCGTTATTTAAACAAAGTAGAAAGATTATAGCAGATATTTTTCTCTAGGTCAACCAAAAAACCGAATTTGACAATTTTCCAAAAATATATTATTCTAATAACAGATCTTTTAGACAATTTAGAAATATCAAGAAGAGATGAGGGAATTGGCCCTGTGACTCTCTAGCAACCTACTCAATCTGAGCAAGGTGCTCCTTCCAACCCTTGCTGGGAAAGATAAGCCAAAGTCTTTTGAATAGATTTTTGGAACAAACTTCTTATCCATGCGGGTAAGTTTTTTGTTTTATTAGGCAATAGAGCAAAAAAATTACCCGCACAGCGTGGGTGAGAAGTTTTTTTGAATCCACGCACTTGGAGCAGGGGGAAATGAAAGTTATCGCAGTTGAGAACTACGGCAGGTTTTTCAACAAACCGGCTGAGGGCAAGGTCGCTGCCAAATGCGCCAAACTGGTCTTGCGTGGATTGTGGCGCATCGGGCCGGGCGACACCATCATCTTGCCGCCGACCGAAGGTATTGAGGAGCTCCTCGACTACCACGCCTCGATCATGGGCTTCCGGGTCAAGCCGCTCTACCTCGACCACATGCCGGGCTCACCCTTTGATTTCGTGGCAGAAATTCGAAGGAGTCCGCGACTTTGTCGGGAGATCACCGAGCTCGGCCGCCAGGGCTACAAGCTGGGACCACTCATGCAACACGCATCGGTCTGCAAGCTGGGGAATGAACTCGGTCTCGAGGTGCTCGGCACCCCCGAAGACCTGGTCAAGGCAGGCCTACCGCAACGCAGCAACGACAAGCAGAGGTTCACGCTCTACTGTGACGAGCATGGACTTCCGCTACCCAACGCACCGACCGCCATCACTGATCGCAAGCAGATCTTCGATCGGGCGCGCAAGGAGCTGGCGAGGGCCGTGCGCGCGGTTCTGCGCGAGATCGTTTCGGCCGGTGGCCTGGGCAACGCGCTCTGCGCGACCGAAGCAGAGCTGCGAAAAGCGATCGCCAAGATCGCTGACCCGGTCGCAGTACTGGTCGAGCCACACCTCTACGATCTCTACCAGGGTCTGAAGGCCATCTCGGTGGTCATGGAGATCATGGACGCAGGTCCGAAGATCGTGGCGACCACGCTCCGTCGACTCAATGGCCTTGAGTCGGTGGGCTGCACCGTGCCTTGCCCTGCCATCCCCGGTCTCGAGCAAGTCATCGAGGAAGCGCTCGCCTACGGCTGGCATCTGCACGAGATGGGCTACCGCGGTGACGCCGACGTGGATGCAGCACTCGGAGAAAGAGTTCGCTTCTACTTCGAGAGCAACGCGCGCGTGCTGCTCACGAGCGTGATCCTCAACATCCTGGAGCAACTGGCCAAGCTCTGGGAAACGAACAAGAGCCAACTCTTCGCTGAGTACGACGAAGATCCGCCCATCAAGGGTAAGGTCTTCTCCGCCAGTGAGTTGAACGCTCTTGCCGAGCAGGCCGAACGCCGAGTTCAGGAAGAGACTGACTGCGCGAAGGTGAAGATCATCATCGTCTCGCCACCTGATCCTGAGCTCAAGGGCTGGTTCTCGTTCGCAGTCGTGGCTACCTCGCAAATCGCTGCGAGCGCTGCGCGGGACGAGTTCCGCACACTGATCAACAACTGATAAGGAGGCCAAGCGTTGTACCTGGAGGACACAGCGCGGGCATCTAAGTGTCAAAATATATTTGGCATTTGGTTGTCTAAATTTAAAATTATAATATGAAAATAAAAACAGAAAAATTTAAAATTACAACTTATTCAAATTACAAATCTGATCGACCTGATTGCCTTTTGCTATGTCTGCATTCAGATGATGGAATAGATTTTTATGAAAATAATCCCCTGCTTCGGGAAGCGCTTCAGGATTCTGAAGGTACTTTTAAAAAATTTCTTAAAATAGAATATGATTTTGGAACAAGAGAACTTGCCCACACAACCGCAAAGAAATTAGTAGAAAATTCCAAAAAGAAAATACGAGTAGATATATTTGATGTACAAATTCCACGCGGAATACTTGATCTCGGAAGAATAAGTTCTGAAAAAGCAATTAGAAATGTTTTTGATTTTAGAAAAAATGAAAAAATTCTAAAGCAACTTAGAATACTTCACAAAAAAACCATGAAGAATATTTTTAAAACTATAAAAAGTTTGAAGCCAGGAGGAGTTTGGCTAGATATCCACTCCATGTCACCATATGATCCGGTAATACAAACAAAAGTAAATCATCTAGGTCCTGATCCAGTCATTCCAAGCGCAGGAAATCTTGAAAACTACATAAAACAATACACTGGAAGCTCTTGTTCTCACAGAAGAATTAATATAAATCTAGCAACAGACATAAATGAAACAGGAAAAAATATTTCAGACAAGATTTTAACCTCAAAACTAAATACAGAACTTCTAGAAGCTGATTTGCAGTGCCAACATAACAGTCCTCATGCTATGAATCTATCAATCACAGCAGCACATATTATGAAAAACTTTGGTAGAGGACTATTAATTGATTTTCCAAAGGATTTTATTTCAAAAGAAACAGGAAAAAAAGCTCTCGAGAACTTAGATCAACTGGAAATGGATCAAAATAAATTATTAAAAATTTCTGAATCACTTGCTCACGGTCTTGAGCGCAGACTTGAGATGAAAATAGAATCTGAGATTAAAAAAACAGATTTAGTTTCAAAATTACAATTTGAATATATAAAATAATTTCATCTTAAACTAACAAAACAACCCATATTCTGGGTTGTTTTGAATGCATCTCGACGACTGGCAAAGGCTGCCGTCAAGATACACGTGCACGTGAGTTCCCCTTTGTTGGTCTCAGCTGTAGTAGCACTCGTAACAGCTCACTTCGTGAGCCAGGATGCAGATCTTTTTACCTGTAGGAACGACGATCTCATCACCAGCGACCATGGTTTTGCCATTGATGGTGGCACGACCGTGGGTCAGAATGATGCGCTCGTAGTAGGACGGGTAGAATTCAAACTCCTTGCCCGGCTGGATCACGCCGTCAGTAGGCGACATCTTGTCGTCGGGGTCTCTCTTGAAGCTGATAACACCGCCACCGAAGTAGGCGCTCATTCTGGTCATTCTTGCCTCCTAGCTCCTTTGGAGCCAGTTGAATATTCAAATATAATATAATTTAAAATGAGCAAAATGTAAATTGGAAAATTACAATTTTTAGATTATATAAAAAATTAGGCTGAGTATAGTCTAATTTATCTAGTTAAAATGTTGTAAGCTTCCGACAACATTGTTAATTATCTAGTGGGTAGGGCTTATTCTGCATCTCACCAGTCGCATGTCTCCAGGCAAATTCAAACATTTTTCTCTGACTATCAGCTATTAAATTATCAACCACAGTTACAGCTCTTAGTTCTTTTGGCAAAGCAATACTAAATCTATCATTATAGACAATGGTAAAAGCAGGCACATCAAAATCTTCCCTTGAAATAAATCTGGCTTTTATAGGAGAAGCATCTGGGTTGTTTATATATCTTTTTTGCACATACTCTTTTCCTTCAGGAGTATCAATAAGAATAAATCTAGTTGGAATTTGTTTTTTAAATTTTTCAGGAAAATAGTAAGTTTCTAGATATTTTTTAAAAGGTTTACCAAAAGTCTCAATTCTAACCCACTCCAGCAATTCATCTTTTGTCTCAAGAGCATCAGATGCCCAGTTCTTCAAACCTTCCTCACCTTCGTAATAGATAATATTAGTGCCGGTCTTCTTGCCACCAGTTACAGCTTTGAGGTTTGGAACTAGTAAATCAAGCTTTTTAATCTGCTTTTTGAGCTTTTCTTCTCTTCTGCTGACCACGTCATAGAGTTAAGAAGGAGAATAAGCAGCAATCTTTCTCTTATTTTTCTCCATAACTTCATGAAGAAATCCCTTCTTAATAAGAGAATCAATAACTCCGTAGGCAGTAACTCGGTTTAGTTTAGAGAGTTTGGCAATATTCTGCACAGATTCAGGACCAAGTTCAAGGCAAGCCAGATAAAGACGCGCTTCACTATCAGAAAGATCAAATTCTTGAAGTTGTTTGATAAGTTGACTCATAGTAGAAGTAGTATAGAGAAAAATGCTTGAAAAATCAATCAGTTTGAGTTCCACATTAAACTCTTTGGAGAGTTATGCACAGTTTAGGAAAGTCAAAACAGCCCACATTTAATAATTTTGTACAGACTACTCTATAAAACTAGGAAAAAGATTAAGATTTAATTAAAAAATTCTAAACTGATGTTTCACGATAATCATTAAATTTTTATTAAAAAATCATTAAATATAAATTTGACAAAATAGAGTAAAGCGTGTAAATTGAACTAGCTCTGTGATGCGGTGCCTAATGCACTCGAACCGCCGTACTTTCGCGATACTGCGGTTAGAATGTTTATCGCTACCGGAAACCAGATTTTTCCTGTATGCTGGCCTGCCTCACCTTTGAGTGATGAGCTCTTGTCGAGCTGAACCGGAGCCGACACATGGGAGCTCATCGGCGGGACTCTCTGAGACCCGCCGCCCTTCATCAACAATGTGCTCGATGATATCATCGAGTGTTTTTATTTGAAAAGCAAAATTGATCTAAAAAAAGAAATCCTATAAATATAGAATTTCCAAATGTGACCCCACCACGAATCGAACGTGGACCCAGAACTTAGGAGGTTCTTGTTCTATCCATTAAACTATGGGGTCATGATATTGTCTTGAAAAGAATGGGAAGGTAAATTAGCAATTTTTCTAATTTATGGCTAATTTAAGCATAGTTGAGAGTGTCGTACAATATTAAGATACTATCCACAACGATTTGCATTAACTCCTGTACATGCTATAATCCTAACTAATGATGAACCCAGTTTATATCATTTTAATTAAAAAATCAAGACTACTATGCAATCATTCATAACATATATATTACTAATCCTACTTCTTGGCGCAGTTGTGGGAATTTTTCTACTTTTCAAAAAACTAAAATCAATGCAAGAAGGTGGCTCAGGAGATCAAAACCTATTTATAATGCTCCAACAGCAAATTCAAGACCTGAACAAAACTATGGATACAAAGATGTCAGAGACTCATAAGGCCATGAATGAGACACAGCAGAACCTAAATAAGACAATTCAGGATCAATTTGGACAAAGTACCAAGATTATTCAGGGAATTACAGGACAGAGTTCAAAAATGATAGCAGAAATTACAGAAAAACTAACCAGTCTTGATAAAACAAATCAGCAAGTGATCGGATTTTCAGAACAATTACAAAACCTAGAAAAAGTTCTTAAAAGTCAGAAACAAAGAGGGAACTTGGGAGAAGCAGGATTGCAACTTGTTCTAGAAAACATGTTACCTCCAACAGCATTCAAAATTCAACATCAGTTTGAAGATGGAGATGTGGTTGACGCTGCAATATTTACAAAAGATGGATTGATACCAGTTGATGCAAAATTTTCATTGGAAAATTATCAGAAACTCAGTGACGAAACAAATGAAGAGAAACGAGAAAAATTAGAAAGAGAATTTAAATCAGATTTAAAAAAACGAATTGATGAAACAAGTAAATATATAAAACCAAATTCAGGAACACTTGAATTTGCCTTCATGTTTATTCCCAGTGAGGCAATTTATTATGATTTACTTGTAAACGAAGTTGGTGCAGTGAAAGTAAACACACGAAGTTTGATTGAGTATGCATTCAAAGAAAAAAAAGTAGTAATAGTTTCACCAACAACATTCGCAGCGTACTTGCAAACAGTGCTGCAAGGACTACGCGCCTTCAAGATTGAAGAAGGTGCAAAAAGTATTCGAAAAAATGTAGAGATGTTGGGCAAGCATGTAGCAGCCTACGAAAACTATATGAAAAAACTTGGGAACAGTATGAGTACAACAGTAAATCACTATAATACTGCGTATAAAGAACTTGCCAAGATTGATAAAGATGTTGTGAGGATTACTGAGGGGGAGAGGGTGATTGAGCCGGTTGTGATTGAGAAGGTTGGGTTGGGGGAGTAGTTGATGTGACGATGTGAATTGTAATAAGTTAAACTTATATGTTCGTATGCTGCTTAACACCGTGTATGAAGTTACAGAAGTTTTAAAAACAACTTAATTTTTTTAGCACGATAATAAATCTGGATAGTTTTCTCTTAATATTATGAATCAACAAACAAATTTTAAAGAAAAAGTTCTTAAGGTGGTGTCTAAAATTCCAAAAGGGGAAATCATGACCTATAAAGAAGTGGCTAGGCAAGCTGGAAATCCAAAAGCTTCTAGGGTGGTTGGCAACCTGATGGCGAAAAATTATAACCCACAGATACCTTGCCATAGAGTCATTAGATCAGATGGTGGACTAGGCGGGTATAATAGAGGAATAGAAAACAAACGCAAGCTTCTTATAAAGGAAGGTGCACTAAAATAAAAATTTAATAGTGATTGAGTTTTTTATTTATAATATGGCAAAAAAAATAATTCTATACATTGCAATGAGTCTTGATGGATTTATTGCCACCAAAGATGGTTCTGTAAAGTGGCTTGATCAGTTTAATAATTCTGGAGAAGATATGGGTTATAATGATTTTATTAAACCGATAGATATTGTAATTATGGGTGACACAACTTATCAACAAATACTAGGTTTTGATTGTGATTATCCTTACAAAAAACAGAAAGGATATGTTTTCTCAAACAAAAAAACTGGCAAAGACGAAAATGTTACTTTTGTTTCTGGAAATATCAAAAAAATTGTTGATAAATTAGAAGGTAATATTTGGCTTGTTGGTGGCGCAAATCTGGCAAATCAATTCATAAAGTCTAATTTGATTGATGAGTTTATTTTATTCACCATGCCGGTTTTATTGGGTGATGGCATAAAATTATTTGAAGAAGCAAATAAAGCATTACCATTAAGACTTACAAAAACTAAATCTTATAAAATTGGCGTAGTAGAAACGCATTACGAGCATCCTTAAATCAAAAATTCTTTTTAAAATAAAAAAAGGAGATTATCAGAATAATTAATTCAAATAATTAGCAATTCTATGAAAAAAATACTTTTACTAACGATCACGCTTCTCTTAGTAGGCGTAGGTTGTAGCAGTGGAAAAATCATTAATAATGAAAAATATGACCCATTTGAGGAGGAACAAGCAAACATATGTGAATCAACAGGTGGGAAATGGATATCAAAAGGTACTGATAAAGAATGCTCAAAAATTACACCCATTGATAAATGTGAAGAAAATCCAAATTGTCGTATTTTAAACTTTCTAGCAAATCCTACTTATTCAGGCCCAAGCAAAAAATGTGTACATTTTTCAAAATGTGAATGCCCAACGCCAGTTTCTCCTTATGTTAGTGACAAAGGCTGCATCCAAGAATAATAAACATATGAAAAAAAGCCAATTTCTCCAAGTTGCCATAGAAGCAGCAAAAAATGCTGAAAAAATTATTCTGGAGCATTATTCAAACAATTTAAAATGGGAAAGAAAATCTGATCTTTCTCCTGTCACTATTGCTGACACTGAATCTGAAAAAGCCATTATTGAAACTATTAAAAAATCTTTTCCTAATCATTCTTTTCTTGGCGAAGAATCTGGAGAAGACAGCTTAACTTCTGAATATCAATGGGTTATTGATCCTATTGATGGAACAAAAAACTATGCTCGGCAAATTCCTCTTTTTGGCACTCAAATTGCGCTGATGCACCATGGAGAAATCATCGTAGGTGTTTCAAATGCTCCTGCACTGAAAGAAATGTTGTATGCAGAAAAAGGTAAGGGCGCTTTTCTGAATGATCAAAAAATTAATGTCTCAGATATACAGGATCTATCTGAATCTTATCTATATTTTGGTGGTATAAAATACTTCAGAAAACTCGGACTTGTAGATTCCTTGGTAAATCTATCTGAAAAGGCCTGGGGCCATAGAGGTGTTGGTGATTGTATTTGCTATCATATGTTAGCCCAAGGCAAAGTGGAAATCATGGTTGAAGCTAGCATAAAAATTTGGGATATTGCTGCACTTACTATTATTGTTGAAGAAGCCGGAGGAAAAGTGACTGATATTGAAGGCAAACCAATAACAAAAGACAGTTCAACCATACTCGCAACAAATGGAAAATTTCATGATTTGATTGTAGGAACTTTTAAAAAATAAATATGAAAACCAAACCCAAATGTGCCTGGTCCACTCTTAAAAATAAACTAAACACAAAATACCATGATGAAGATTGGGGTCTTCCGGTTCATGATGACAAAAAACTTTTTGAAATGATCATTCTTGAAGGTGCCCAGGCAGGACTTTCTTGGGACACTGTTTTGAAAAAAAGAGAAAACTATAGAAAAGCTTTTGATGATTTTGACCCAAATAAAATTGCAAAGTACAATCAGAAAAAAATAGATCAACTACTTCAAAATGAAGGGATTATTCGTAATCGTCTCAAAGTAAAATCAGCAATTCAAAACGCCAAAGCCTTTCTAGAAATTCAAAAAGAGTTCGGCAGTTTTGACAAATATATATGGAATTTTGTAAACTACAAACCTATTCAAAATAAATTTAAATCCATGTCAGAGATACCGGCAAAAACTGATCTTTCTGATAAAATATCTAAAGATCTAAAAAAGCGAGATATGAATTTTGTTGGTTCCACTATTATCTATGCCTTTATGCAAGCTGTTGGCATGGTCAATGATCATGAAGTTTCTTGCTTTAGGTATAGCGAAGTTAAAAAATAAATTTGTTATTTAAATAATTTAAACCTCATGGAAACATTTATCCAAGCGATGATTATTGCTTTTCGAGAAGGTCTGGAAGCTTTTCTTATTATTGTTATTCTTCTTGAATTTCTAGATAAATCTGACAACTCAAACCTAAAGAAAAATGTTTGGCAGGGGACTGGTGCTGGAATTCTGGCTTCTCTGGTTTTTGGTGCCATTCTCATGACGCTCTCTTCTTTTATTGGAGAGATTGATGCTACTGCCAAACTTTGGGAAAGTGCAGCCAGCTTGATTGCTGTTGTTCTGATTACTACTTTTATTGTTTGGATGGTCAAAAACGGTAGCAAAATCAAACATCACATTACCAACAAAGCTACCCTGAACTTATCTAAAAAAGGTATTTTTCTTCTAGCTATGTTTATGGTAATGAGAGAAGGAACTGAAATTGCTATTTTCTCTTTTGCCGGTAAATATTCTCTTCTTCCGATCTTTATTGGTATAGTTCTTGCTGTTGGCCTTGTTACCTTGATTCATTTTTCTATTGTAAAAATTAAACTCAAAACTATTTTCAATATTACTCTTGCTTATCTGATCCTTCAAGCCGGTTTCTTGCTGGGATACAGCATTCATGAAGGTTTATCTGCTATGAAAAATCTAAATATGATTGCTCCCTCAAGTTCTATTTTTACAAAAGCCTATGATCTATCCGGGACTATTCTCTATCATAAAAAAGGGGCACTTGGTTTACCCCTCTATGTTCTGACCGGCTGGTATTCTAAACCTGAATGCATCCAATTTATTTCTCAATACCTTTATACTGGTGCATTTTTTGTTTATTGGTATAAGAAGCGGAAATAACCTCTTAATCTTGACAAATCCCACCACTCCTGCTATACTCATCTCACTCTCACGTCTTCGGACATTTAGTTAGAAACTTAAGCAATTTATGCCAAATTTAAGAAATGCTAAAAAAGCATTGCGCCAATCACAAAAAAAGGCTGTAGCTAACCTAAAAGTAAAAAAAGCCTTTAAATCAGCTATAAAAGATGCTAAAAAATCAATTGGATCTGCTGATATAAAAGATAAAGTAAAATTTGCTCAAAAAAAGCTGGATAAAGCTGCAAAAAAGGGTGTTATCAAGAAAAACGCCGCTGCACGCAAGTTATCTAGACTTATGAAAAAAGTAAATACTGGCGCAAAATAAAGAATATGATACAATAAACTCGGGTAAAACCGAGTTTTATTATTAAATCATAAATATATGCCTGGAGAAGGAAGTGAGGCTTCTAGACTTGCTGCCCAAGTCGTAGCAAAGGACCAAGTAAGTGATGATTTAATTGAATCAATGGAAGATATAGCTAGTGATGGAAAATATAGAAAAATTGTTGAAAGAGTAATAAAAGAATCCTCTCTTGATGAGCAGGCAAGACATACACTTGAGCAGTGGCAATCAAGGGAAATAAGAAGAATTGCTGACACTCCTGCCGAAAGGCTCAAAAGAGCAGTTGACGGTGAAGAGCTTGATCAGCGCATTATTCATGCCGCAAATAGAGTCATCGGTGAATTAAAGGGTAGAATAAGGGTTGCTGAAATAAAAGCAGAGCAGGGAAAAGATCGTTTAAATCCCCAGCTAGCAACCGGTCAACAATTTAATGATAGATTATCGAGCAGTCTAGAAAATATAGAAGATAATGTTAGGGGCCCACAAAAAATTCTTGTTCCGGTAAGTATTGATGTAAACGGACTTAAAACTATCAATGATGTTTATGGGCACGAGGCAGGAAATAAACTATTGAGAGATTTTGGACAAGCAATTGACTTATGTGTCAGACCTGATGACGTTAGAGTTCACTTCAGTGGAGATGAATTTGGACTTCTTCTTGATATGGATATGCCGGCAGACATGGATTCTGAAAAAATTGATGCTCTTATACAACAGATTTTAACTAGAGCGGTTAAATATATTCAAGAGAATGTTGAAAGACCTGACGGATTGCCTGTTGAGATGAGTATAGGTTATAGAACCGTTACCAAAAAAGACCAAGGTCTTGGTGCGGTTGATCTATTTAATGATGCTGACCAAGCACAAGCATCTTCCAAAAAAATGTCACCCCTAAATGGTGGAATGACTGCATCTGAAAGAATAATAAATTTTGACAAAATAGAAGAAATTGAAGGAAAAATTGATACAGAACAACTAAATCAAGCTGCTGCCAGAAAAGGTATGGAAAGACCTCTAAGATTGGTATTACCCAAAAATTGTCCGGCTGAGATCGCAAACAGAGTTCTTGAGGAAGCACTACCTGAAATGAGACAAAAAGTTCTGAACGAAATGAAAGCTCAAGGCATTGAACCTATATATGAATAGACCCAACAAAAAGGTCAAGCATAACTGACTGGTCTCCTTGACCGGTCTTTGTTTTAATATCTATTTGCAAAAGCTGATTGTAAATTTCCTTGAGCTGAGCCATTGAATATCTATTTACTAATGGGATTGTTTTCTTCACTACAAATGGATGAAGTCCAAGCTCTTTCGCATCCGGTTTAATGCCTCTATCGATTAGATCTCGAATTTGTAGCATAATCTTAAACTGACGCAATATCATGGCAAATACGTAGAAACTGTCTTCTCCTTTTCTGTACTGCTCTCGCATCATCTTGAATGCCTGGTCTTTTTTTCCGGCAACAATAGCATCAACCAAGTTAAATATATTATCATCGATTTTTTCTTCTAAAAATTTTTTTACATCTTCCAATTCTACTTTTCCATCTGACTTATAAGCTGTTAGCTGATCAACAAGATGGCTCAGCGACCACATGTCTGAGTTGAAATTATCCACTATATAACTGAGGGCTTTTCTATCAATTGAACCACCTCGCATTTTCACCTCTTGATTTACCCAAACTGACAACTCTTTTCCTTCTAAAACCTTAAAATACTCTTTGTATTTTTCTTTTTTTAATAATTCTAGAAATTCTTTGTCTGCCTTTGCTCGAAATTTCTCTGATTCCTCACTTACCACAATTATACTTGTTTCAGGCAAATCTTTTTCTTCTATTCTTCTTCTTAATTCTTTTTTTAGTTCTACTTCTTTTGAACTGATCAAATTCTTGACTATTACCATTCTTTTTTCTGCCAAAAATGGAATTGCCAATATCTCTGACATGACCTTTTGTACCTCTTCTGAATTCAAACAGTCTAATTCAGTAATATTGTATCCTGCTGGATCTCGATCAGCTTTAAATTTATCTATCATTTTCTTGAGATAAATTCTAGAACGAAATGTATCTGGTCCGTAGATAAAAATTATCATGAAATTTGGTTATTTTTAGAATTTTTATTATAACATAAATCAAGTACTTTCTGAGTCCACAATCTATCCCCAAAGTGAATTGAAATACGTTCTAAATGATTCTGCTGCCGCTTTGTTATCTAAACTAAAAAATGTTCTCTGATTTGGAATACTGAACAAGATCTTTTCACCATATATCAGAAAAACTGCTGGAGTTACCACACCCTCCTTCATATATTTAACTTTTGTTTTCTCTAATTTTCCCAAGGCATTTCCCATTTTCTTGGCATTATCATTCAGCAAAATTCTTGCACTTATTCCTTTTTTTGACCTAATCCCATGAAAGCTCTCAATAAACTTAAAAAAATCTGGATCAAACTCTGAAATTCCCATGACCAGCAATTCATCTCCAGAACTTAATGTTTTCAAAATATCCTCAAAGGCAATACTTGCGCCCTGATCATCTGAGTAGGTTGCCATTTTTTGGCCCCAAAGCATGTCAAAATAGCTTTTAAATCCAGCATAAACATCTTGATCATCCATATACATGACTCTATTCTCATCTCCATACAAAACCATTTGTACTTTATTTTTATACATATTTATTTGAAAGGGTTGTGGCGTTGTGGTCAGCATTCTTTTCACATGACTTATCTCAAAATCCGGATCTCCCATAGAAGAATATCTATGCTTAATTATCTCAAAAGAATCCTGTGTAACAAGCATATTTGTTATAACTCCTTTTTCAATTCTCTTCTTATGATACTGGTCAAAAAAACTCAAAGTACTTTCTGCTTGCTCTCCATGTGTAGCACCGAGTACATAATACTCTTCTCCCTCTTCAAGTTCATTAAGCATGGAATAAAAAGCTCTATCAAGCGCTCCCTCTCCACTATCTACATAAACATCCTGATTCCAAAAATATTCAAAAAAGGGTTTAAATCCTTCTACTGCTTCTTTACTTTTTATTATAAAAAGCAGTGGATTTTCTGATGGTAATCCTATTCCTAATTGATCATCATAAAATTCAAACCAAATCGGCATCTCTGCATTGAATGGCAGATCCCTAACTTCTGTATTTGGTAAATTTTTACGCCAATCAGATGAATTGGCAGCTCCACGAAAAAATAAAAACTTTGCTTCTTGTCCGCGTAGATCTCTTTTCTTGTGATATGCTTTCCAATATTTTTCTAACTCCGGCATTGTGCTGAGTTTTGAAGCTCCCATGACATGTACTGTATTTTCTTTTTTTAAATTTAAGGTTTTATCTCGAACGTGCTTTATTCCTTCAACCCCTTCATAAACTGCAACCTCTCTAGGTTTTTCTTCCTGCTTAATTTTTAAACTTTCTGCCAATTTTTCAGCAATACTCTTCTTTGTATCCACTTCTTCTATTAATCTATCTGGATTATTTGCCACAAACTCTGCTATTCCCTTACTTAGCGTCTTACTTGCCAGCTCTCTTCTAACTAACTCATCTAAAACTGTATAAACTATATTTCTATGCAATTTAGTATAATCTATTATCTCTCCAGCCCGAACTTTTCCAAGATCAAAAAGAGAAAGATAAATTTTTACTTCATTCTTTGTAAAGCCCAATTTTTCTAAATCTTTATTTACCATAGTTTTGTCATATTTTTTATGACAATCTTATTATACTATATTTAGCGAAAAAATCAATAATTTATAAATCTAGTCATTTTGTAGATGACGTTTTTTTAGCTTATTTTAGCCAAATATACTTGACACATACAGAAAAATATGATAGAGTTGGATCATCAAGCTTGAATTGTTCCTTCTAAACCGTTCGCGGAGGCGACTGTGGTCAAAAAAATCCTGGTGATTCCGATCTGGGGTCTCTCTGGCGTGTTGATTCTGTGGTGCGTCTCCCTGTACGCCTACGCCATGATCGACTTGTTCAACTACTGTAGCGACCTTCTGGGTTTCAACCCTGAGCAGAACCTGAAGTTCCACATGCTGGGGTCTGGTTTCATGGCCGGCATCATCGCATGCGCAGGCTGGTTTTTCGCCAAGTCGCGACTCAGAGTGAAGCTCTTCGACTGGCTCACTAAAGGACTTGAAGGAGAAACCAAGTGAAAAACCTGATCCTGATCCTGTCCATCCTCACCCCCCTCTACAACACTGCCAACGCCCAGACCTTCCGCATCGGCGCAGGCCAGAGCTGGGCCGTGGCCTTCCCCGACGACGGCGCCAAGTTTCTGCCGAGCAAAACCGTGCTCGGCGTCGGAGTGGCCTTCCCGGTGGTCGAGGGACTGGGCTGGCACTCGGAAATCGGGATCTCGATCCCGACGACAGCACTGAAACCTAACCCGCGTGTCTTCACTGGCCCAGTGGTTAAGCTCTCCGAGCAGAGCCTCCTCTCCATCACCCTGCTCTACGAACCCACCCCTCCCTACAACGACGAGTGGAAGCATTTGATCGGACTGTCCGTCACCCCGGGCGTCAAGATCAACGAGACGACCTCCCTGCTTTTCCTCTTCGGAGTGGGAAAGCTGGTCGACGGTCCTTGGTCTCTGGCCTTCAAGCCGACCATCTCGTTCAAGCTTCCCTGGTAGGAGTTGCCGGCACTCCTCACAAAGTCGGCATTCCCTTTTTTGTACAAAAAAGATAGCAAAAAATTCCTTTCACAAAATAGGAATTTTTTGTTTGACAAAAACTTACCTATTTGATTAACTATTCCTTAAATACGCGCCTAGAGGAGGGGCTATGAGAATCGTTGACCACCCGAGACTCAAGGGTCGCAAGGTGGTTCAGGTCGCGCTCTTGGACTCCAGGGAAGAAATCGAGGAGAGGATCGCTCGCCCGGATGTCCAATTCGAATTTGGGGGACGTCCCCACGTCCATCTCTCATACATCGGCTGGACTTCGGTCCGCACCATGGCAGTTGAAGACTTCCGGGGGCATATCTTCACCTCCATGTAGCGAGCTGCGCCGCCAAACCTTACAGGAGGAAACCACACTGCTCTTTCACCCCACCGTCCCATGCTCGACCACCTGTCACTTCAGCATGGGCCGGTCGAGAATCTTAATTTAACACCACTCGGTGTTTTTTATTTTATTTTTTTTCAATTATTTTTGTGATATAATTAAGCCACTATGAAAATTCCTTTTAAACATAGAAAAACTGGAGAGCATCCGGTAATAGCCGGTAAAAAAAAGTTAACTCTTGGACAACGATCAACTGACAGCATTACTTCTTTTTTTGGAAGTTGGTTATTTATTATTATTTTCTTAACTTTCTTAGTTTTTTGGATGATGATCAATGTGGCTGCCTGGAGCAATCAATGGGATCCATACCCTTTTATTCTTCTCAATCTAATTTTATCTTGTGTTGCAGCTATTCAGGCTCCTATTATCCTTATGAGCCAGAACAGACAAACTGAACGGGACAGAATTACTGCTAAATATGACTATGCAGTAAACAGAAAAGCTGAACGCGAAATCCAGGACATGCAAAAAGACCTTGATGAAATCAAATCTCTTCTCATAAAAAAATCCTCTAAAAAATAATTATTGATAACTACCCCCTAACCCCCTCCTTTTCAAGGAGGGGGGATATAATCTTATGCATAAAAATATAAAAACTGATATTCTAATTCTTGGAGCTGGTATTGGAGGCTATGAGACTTTTCGCTCGCTTTCTAAACTTCTAAAGAAGAAAAACATCAACAAAAAAATTACCATTGTTGATAAAAACAATTATTTTACTTTTGTTCCCATGCTTCATGAAGCTGCTGCCGGCTCTATAGAGCCAAATCATTGTGCTGTCCCTCTTCGCGAATTGGTTCATCATACTCCCCACAGTTTTATAAAAGCTGAAATAAAAAAAATTCAACCAAAATCCAAAAAAGTTGTTACAAGCATGGGGGAAATTAGTTATGAATACTGTGTTGTTGCCCTTGGTAGCACTACTAACTATTTCGGAGTAAAAGGTGCAGAGAAATTTTCGCATCATGTGCGAAGTCTCAAGGGTGCTGTTGATCTTCATGAGGAAATTATCAAAAAACTTGAAAATTGTAGTCAAAAAAATCTGGAAATTGTTGTTGCCGGAGGTGGATTTACAGGTGTTGAGGTTGCCGGTCAATTTTGCGATTTTGTTGAGAGAGATGTAGCTAAACTCTATCCTCATATCAAAGTAAACATCAGTATTGTTGAATCCGGAGATCTTCTTCTTAAGGTCATGCCCGAAAAAGTTCGCAAGAAAATAACAAACAGATTCAGAAAAAGAGGAATTAAAACTTATTTGCGAACCCGTGTAAAAGAAGTAAGAGCTGATAGCGTTGTACTTGATAGTGACAAAACAATTAAAAGCGATATTACTATTTGGACTACCGGATTTAGCAATATTGCTGATAAATTTCTGGCAAAATCTCATACTCAAAAAGGCAGAATTCCGGTTACCAATAAACTCACCCACATAAATGATCCTTCTCTCTACGCTATTGGAGATATTATGCTTCTCCTTGATCCTGACAGTAATATTCCTTATCCTCAGCTTGCTGAAGCTGCTCACAAAGAAGCTCAGTATGTTGCTAAGCACATCTCTAGAACTTATAGAACTAAAAAAACCAGACCTTTTATGTTTAAACCAAGAGGAGTGCTAATGCCTATTGGTGACTGGTATGGTGTGATGATTATTGGCAATTTTGTATTATTTGGAAGATTGGCCTGGTGGATTCGTCGTACTGTTTATCTACTTTTTATGCCTGGTTTTATGCGTAAATTGAAAATTGCCATTGACTGGACTCTGCACGGTTTTGGTTTTAGATATATTGTTGATATTGAGGATTAAACTAAAGTCGTCAATCTACAAAAAAAATCCAAACAAAAAATACAGCTTTTGGCTGTATTTTTTGTTTGGATACTTTATAACCATCCTGACAATATTAAAGAGCCTCATCTTCAGGACTGAAGCGAAGCTCAGGCAGAGGGCCTGGTGGTTGACGACGAAGTTCGGGCGGTGACGATGAGCGCATTGCGTCCTCCTTTGCCGCCTGTCGAGGGCAGCGGTGAGGCGCGCAACTGCTTGACAAGACTCAGAAAGTGTGCTTTAATGGACGATGTCCACAAAGCGGCTAACGGTGTGCTACGCGCCTGGGTCTTCAGGTGCCGATGGCCTGCGAGGGGTCTCTTCCCTCGTTGAGCTGCGCGCTGCGCTGAGTGGGCGGCGAGATCCGGTTGGCTGTTCCAGCAGCCGACCATCAGGACTCGTCGGCGGGACTCTCCGAGCCCCGCCACCCTTCAGCAGCAAACGCGCTCCGATTGACCATCGGGGCGTTTTTATTTACGCCGAACTTTTCAGTTTTCACAATAAAAAATTCTGACTTACATCAGAATTTTTCCACCGTTCACCTTTATACTTTTCTCTTTAGACTCATTATTTTATCCCGCCCCAACTTTTCCCCGCGCCAACATGAACTTCTATTGGAACTCTAAGCTCAGTGACATTTTCCATTTCTTCTTTTACCAATTCTGAAATCTCTTTTTCCATTCCTTTGCCCACTTCCAGTACCAATTCATCATGAACCTGTAAAATCATCCTTATTTTTTGACGATAATTCTTTATTTCTTTTATTTTCTGAAAAACTTTTATCATGGCCATTTTCATCAAGTCTGCTGCTGTTCCTTGAATCGGCATATTGATTGCCATTCTCTCTCCCGCACTTCTGATTTGATAATTTTGGGATTTTAATTCCACTATATATCTTCGTCTTCCAAAAAGCGTTTCTACATATCCTTCTTTTTTGGCGAACTTAAGTGTTTGATCCAGGTATTTTTTCACTCCACTAAACTTTTCAAAATATTTTTCTATAAATTCTTTTGCTTGCCAAGCAGGAATTCCGGTTCTCATTGACAACCCAAAAGCTCCCATACCATAGAGCACTCCAAAATTTACCTCTTTGGCTGCACTTCTCATTTCTTTGGTTACATCCTTAAGCGGAACTCCATTTATGGCTGCTGCAGTTGCTTTGTGCACATCTTCTCCTTTTTTAAAAATCTCCAAAAGTGTTTTATCCTGCGCCAGTGAGGCCACAATCCTAAGTTCAATCTGTGAATAATCTGCCGCTATCAGTGTATTTCCTTTTTCTGAAACAAAAGCATTTCTTATTTCTCTGCCAAGTTCTGTTCGTATCGGTATATTTTGTAAATTTGGATCTGAACTGGATAATCTTCCGGTTGTAGTTACTGCCTGATTAAATGTAGTGTGTATTCTTCTTGTATTTTTGTTTACCAAACCTGGCAAAACATCTGTATAGGTATTCTGAAGTTTTGAAACCTCTCTAAACTCTTCTATCATTTCTATTACAGGACTAAACCCTCTAAGCTTTTCTAGCTCTGAGGAGGCAGTTGAATATCCTGTTTTTCCTTTTTTAATTCCCTCTGTTGGTAGTTCCATTTTTTCAAAAAGAATTTCACGAAGCTGAACTGATGAGGCTACATTGAATTCTTCCCCTGCTTCTTTCCAAATTTTCTTATTTAGTTTATTTATAGTACTTGTGGCTCGCTCTGACAAACCATTGAGAAGTTTACTATCAACTGCAATTCCATTAAACTCCATTTCTGCCAGAACCGGAATAAGTGGCATTTCTATTTTTTCAAAAAGTCCCAGATTTGCGTCCTTTTTTAATTTTTCTACTTGTTTTTCCTGGACTTCTAGAATATATGATCCATGTGTGGCAACCACTGAAGGATCTACCCCAAACAAAGTACCCTGTTCATTTGATTTGTGTAGTTCTTTTCCTGTTTCTCTCAAAACCACACTAGCCAAATCATGATTTCTACTACTAGAATCTATTATGTATGAGGCAACCATAACATCAAAAAGCTGATTTTCAACACCCAAACCAAAAACATCCAATGATTTTATTAATTTCTTCAAATCATGACCAACAAGGGTCTTTTCTTGATCTGAAAAAATCTGATTAAAACTCTTCAGATCTTTTTTTTGAATTTCTGTTTTTCCTGGAAGCCAATTTAGTTCCAGAAAACTTGATTCCCCTCCGGTAACAAAAACCAATCCTCTTAACTTGTCTGAAAATAAATCTTTTCCGTCGAGAACTTCTTTACAATAAAAACTTTCTGCTTTTTTGAGAGAAGAAACCAGCTCATCTAACTCAATATTTCTAGTTTTTTCTTTTTTTGAAGATTTGCTGGCTTTTCTTTCGCTAGCTTTAACCCCAGGAAGTCGATTTATGAGAGAATAAAACTCAAATTTTTTAAATAATTCCTTTATTTCCTCTATATTTAACTCTGAAACTACGCAATCTTTGATAGAAAACTTAATGTCTTTTACATCTGTATGGATTTGAGCCAATTCCTTACTCATGCGAGCATTGTCCTCATCTGCTTCAAGTTTCTTCTTAACTGACCCCTTTATGCCAAAATCCTCTAATTTATCAAGATTTTTGTATATTTTATCTAATCCACCTACTTTTTGAATCAAATCTGTGGCTGTTTTCTTACCAACACCTGCCACACCGGGAATATTGTCAGAACTGTCACCCATAAGCGACTTAAAATCCACTATATACTCAGGACCAAAGCCAAAACGCTCTTCAACAGCCTTGTCATCATAGAGTTCATACTCTGAAATCCCCTTTCTAAGCAGGTAAACCTCTACTTTTTGATCATCTACCAACTGAAGAAGATCCTTATCTCCTGAAACAATTATGCTAGTTATGCCTTTTACTTTGAGTTTCTTGGTTTTATGAGTGATTGTACCGATGACATCATCTGCCTCATAGCCTTCTTTGGTATATATTGGTATATCAAAAGCTTCTACCACCTCATGAGCAAGTGGAATTTGGTCATATAGCTCCTGGTCTGCCTTTACTCTGGTTGCCTTATAATCCTCATAAATCTCATCTCGAAAGGTTCCACCTGGTAAATCAAAACTAACTGCTAGATAATCAGGTTTTAAATGATTTAAAACCTTGAGAAGCATGGAAGTAAAGCCATAAACTGCATTTACCACAGTTCCGTCCCGAGCAGTAAGAGGAGGAAGAGCATGATAAGCCCGGTGAATTATGGCATTTCCATCAATTATTACGAAGTTTTGTTTTTTCATACCCCTATATTGTAACATGTTGAGAGGTCTTGGGCTAGCTATTTTATTCCTTAAATCCTTGACATTTTAGGCAAAATAACGCATAATGTTGCTGTTATTAGATAATAAATTAAATAATATTTATGTCACACACTTCAAAAACACTTCCACAGTCTCAAGTTGAGCTTGTAATCACAGTAAAACCCGAGGAATATGAGGCTGATATGAAGAAAGCAGCTATTAAGATCTCTAATAAAACAGCTATTAAGGGTTTTCGAAAGGGGAAAGCTCCTTATGATATTATAAAAAAGGAAGTTGGAGAAATGGCAATTCTTCAAGAAGCTCTGGAAACTATAGTTCAGAGAACTTTTTATGCTGCAGCAAAAGAAGAAGACGTGGAAACTATTGGTATGCCTCAAATTGATATTGAAAAGATTGCACCAGGAAATGACCTGGTTTACAAAGCAATTGTGGCACTTCTTCCAAAAGTTGAACTTGCTGATCTGGACAAAATTAAAATTTCCAAGAAAACCAAAGAAGTTACAGACAAAGAAGCCGATGAAATGCTTGAAAATCTCACCAAGATGCAAGCAAAAGAGGTTGTTAAGAGCGGAGCTTCGACAAAAGATGACATGGTTTTGATTGATATGGATCTTAAGCAAGATGGAGTTCCAGTAGAGGGCGGCCAAGCAAAAGATTATCGAGTTTATCTTTCAGAAGAAGGAAGACATATTCCCGGATTCAACGAACAACTTATCGGTGTAAAAAAAGATGATGAAAAATCTTTTGAATTAACTTTTCCAAAAGAATATTATCAGAAAAACCTTGCTGGAAAACCAGCAACTTTTGAAATAAAAGTAAAAGATGTTTTTGAAAGACAATTTCCTGCAATTGATGATGAGTTTGCAAAATCTCTTGGACAAAAATCTCTTGAAGATCTAAAAGCACTACTGAAGAAAAATTTAGAAGCAGAAGAAGCGCAAAAAGCTGAACAAAAACTTGAGATTGAAATCTTTGATACTCTTATTGAAAAAAGTAAATTTGATGAAATCCCAGTTGTGATAGTAGACGCTGAACGCAAAAAAATGTTTTATGAACTTCAAAGAGACTTGGATAGACATGGAATTAGCGTAGAGAAATACATGGCTGATATCAAAAAAACAGAAGAAGAATTATTTGAAGATTTCAAAACTCAAGCTACTAAGCGAGCCAAAGCAAGTCTTCTTTCACGCCATGTTGCTACTGAAAACAATATCACCGTAAGTGACGAAGAACTTGAAAAAGAAATTGAAACCATGAAGCAAACTTACAAAGATGATCCTCAGGCAATGGAAAATCTTGGACACGCAGAAGTAAAAGATACTATTAGAAATGTTTTAGCCAACAAAAAAGTAACTGTATTTTTAAAAGAAAAATTTGTTGGCGAAGAAAAAGCTTCTGAAAAAGTTGCCGTGTCTGCCGACAGGCAGGAAGAAAAGAAAGAAGAAAAAGAAGCAAAATAAAAACTAAAAAAATATTTTCTAAACCACTCTTATGCAAGAGTGGTTTTATTTTTGTTAATTTTATATTATGATTTAAAGTGAAATAAAACTTATGAAACTAATTAAAATAAAATTAATTCCTCGATCTTCTAAAAATGAAATTGTTGGAGAAATGGAAGATGGGACGATTAAAGTAAAATTAAAAGCTCCTCCAACTCATGGAGAAGCAAATAAATCTCTTATTCAATTTTTAAGTAAGAACTGGAAAATGCCGAAATCTAAAATTGAAATAGTAAGAGGAAAAACTTCGAGATTGAAAACTATTAAACTTCATGGTTGATAAATCATAAAAGGAAAAAAGGGGATAAACTGTCATCCCGAGCGGAATTTTCTGAAAGAAAAATGAAGCCGAGGGATCCCTTTCTATATAATCAAAGTAACATTTAATCGATTCGTTCACCATATTGAAAGGGGCCTCTCCACTTCACCCCTTACTTCGTCCTGTCGCTCGCGAGCGACAGGACTTCGTAGGTGTTCCGATCGCTGATGACAACCCTAACTAAAAACTGACTAACAGTCAGTTTTTTCTTTTTCATAAGGCTCATCAATCCCACCCTCAGAAAAGGGATTGCAGCGCAGAATTCTCCAAACAGATTTTGGTACACCTACAACCAAACCTTTTTTTTCAATAATTTCATAACTATACTGGCTACAGGAAGGATAATACTTGCAGTACCCATAAGGATACTTATTCCTAAGAGGCCCATGATCAGGTGAAAGGAATTTCTGATAAACCCTTATTAAAAAAAGTGCTGGTTTTCGTGGATATTTTAATATTCTTCGCATAAACTAGCCAAATTATCTCAAAATCCTTGCTTTTTTCAAAATATCAACAGTATTTTGACTAATTTCCTCATACTCAGCACCAACTACACCTGGTTTTGCAGTAAAAGCAAGCATAAACCCAGGATTCAACTTATCACTCTTTAAGAGCAATCGCACAACTTCACGCATCTGACGCTTGATTTTGTTACGCTTTACAGCACTTTTATGAACTTTTTTTCCCACAACAAAGCCAATTTTAAGATCCTCTACTGAATAACCACGCCTTTCATACTTCTCAGGCTCTATTTTCCAAACCTTTGCTGAGAGATATTTGGAATTTACAAAATTACCCTCTTTCCAGAGAATATCAAAATCCTTCATATGTTTTAGACGATTTTCTTTGGGGATCATAGAAAATATTAACAAACAGCAAGCATATTATAACACAAAAATCTCGCCTAGGCGAGATTTTCTGCTAATTTTAGCTAATTATCTAGTTTTTCTCAAGCGTTTTCCTTTCTTTTCATCACTTACAGTAAGTTGTTTTCTAGACTTTGCTCTTCTTCTCTTAAGAAGCTTACGTCCAGTCTTTGTAGCCATTCTAGCAAAAAAACCATGAGTTTTAGCTCTTTTACGCTTCTTTGGTTGATAAGTTCTTTTCGGCATATATTTATCAGTTTTTTCGAAATTTCTAGCTTGTGGCCAGCCAGACCAAAACTAAAAGGAATAGTGCAAAAATTATACTAAAAGTCTTTAAACTTGTCAAGACCAAAAAATAATGATATAACTAATTTTGAACTTTTGAAGGTACCGGCCATAGCCAGGTACCACTGAGGAGTGTTCCCAAGATGAATGTCAAACTGATCCGACAGGTCCAGGCCTTCCTGACCCTCAAGGGCTACGACGCCGACGGCGAGCTGCTGATCGATGGCGAGCTCGGTCCCTGCACTCG
This sequence comes from uncultured Gammaproteobacteria bacterium, assembly GCA_964522405.1. GTDB lineage: Bacteria > Patescibacteriota > Patescibacteriia > Magasanikbacterales > UBA922 > CAZFTR01. The sequence goes on along the minus strand of CAZFTR010000003.1, from coordinate 45,918 downwards.
GCAGGCCCTGAGCAGCTACCAGGAGGACAACGACGAGTTCGAGATCACCGGTGAGATCAACGAGCCCACCATCAACCAGATGTACCGGGCCGAGGTCATGTACCCGAAGGACGCCGGCTGGGACGTGCGCCTGCTCCAGACCGCCCTCATCCTCCACGGTAGCGAGGAGAGCGAGCAGGTCCAGGTCGATGGCGAGTTCAACGACGCGACCAAGCTGGCGCTGATCGCCCTGGTCTGCGAGGACGGCTTCTACCCGGAGCCCGAACTGCTCTACTAGAGCTGACCCTCAACCCTCACACCCGCCACACACCCCACCTTCCTACGGCTGATTCAGCCACCCCCCAAGGTGAAAAGTTCATGAAGAACCGCCCGCCTGTTTAGCTTATGAAAAACCATAATTTAAACAGGAGGATTGGCGGTTTTTTTATTTCCGAAATAGCACTAAATTTAAATAAAAAAATCTCTTTTCATTAAATAATTATCCACACAATCCACAGCCTTTCCACATCTTACTCACTTTTTATTTATTCAGAACATTTTGGGTTATCAAGTTCTGTGATACAATGGATTAACGGTCTTAGTTTTTCAAAAAAATTATTATGACAAATTACGAAGTCTGGCAAGCTATTCTTGCTGATTTTGAACTCAAACTATCAAAAGCAAATTTTACTACCTGGTTTAGAAACACAGGTATTGCTAAGTTTGAAAAGGGAGAAATCGTAATTTGTGTACCAAATACTTTTACCAAAAGCTGGTTAGAAAAAAAATATCATTCAACTCTAGTAAAATCTCTTGAGAGAATTACCGGCAAACCAATCAAAAGAGTAGAGTATGCTGTTGAAAATATAAAAAATATTGATGAATACGAATGCACCTCTTCAGAAGAACCAAGTGTTTCCACAAAAAACACTCCTATTTACAAACCAGCTGCCAAAAATCAACGCGCTTCACGTTTTGGTCTTAACCCAAATTACACATTTGATAATTTTATTGTTGGAAAAGGAAATGAGCTTGCCAATGCAGCTGCACACGCTGTTGCTGACCGCCCGGGAGAGGCTTATAACCCACTCTTTATATATGGTGGTGTAGGACTTGGTAAAACTCATCTTATCCAAGCAATAGGACAGGCCATGCTGGAAGCAAACCCTCAAACAAAAATTCTTTATGTTAGTTCAGAAAAATTCACCAATGAATTTGTAAGTTCTGTAAAAGAAGGAAGAGCAAAAGAATTCAAAGATAAATACAGAACAGTTGACCTTCTACTTATTGATGACATTCAATTTATCGCTGGAAAAGAACAAACCCAAGAAGAATTTTTTCATACTTTCAATGAACTTCACCAACAAGGAAAGCAGGTTGTACTAACCAGTGACAGACCACCAAAAGCAATTCCAGCCCTTGAAGATCGTTTAAGAAGCAGATTTGAATGGGGGATGATTGCTGACATTTCAAATCCTGATCTTGAAACTCGACTAGCTATTCTACAATCAAAGGCTCAAGAGAAAAATTTTGAAATTGATCCAGATTTTCTAAACTTAATCGCAATTAATATTCACAACAATATTCGAGAGCTCGAAGGCGCTCTAAACAAAGTAATAGCTTTACATCAACTCAAGAACATAGAACCTTCGAAGGAATCTGTAAAATCCGCACTTGCAAGTTTTGAAGAACAGAGCATGAAAAAATCAACAACTCCGAGAGAAATGATTTCAGAAGTTGCAGAATACTTTGACATTCAAATAGAAGATGTTCTTGGAAAGAGTAGAGAAAAAAGATTAGCTTTCCCACGACAAATTATCATGTTTTTACTAAGAGAGGAATTAAAACTTTCATACCCTGCAATTGGTGACGAACTCGGCGGAAGAGATCACACAACAGCGATGCATGCCCACACCAAGATCTCCTCAAACATAGAAGATGACTTAAAACTAAAACAAGATATTGAATTTATCAAACAAAGACTGTATTCACAAACAAAATAATGTTAGTAACTTGTCAATAAACTATTCAAAAACATATTAATAAAATGTAAATAAAAAAACAAATATCCAGATAATATCCACAAGAAAAAATTTACACAAAAAAATATCAACAGATTATTCAAAAAACTTACACCAATTACTAACATCAACAAACCTAAAAACTCAGCTAAAACTAAACAAAAAATAAAGTTATCAACATAATCCACAGCCCCTATTACCAATTACTAGTTATTTATATATATATAAACGGACAGGACATGAAATTCACATGTACTCGAGAAAATTTAACACATGCTCTGGATATCTCAAGCACCCTTGCAGGTAAACAAACCAGTTTACCTATACTATCCAATATTCTCATAGAAGCTACAGATTCCAGTGTTGTACTAAGTTCTACAAACCTAGAATCAGCAGTTAAAACCACTATTCGGGCACGCGTAGAGGAAAAGGGTTCGTTTAGCGTACCAGCTAAAACTATTTCAGATTATGTTCGTCTCCTAGGTGATGAGCAGATAGAAATTTCTCTTGTTGGCAATGAGTTGAATGTAAAATGTGGTAATTCAAGTACAAAAATAAAAGGATCACCTTCTGATGAGTATCCAGTTATACCTGAAGTTGAGGAGAGTCATGCTTTTACTCTGGACGCTATTGCGCTAAAAGAAGCGTTGTCGCGTGCTGTGATAGCTGTGGCCAAAAATGAAATACGACCAGAACTGTCAGGGGTTTACTTTTCTTTTTTCAAAGACGGAGCTAGGGGTTTAATACTGGCGGCTACAGATTCATATCGGCTTGCTGAGGTTAAAATAGATGTTTTACAAGGTTCTGACTCTGTTAATTGCATTGTTCCTGGTCGGGTTGTTAATGAGATGGTTAGATTGCTTGGAGTTGGTAAGAATATTGATTCAGAAACTCAAGCTAGACTTTGGGTCAGTGAAAATCAAATAGCGCTACGCTATGATAGTTTTGAGTTAACCGCTAGGCTTATTGATGGTAGTTATCCAGATTACACTCAGATAATTCCAACAAATTTTAAAACGACAACAGTTCTTCCGCTTGATATTGTTACTAAGAAAATAAAAGCAGCTAGTTTGTTTACTACTGTTGGGGTAAATGCAGTTTCTTTTGATTTAAATGCTTCAGAAAATTCAGTAGGTATTTCTTCTGTAAGTACTCAAACAGGTGAACATAGTTCAGCTATTGATACTGAGGTAAGTGGTGAAGAAAATTCAATTTTATTAAATCATCGCTATGTCCTCGACGGTCTCCAGAATCTTCAAACTGACGGTGTTGAGTTTTGCGTGAATAGTGGTGATGCACCTTGCTTGTTTAAACCAAAAGAAAAAGATAATTATCTTTATATAGTCATGCCTATTAGGCAGTAATTTTTTATAAAAAATAAATCCGCCCGTAAAGGCGGATTTATGATTGTTAATCGATTTTTTGATATTTAATTTATAGTAACTGTTCTTTTTCCTGATTCTATCTCGTCTCCATTGTTGAGTTTTATTTTTGCAGACACTTGCCAATCTCCTTTTTCAGGAGCATTTTCCCACTTAAAAATAATACTATCGTTAAAAAGATTATCAAAACTATCTATGGATTTAATCGAGATTTGTTGATCTTCTTTTTTGGCTATAATTTCCAAAGATTCTATCTTATCAATTCTACTTGGTATTATTGATAGTGTTTTTGGAAATGAGCTTTGTTCTATTTCGCTGCCAAGGTTTGTCCATTGAGCACTTGGTTGTGCTTCACCGGCTTCAAGTATAAAAATAGTTTCTTTCTCTAGTTTGTTTCCAACATCATCTTCTACAATAATTGTAAGCGTGTGTTTTCCTGGGTCAATATCACCTGCAAAGTAGTTCAAATTAAAAGGATGCTGACGAACAACTGCTACATATTTTCCATCAATTCTAAATGTGACCTTGGTAACTCCGCGAGGAGCTGTTACTCTAATATCTGTATTTATTTGTCTGCTGGTAATTGTAGAGCTTGGTGCAGGATAGACAATTTCAAGTTTTGGAATTAGCTCAAGTGAATGAAGATTGTCATATTCAGTTGGGGGCTCTTCAAAACTTATTTCCCATTCAGGGTCTTCTTCTTTTTTTCTTTTAATCCAATCCTGAATTGAATTTTCCCATATTTGGTATTGAGGATCATCTGCTGGGTTTTCAGGAAGGTCTCCTTGAGGATCATCTTTGTTTACATAGTGTAATATACTGTGTGGAAGGATGTAAGTTCTTTCAACAATATATTCTTCTGGTGTTGAGCTGGTTGCTAGCTTGTTGGTAACTTTATCAACTAGAAGTGTTACCCCCCCACCATGTGATCCTTTGAGTATGGCTTTTTTGGATTTGTTTTTTGGTGGTTCTGGAAAGCTTTCAACCGGAGTATCTTTTAATGCTTCACTCATAAACCCTTTCCAAATAGGTCCGGCAACACCACTTCCTCCAAATCCTAATTTCATAGGTGTATTATTTGTATTTCCTGCCCAGACAGCAGTTACGATACTTGGTGTATATCCAATTGTCCAACCGTCAACATAGCCATTGGTTGTTCCTGTTTTTGCTGCTACAGGTCTTCCTGGGAGTGTTAAAACTCCGCCAGTTCCAAAAGCGTATCCTCTAGCTTCATCATCGCTTAAAACGTTTGAAATTAGTGCAGCAAGATCTTTGTCAATAACTTTTTCACCTCTTTTTTTCTTCCACTCTTCAAGAACTTGTCCATCCTTGTCTTCAACTCTTAAGATACTAATCATTTCTTTGTGTTTAACACCTTTGTTGGCAAAAACAGCATAGGCCCCGGCATGTTCCAGCATATTTACTTCTCCACCACCAAGAACCAGTGATAACCCCACTGTGTCTTTGTTAAAGGTGGTGTATCCTAGTTTGTTGGCAAACTCAATAGCTTGATTTATTCCTACCAAGTAAAGTGTTTTTACTGCTGGAATATTTAAAGATCCCTGAAGAGCTTGTCTCATGCTAACTGAACCTCTCTCTTGAAAATCATAGTTTAAAGGTGTGTATTTTTTTCCTGATACTGCAAAATTGGTAACAGAATCAAATAGGATGGTCTCAGGTGTGTATCCTTTTTCAAAGCTGGCAGTATAAATGATTGGTTTTATAGAAGATCCGGGCTGTCTTCTTCCAAGAGTAGCAACATTGAACTGTCCATTTATAGAATCATCAAAAAAATCCTTGGATCCTAGCATGGCGATGATTTGGTTTGTCTTTGGGTCAAGTGAAATCAGGGCTGCGTTATTTGCACCGCCTTTCTCAAGAACTTCAGTACCTTTTTCTTCCATTACTTTTTCAGCGATTTGTTGTTTTCCCCAATCAAGGGTGGTTATAACTTTTAACCCTCCAGTGTCAACTGTGTTTTCTCCATATTTTTCAACTAGTTGTTTTCTCACGTATAGTACAAAATGAGGAGCTTTTATGTCTGAAAATTTTTGTTGCAGTTCAAGTTCTTGTTCTTTGGCCTCTTTTGCCTGCTCTTCTGTAATATAACCTTCTTCTGACATTCTTCTTAGTACGAAATTTCTTCTTTCTAAAAGACGCTCAGGGTTATTTAGATAGGTTGTCGGAGCTTTGGGAATTCCTGCCAGTGTTGCAGCTTCTGCTAAACTCAAGTCTGAAACATGTTTTCCAAAATAGCTTTGAGATGCAGCTTCTACTCCGTAGTTTGTGGATCCGTATGGTATTTCATTAAAATAAATTTTAAGTATTTGATCCTTAGTATATTTTTGTTCAAGACGAACTGAGAGTACAGCCTCTTTTATCTTTCTGGTTATAGTTCTCTCGTTGGTAAGAATAGCATTTTTTACCAGTTGTTGGGTTAAGGTTGAGGTCCCAGCCACTCGTTTGGTTGTGAAGACACCATAAACAAAAGCTCTCAAAATACTCAGAGGTCTAATTCCTTTGTGTTCATAGAATTTAGTATCTTCAGTTGCTATAACACCATCAATTAGGTATTGGGGAATTTCATCAAGGTCTACCAATGTACGTTTTTCATCAGAGTAAATTTCGTAGAGAAGATGCTCTCCGGTTTTGTCATAAATTTTTGTACTTTCAGCAACCTGTCGGTCTGTTAGTTTATCAGGATCAGGTAGATCCTTGCTTACCCAAGCAACAAAAATGGTCAAAAAAAGAAGACCAAAGACAGCGAGCATGCTAGTCCAGACAAAAATTTTTCTTTTCAAATTAGGAAAACGGCCTTGAAGTTTAGCCCTTTTCTTTTTCAAGACTTTTAGGGCTTTTTTCTTTTTTCCTTTTATATAACCGTAAGATCTTTTGTTTAATTTTGGTTTGTGCATAAAAAGTGTATATGTTTTTTTGGCTTATTCTAGCAAAGAAATCAATAAAAGTCAAGAATAAAACTTACAGTATCTAGTTTATCACATTGACAAACACTAGTCACTATGGTATACTTCGGCGTCAATGAAAGACGGCTTGCCCTAGTTTATACTAGGGTTTTGTATTTAAGAAATTTATGAATAAAAAACTATTAAAAAAGACTTATAGAGAACTGATTGTTGGTTTTATAACTACAGTACTTTTGTTTAGTATTTTTCTGACCAGTGCTTTTCCTCAGGCTGTAAAAGCCGGAAGTTTTGATGTGGTAAAGGCTGTTTCTGAAATTTTTGAAACAGAAATATTTACTCAGAAATCTGATGTGGTGCTTCCAGAGATTGCAGATGTAAAACCAAAATATGAAGTTTGGGTTTTGGCAACAGCTTATTCAAGTGATGTTTGGCAGACAGACAGTACTCCATGTATTCCGGCCATGTCAAACTTTGATCTGTGTCAGTACTATGAAAAATATGGACTGGCAGATTCAATAGCAGCCAATTTCTTGGCTCTTGGTACTCAGGTTCGTTTTGTGGACGCAGAAATTCCAGAGCTAGAAAACTATGGTTTTGTTGTAAGAGATAGAATGAATTCTAAATATAATGGAAGTAGAAGGATTGATATCTGGATGCCAACCTATGAAGAGGCCAAAAACTTTGGTGTTAAGTGGTTGAAAATGGAAGTTTATCCCTATAGATAAAAATAAAAAACTCCCGCTTGGGAGTTTTTAAATTATAGACAGGTGTGGATGGTTGGTGTGTTGATGGTACTGACTTAGGTATTCGGATTTACGGATGACTCCTGATAATCCGGATATACCACTTGTTATTTATTAGTTGTTAATTGTCCCGCCTCTGGCAGGGATCCCGCTATTCTGCTGGACTACTTGTTAATTGATTTGAGGTACCGGCGGGATTCGAACCCGCGCATAGGGGTTTTGCAGACCCCTGCCTTACCACTTGGCTACGGTACCATTGTTATTCAGTTACATCAGTGTAGCATATTTGAAACAAAATTTCAATCCCCTGGTATTTATGGTAATATTAATTCTATAAACAGTAAATAGAATAGTAAAAAAGCATGAACAAACGATATTTATTCTACAAAGTAATGCTGACATTACTAAGAGGTCTAGTTTTTGCTAAACGTGGCCTATTTTTTGTTTTGTCACGGGTTTGGAAAGGGTTGATAAAGGTAAATAATCTTTACAAGAAAACCCTGGGATTTTACATTTACAAAATTTCTTTTCATGTAGGTAAATTTATAAGAAAACATATTCTTCTTCATAAATATAGCACTTTTGAGATCTTGGGTAGGAGAGGTTCAATTCAGGTGTTTTTGTTGGTAATAATGTTGGTAATAATGATTCCCCAGAGTAAGCTATACTCAAAAGAGCATGATAGTATTCCGGGGCATAAAACCATACTCTATAAAGTGGTGGGTCCTGGTGAGCAGGATTTTGATTTGGAGGAAATAATTAGTGAAACAGTTGATACTGAGCTTGAAACAATACAGTCAGCTTGGAAAGAGGGTGCGATTGTCTTGGATCAGCCTGCTGAATCAATTGGGGTGGAGATGGAGACAGAACCACAGGACCTAACAGGAATAAGTGCCGGTGGACATGCTCTTACTAAGCCAATAATTGCACCTGGGGCTGACCTGGAAACAGTGGCGCCTGGAAGCGAACAAGTCAAGAGATCAAGAATTGTGCAGTACGAAGTTCAACCGGGTGATGTTGTTAGTAATATTGCCAAGCGTTATGGAATTGATGTGGAGACAATTCTCTGGGCAAATGGTTTGTCAGCTAGATCATATATTCGCCCTGGAGACTCATTGAAGATTTTGCCAATAGATGGAGTCCTCCATACTGTTAAACGCGGAGACACAATTTCTGCAATATCCAAAAAATACAAAGCTGAACAAGATCAAGTTATTGCCTTTAATAGATTGCAATCAGATGGTTCAGATATTGTAGTTGGAGAAGAGTTAGTTGTTCCTGACGGTAGAAAACCGCAAGCTCGTTATGTTGCTACCAGAACAACCTCCAAAACATTTAGTAGAGTTGTGGCACCGCCACCGTCTGTAAACGCGCCTGCTGGGCAGAATTATATTTGGCCATCAGCAGCTCGTATAATCACTCAGTATTATGGTTGGAGACATACAGGTCTTGATGTTGCCGGAAAAAGTGGAAGCGCAATATATGCAGCAAAATCCGGTCGCATAATAAAATCAAAGTGTGGGTGGAATGGTGGTTATGGTTGTTATATTATAATTGATCATGGAAATGGGGTTCATACTTTATATGCTCATAACAGAACAGATGGAATGTATGTTTCAGTTGGTCAGCAGGTTAGTCAAGGAGAAACTATAGCATTGATGGGTTCAACTGGACGCTCAACAGGTCCGCATCTTCACTTTGAGGTTAGGGTAAATGGTAGAAAACAGAACCCTCTTCGTTATGTAAGACGATAATATTATAAAGGTTTTTAAAACACCCCTCGAAAGGGTGTTTTTTAAGCAAGTTGTCGGTATTGTAGAGCTTCAGCAACGTGTTTCGTTTCAATAGAGTTGTTTAAGTCGAGATCAGCTATAGTTCTACTTACTTTTATAGTCTTATAAAAACCCCTCGCTGAAAGACCCATCTTCTCTACTGCTTGCTCGATTAGATCCATGCAATCTTTGTTTAGCTTACAGAATTTTTTTATAGAGTTTTGGTCTAAGTTTGCATTGCAATCAAGAGATGTGTTTTTTAATCTGGATCTTTGTATATTTCTAGCATGATCAACCCTTCTGCGAATTAGGATTGAATTTTCTGAGCTTTCATCTTTTGTTAGGGTTGTAAAATCAACTCTTGGAACCTCGATATGCATATCAATACGGTCAAGAAGTGGGCCACTTATTTTTTTCTTGTAAGAAGCTATTTGTATAGGGTTACAAACACAATCTTTTCTAGGATCAGTGGCAAATCCACAGGGGCAGGGATTTTGACTTGCGATCATCATAAAAGAAGCTGGAAAGCAGGCGCTTCCTCCAGATCTGGAAATATTTATTTTGCCATCTTCAAGAGGTTGGCGCAGATGCTCGAGAACAGACCTGGGGAATTCGGGAAGTTCATCGAGAAATAAAACCCCGAGATGTGACAGGGATATTTCACCGGGTTTGGGTATTTTTCCTCCGCCAACCAGTGAGGCTGCACTGGCGCTATGGTGAGGAGAGCGAAAGGGGCGCTCGGACACAAGAGGTGTATCTCTGTTGAGAAGACCTAGAACTGAATAAATTTTGGTTATTTCAATAGCTTCTTGCTTGGTGAGGCTTGGTAAAATACTTGGTAATGCTTTGGCTAGTAGAGTTTTACCAGAACCGGGAGGTCCATTGAGTAAAATATTGTGTGATCCACTTGCTGCTATTTCTAGAGCTCTTTTGGCGAATGATTGACCTCTTATATGACTCATGTCAACGCTGTGTTTTGCTTTGGTATTGATTGTTTTATTTACTTTCTCTCTTATTTTTTTAATTTTATTAGCACCTGAAATGTGGTTTATTAGTTGCAAAAGAGATTTTACTGGAAAAATAGAAATACCATCTACCAGGCTAGCCTCTTCTGAGTTCTGATCTGGAACAAAGATTTTTTTGTATTGTTTTTGGGTAGCGTAGATAGTCATAGCCAATACTCCATTTACTGGCCTAACCTTTCCATCTAGAGAAAGTTCGCCAATAAATAGAGAATCCTCGACATGTAAATAAATGTTTGGATTGTAAGAAGCATATAAGGCAACTGCCATACCTAGATCATATTGAGTCCCTTCTTTTTTGAGATTTGCCGGAGCAAGATTTATGATTATCTTGTGGTTATTTGGAAAATCAAGACCTGAATTTTTCCAGGCAGTTCTGATTCGCTCTTTTGCTTCTTTTATAGAGATGTCAGGAAGCCCAATAATGCTAAGTCCGGGCCAGCCCTTGCCAATATCTACTTCTATAGTTACCTCTGAACAATTGAGTCCAAGAACTGTGGTTGAGTGTACTTTTTTAAACATAATTGACTTTTTTTTCTGATCTAGTATTATAGGGCTAGTTAGAGTATGTCAAAGACCTTTAACATACTCCATTATTATATAATATATAAGATTAAATAATTATGAAATCAAAAATTTTATTACTGCTCGCAGCTATGGTTTTGGTTGGGGGAGGATGTGCAAAGCTTTTTAAAAAAGATCCTATAAAAGTTTCAAATAAAAAAGTTACAGAAATAGAGCAAATGGATTATACAGGAGTGCCAGAAGAACTCTCTGCACAGTTCAAAATTGAGCGTTTGTCACGTGCAGGGCTCGAAAGGACTGTAAGAGCCGAAGCTTATAAAAAGTATGTGGAAACAGCCAGAATAGCTTTTCAAGAGGGTAGGATTTTTCGCTGGTATGAAGAGTTGGATGAAAATGACGTAAGGGTTATGTCATTTAAGCAAGTGGATGAAGAAGGAAATTGTGTAGGGTTTAAAACATATGATCCAATTAATAATCAGAAAAAGGCAGAGCTTGAACTTGAGAGTTATGTGGGAGAAATTCAAGCAATGGAAAATTGTCAGGAACAGTCAGTAGAAGATGCTGAGAAAAAAGAGCAAGAGGAAATAGAAAGAGCAAATCAGTTTTTGAGTGAGCAGGGGTTTGATGAGGGGGTTAGTTAATTAGATAAATTTAATAAATAAAAAAGCACCTGATTGGGTGTTTTTTTATTTATATTTCAGCTAACGTTTGCGTATATACGATCGTTTTAATGTCGTATATGCGTTGTTGCACGATGTAAGTTTAAAATTCACCGTTTATTTTATTAAAAAATTTTAAACTTATTTTGTGCAACTAGCATTTATACGAACTTTTAATCTTAATTTATTTCAATTCGTAACATTATGCGAACCGTTTCATTCTTGTTTTAGAATTTTTCCCCTTCATAGCAACCAACACAGCCCCCACTACAATCATAATATCAGCAAGATTAAAAACACTTGTTATTATCCTAAAATAATCAATAGTACTAGAAAAAACCACTCTATCAACTAGGTTTGAAACAGCCCCGGCGATAATCAGCGCCAAACCAATAACAAATCTAGCAGATTTTTGCTTAATATGAACAGAGTAGAGTAGAGCAAAAACTAAAATTAATAAAGTAAGGGGAATTATAATATATTGTGGTACATGAATTCCAAAAGCAATTCCTGAATTTGCCAAAAACTCCCAACCAATCCATGGTTTCAGTAAATAAAAAGTAAAATCAGAATTTGATCTGGCTAGATATTTAAGTATTTGATCAGCTAAAAATAAAAAACCACTTGTAAAAATAAGTAGATACAAGTGGCTCCTCTTAGTCATATTGTAAAATTAAGCTTCGTTGGTCAATGTTTTCTTGCAACTAACACATGATCCTGAAGTTGGGCGAGCACGCAGACGTTTCTCATCAATAGCTTCATCACAGTACTTGCAGATGCCATAGGTTCCAGTGCCAATTCTCTCTAGTGATTTGTTTACGTCTCTCAGAGACTTCTCAAGCGTTTCCTCAAGTGGTTTGTTGGTTAGGTAATCAGCTATTTCACGAGCATTTTCATCGCTCTCATCTCCATATTCTGGAAATTCTGCATCAAAATCACCCTTAACATTTGGGTTGGGTTTGGTAAAACCACCTAATTCTGTCTCCAGTCTAGCTTTTTCTTCTTCTAGTTTTTTCTTGATTTCATCCAAGAATGCTTTAGTTTGTTTAGTCATATATTCTGGTTCAATAGTTATATCAAAAACACGAGTTACCTTCATGTTTAATAAGCTTATTATAGGGGAAAAATTCTTTTTCTGCAAGAGAAAAATGTTAAAAAAGTATAAAAAAACCTGCTTTTTGGGCAGTTTTTGCTAAAATAAGGTAAAAATGTGCTAAAAACAAAAAGAGGCATCAATCGCCCTAGGTAAAATTTATGGCGAGATGCCTCTAAATCCCAGGACACTGCTTTGTCCGACGTAATCAGACTAAGCTATTGGATCTCTAGGATCTTTGTTGCTCTCTCTAACCGCATCAGCGTGGTTATCTCCTGCACGGCCGGTGAAGGTACACGTGCTTGGGCGGAGATCCACATGGTTGGCCTCTTACATATTTAAACGTTTGATGTTTGTTTTGGAAGAGATTTGATATACCTAGTGGTTAGGTATCTAAGTGGCCAGCCAGGGAGACGCAGTTTAGGGAGGAGCACAGTCGGGACTCCGGAAGACTGGCTTCTGGAGGACTGCGCTTTTTTAAGGTACAACATATTTATTATAGCATAGTTTTTTGAAATTGTCAAGATCTGTGGATATTTTGAGTTTTTTGGCTTATTTTAGCAAAGAAAGTATAGATTTTGGCAAAATAAAAGTATAGATAACTATATACAAATTGTTAGTTTTTTTGAAAAAATGGGAGTTTGTCCACATTTATCCACTATTTTCCACATACTTATCCACAATGTATAGGAAACTCTATACATTTGGGGATATTTTTTGTGGATCATTTCTACTGATAAGAATAAAATAAAAAAAACAACCTAGTTTAGTAAGTTGCTTTTGAGCTGTCCCGACGTTCGCATGTGCGTGGTGTAGTCGCCGAGGCAACTCATCGCACAGGGTGCGCATGTCGGGAGGTCCGCGAGTGGTCGCAGCGTTCCTCCTAGATGTCACGAAATCTTGAACAGACGTACTCGGTCGTCCAGTCGCCCGATCTCGTACTTCACCGCACGAAGAAGTTGGACGATGGACGCCCGCTGTTCCTCGCTAGCAGAACTCCACATCTCCGCGAACTCGCCCTCCGAACCGAGGTCGGTGATCCGCTCCAGAGCGAGGTGGAGATCTTGGGCATGGCGTCCGATGAGGAGAGGCACGTTGCTGACCTCGTCATCGCCGTCCTTACTGGGGGGCAGTGGCTTCGGAGCAGGTGGTGGCTTAGGTTTGGGCTTGCCTCCACCATACTTCTGCTCGAGGTAGGCTTTCACCAAACCAGAAGATAGCCTGGAAGCTCCGTGCGCTCTGGCGCACAGCTCTTTGTAGTCAGCCATCATCTTGGCCTTGTGTCTGGTTCTGCGCACAAATAGCAAGGCCAAAGAAGGTGTGATGCTCTTGGCCACGATGTCTTCCTGCATCTGGTCGGGCAGAAGGAGTAGCGGAAGTCGGGTATTGACATGGGCTCCGCTCTTGCCTATGCCTTCGCCAACCTCTTGTTGGGTCTTACCTCGGTTGAGGAGTTTTTGGAAGGCCATGGCCTCCTCGATGGGGTTCAGGCCTGTACGAACGATGTTCTCAACCAACGACCACTCGAAAGCGTCGTCGATGTTGTGTTCGATGAAGGCAGGAACTTGTGTGTGTCCGAGAGCGCCCAGACACCTCCACCTTCGCTCGCCAGCAACGATGAAGTAAACCCCGCTCGTTTCGAAATCTGGAGATGGTCGCACCGTGATCGGAATGCGTATGCCACCAGCCTTCTTGATCGACACGCGGAGCTGTTCCAGATCGTCCTCGTCGAAGTGTGTTCTGGGCTGACCAGTCGGCTCAGGAATGATCTTGTCGTGAGGAAGCAGGTAGACCTGCATCCCCTTTGCTAGGTTTGGCATTTCTGCTCCCACTGTAGTTTTAGATTACCGAACGTGAAGATATTATACACAAATATGATTATATTTAAAATGTTAGTTTTAATATTTTTATTTAACCAAAATTTAATCGCACTTCCTGTATATTAAAGTTATTGATTATTAAAAAAGGAGGAAGTATGAAAAAGATCATTTTTTTTGGGCTGCTTTTAATTAGCTTAATGCTTTTCCAACCACAAATTGTATCAAGTGAAAATTCTACAGTAGTTATAAATGAAATCGGCGCTTACGAGCAGGTTGGCTATGAGTGGATTGAGATAAAAAATGTTTCAGATACTGAAATTAACATTTCAGATTGGTATTTTTGGGAAAATCAAACTGATCATGCTCTTGAATTGGTGCAAGGAGTGACTTCTACTCTTAGTTCTGATGAGATTGCCATTATAGTTCAAGATTTTCAAAAGTTTAGAGAAGTATATACAAACACAAGCACAAAGATTTTTGATAGTTCATGGGGAAGTTTGCGTGAGAGCGGAGAAGAGATTGGTTTGCGAGATGCCGGTCATGAGTTTACAGAAGTTTTTACATATGTAGAAGCGCGGGATTTTTCTCTTGAGAGAATTGATGCTGGTGACTCAGAATATTCAGAGCTAAATTGGATGGAGCATCCAGATTCCAATTCTGCTGGAGAAAAGAACTATTGGCTTGGGGATTTGGAAGGGGTGGAGACAGAAGCTGATTTAATTATTCAGGATGAAGAGGATGAAATAGGTTTAGGAAATAAGATTTTCAAGGAAAGTGTTTTGGAAATTACTACAACAACTATTTTTAGCGAAAATAACATTGGTACCGTTACAAGTACTATAGATTTTGTGAGTAGTACAGCAGATAATCTCCCCCTCCTTTCCAAGGAGGGGGCTGGGGGGTGGTTGGATGGTAATGCTGTAGTTACAACCAGTACAGAAGATGTAGTAACTTCTACAACAACTGAAATAATTGAAGAAGCTCTTGAAGAAGGGCGCGAACAAGAAGAAATTTTAGAACAAAATCAGGCAGCAAAAGTTTTTAGTGCCGGCGATATTGTCATAAATGAGATAATAAGTGACCCGGTTTCCGGAGGGGTTGAGGCTGTAGAGTTATTCAACAACACAGACAAAGAAATTGATTTAGAAAGCTGGAAAATCAGGGAGGGTGGAGGCTCAGAAACAGATTTAAATGGAAAAATAAGTTCAAAAGGTTTTCATTCTATTTTTAAACTAAAAGGAAATTTAAACAATTCCGGAGATATTGTAGAATTGATTGATTTAAATGATTTAGTTATTGATTCGGTTAGTTATGGAAATTGGGATGATGGGAATATTGAGGACAACGCAGAATTTGTAAAAGATCCATATAGCTTAGCCAGAATTATTGATGGTTTTGATTCAGATTTTGATCTAAACGATTTTGCTGCTACAGAGTTTATAAGTATTGGATTTGAAAATAAGATTATTTTTAACATTGAAGAAAGTTCAGGAGATGATAATTTGGGAAGCAGCGAAAAAAAGGTAGAGAAGTCAAAGCAAGAAAAGAAAAAAGACTTAGTTGAATTTAGCAAAGATGATTATTTTGGAATTTATATAAATGAGATTTTTCCAAATCCAAAAGGTTCTGATAAGGACCATGAATTTATAGAGATTGTTAACAGTAGTTCCAGTACAGTTAATTTGGAGGGTTTAAAGCTTGGTGATAATTCATCAAAAAGATTTCTTATTCCAGATTTTGAATTAGATCCTAGAGAATATGCAGTTTTTGAAAGATCTGAAACAGGAATTTCCTTGAATAATTCAAATGGTGATTCTGTTTATTTGTTTTTTCCTGATAGCACTGTTTTAGATTTTGTGGAATACAAAAAAGGCCTGGAAGATCAGAGTTATTCGCGTAATTTTGATAATGTTTGGTCGTGGGTGGAGACTTTAACTCCGGAAGAAGAAAATATTTTTGAAAAAGTGGTTATCCAGGAGGTTGTTGAGGAAAAAATTGAAGAAAAAGTTGCTGAAGAACAGGTAGAAGAAATAGAAGATCTGGATCAGCCAATTTATGTAGATAATACTGACCTTTTATATAATCTTGAGATTTCAGAAATATTTGTAAACCCAAAAGGAGTAGACAGTGGCGAATTTATAGAAATTCATAATCCAACAGATCAGATTATAGAGATTTCAGGTCTGAAAATAGATGATGAGGATGGAGGATCTAAACCATATGTCGTAGAAAGAAGTATTTTGATAAAATCGCATGAATATTTGGTTTTTGATAAGAAACAAACAGGATTAACTCTCAATAATACCAGTGATTCGGTTAGATTATTTTTTGGAGAAAGTCTACTTAGAGAGATTATTTATGATTCTGTAAAAGAGGATGCTTCATATTCATTTGGACAAGATGGGTTATGGTATTGGACAAGTAAAATTACTCCAGGCAGATCAAACAAGATTGTTAGTTTGCAAAATAAACCACTTAGTTCTACTCAGAAAAAGAAAGATAAAATAGCTGTCGTTACAAATCTTTCAAAAGTGCGAGAGTTTGATCCGGGAGATAATCTTAAATTTCAAGGGGTCGTGGCGGTTGAGCCGGGCATACTGGGTTCTCAATATTTTTATATTAACAAAGAAAATATCAGTGATATGACAAGCTCAACTGATGAGGTTCTAGATGATTCTGAGACATCAGGAATTCAAATATATATGTATAAAAAAGATTTTCCTGAGCTTATTGTGGGAGATAGAGTGGAAGTTGCAGGCGAGCTGGTGGAATCAAAGGGAGAATTAAAATTAAAAATATCAGACAAGGAAAGTATCAAAAAAATAGGCACAGATGCCAAATTGGCAATTCTTGAAAAAGAAATCGTGGAGATTGAGAGCGATTTACAGGGTTCTTTGATTTCAGTATCAGGAGAAGTGACACAGCTTCGGGGTAGTTATATGTATCTTGATGATGGAAGTGAAGAAATAAAAGTTTATTTTAAAATCGGCGCAGGAATAAATAAGAAAAATTTAAAAGAAGGAGATATTTTATCAGTGACCGGAATACTTAGTAAGGTAAAAGATGGGTATCAGCTTTTGCCGCGTTCGCAAGATGATCTTAAGAAGATTGGAACAGTGCAAATAGGGGTAGATGAGGCAGAAAAATCTTTCTCAATGGAGAGTTTACAAAGATATTTTATATTTAGTTGTGTTGGTGTGATTTTAGTTTTAGCTGGATTGCTGTTTAAGTCTAGGCGAGAAGTTGGATAATTAGAAAGTCTTTCCATAATCTGATATAATAATCACTATTATGGATAATATTTTTCTTCAAATAAGTATTTTGCTTGGAATTACAGTTTCCATTGCTTTTGTGATTCGTCTGTTGCGTCAGCCGCTGATGATTGCTTACATTATTTCCGGTATTTTGGCTGGTCCTTTATTTTTGAATTTATTGCATGGAGATTCACATCTTTATGAAGCTTTTGCAGAGTTTGGAATTGTTTTGCTTTTGTTCATGGTCGGTTTGAGTTTGAATTTTGATCATATCAAGAGAATTGGAAAGGCTGCAGTAGTTACCGGAGTAGGGCAAATTGTTTTTACCGGAGGAATTGGTTTTTATATTGTTTATTCACTGGGATTCTCAGTTGTTTCGGCGTTATATCTGGGCATTGCCATGACTTTTTCTAGTACTATTGTTATTGTTAAGCTTTTGGGTGATAAAAAAGATACAGAGTCGGTTTATGGACGCCATGTCTTTGGTTTGATGGTGGTGCAGGATATTTTGGCTGTATTAGTTATGATTTTTATTACAACTATTTCAGGAAATGGAAGTGATATTGGGGCAACAATTTCCAAAATAATAATAAAAGCATTGGCACTTGGTGGTTTGGTTTATGCCTTGGCGCGATATGTTCTTCCAAAAGTGCTTGATAAAATTGCCAATTTATCAGAATTTTTATTTATCTTTACAATTGCTTGGTGTTTTGGATTGGCAAGCCTGCTTACCTGGCTGGGATTTTCCATAGAAATCGGAGCAATTATTTCCGGGCTTTCACTTGGTTCATCTCCATATCAGAGACAAATAAGTAGTAGAATTAAGCCACTTCGGGATTTTTTCATTGTACTTTTCTTTATAATTCTTGGAAGTCAAATGGGAATTTCAGGTTTGGGCTTAATTGTTGTTCCGGGAATTATTTTAAGTATTTTTATTTTATTTGCAGATCCATCCATACTTTATCTTTTGTTTAGAAGATTGAAGTTTACACGGCGTAATAGTTTTCTTGCTGGGGTTACAGCAGCGCAAGTTAGTGAATTTGGATTTATTCTGCTCTTCACCGGAATACAGGCCGGGCATATTGGGGGTTCAGAGCTTTCAGTTTTTACTATGGTTGCTCTTATTACTATATTTATTTCTTCATACGCTATTACTTACAACGAACAGTTATACAGATTTCTTATTCCTGCCTTTAATATATTTGGAAAAGATAGATATCAGCAAGCTGAGGAAAAAGAAGAAGTTTATGATGTTTGGGTTTTTGGATATCATAGAATTGGCTGGAAAGTTTGCGAAGCTTTGCAAGAAAAGAAAATTAGTTATGCAGTTGTAGATTTTAATACTGCTTCAATAAGTAAATTAAAACATCGAGGAATACCGGCATATTTTGGTGATGCTGCTGATGTTGAGTTTCTATCTACTCTTCCGCTCGAAAAAGCCAAGATGGTTGTTTCAACGCTCCCAGAAGCAGATGATCAAATGGCGCTGGTTACTCATGTGCGTTCCAAATCAAGTAAAACAAGAGTTGTTTTGAATTTATATCATACAGAAAATTTAGAGGAATTATATCAGGCAGGTGCGGATTATGTGATGATGCCTCATTTACTTGGTGGAAGTTGGATTTCTAGGGTTTTGCATGATCAGCCATGGACCAAAAATACCTTCAAATCTCTTCGAAAAGAACAAAAAGAAGAGATGAAACTTCGTTTTACTGCCGGAACACACTAGATATTGACAGAAACCAACTAAATTGTTATAATTTTCTCACTCTTTGAGCGTTATAGTTTTTTGTTGCAAGGATGATAAGAGTACAAAATGGGCCCGTAGCTTAGCTGGTAGAGCGCCGCCTTTGCACGGCGGAGGTCAGGAGTTCGAATCTCCTCGGGTCCACCAAGTTTATTAAAAAAATAGGGATGTGATAGCTCAAGTTAGGTAGAGCGGTCCGATGTCCATCGGACAGGTCAGGAGTTCGAATCTCCTCGGGTCCACCACGCTTTTTTGCGTATCTCTCAATATACAAGCCGAGGTAGCTCAGTGGTAGAGCAGTGGACTGAAAATCCTCGTGTCGTGAGTTCAATTCTCACCCTCGGCACAAAGCGGGGTGTAGCTCAGTTGGCTAGAGCGGGCGGTTTGGGACCGTCAGGTCGAAGGTTCAAGTCCTTTCACCCCGACGAATTAAAAAACAATCAGTTAATTGGTTGTTTTTTTGTATATTCATGTTACTATTTAGAGTGAAATGGTCGCATCGCGTGGCCATCTGATTTTCTTTGAAATGGAGGTACACCCGTGGGGGTACGCGAAATCAGGGAGTTGCCGGCGAATAGGCGCATCATCGTTGCGATCGACACGCCGGATCTCGCCGCAGGCTTCGAAGTGGCGACGAGGCTCGGTGATCTGGTCTGGGGTGTGAAGCTGGGATTCGTCCCTCTTCTGAGTCATGGCCTGAAGATCGTCGAGCAGTACGTTCACCAGAGCTTTCGAGTCATGGTGGATCCCAAGTTTATGGACATTCCCAACACCGTGGAGATCGCTGCCGGACTCTGCCAGGCCGCAGGTTCGGGGCTCTGCACCATGCATGCGTCCATGGGGCGCAAGGGGATGCAGGCTGTCTCTCGGGCATGTGGCGACAAGGTAGTTTCGCTGGGTGTCACCGCGTTGACCAGCATGGACGACGAGGACTGCATCGACGTCTACGGCGACGTGTCCAGCGTGGTCGTGCCACGTCTCGCCAAGCTCGCGCTCACGAAGGGAAATGCTGGCGGTATCGTCTGCTCGCCGGCAGATCTGCCTGTGCTCAAGGCAGTTCTCCCCGACCTCAGCAACCACCTGGTCGTCACGCCTGCAACCAGGCCTCTGTGGGCGCAGGCTGGAGATCAGGCGCGCAGGGCGACTCCGGAAGAGGCTATGCGCGATGGCGCAGATCTTCTCGTCATCGGGCGTCCGATCACCCAGGCTGACGATCCGGTCCGCGCCACGCGGATGATCGTCGACGAGGTCAAGGTCGGACTGGACGCGAGGGGGAGCTGATGAGCAACGGAAATAAGGCCGAGTCCACGCAGGACATCCTGGCTCGACTCGATGCCATCGTCACTGACGACCACTTCGTCTACCGCGCGAGTGAGCACGGTTCTGCCTACGTCAACAAGCGGGCTCTGGTTCCTCACGTGAGCGACGTGATGATGCTCTGCGAACGCATGGCGGACGGACTCTTCGGTCTCGAGCTGGGCATCGACGCCGTGGTCGCTCCGGCGATCGGGGCGCTGGCCATCGGCTTCGAGGTCGCGGCGCAGCTGGATTCCGATGGTACTGGCGTCCTCTACTTCCAGGCCGAGAAGCTGGGTCCGGGTCGTGAAGACGGCTTCGCCATCAGGACCAAGCCCGAACTGCTGGAGGGTCGTCGCGTGGTGGTGGTCGAGGACATCCTGACCACCGGCAGCTCGGCGATCGAGGTCATCAAGTTGGTGCGGTCCATCGGTGCCGAGGTGGTGGCGGTCGCCGCCATCTGCAACCGCGGTGGCGTGACTGCAGAGAAGCTCGGGGTCGAGGCGCTGGTCTCGCTCATGGATGTCGACATGGAGAAGTACCCGGGCGACGACTGCCCGCTCTGCGCGGCGGCGATTCCCATCAACACCGAGCTCGGCTACGGCGCCGCGTTCCTGGCAGCCCAGGATCAGGGCTAGAACAAGGGAGGACAAGGAGATGTTTTTTTACGGCCAGGCAGAGATGGTCTTTCAGGAGCCGGAGAGGGAACTGCCACCCTCCTCCAAATGCTTTTGCTAATAATTTTTGTTTGTAGAAGTGTTTGCTTAATTGACACAACCAATTTCCCAAGGTATCATTAAACTGCTATTTTTTGATAAAAAATATGACTAAAAATATTAAATCTGACGTATTAAAATCCTTTATTAAGGATGTTTTTATTTCTTTGGGTGTTCCAAATGATGACGCACAAATATGCGCTGATATGCTTGCTTATGCTGATCTTCATGGTATTGACTCTCATGGAGTAAATAGGTTGGGCATGTATTACCGACGTATTAAAAGAGGTACTTATAATGTTAAAACTGAAATAAAAACCATAAACGACAAGGGAAGCACAGCTGTTCTTGATGGTGGAAATGGTATGGGACATGTGATTGGTAAAAAAGCTATGGAGCTTACTATTGAAAAAGCAAAGGAATTTGGAACCGGTGCTGTTGCTGTGCGAAATTCTACTCATTTTGGTGTTTCCAGACTTTATACTGAAATGGCTATTGATGCCGGTATGCTTGGTTTTATTTTTACCAATGCTCGTCCTGCTGTTGCTCCGACTTTTGGTGTGGAGCCTCTTCTTGGTACAAATCCTATTACTTTTGGCTGTCCTACTGATGAGGAATTTCCCTTTGTGATTGATTGCGCAACTTCTACTATTCAGCGTGGGGATGTTGAAGTTAGTGCCAGAAAAGGAGAAATGCTTGGATCTGGTTTAGTTATTGATGAAGAGGGTAAAGAGACTACTGATTCAAAAGAAGTTTTAGAAAATCTTATGAGTGGAAAAGCTTCTCTCCTTCCTCTCGGAGGTATGACTTCCGGATACAAGGGATATGGGTATTCCACTATGGTTGAGATTTTGTCTTCTGCTCTTCAAGAAGGTGTATTTTTGCGAGATACTGTTCGTCAGTTCAAGGGCGGCAAAGATTTATTAAATGTTGGCCATTTTTTTCTTGCTGTTGATATTAGCCATTTTATTTCTATTGATCTTTTTAAGAAAATTGCCGGTTCTATTATGAGAGAGCTTAGAAATTCAAAAAAAGCTCCTGGTCAGGAGCGCATCTATACTGCTGGTGAAATGGAATTTGAAAGTAAGAAGGAAAGACTTAAGAAAGGAATTCCGGTTAATGAAAGTATTATCAAAGATATTAAAAAGATGCAAAGCGAATGCGGTCTTGAAGGTTATGATTTTGGATTTTAGTAATCTTTTACTCAAAAAATAATCACAAAACTGTCTCACTCTGGGGCGGTTTTTCTTTTTTTTCAAAAATTATCGCTATTCCTGCAAATACAATCAAGACAGCTCCTAGCATCAAATTCCAGGTTAGTTTTTCTTGTAATAAAACTGTAGCAAAAATTATTCCTGCTACTAATTCCCAATACATTAGTATTGAGAATTTGCTTAATTTTATTTTTTTAATTGCATAAAAGAAGAAAAGATATATTATCAGACCCGTAGCTATTCCATGGTAGAGAAATGAGATGCTTGCTTTTGCAATTGTTATGTTAAATCCAAAAAATAGCATAAATGGTATTATAGCTATTGCTCCTGCTCCATTTTGCCAAAATATCATTTCTGCTTCTGAATAATTATCAGATTCATTTTTGAATATTGCCATGGTTAATGCAAATAGTACTGCTGAAACTAGCATTGAGGTCATTCCTAGAAAATCTTTTACTGAAAAACTGGTTATTTGATTAAAATATATTACCAGTGTTCCAAGGAAGGCTAGAGATATTAGATAAATAATTTTTTTAGTGATTTTTTCTTTTAGAAATTTTGCACTAAATATAGTCATGAATATTGGATGAAGGTACAAGATTACCAGTGCATGAGACGCTGAGGTGAGAAGAAATGCTGAATAGTAAAGGAATAAGCGAAAAGCATTTATTAGGGACACAAATGACATTAGTTTGTAATTTCCTCTTATAATCTTTACTCTTCTTATTTTTAAATATACAAATAAAACCAGTGTTGGTACTAAGACACGAAAAAAAGTAGTAGGAAGTGCGGGGATATCTAACCATTTGACTAGAATTCCTGCAAAACCACCAATTGTGGAGCCGGCAATTACTGCTAAGTATGATTTTGTTTTCATTTTATAAGATTACATTGGCAAGTTTAATATATTTTATGGTTTATGTCTATATGAGTTCTTTTCCACATTTGTACAAGTTTATGATAAAAAGTATAATTCAGGTATTATGATAAAAAATAAATCAACAGGATTAGTCGGATTTATTATTGTTGCTTTTGCAGTGGTAGTTTTCCTTTTTCTTTTGTATCAATTTATGGCCAAGGAAGATGGTGAAGATGTAAATTCTAGTTTATCTGTCGATCAAATGATATCCAGTTTTATGGAAACTGAAGATCAGAAAATTGCTCCAGAGATGAAATTAGATTTAAAGCAAGATAAAGACGTTAGCCTGACAAATGATCTAAAGCATACAGTTCCGTTGAGTGAAATCGTGGGTGGGGGTCCGGCAAAAGATGGTATTCCTTCTATTGATAAGCCTAAATTTATTTCTGTTGAGGAGGCTGGTAAGTGGTTGGGTGAAGAAGATCCTGGAATCATGGTTTCAATCGGAGAGACAAACAGATTTTACCCTTTTCAAATTTTAGTTTGGCATGAAATTGTAAACGACCTATTTGATGGTAAAAGGGTTTTAGTAACTTATTGCCCACTTTGTTTATCTGGTATTGTTTTTGATCCGATTGTTCAGGGTGAGAGAGTTGAGTTTGGTACTTCTGGAAAACTTTGGAATTCAAATTTGGTTATGTATGATCGCAAAACCGATTCTTACTGGTCTCAAGTTCTAGGTGAATCCATAGTCGGAGAAATGGCCGGTACAAAATTACCTGTTCTACCATCAGATCAAATTCGTTTTGGTGAATTTGCAAAATTATTTCCACAAGGTGAAGTTCTTTCAAAGAAAACAGGTATTGCCAGACGTTATGGTTCTGATCCTTATGGTGATTATTATACTGATAACAGTGCAATTTATTTTCCTCTAAGTAATTCAGACAGTCGCCTTGATCCAAAAGAATTTGTTCTTGGTGTGGTTTTTGGTGATCAGACCAAAGCTTATGTTCCAAAAGTTATAAAAGAGCTTGGAGAAGTGGAAGACAGGTTTGCAGGAAAAGACTTGGTGATTAAATATGAAGAAGATATCGATGCTGTAAGAATTTATGAAAAATCTGAAAGTGGAGATTTAAAAAGAATAAATCCAATTACTAATTTCTGGTTCAGTTGGGTTGCTGTTCATCCAGATACTGAAGTTTTTAAATAATTTTATGACAAAATATACAAAAATTTTAATGCTGATCTTATTTAGCATGGTCTTGGTGGGTGCTGGTTGTTCCAAAGATCTAGAAGCAACTAGTGAAAATGAAGTTGCAGGAGTTGGTGCGCAAATTCCTAACCTAAGTCTTGAAGACGCCAATGGAAATATAATTAATTTAAGAGGAGATTTCCAAGGAAAAATTTTAGTTGTAAATTCTTGGGCAGGCTGGTGTAGTTTTTGTAAAAAAGAATTAATTGATTTCGCTTCTGTACAAAATATGTATCCTGATGATGTTGTTTTTATTGCAATTAATCGTGCTGAATCAATTGAAAAAGCCAAGAAGTTCACTGACGAGCTAAATGTTACTGATCAATTGGTTTTTTTATCTGATCCTGAAGATCTATTCTACGAGGCAATTGGTGGATTTACTATGCCTGAAACAATTTTTGTCGATACAAAAGGAAATATTTTAATTCACAAGCGCGGACCTATGGATGTTGTTGAAATTCGTACTAAACTTATGGAGGCTTTAGCTAAAATGTCATCTACTAATCAATAAATATGGATTTTTCTCTGGTTTTTCCTGCTTTTATTGCAGGTCTTCTAACTTTTCTTGCTCCTTGTACTCTGCCACTGGTTCCCGGCTATCTTAGTTTTATAAGTGGTGCCTCGTATAATGAACTAAAAGACAAAAAACTTTCAAAACGTATCCACAAAAAAGTTATTATCAATGGCTTTCTCTTTGTAATTGGTTTTTCTCTAGTTTTTATTGCCATGGGAACTCTTTTTGGTGGTGTCGGTTCCAGTCTTGCTAAGCATCGAGTTTGGATTTCTAGGATTGGTGGTGTTTTTGTGATTTTTTTTGGCTTATACATGATGCATATTCTCAAACTGCCTTTTTTGAATTTTCTAAACAGTGATCATAAATTAAATATTGTTTCTTATCTCAGACCAGGCAAACCTTTCAGCTCTTTTATGTTGGGTGCTACTTTTGCTTTTGGTTGGACTCCTTGCGTTGGTCCAATTCTTGGGACTATTCTTACTCTTGCTCTTACTGTCGGGACTGTAGGGCAGGCTAGTTTTCTTCTTTTGATTTTTTCTATTGGGCTGGCTATTCCTTTTCTGGTAATTTCAGTTTTAGCTGGAAGTGCATTTTATTATATAAAGAAAATTACTAAATATTTAAATGTAATTTCTGTCATTGGTGGAGTTTTTCTCTTGATTTTGGGAATTTTTATGCTAAGCGGAAACATGTCAGTTTGGAACTCATTTATTTATGATTTCTTTGAATTTATAAACTACGATGCCTTGCTGGAGCATTTATAAAGTCACTTCAAACTATAGAAAAGATTGATTAGTCAACAGGGGAGACACATGCTATAATTGTTTTTGCATTAATTTTAAACATATAAATATGGCTAGACCTGAAAATTTAAAAACTAGAATTTTTCTGGATAGTGGAAGTGCAGAACATACAAAAACTATTCTAGAGAAATTGGGATTTCTTGATGGACAAACTACTAACCCAACATATTTTGTGAAAAGTAATCCAGATATTCTCGCTGCAGTAGAAGCTGGAAAGAAATTCACTGAGGATGAACTTCTTGAGCAGTATAAAAAATTAGCTGGAGAGATTTCAGTACTTATTCCTGCTGATGGTTCAGTTTCTATCGAAGTTTATGCTGATGAAAATACTACTGCTGAGCAGATGATAGAACAAGGAAGAAAAATGTGGGAGTGGATTCCCAATGCTCATATTAAGTTGCCTATAATTCCTGCTGGACTTGAAGCTGCTAATGTTTTGGTTGGTGAAGGAAAAAGAGTAAATATGACTTTGTGTTTTTCCCAGGAGCAGGCTGCTGCTGTTCATGTTGCAACCCAAGGATGTGAAAAAGGTCAGGTTTTTGTTTCTCCTTTTATCAGTCGTTTGGATAAGATTGGCCAAAATGGATTGGATTTGTTGAAAAATATTAGAAAGATGTATGATGAGGCAGGAAGTAGTGTAGAAATACTTGGGGCAAGTGTTCATAGTGTATATGATATTGCTGCTGTTATTGAGAGTGGTATGGACATAATCACTATTCCTTATAATGATGTTTTTGGTTGGTTTGATGCTGGAATGCCGGGGAGTACAGCTTCTCTTGAGCAAAAAAATCTATCAAATTTATCCACAATTGAATATCAGGAATTTGATCTTTCGCAGGATTGGAGAGGATTTAATATATCTCATGAGCTGACTGATAAAGGGCTTGCTTCATTTGCAAGTGATTGGAATAATATATTGGAATAGTATTTTTCCCTAGTAAAAAAAAGCAACAAAAAACACCCTTGTTAAGAGGGTGTTTTTTGATAGTGCCATACAGCATAAGTAATTTACTTAAACTGTAGGTTTATTATATTACAAGATTTGAAATTGATCAAGTGTGGGTTATGGATAAATAAAAAAACCACCAATAGTGGTTAAACAGTAGAATGTCGACCGCCCCGCGCTGAAGCAACAGTCCGGTCGACGGGCTTAGCGCGGGGAGGGGCGGGAAAGAGCGGTGGGAACTGGGGGGTGGAATCAGATGCCGAGACGGGCGTCGACGACCGTGGTGGGCGGGAGCGGCGCGTTCATGATCTGGCCGGTCTCGGTGTCCACGTACTCGTCGGCGTTGTCCGTGGTCACGGGCGTGACCGGCCGCACGGCGCGGGCGCAGTTGATGCGACCCCGCTTGTCCGTGCTCACCCAGTCGACGGTCAGCTGCTCGCCCTCCTGCAGACCGGCGGGGACGAACATGGCGACGCCGCCCTTGTGCTCCATCTTGTTCGCGAAGCGGAAGTGGTAGGGCCGGGTCACGTCGCGCACACTGCGGATGCGAACCACCATCGGCGTCTCGTTGTGTCCCTCCTCACAGACGGCGGTGTCGCGCGCCGTCTTGAGCAGCAGCCTTCGGGTGTCGGGGATGGTCAGGGTGCGGCCCTGTTTCAGAACGAAGCTCATAAGAATCAGATCCTCTCAGTTGTGTTGAACCGTTCCGTGCCGAAGCGCGGATGGTGTTAAATTTATACATGATTTTTTGTGTTTTGTCAAGATGGAAGAGTTTTTTTTAAATTTTATTAAGTTTGAGATATGAAAAGGAAAAGTTTTTTATATGCAAAAAATAAGACTTGAACGAGTCTTATTTTTTTTGAGAGGTATAGAAGGTTGTGTAAGAAGTGTTTTGAAGAAAATAAATAATGAATCTCTGGAGGATTTAACTGGCCCAGTTTAGATACTAATTACAACCTTGACAAAGTTATAATTTTGTGATATTTTTTAAAGTTGTTTCTCTTTGTCTGTGTATGAAATATGTAGATAAAGGGGACCAAAATTACACCCCGGGAGCTGAAATGGTTCGTGTTTCCGTTTTGTTGGTGGCGGTCATGGGACTGACTGGCTGCGTGTCGCAGAAGAGCGAGCCGAAGAGCGAGAAGCAGCAGCTCCTCGATCGGGTCGCGACTGCGGTCGCAAAGATCGAGCGGGTTCAGAGCTCGCTCTACACAGAGGTCAGTGCGGATACGGCCTACGAGTTCCTCTGGCCCGAGCGGGACAAACTCGCGGCCGAGGGCGTTCGACTCGCCGAGCACCTCAAGGAAAAGTTCGATTCTCTCGACACCGAGTGGCAGGAACTGGCACGTATGCGTGTCAAGGACCTGGAGCTCGGCGCCGAGCGCTGGTTGAACAGTCTGGAGATGGCGAAGTCCATTTTCCAGATCCAGCGAGCTGCGCAGGATCGGATCGAGTAGCGCATCGACAGCGAGGTCCTCAACCCAGCAGGTCACCACCACCAGTTTCCACATTCCCGCCCCGTCAGGCGTTCGACAACTTCGTCGACCAATCTGGCGGGAGCGGACGACACATATTTACACCTATTGAGGTGTTTTTTTGTTCTAGTTCAAACGCCTGGTCTACAGTACAAAAAAATACCGCTATGTTAAGCGATATTTTTGTCCGAGCGGTAGACCAGATTCGAACTGGCGACCTTCTGCATGGCAAGCAGATGCTCTAGCCAACTGAGCTACTACCGCGTCTTCGCCCTTCGGGCTTCGCCGCGTAAACTCTCATCTTTGTCCTCACACTTCGCCGCGTAAACTAATCTTTTATTTAGAAATGCTTTTCCTGAGTGTGATTTTAGGTATTTTTCAAAACGCGCGGCTATGAACTTGTCTGGAAAAACACAGAACCAAATTAATCTTACGGGCGTTCTATATTTCGTGCTTTTACACTCATGGTTTGTGTGTTCCCTAATTCTTTTTCGGATTTTATGAGTTAATCCAATATAGAGTGTTTCGTCGGAACACTTAATAATATATACAAAGTACATATTCCCTCCTAATTGTTAGCAAGCAAGTTAGCTTGCTAGGCGTAGCTCTGTGAAACAAGAGCGAAGCCTAGTTGCGGGGCCCGGATTTGAACCGGGAACCTGCGGGTTATGGGCCCGCCGAGCTGCCTGATTGCTCTACCCCGCGATATAGATTGTACCTAGAGCGGATGACCCCGATGCTCGCTTTGCTCGAGCGGGGCGGGACTCAATTGGTTGAGTCAAATCTACTCTTATAAAGCACGAATTAGTTTGTAACTTCGTACCGAGAGCGGATGACCGGAATCGAACCGGCATCATCGGCTTGGAAGGCCGAGATAATAAACCATTATACGACATCCGCGTGTTTTTTGTGCCTATTATAATACAGAAGTTTGGTTTTTTTGTCAATATGTTCTATTTATCCTTACATTGATCTTTTTTAAATAAGCGATTGTCATTGAATAGTAGTACCAAAAATATTATAACTGTCACAATAACTGATTCCCATAACCAACCTACACCTATTGCCATTCCTATTGCTGCTGCCCACATTCCTGCTGCAGTGGTTAGTCCTTCGATAGTGTTCTTTTTGTGAAGTATGGTTCCTGCTCCTATAAAACCAATACCTGTAACTATTTGAGCTGCAACTCTGCTTGATTCTGCGCCCGAGAAGGCATCCATGGATAATATGGTAAAAAGCGCAGCGCCAAGTGTGATTAGTGCATAAGTTCTTGGTCCTGCTTCTTTTCCGCTATGTTCTCTTTGCCAGCCAATGATTCCACCGAGAAGTACTGCTAAAATTATTTGTATTGTAAAATATAAATATCCCATATGCTTGATTATTATGATTGTTTTGTTTATTATAGCAGAGTTAGGCGTTTTTTTATAGATTAATATGAGTCATGTTCAAGAAATAAAAAGAAAAAAACAAAATTTAGAATTGCGATCAAAAATTATTAGATCTATTCGTGAGTTTTTTTGGTCAAAAAAATATCTGGAGGTGGAAAGTCCGACTGTTTTGAAATTACCTGGACAAGAGCCATATCTGAGCCCTATGAAATTGTTTATTCATAATCAAAATGGAGAACAATTTGCTGGGTATCTTCATACCTCTCCGGAGTACACCATGAAAAAAATGCTTACTGCTGGCTTTGATAAAATTTTTTTTCTTGGAAAATGTTTTCGAAACCTTGAAAGTTTTGGTGGATATCATAATCCTGAATTTACTATGCTCGAATGGTATAGGACAGGGGTGAATTTTAATGAGATTATGGATGAAGCTGAGGAATTAGTTAATTTTTTAAATTCTAAAATTAAAAATAAGAGTATTGGTGAATTTCAGAGATTGCACATGAGGGATCTTTGGCAGGAATATGTTGGGGTTAATTTAGATGATTATCTGGAAGATAAGAAAATGCTTGAACTTTGCCTGGAAAAGGGATTTAAACCTGAGTTAGATGAGTCGTATGAAGATCTTTTTTTTAGAATTTTCTTAAATATTGTTGAGCCTGAACTTGCCAAGCTTGGTGCTGTGATTATTCATCATTATCCAGCCCAAATGGCAGCTCTTGCAAAGATTTCTAAGGAAGATCCAAGATACGCAGAGCGTTTTGAGCTGTGTATTGATGGAATTGAGCTGGCAAATGCTTTTTCTGAACTAACTGATGCTGATGACCAATTGAAGAGATTAGAAAAGGAGAGGATTTTGAGAAAGAAATTGAACAAAGATGTTTATGATATTGATGGTGATTTTATAGAGGCTGTGGAGAAAATGCCTGAGTGTGCTGGAATTGCTCTTGGAGTTGATAGATTGGTTCAGATTTTGCTAGGTTGTCAAGAAATTAATGATGTGATAGGGTTACCAGGGTCAGTATTATTCAAAAAATAATGCAAAAATATGTCCAATAAAAACTTAGCCATACTAATTGTTGTGGGAATTATTCTGGGTGCAACTCTGACTAGTTTTTTTTCTGCTCAAAAAGATGTTGAAAGAGCAAATTACTTTACTGAAGACGAAGAAGATATGGAGATTGAGGAGCAATATGTTGAAAGCCAGGAAGATAAATATCTAAAAACAGATCAAGCTGATACTTTGGAAGAGCTGTTTCCACCGGACGCTGAGATAATAAAAAGTTTTGATATAAATTTGCATGGTGATGATTATCATATGACAGTTTATCTTTTTTCTTCAAAGATTCATGAAGATACAGATGAGTTAGCAATGTATTTAAATGTTATTGAACATACACCAGTATCAATTGTGGGTATTCACTACACAAGAATAAAAGAAGATAGGATTAGTTCTGATTTTGCTGAATCTGGATTTGTGCAAGTTTTACCGATCAAGACTGATGGTAAAAAAGAATTATTGTTTGTGCATAAAGTTTTGAAAGCCAAAGATATGTATTATGTTTTTGGAAAAAATAATCAAGATCAGTTTGAGGATTTTCCGATTTCAAGAGCTTATCTTAATTCTGAAAAATACATAAAGGATGAGTACTTAGTCGAAGGAAAAGATTGTGTCTTGGAATTTAAAGGGCCTATTTATGAAGAGAGATTGGGTGTAATTTATGAGAATTATCGAATAGTTTGTTATCAGGGTCACTCACCGCAGGTGACTGGACATTTTTCTGTGGAACAGAAGTTTGTTGGCGGTAGATTTGTAGTTGCTGATCCTATCTATCATCAAGGTCCGGAGAAAATAACAGAGGATTTTGAAGCAAAATTAATCACAGCTCATAGTAATTGGCCGGTTCAGGTTTGGTACAAGGGTAAGATGCTTGTAAGTTCAGATCAGTTTGCTGAGATTGGTGGAATGGGTGAAAATATGGACAGAGAAGCAGTCAGTGTTTTTCATGTCAATGAAGGTGATCAGGATATTGATATTTATTTGGCTTTTGCCGGTGGTTGTGAGGGTTGTTATGCTTTGAATTCAAAATATATTTCTATTGATAAAGAAACTTCTAATTTTGAAGTGGTTGAGGTAGAAGATGAAGGTGTTTTTTATGATAGATGTGCTGCCAATGCCTATTTCTCTCCTGACCAGAAGAAATTTGTTTGTCATGATGATGATCAAGATCTCTATTTATATGATTTTGACTTGAAAAAACAAACAAAATTATATTCTGCGCCAAAAACATATTCACTGGGTAGGCTAGGTTGTATGGGAATCTGTAATCAAACAATGTATTGGGCAAATAGTGATGTTTTTGCTTTTGAAATTTACAAAACTGAGCAAAATGATGAATTTCCAACATATTATAGTGATTTAACTCATCTAATTAGAATTGATACAACTAAATCAAAATTATTTAATTTATAAATTTAGAAACAAATATGGGAGATACAAACGATATCAAAAAAGGCGCGGTTATTCGTCATCAAAATGATCTTTATGTGATCACTGGATTCAATTTTGTTAATCCTGGAAAAGGATCAGCTTTTTTTAAGACAAAAATGAAGAGCATTACCTCTGGAAAAACAATTGAGATCACATACAAGAGTGGAGAGTCAATTGATTCTGTACAAGTCCAGAGGCAGACTATGCAATACTTGTATGTAAGTGGTGATATGCACGCTTTTATGAACAAGGATAGTTATGAAACTATGGAGCTTAGCGCTGATGTCATTGGGGACGATGCAAAATTTCTAAAAGAAGGTCTGGATGTGATTGCTATTATTCATGATGACGCTATTGTTGCTATTCAGTTGCCAATTAAGATTAAATATACTGTCAAAACTGCTCCGCCAGCTGTGAAAGGGGATACTGCTAGTGGAAATGTGACAAAGGAAGTTGTGCTGGACAATGGATTGACAGTGAATGCTCCAATTTTTATAAAGGAAGGCGAGGAAATAATTGTAAATTCTGATACTGGGGGTTATGGTGGAAGAGTGAATGAGTAATAGTTTACAGTTGGTAGTTAACAGGTTACAGTTAAAAATCCGCTGACTAGCGGATTTTTTGTAACTTTTAATTGCATAGACAAGGATCTCTCGGCTACGCCCGAGATGGCAGGGTCTATTTCAACATTCCAAAACAAGCTTTCTCAATATGTCCTGCCGAAATTCCAGCAGATTCATAGAGTTCGTCCCATTTTCCAGAGAGTTGGTATTCAGCAATTCCAAGTGCTTTAAATTTTCTTAATTGAATTCCTTTTTCAAGCAATACTTTGCTTATTTGACTTGCTAGCCCTGATTCACTTACATGGTCTTCTACTATAAGCAATTTTCTTGTTTTTTTGATTGAGTTAAATAATGTCTTATCAAATTCCTTTATTGAGCTAACTGCAATCAGTTCTATTTCTCTCCCGCGATTTTCTTTTATTTTTTCTATTGCTTTCAAGGCTTCTGTTACCATTGGACCCATTGCTGCTATGGTAATTTCTTCTCCATCTCGAATTACATCGCATTTTCCATATTCATACTTGTAGTTTTCATCAAAAAACGGCTGCCCATTTTCTTTTGTAAGTACTGGAAATTTATGTCTTCCCATACGTACATAGAAATTTCCATAATGACTAGCTATGTAGCGGATAATTCTGTCGCATTGGTTTGGGTCTGCCGGTTCGATCTGCATAGTATTGAAAAATCCCAGCATTGAACCGCTGTCGTCAATTGCCTGATGGGTTGGTCCATCTTCTCCAACTGAGAGTCCGGAGTGAGTTGCCACCATTTTTACATTTGTGTGGTTGATATCATTTACTCTTACTTGATCCTTGGCACGACTACTCATAAATGCCCCAAATGTTGAACAGAAGGGAAGCATGCCGGAAAGACTGAGTCCGCCTGAAGCTGAAACCATGTGTTGCTCTGAAATTCCGCACTCTATATGACGTTCTGGGAATTCTTTTTGCATGATATTGGTTTTTACTGATCCGGCGACATCGGCTGTTAGCGCCAATACATTTTCGTTTAGCTTGGCGAGGTCAAGTAAGGCATTTCCATAAGCAGTTCTACAATCTGTCAGTTCATCTGCTTGGTAGAGTCTTGGTTTGCCTATTTTAGTTTTTGTTTTACTAAGAAGTTTTGGAAATGGATTTTTCTTTGGTTTATATTTACTAGTTTTTTTAAATTTAGCAATCAGAGCTTCTTCTTTGTCTGTTAATTTCATTGCTTTTAGAACTTTCTCTGCTTCTTCTGGCTTGGCAGCTTTTCCATGCCAGGTTGATTGATATTTTTTTCCGGTTTTTTCCATGAAATTAATTCCTTTGCCCATAATAGTGTGGCCAATTATGGCAACAGGTTGGCCTTTGGTATTTTGCGCTTCTATTACTGCTTTCCACATTGCTTCAAAATCATGTCCATCTACATCTATGACATGCCAACCTGCAGTTTTGAAAAATTCTCCTGGTTTGATTGGCATTATTTCTTCTAGACTACTAGTTAATTGCACTTCGTTATAATCTACAAATACTATGAAATTGTCTAGTTTAAATTTATGCGCAAAATTCATCATTTCATAAACTTGTCCTTCTTGTGATTCACCATCTCCAACAAGTGCGTAAATATGTTTGCCAGTTTTTTTGAATTTTTCTGACATGGCAAAACCTGCTGCTGCAGAAATTCCAGCTCCAAGAGGGCCGGTGCCATACCAAACTCCGGGCACATGTCTGGTTACATGACCTTCGTATGGCTGTCCGATTTTTCTAAAACCTTTTATAGTTTTTTGTTTGGGAATGTATCCCATTTCAGCGAGAACTGCATAAACAGCAGGGGAAATATGTCCGTTTGAAACTATGATTGGCTCACCAGTGTCCTTGAGGATTTTGGTATAGAGAAGAGATAGGTAGTCAATGCAAGAAAGAGCTCCGCCAGGGTGGCCACTGGCTGCGTTGGTAGTCATCTCGAGAATAGAACTCCGGCATGATTTTGAGAAAATTTTCAGTAATTCTAGGTCTTTTTTGGTTAATTTTGAATTCATATTTAGTATATTCACTATTTATTTACAGGTTTATTCTATCATAAAAAAGACTCTCATAGTAGAGAGTCTCTGATAGATGAAGGGGCGAGTCGGGCTGAGCTCGCCGTAGGAACAGCCCGGCTCGCATGACGTGCAGGAGAGGTGTGGCGGCAGTAACCGCTCAAAGGGAGAGTTGGGGTTTGGGGTTGGAGAGGTTGCTGTGCTCCTGGAGGAGCTTCGCCGACTCCCTACGCCTGGTAGTCTTTTTTAGCATAGCATATGGAGTTGTTTTGTCAAAAAAAAACCGCTTTAGAGCGGTTTTTTTGTTTTTTTTTAAATTTTTTCAGTTATTATTTATAGTAGTAGTTTGTCAGTAATCAAATTTATTTAAAAATCAAAATTATTAACAAAATTTGCACAGCAAGTATAAGCGCAATCACTGCCTGAAAAGAAATCTTCCTAGTCTTATGTCGAAAAAAGTACATCCCCAGCAACGCTCCAAGCGAGCCGCCGATCAATGTAACTGTCCAAAGTTTTTTTTCGCTAATTCTTCTAGAGCTTAATTGAGATTTTAGCTTGTCAATTCCAAAATAATAAAATGCTACTAGGTTAATAACAACAAAATACAAAGTAAGCATTTGTTTGAAAAAATCTAAACTATTAAACCAAGCCAACATACCTAAGAAATTTTTTGTTCTATTGAATAATGGTATTTTCTGTCTTCATCAGCAAGGCGAATTAATTCTTCACGAACATGGTTTGGTTTTGAAATATTTTTGAAAACTATATTAGCATTGCTTGATGCTGTCGTTATGATCACATCTCCATAGCGGAAAAAAGTTGCTACAATTCCGGTAATGTTTGCCGTTACGTCTTGAATTCTATAGAGATCAAATTCTGTGGTTTCTCGGTTGAATAAGCCATTTTGTTCGATGTCTACTATTCGGTCATTGGTAACAATCCAAGTATCCAGATAATAGTCTATGAAATGAACATAGAAAAAAAGATAAGTCCAAATATAGTAAATACTTGCTGATAAAATCGTTATGGCAAACATAGACTGATTTTCCAATAAATATGGGATTAAGTTGCTAATAAGTAAGTATAAAATTACCGGAACGAAAAGCAAAACAAAAAATAAAACAATCATTGGGATAAAAGTAACCCAATGCCGGTGAAGTTGGAATACTACTCGTTCATATGATTTTTGTTTGATTATTTGACTAATGTCCATAGTAATCTAAAGGCCTAGCCAGGCTTTATCAAATACTAATAAAACTTCTTTCCAATTTGTTTCACCCAGTATTTGAAAAGTAAAATACAGTGTAAGTACTGTTAGAATGAATATTAGAAAACTTACTCCAAAACTTATTGAATCTAGCGAGGCTCCGACAATTATATGATGAAAATTCAGTATCATAAATGCTACAAATACTGCCAATAGAACAATATAGATAAATAATAGAAAATAAAGTGGTATGGCAATCATATTTTAAAGTAAGCTTTCTTGTTCAGAGCCAAGTTCCCGCTCCAAATGTGTATAGGCTAATTTTGTAGCTTTTCTTCCTCGGGTTGTTCTCTCGATCATGCCGATTTGAAGCAGATATGGCTCATAAATATTTTCTATTGTTTCCATTTCTTCTGCTACTGCTGCTGCCAGTGTGTTGAGTCCAACCGGCCCCCCTGAAAAGGTATCGATTATAGAAATTAGAATTTTTCGGTCTACTTCATCTAGTCCGTGGATATCTATACTAAGCATGCTTAGGGCATTTTGCGCTACAGCATGGTCAACTTCTCCATCATGTTTTACTTGAGCATAATCCCGGACTCTCTTGAGTAGTCGGTTTGCTATTCTTGGAGTATGTCGTGATCTTTTTGCTATGGTGGCAATGGATTTTTGGTCAATCTCCAAGTCTAAGAGCTTAGCATTTCTTTTGATAATTTTTTCCAGGTCTTCTTTTTCGTAAAAATTTAAGTGAAAAACATGACCAAACCTGTCTCTGAGCGGAGAAGATAGTAAACTTAGCTTGGTAGTGGCTCCAATCAGTGTGAATTTCTCAAGTGGCATACGAAGTGTGCGAGCTGTTGGGCCTTTTCCAAGTATTATGTCGAGTGCAAAGTCCTCCATGGCTGAATACATCACTTCTTCGATGGTTTTGTTCATTCTATGGATTTCGTCTATAAACAAGACATCGCCTTTTTGCAGATTTGAGAGGATTGCTGCCAGGTCTCCAACTCTCTCTAGTGCCGGCCCTGAGGTTATCTTGATATTTACATTCATTTCTCGAGCTATGATGTGGGCAAGGGTTGTTTTTCCAAGCCCTGGGTTTCCATATAGTAAAATATGCTCGATTGCTTCTTCACGTTCTTTTGCTGCTTGCATGGATATGGAAAGGGGGGCTTTGATATGTTCTTGTCCTACGAAATCTGTGAGATTTGTTGGGCGAAGTGAGATTTCAACTTCTTGTTCTTCTGTATCTCTCGAATCAGACCCAGTGCTAACCAGCCTTGGTTCTAGGTTTTCATCTAATTTGTAGGTTCCTTCTTCTAACATAGTGCTGGTATTATACGAGATAGTTGGGAAAGTCTCAAGCCACTGTCATCCCGAGTGAACCCTGTCGCTCATGAGAGACAGGGTGAAGTCTGATGAAATCAAGACCTAATCGAAGGATCCACTTTTAAATCGTGAAAGACTCAGTATACCAAGGGATCTCTCGACTTCGTTTTTCTTTCAGAAAACTTCGCTCGAGATGACAGTGAGTGAGCGAACTGTCATCCGTATTTTCAGGATCTATCCGTAAATCCGAATACACTTAGTAGTGTGGATAACTGGTGTCGCAATTTTCTAACTAATTGTTTTTTGGCTAAAACATCTTCTTTTTTTCAATTTGGCGAGTGCTTGTATATTTGCTATAATGCTATATGCCTGAAGTGTACACAATATGTTGTGGTATAAATTAATTTTAACCACAAGATGTGGGAAAGTCGGATTATCGCGTCGAAGACAAGTGCACGGCGTTTTTTTAACTCTTTTTAGATGGTAGTTAATAAAAAGTGAACTGGATTCACTACTTGCTAATTACTATTTATCTGTTTATATATGGGTTCTACAAATACAAAGTCTTTCCAGGGGCTCAAGCTTGGTCAAGAAGAAAATACTGAATTTGTTTACAATGAAAATGGACTTAGATTTAAGCGTCTCTTTAGCGAAGAAGGAAAAAGCCCTTTTGATATGATTGAGTATGAGAGAAGAACTTCAGTAATTCGTGAGCCGGATGGAACTTTGGTTTTTGAAATGAAAGATTTGGAAATCCCTAAAAGTTGGTCCCAAGTTGCCACAGATATTGTAGCCCAAAAGTATTTTAGAAAAGCCGGAGTGCCACTCCACAATGATGACGGTACCCCAAAACTCAACCCAGACGGATCTCCCATGCTTGGATCCGAAACAAGTGTAAAGCAAACCATGCATCGCTTGGCTGGAACTTGGAGATTTTGGGGTGAGAAATATGGATATTTTGCTTCTGCTCAAGATGCCCAGATTTTTTATGATGAATTGGTGGTGATGCTGCTTAAGCAGATGGCAGCGCCAAATTCTCCTCAGTGGTTTAATACCGGTCTGAATTGGGCATATGGAATAAATGGTCCAGCTCAGGGTCATCATTATGTTGATCCGGATACTGGAATTTTGACTAGGTCTGCTGACTCATACTCACATCCACAGCCTCATGCTTGTTTTATCCAGTCTGTAAGTGATGACCTTGTAAATGAAGGAGGAATTATGGACCTTTGGGTTCGTGAAGCCAGACTTTTTAAATATGGTTCTGGAACCGGAACAAATTTTTCCGGGCTTCGTGGTAGTGGTGAGCCTCTTTCTGGTGGTGGTAGATCAAGTGGGTTGATGAGTTGGCTTAAGATTGGAGACAGGGCTGCTGGAGCTATCAAATCCGGTGGAACGACTCGACGAGCAGCAAAAATGGTTATTATTGATTTAGATCATCCTGATGTTGAGAAATTTGTGAGTTGGAAAGTTGGAGAAGAGAAAAAAGTCGCTGCTATGATTGCTGCTGGCTATCCATCTGATTATGAGGGCGAAGCTTATCAGACAGTTTCCGGTCAAAATTCCAACAACACAGTTCGAGTTCCAAATAAATTTATGGAATCTCTCAAAAGAGATGGGAGTTGGAATTTAACTTGGAGAACTGATGGAACAGTTTGTAAAACTTTGAAAGCCAGAGAGCTTTGGAATGAAATTGCTTTTGCTGCCTGGGCTTGTGCTGATCCTGGTGTGCAGTATGACGACAATATAAATGAGTGGAATACTTGCCCTCAGTCAGGGAAAATAAATGCCTCAAATCCTTGTAGTGAATATCTTTTCTTGGATAATACAGCATGTAATTTAGCTTCGTTTAACTTGGCTCATTTTTTTGATGCTGAATCTCAAACTTTTGATGTAGAATCTTTCAAGCATGGAATTAGGATTTGGACCACCGTTCTTGAGATCAGTGTTCTTATGGCTCAGTTTCCAAGCAAGGAAATTGCTCAGATGAGTTATGAGTTTAGAACTCTTGGACTTGGATATGCCAATATTGGTTCTGTTCTTATGACTGCTGGAATTCCTTATGAGTCTGAGGAAGCTTATGCTTTTACTGGATGCATTACTTCGATTATGAATGCAGAAGCATACAAAACCAGTGCTGAGATGTCAAAATTTTTAGGTAGCTTCCCAAGATATGAAATCAACAAGCAAGACATGTTGAGAGTTGTTCGAAATCATCGACGCGCAGCCTTCAATGCTCCTGAAAATGAATATGAAAAATTAACTATTAAGCCAAAAGGAATTAATCCAGAATTTGCACCGGCTTATCTGCTAGCTGCTGCTCGCGAATCATCCAACGAATCAGTTGAGATGGGAGAAAAATATGGATATAGAAATGCCCAAACTACTCTGTTAGCGCCAACAGGGACTATTGGTCTTCTTATGGATTGTGCAACAACTGGAGTGGAGCCGGATTTTGCTCTGGTTAAGTTCAAAAAATTGGCTGGTGGTGGATATTTCAAAATTGTAAATGAATCAGTGCCAATGGCGCTTAGGAATTTAGATTATGTTGAAGATCAGATAGAAGATATTATTAAATACATGAAGGGTTCAGGAGATATCAAAAATGCTCCACATATAAATGAAATCAGTTTAAAACAAAAAGGTTTTAATGATCAAGATATTGAAAGTGTTAACAAGGCTCTTGAGAGTGCTTTTGAAATCCAGTTTGCATTTAATCCTTGGACACTTGGAGAAGATTGCATGAAGAGAGTTGGAATTAGTTCAGAGATTTTTAGCGATTCAAAATTTAATATGTTAAAAATTCTTGGCTTTACCAGAGAACAGATTGAAGAGGCCAATGAATATGTTTGTGGAACTATGACCATTGAGGGAGCTCCACATCTAAAAGAAGAACATTATCCAATATTTGATTGTGCTAATAAATGTGGTAAAAAGGGAGAAAGATATATTCATTGGAAGGGTCATGTGCGTCAGATGGCTGCAGCTCAACCATTTTTATCCGGAGCAATTTCAAAAACAATTAACATGCCAAATGAGTCAACTGTTGAAGATGTGAAACAGGCCTATGAAGAGTCATGGAAGCTTTGCTTAAAAGCAGTTGCACTATATCGTGATGGTTCCAAACTTAGTCAGCCTCTTTCAACTACTTCAGACGATGAAGATGAGGAGAAAACTGAAAGTTCTGAAAGTGTTGAGGCAGAAGTAAAACTTGGACAAGAAGATTTGGTACATGAGAAAATAGCTCAGGTAGAAGATCATGCTGGAGAGATACTTTCCTCAGAACATCAGGATATATCAGAAATTGCTCAAGCTATAAAAGAAGCTACTTCACTTCTGAAACAACATGTCCCTGACTCACATGCACTTGATACTTATGGAAAAGACGGAGAAGTTACAGATCACAGGATTTATGTTCATGGAGAAAAGAGAAAATTACCTGCCAAAAGAAGTGGAATTACAGTTTCAGCCCGAATTGGAAATCAAAAAGTTTGGCTTAGAACTGGTGAATATCCAGATGGAAGACTTGCTGAGATTTTCATAGATATGTACAAGGAAGGTGCAGGATTTAGAAGTTTGTTAAATCTTTTTGCTGTTTCTATTTCTCTAGCGCTTCAGTATGGAGTACCACTAGAAAAATTGGTAAACAAATTTACTTTTACCAGATTTGAACCGGCTGGAATGACTGATCATCCTAATATTAAGATTTGTACTTCAGTAATTGATTGGATTTTCCGAGTTTTGGGAATGGAATATATTGGCAGAACAGATTTTGTACAAGTTCCACCAAAAGGAATTCAAAAAAATAAATTTGAACAAATGGCCAGAATTGCTGAAAGTGGTGGTGCACAGGAATCTCTTGATTTGCATAGTAAGGCAGAGGTTGTCACACCAACTGACCAAGTGCTTGATGAGTCACAGGCCGTACTTCCAACCTTAGAAAAAGAAGAAATAAGTAGCGGTTCAATAAGTGACGCTATGAGTGAGATGATGGGAGACGCGCCTCCATGTCCAACTTGTGGACATATCACCGTTCGAAATGGGAGTTGTTATAAATGTTTGAACTGTGGTGATTCACTTGGATGTAGTTAAAAGGGTATTCGGATTTACAGATAATTCTGATAATACGGATAAAAAAATAGCATTATGAAAATAATTCGCACAAAAGAACTTGAATTAGAAGCTGTAAATCATCAAGGTGGTGCAAAGAAAAAAGTAATTTTGCAAAATGGATATATAAAGAATCTTGTTGGTTTTTCTAAGGCATTATTTAAACCTGGAGAATCAGCAGAATTGCATCAACATGAAAGTAAATACGAAGTTTTTTATATTGAAAAAGGTAAAATCAAACTAAATTTAAATGGTCAAGAAATAGAAATGAGTGCTGGAGATTCTGCAGTTGCAGAACCAGGTGAAGAGCATTCTTTTGTGAATGAGAGTGATGATGATGTTGAGATGTTGTATTTTGGAGTGGCGGTTGAATAGAGAGTAATAATATTAAATCAAAAAGACGAGGTAAGTATTACCCCGTCTTTTTTTAATTTGTAAAATTAAGCCACCCAATAAAGATTTACAAACATAATCAGAAATAAGATCCAAAAAGCCACTGATGAAATTAAAATCCATTGTTTAATTTCTCTGGATTTAATTTTTTCTGCAAGAAATATGGCAACTAATGGAACTGCAGGAAGAACCAGGCGGGGCAAGGAAGAGAAAGTGCCTGTTAGTGCTGGAATTAGAATAAATCCAAAAAGTAAAAGTGCGTATTCCTTTTTCCATTTAAACCAGATCCAGATTCCAAGTGATGCAAATATCAAGAAAAATAATGCATCTGTAAGAAACATAATAGATTTAGGATGAAATAAGGTTCCTGAAGAAATAAAATCCTGCCATTCTACTGCATATCTTCCAAAAATAGAATTTAAACTCGGATCAAAATTTCTTCTCCACAGTTTCTGTGCTTCAAGAAATTGCAGAAATTTTCCAAATTTAAAATGCAGAAAAAATCCATAGATTGCAGTTCCGATTAGTGGAGAAATTATGGCTATTCCATATTTTATTCTCTCTTTTATATTTTTTGATTGAGTAATTAAATAGAATAATGGAATAATTCCAAATACAAATCCATTTACTCTGCAAAGTCCCAGCAAGATCCCCAGAATTATGGCAATAGTAAATTTTTTTTGCTTTATATAATAAATTGCAGCGATCAGGAGCGGGATAAACAGGCTTTCTGAATAAGGAGCAAGTAGAAAAAAACTTGTTGGAAAAAATAAAAAGAAAAAAATTGCAAAATTTGAATTTCCCTCTTCCTTTTTAAGAGTGGGATTTGTAAGTGATTCTGAAAAACGTAGAAGAAAAAATATAGAAATTACCAAGGCTAAAAAACTTACTATCCCGGCAGCCCAGTTGAAATTTCCTGTCAATTCATAAAAGAGCTTAACTGTGCTCGGGAATAAAGGAAAAAAAGCACTTGATTCCTCTGTATATCCACTGGTTACAATTTGTCTGTACCAGCTAGCATCCCAGAGCGCGAGATGATTTTCAAAGAAAAGACTTTTATGCTTGATAATTTGCTCTGCATCAGCTGGGTTTGAGATAAAAACCATGTCCGGACCCATATTTATGCGGAATAAGCTAAAAAGCACAACCGTTGTTGTCAGAAGGGTGAAAAGCAATGTATAGAAAATAGATTTTTTCCAGATTTTAGTATTCATAGATTCTGAAGTTTTTCTAGTAGAAATTATACAGGAATTTTGAAGTTTTGTAATTATTACAAAGAAAAAACAGCTTATATCTAAGCTGTTTTTTGCTTGTCCCGACCGGTCCAAGCGTGAACTGGTCGGGGGTTGGGCGCCTTGCGGTAGGCACCCGTTCCTCCAAAGGCCTCTTGGCGCAGAGCGAGTGGGGATCTCGCGCCTATTCCGAGTGGGCCTCCCTGAAGCAGGTTCCGGGAGGTGGGCCAGGGTGACGTGGTCGCCGACAGGGTCGACTAGGCGTCGCTGCCGTCGTCCTCCTCGCCGGCGTTGGGCATGGAGTGGGCGCCGTCGGCGTGGTCCTCTCCACTCTGCTCGTCCGCCTTTTCCTGGTGCTGGATCGAGCAGTTGCCGCTCAGCGGGCAGCCGGAGCAGTTGCCGCCGAACACGGAGAGCGCCAGCGTGCCGCCGCCGAACACGGAGAGCGCCAGCGTGAAGCCGCCGGACTCGTCCTCGTCCGACCACTTGGCCTGCTCCTCGGGCGGGGCGTCCTCGATGGACTGGTTCAGGGCGTTTTGGTCGAGGAGCATCTGCGCCTTGACCACCTGCTTGATGAGCCAGGCGCCGGTCGGGGCGGTCATCTTCTCGAGCCAGATGGCTTGATCGACCGCCTGCAGGACGGTGTCGATGGTGTAGAGCTCCGCGGTTTTCACCCGGCCGTCGAGCGTGATGCGCCCGTGCGGGATGGTCGCGCAGTCCTCGTAGTCGCAGAGGATGAACTCGTGCCCGTCGTCCGGACCCTCGACCTCGAACGCGGCGATGCGCTCGATGACCTGGCCGAAGCTCGGCACCAGGCTCGACTCGCCGATGGTCAGGCGCAGGCCGGCGAGCTCGTCGTCGGTGTAGCCGGTCTGGCGCTTGAGCTCGGTGATCAGGTCCTCCGTGTCCTGGAGCGAGCGCAACAGCCAGCGCTGTCCGGTCTTGTCGGTGACCTTGCCGGCCGTGATGCCCACCAGGGTGAGGATGGGTCGCTCGATACTCTCGAATGTCAACTTCACGGTTCTTCTATCCTTGTTACAGTTGTTGCTCAGTGCTTCCGGGGAAGAAACCAGGCAGATAG
Source organism: uncultured Gammaproteobacteria bacterium (assembly GCA_964522405.1). Lineage (GTDB taxonomy): Bacteria > Patescibacteriota > Patescibacteriia > Magasanikbacterales > UBA922 > CAZFTR01. Next base: position 2,091 of record CAZFTR010000003.1, on the reverse strand, counting down.
GGAAGAGGATACAGTATTTTTTTGTATTTGTCAAGGTTGGTATGTAATTTACAGATTTTATTTGGCTTAATATAAACAAAAAACAATCCATTGATGGATTGTTTTTTTAAATAGTTTATTGTCTATCTGCCTCTTGTTCTTTTCTGCCGGTAAAACCAATCTACTGCTTTTTTAAATTCTTTTTCTCTAAATGCCGGCCAATACGTATCTGTGAAATATAGTTCTGAGTAAATTGTTTGCCAAGGAAAAAATCCTGAAAGTCGGTATTTGCCACCAGTTCGAACAACCAGATCTATCTCTGGGCAATTTCCCAGATCTATTTTGTTATCAATTAGTTTTTCAGTGATTTTTTTAGCTGGAATTTTTTCATTTATCAGTTTTTTGATGACTCGCACTATATCATCTCGTCCGCCATATGCTGCAGCCAAGGTTAGTGTTAGCTTTTTTCCCTTTTTTGTTGCTTCAACTGCTTCTAGAAACTTTTTCTTTACAGGCTTTGGCAGAGCTTCCAGATCTCCGGCTAGATTGAGCCGGATTCCGTTTTCTTTTAGTTCTTCGATATGGTCAGTTATTTTTTTGGCCAGTACAAAAAAATGAGCAACTTCTGTTTTGGATCGTTTGAGATTCTCGGTTGAGAATAGCCAAATGGTTAAATAGGGAATTCCCAATTTAAGAGCCGATTCCACACTTCTTTTTATGTTCTTTGCGCCTTCTGTGTGTCCAAAAATGGCCGGTTTGCCGTGTTTTTTGGCCCAACGCCGGTTTCCGTCCGGGATTATGGCAATATGCTGGAGCTTGTCAGGTTTGATCATACGATTTATAATATCTAAGCTAGTAAATATATAATCTGATTATACCATGAAAATCTATACCAAAACTGGGGACAAAGGCGAGACTTCACTTATTGGTGGGACTAGAGTAAGTAAGAGTTGTATTGAGATGAAAGCGATTGGTGAGGTGGATGAGCTCAATACGGCTATTAGTTATATTGCGGCTGAATTGATTAGAGTTGGTTATAGGAAAACAGCCCAGAAGTTCTCGCTAGTTCAGCATAAATTGTTTACACTTGGTTCATCTCTTGCTGCTGTGCAGACTGATTTAGCAAATATTCCAAGCTTGGTTGAAACTGATATTGAAAATCTTGAGAAGTGGATTGATGTTATTCAAGCTGATCTTGAACCTCTTGAGCAGTTTATTTTGCCGGCAGGCCATCTGATTGCGGTTCATAGTTTTTCTGCTAGAGCTATTTGTAGGCGAGCTGAAAGAGAAGTGGTTAGTTTGTGTAATAAGTATGAAGATCTTGATGTTTTGCCGCAGAAATACCTGAATCGATTGAGTGATTTTCTCTTTGTTTTTGGCAGATTTGCCAATAAGAAGTTTGGTGTTGAGGAGATTACCTGGAAGAAGTAGATTATTGATTAGGGGTTGAAAAAATAAGCTATTTGTGCTATTATTTATTCACAAAAAAGGGCCAGTGGTGGAACTGGTATACACGCAGGACTTAAAATCCTGTCCGCTTGCGGATGTGGGTTCGATCCCCACCTGGCCCACAAATCCGCTAAATCTAGCGGATTTTTTTATATCTAAATTTTAAAAAATGCACTTTAGATCGCTATACCGAAAGTGTAGTAGTCTAAAACCAGCAGTCAACTTTCAGAGTCTCCGAAAGTTGACAAAAACCTAATAACCTGATAAGTTTAATCATCGCTTACTATAGCCACTGCGAGAAAGCTCTATCCCTCCTGTCCTGTCATCCGAATCTCACCACCGCGGTGCGATGCGGTTTCTCAGGACTGGAGGAAAGATTGGCTCTCAGAAGAATTAAGCGGAAGCAGACTGGTGACATGTCTGAGATCTTCGGATTGCACCCCGGTGTCTATGGCGACTTCACCGACCTGTACGGCGACTTCACCGACCTGTACGGCGATGTCAGCGGGATCTGGGGCAACGTCACCCATATCTACGGCGACGTCGGCTTGATCAGCGGCGACGTCAGCGAGATCAGCGGCGACGTCGGCTTGATCAGCGGCGACGTCAGCGAGATCAGCGGCGACGTCAGCTTGATCTGGGGCAACGTCAGCGAGATCAGCG
>CAZFTR010000002.1:0-169945 GCA_964522405.1 uncultured Gammaproteobacteria bacterium | reverse complement strand
CTCTAGCGACGACTTAGATATAACTTTTAAATCTGTATCAGGCGACGGCGAGTATAACTTGGATGTTAAGATATTTTCGGCGAGCAATAGTAGTGTTAAAAGTTTTGCCAGTGGTGTAAGACCTTATGTAGTAGCGATAATGTGGCTTGTGTTTGCCATGTATGTGGTAATTAGGGTTACGCATTTATTTAGCAGTGATAACGAATAAATAATATGTTTGATTTTATTGAAACAATTTTAGTAAAAGTATTTTCACTTTTGCCAGACGCAAATGTTGATAACTCTGTGATAATAGCGGTAAACAACGCTTTTGCTACTATAACCCCGACACTTGGAAAGATGGATTTGATATTCCCGATATTTACCCTGTTCAAAATCATGCTTTTGGTCTTATTCGTGGAAATGACTTTGTTTCTGATTACCCTCGTTCTTAAAATGGTTACATTCTTTAAACCCTAAATTTATGATTACAATTATTACAGGCAAGCCCGGGGCAGGCAAAACTTTGTTTATGACATACAAAGCATTGGATATGTTTTTGAAAGGCTATGATGTTTACGCTAATTGGAAGCTAGACTTTAGCCAGTATGTTGAAAAGAAAAAAATAAACAAAGACAAACTTGGCAAAGTATATTTTTGGTCGGAAATTCCCGAGTTGCTATCAATAAAAGGCGGACAGATTTTTATTGACGAAGCACAGGGATATTTTGATTCAAGAGAGTGGCAAAATATGCCCCCGTCAGCTAAACAAAAGTTTTCCGCCCACAGGCATGATGTCAAAAAAGACAAAGACGGAAATACAATTCCGCTAGATATTTACGCAGGCGTACAGCATACTTCAAATATAGATAAGCGTATAAGAGATTTAGGACAACACTTTTCAGAAGTAAAAAATATATTCAGAAAAATATTCATGGTTTCATATTTTGAACTGCAAGATTTAAAAGACGACAACATCCGCAGGCGAGCGGTAAAAAGACGATTCTTTTTATTCAAAAAATTAAAAGCGGATTGCTATAACACGCACGAAGCGGTTAATTTTATTGAATACCCCGAATTTCCATATTACAGAGAATATGAAAAAGAACACTCAAACGATAACACTGGGTTAATCCCACAAGACGAAAACACTCCTCCGTATCATAAACAGCAAATAAAGCAGTGAACCTGTAAAGATTCACTGCTTTTTGCCTCGTCAAATTTTTTCAACTTGACGAACATAGAAAAGATGTATTCTTTTCGGATACTGGCGAATAATTTTGCCATGTTTATCCTTTTGTTCAATAACAATAAAGGATTTGAGCGAAATTTCGCCCTTCTTAACTTTATAGCCGTTTTTAAGCCAACGGTTAAAAGTTAAACAATTACTTTTAGGATCGTAATTGTTTGCTTCCTCCTCGCCCCAACGGGCAAGAATTTGGCGACGGACACATTCAGAAGTAAATTCTGAACCAGTCCAGTTGGAAATTACATTTTCCATATATTTACAAAACAGCCAAATAACTAAACCAATACAGCAAAGGCTGTTTATTGCCGTATTGACGGGCAAATAATAGCGTCTGATAGCTTGTCTTAGTCAATGTGGAGACTTGTACTACATTTACTTGGAAAAAGCTGACGCTAAAATAAAAAGCCCTGATACGGTAAAACGATTTATCTTTGTTGATTTAATTTTTTGGATAGCCAATAAAATATTTTTTCGTCGGTCTGCCCGACGACGAAAAAATATTGTTTGGCACAGAAAATTTGAAACAAAATTAAAGTCTTACATTCTAATCTTGATTATATCCACACATCTAACGAAAAATTGTTATGGCTCACTGCTACAACTTTAAGGTTGTGGTGTCAGGTAAGCATGTTGAAGTTTATAAATACAAGAAAAGTGTTTGGCGGGATTTTGAAAGAACGCAGGAAAGCGTAAAAGATAAACCTAAAAAAGAGACAAAACAATTAGATATATTTGAGAAAATAAAATTACAACAACAAAAACAACAGTATTCAGTCAATAGAACAAGAACGGAAATAAGACGGCTGATAAATTCCAATCCGCAATTAAATAAATTTATGACTTTGACTTTTGCCAAGAGTACCACAGACTTGAAAACTGCAAATTATATTTTTAACCAGTTTATTAAAAGGATGACTTACAAATATCCTGATTTTGAATATTTGGCTATTCCCGAATTTCAAAAGGATATTGATTTTTACGGCAAGAAAAAGCCAAACGGCGGATCTGTCCACTACCATGTACTTTGTAAACTGCCCTTTGTCCATTTTAGAGAAATAACCAAAATTTGGGGTCAGGGAAACATAGACATTAAAAGGTTAAATAATGTAACGAACATCGGGGCGTATGTTTGTAAATATTTAAGCAAAGAAATGTTTGACGAGAGGACTTTTAATAAAAAGAAGTTTTTTCGTTCTCAAACCTTAAAAGAGCCAGTGGAGATACTGGGCTGGTTTGCTCAAAAATTTGCCGAGAAATTTTTATCACTTCTTGTCCCTGCCTTTGAAAAGACTTTTGAGAGTGAATGGGTGGGTGAAGTTGAGTATAAGGCGTTTACGCTTGATTTCACGCCTTTTAAGTATGGCGTATTTCAGCGATCCATACTTTTTAATAGTGCTTAATAAAATGCTATCTAAAGAATCAATACAAGAATTTCAAATAATCGTCAAAGAGGAATATGACGAGGATTTGAGTTTTGAGGAAGCGTCTAAAATTGCTAACGGACTTGTTGATTACTTTAGCTTATTAAAAGAGTTGAGAATAAAAAACTTGCAAGAATAATTAAATATGTTAAAATACTAATGCTTACTCCATGGAATTTATAAAAGCAAAGGCTTTTATATTCTTGTCCCTAGAAAGGGGCGGTTCGTACCGACAAGTAGAGCTTTTGCTTTATTCTGTGGGGTAAGCTACGACCGTCCCTTTTTGTTTTTAAATTTTAAAAATATGGAAACAATAACAGAAATAACAGACGCAGATATTCAAGAAGCTAAGCGAGAATGTTGGGAAATATTTGAGGAAAGATTAACAGACGAGCAAGCCCGTGAAGTTTGTTTATTAGCTTTGCTTGACGAGCCGTACTATCACGGCAAAATCGGCAAAGAGTTAAGAAAAGAACTTAAACAGTATGTCAAATAACAAGTGTATAATATTTTGCAGAGTGTCCAGTAAAGAGCAAGAGGAAACTGGATATTCTTTGCCTGCCCAAGAAAAATATTTAAAAGAATATTGCTATAAAAAAGAACTTGATATTAAAAAAATCTTTAAAATATCTGAAAGTGCCAGCGGTGAAAAACAGCGAGATAAATTTGGCGAGATGTTGAAATATGTAAAAGACAAAAAACTAAAAATTATTGTTTGCGAAAAAGCCGACCGCTTAACAAGAAATTTTAAGGATATGGTGGATATTGACGGCTGGCTTAGGAAAGACGGCGAGCGTAGAGTCCACTTAGTCAAAGACAGTCTTGTCATGCACAAAGATTCAAGATCACAAGAAAAGCTAAATTGGGGTATTAGGATTTTATTTGCTAAAAATTATATAGATAATTTAAGCGAGGAAGTTAAAAAAGGACAAAAGGCAAAGATTGAGGCTGGCTGGTTGCCGACCAAGCCACCACTAGGATACAAGACCATAGGCGAAAAAGGACACAAAATACACATCATAGACGACAAAGTGGCTCCACATATCAAAGAGATGTTTAAACTCTATTCTACGGGCAATTATTCGCTTAAAAAGCTATGTGAGGTTATGTACGACAAAGGTTTTAGATCAAAGACAGGCAAGCCAGTCGGTAAAAGCTCTATGCACCGCCTTTTAATAGACCCGTTCTATTGCGGAAAAATGAGGTGGAATGACGAAATATATCAGGGAAAGCATAAGCCGATAATAACCGAGGAATTATTTGATAAAGTCAAAAAGAAAATTACAAGACCGATAAATGCACCGAGATACAAAAAACATCTGCCAGTATTTAAGGGTAAAATTAAATGCGGAGAGTGTGGTGGAGCAATAACATGGGCAAAACAAAAAGGACACTGGTACGGATATTGCAATCGCTATAAGCCATGTTCGCAAAAAAAGTACATCAGACAAGAGGATTTAGAGGAGTTGCTATTTCCTTTATTTGATAAAATCTCACCTAAAAACGAGCGTGTTTTGAAGTGGTTGGAAAACTCTTTAAAAGACAGTCAAATAGACCAAAAAGAATACAAAGAAACGCAAATGAAAAATTACAACGAGGAACTTAAAAAAATAGAACAGCGACTTGAGGCTATTTACGAGGACAAAATTGATAAAAATATCACTCTTGAATTTTACAATAAGAAATTTGAGGAATATTCAACAATACAAAAATCAGTAGAGAAGAAAATTAAAAAATTGAATAATAATACAGTGGATTTATACAAGCGAGGCGTTGCCATTCACGACTTAGCTTTTAATGCTAAAAAGGATTATCTGCACCCCGAAACAAGCGTTGAAAAGAAAAGAGAGATATTGAGTGAAATATTTTTGAACTTTCAGCTAAAAGACCGAAAGTTAGCCACAAAATACACTCCTGCCTTTGAATTTTTACTAAAATGGATGCCTCGGCTAAATAGTACTTTTGAACTGCATGAAAATGGCTTAACAAAAGGAAAAACAGCCTCTTTAAAAGCTGTTCGTTCCGTTTTGCTCGCGGACAGGGATTCGAACCCCGATAGCCAGTACCAAAAACTGGAGTCCTACCATTAGACGATCCGCGAATTAAGAGATTTAAATGCGCTTTAGACCTTCAAATACCTGCGCATAGCGAGTGAGCTGGTCAAAACTGTGAGCAAGAGAACTGCCCCAAACTGTAAACTGACGAGCTCTATTATATGTGAAGAATAGTAATTTGTCAATACACTGCCTGACTGGAATATAACTGATATATAAGGATCTATAAAGCTAAGCGTAAGCCAAATTATGCCTCCTGCGAGCAAAATACTGATTATGCTGAATATAAAGGACTCAACGATATATGGACCCCTAACAAACCAATTACTGGCTCCTACCAGCTTTTTGATGCTTATTTCTATTCTATGAGTATAGATTGCCACCCTCACTGTATTAAATATAATTACAAAGGCTATTATGGCAAACAAACTAGTCAAAAATAAAGTAAAATTTTCTACTTGTGAGGTTACCACATGAATCCTTTCTATGGCCTTTTGTGTATCCCCAAAAGTCTTGGTTTCAATAATAGTTTCATACTCTGGGATACTTAAGGCCTTTATAACTTTTTCATAATCCAACGGTTCCTTGGTCTTAAGTATAAGCATGGGACCAAGTGGATTTTTCTCTAGAACTTCGAGCGATGCTACTATGTTTTCATTGTCTTTGTAAGTATTTTGAAATTGCTCAAGAACCTGATCTCGATCAAGAAATTCTGTTTCTGTTACCTCTGGAAATGCTGAAGCAAAATTTACCACTTCCTCCACTTCACTATCTTCTGCTTCATAATTAAAATGAATACTAACGTCAAGCTGATCTTTTATTCCTGAAATTGCCTGATCTGTCAAAATCCGCACTCCAAGCAAGGTATTTATTGAAAGCAACATCAAAACCAGTATAAAAACGGTCATAAAAGAAAGGCTGATGTTGCGGCCCATATCTTGCAATGAAAATTTTATTATTCGGAAAAATGACATAACTCCTTAAAATTATAGTTTATATTTTCCATGTTTCTCGTCTGAAACTATTTCTCCTTCGTCCAGGGTAATTACTCGTTTTTTGAGATGGTTTACAATCTCGCGATTGTGAGTAACCAGCACTACCGTGGTTCCAAATTCATTTATTTTTTTGAGAATTTGGATGATTTCATGACTATTGATAGTATCTAGATTTCCAGTTGGCTCATCAGCAACTAAAATTTTGGGTCTATGCACCAGTGAACGCGCTATGGCCACTCTCTGCTGCTCACCCCCTGAGAGCTGATGCGGGTATCTGGCCAATTTATGTTTAAGCCCCACCACTCCGAGAACTTTTGGCACTATGTCTTTTATTCTTGACCTTGGCTCTCCAGCAACCTCCAAAGCAAAAGCTACATTTTCTGCTACTGTTTTTTTCTTTAATAATTTAAAATCCTGAAAAATAACTCCGATTTGTCTTCGCAGCGTTGGAATATCCCGAAAAGAAATATTGGTAATATCCCATCCACCTATTTCAAGTTTTCCTCCGGTTGGCCTTTCTTCTGCTATTAGCAATTTTACAAAAGTAGTTTTTCCGGTTCCACTCTGACCCACAACTGAAACAAACTCACCTGGAGCAATATGAAGACTAATGTCATCTAAACCAACACTGTCTTTGGTATAATATTTACTTACTCCGGTAAGTTTTATCATAAAAAGGTATTTTCTATTTGAAGAATATCAGTATTATATCACAGCTTATTCTACTATTTCTAATCTGGGTATAATATCTATTGGTGGCATTTCATATGGATGGGCTTTTCTTACTGCCTCTACAACATCTTCGACCAAATCTTTGTGACAAAGTGTTTGAATTACAGCTTCTCCCACTTGTTCTTTCTGGCCAATTTTACCTATTGCCGGATTTGCTCCCTCTTGCGGAATAAATCTACCAATCACTCTATGAGTTGCGCTACAATAATTATATTTTCCCCGATCTCCTGCTCCTGCCCGTCCTAAAACCTCCCTGATTTGATCTGCATGAGACTCAGGGACACCAACCTGGATTTTTACATAATCTGACTCAGCCAACATATTCTACTGAATAACTGAAATCTCAGGATCTTCAAATGGATTATGTATTTTGCTAAAGAGCTTTACCTTAGCACTACTGATATTCGAATCCATAAAGGCATTGAAATTATTAACATTTCTTTTTTCTTCCAATTTTATGATATGAAATCCATAATCTGTTTCTAGAACGCTATCTCTAGTTTGTCCCGGCTCCAATGCAAATACTGCTTCTTCAAATTCAGGGATCATCTGACCTCTCTCAAACCAACCCAAATCACCGCCCTGATCTTTGGTTGAATCAGATCCAAATTCTACTGCCAATTCTTCGAAACTTTCTCCTCCTTTTACCCTCTCAAGAACTGAGTTAGCTTTTTTGAGAGTATCCTCTTGGTCTTCATCCTCTGATAACTGGAACAATATATGTCTTGCTCTTAGTTGCTCAACCCCAAACTGATCTAAACCTTCTATTTGGTTGTTAGTAAAAGCTTCTGCTAATTTTTGTTCTTTTAGTTGTGGCTTCAAAACCCTATCTACAAATATGTCAAAGTTCCAACCAAAATTTTCAATTAAATTTCGATTCATTTCTTCTTCAGTTTTAAACTGATCTTTTAATTGCTGCTTGGTTTTTTCAAATTCTTCTGCTGAAATCTCCAGATCATATTCTTCTATTAAATCAGAAACTATGGTATTTATAAAAAGCCTGCTCAATGCTCGATCTGAATCTTCTTCAGGCTGAGTGGCTTCACCTGCACTAAGATTATACATTCTCAATGCTTCCAAATCTGTTATATAATCATGATACAAGATCCCAGAACCATTTATTGAGGCCACAGGAATTCTTAAAATTTTTGATCCTTCCACAATGAAAGAATTTTCTGAAGCTTGACGTACCCCGTAAGCAATACTTGAAATCAATAAGAATAAAATAACAAAAATTGAAGCAAAAATACCAGAAACTAGCATTTTCGTTGTCTTGTCTTCTCCTTTTTTAGTCTTTTCCTCCTTTTTTACTTGTTGCTCTGTCATAAAAAAATTAATTATTATTAATTGGTTTGTGCATAATATAATACCACCATTTGAGAGGATTTGACAGCTCTTTCTCTTCTTGATCAGTTTCTAATTCAGAATCGCGTTTTTCAGTAAGATCTTTGATAAAAATCACCTGTTCGCCTGGTTTTTTCATGTTTAATTCCACTCTTGCAGTATCCTCTACATATTGATCACTGGTTACATATTCGAGTAAACTCAATGAGTCTATTTTTTTATTTTCTAGTGACTTAACTTCTTCCTGAAGCCGAGAAATTTCCTGTCTGACCTTGTAATCTTTGTAATAAGCTCTGGCAAATCCTAATGCTACTAATATGGCTAAAACTAGCGCTATTACTAGAAAAGCACGTGATACAAAAAATTGTCTGACTGGAGACTGTCTATTTTTTCTCATGTTAAGTAATTATAACATATCTAGATAATAGTTGGCAGTTTACAGTTGACAGACACAATATGGACGAGTTAATCATCTTTTTTACTCAATTTAGCAATCCTTTTCTTTAATACTTTTTCAACCCTAACCAAATCTGTTAATTCCAATTCATATAATTTATCCATAACTATCCCCGCAATATCACCCTCAAAATCATGTGAATATTTAGATAGGTATCTCTGTCTGAATTCATTTACAGTCTGAAGAATCTGCTCCGGATTCTTGATTTTATCAATAACAAATCCATCTATTTCATCTGTTTTTATATTTAAATTTCCATATTTAAAAAGAGTTGGGAAAAAACCTTTTGTACTCACAAAAACATCATCAATCTTTTCATAAGAAACCTCGCTCAGCTCATGCTCAAGTATACCCTTCTGATTTGAATCAATTATTCTATGAGTGGTAATAGTACAATAATTACTATTCCAAATATAATAAGTTCTTAAAAAAATCAAAAAACCACTTAAAACCAACAAGCCAAAAATGCTCTGCCCCCACCAGTCATGCTCAAAAAGCCAAAATATCAGGAAAAAAGCTAAAGAAATTATCAAAAATCCTAAAAACCAATGATACCAAAGAGTTAAGCCATACTGTCTTATAGTGCGAATTATCCTTTCTTGTTCCTTTAATTTAATCTTCATAGTTAAACTTTTAGAGCCATTTGCCCAATCTTTTCAATTGATGTTGCCAATTAAAATGAGCTTTTACTCTTTCTCTGGCCTGTCTACCCAGACGATCTGCAAATTCCTTGTTTTCAAGCAATGTAGCTATGGCATTCACTGCCTGATCATGCTGATAAGTGTCGACCACAATCCCGGTATACATATGAGAAACACCCTCCTCCACTCCCCCACTTTTTCCAGCTACAACTGGAATTCCGGCGGCAGCTGCTTCTAGAAAAACTAACCCAAGCCCTTCCTCAAATCCATGATCAGGATGAGTAAGCAAAGCAAAAATATCAGCTGTATAATAATACACTTTTAGATCTTTGTGGGGCACATTTCCAATATAACGAACAATATTTTGTAAATTATTTTTTTGTACCAAGTCAAGAAACAGCTCTTTTTTTGGTCCGTCACCAATAACCAACCACACTATATTTGGATCTGTTTTGACAATTTCTTTTATTGCACTGAGCAGATGCGGAAAACCCTTTCCATCCACAATTCTTGAAATAGAAAGAATCACTTTTTTTCCAGACAAAGCAAATCTATGTTTAATATCATTCAATTCTTCAGTGCTTGGCTCTATAAATAAATCCTGATCTGGGCATGGATAGAGTATAGTTGTTTTATCGCTAAACTTAGGTAATCTGAGATTAAATCTCCTTTTGAGAGATTGACTATTAGTTATAACTTGTTCTGAAGACTTAAATACAAAGCTTGAAAAGAAGGTTTTACGTCTTTTGTTTGTTGCCAATATAAAATCTGTACCATGAGAAAAAACTAAAAAAGGAATTTTAAATAATTTCTTGACCAATACTGCAGCATACCCAAGTGGCAACATATGTTGCACAAAAATCACTTTTATTTCTTCTTTTTTAACAATTCTGTAAGTATGCCAAAGTGCTGGAATCCACCTGGGCCAGATAAATTTAGGGAAAAGCATATTTTTTCGAAGGATGCGATATTTTCTAGTCTTATCCCACTCTTCTGTTGCAGGATCTTTTGGCGCGATTACAATAACACCCTCAGGATCAAAACCAGAAGCAATTTGATCTACATAAGTAGCAATTCCTCCAATCTGTGGTGGAAATTCAAGTGTAATAATTAATATCTTTTTCATAGAAGTTTACACTAGTCTATTTTAACACTATTTACTTTTTTACTAAAGCGACTAATTCTTTAACTTGCATTTTGTTAACGGCTCTTGTTGCAAAAAGTAAAATAATATATAGAGCAGCGGCAAGCAAAATCGCCCATATAAAATGTATGAACATATTTATATACCACACAAATACACCCATCAATGCCGCAGAAACAAAAATTTGAACAAAGGTTCTAAAAATATAAAGATGTGAAATTTTGGTTATTTTTGGAATTATCAGATATCCAAATAAGGCTAGACAAATATTCCCGGCAAGAGCTGAATAAGCTGCTCCAACTGCTCCAAACTTAGGAATTAGAATTAAATTACAAACAACATTGACCACCAAAACACAACCAGCAATAACTGTCTGGGCAACCTGCTTACTACAAGCATTGAGAAATGCTGCAATTGGAAAACTAATAAAAGAAAAACTTAAACTAATCACCAGAATCTTAAGAGGCGCTATGGAATGAATAAATTTTTCAGTAAAAACAAAAATTATAATATCATCTGCCAGGACATATATACCTATGGATATTGGTAAAGCCACCAAAAATAAGAATTTCATGCTCTGTTCAAATATATAGGCCAATCTCTCCTTGTTCGAAACAAAATACTCACTAAAACGAGGAAAAAGCGAAGCAACAAGAGCTAAGGGTATAAACTGAAAAGCAAAACTAATTTTTGATGGAGTACTATAATAACCTACTTGAACATCTCCAGCAATTTTTTTTAGTAAGATTACATCAATATAAGAATAAATTCTTCCAAAAATAGCAGCGAGAGCAAAAGGTACTGCGATTTTTGATATTATTTTCAGATTTGCTTTGCTATATTTTGGAACAATTTTTATTTTGTATTTAATACTTGCTACGAGGGCCGAGTAACATGAATTTAAAAAAGAAGGAACAAGAAAAGCAATCATCAAGTAAATAAGTGGAAACCCTGAAAAAACAAAAAAAGTTCCAAGAACAAGGGTTATAAATTGACTTGAAACCATGCCGATTGCTTCGTACTTCAAATTTCCAAGTGATCTCATGGCACCATAAACCGAAAGATGAAAAGAATCAAAAATCATGGTTATTCCTGAAACATAAACCAATCGCTTAAATTCAATATCAAAACCCAAGAGCTGCACAACAACAGCAAGCGCAATATAACTCAATATTCCAAAGAAAATCTTACTAAATAATACTGTAGAAAAAATATTTTGGAGCTTTTCCTTGTACTTTGAAGCTTCTCTGATTAAAACATTGGTAAATCCAAGGTCAACAAAAATAACAAACATGGTTGTCATGGCAAGGGCCGAGGCATAAATTCCTATTTTTTCTGCTCCGAGCGCCCTAGCTATAATAGTAAAATAGGTCAATGAAATTATTTTCTGACCTATTGAAGCGCTCATCATGTATGCTGTATTTTTTGCTATTGATTTTGCCATAGTGTCTATATTTTACGTCAAAAAAAGGGAAAAATCAATCTAAAACTAAATATATTCACCATTATATACACTTTTAATTTTAAAGTGTATAATGAAGATAAATTTGGCGGAAAAGGAGACGCCACTTGCAGACTAATACCTTTGGACTCTCGCTCGAGCTGCGACTCGATCCGGCGCCGAGAGGGTGTATCACCAACATCGTGGACTCGGCAGTGGTGATGTTTTTCACTGCAGCTGAGAGAAAGGGCTTCCCCGGCTTCTGGGGCTGGCTCTTTGCTGTTCTGACCAATCTGGTCAACCCCAAAACTCATGAAGTCAACTGGGAGCACAGCTGGTTCGGCACTGCCGAGCACAGGGACGGCAACTGGCAGCTCGGAGAGCTCAGGATCGATACCCACCTCAACCGACAGACCATGGAGATGATCTGCGCCTGGCTCAACCAGTTCTACCCCAGAGGCCTGGAGGACCTTGAATAACCCCGCCAAATACCCTGCGACCGCCACCACGCCACACGCGACGCAGGGATCCCCAAAAAATAAAATCCGCTCAAGAGCGGATTTTTAATATATTTTGTATTACATTCCTAACGTTTTCTCCATTGATGACCTCTACGAGCTTTGTGACGTCCAAATTTCTTTCTTTCTTTAGCTCTAGCGTCTCGAGTTACAAATCCTTCAGCTCTGAGAGATGGCTTAAGCTCTTCATCCCATTTGATCAAGGCTCTAGTGATACCATGTCTTAGTGCTTCTGCTTGAGACATAGTTCCACCACCCATAATTTTTACTGTGATATCAAAAGTTTTTTCCTTTCCAGTAATTTTCAGTGGTGACATTACAATATCCTGACAAAGCTTAGTTGGAAAATAATTAGTGAACTCTCGGTCATTGATAGTTATTTTCCCGCTTCCATTTGGATGCAAACGAACCCGTGCTGCGGCAGTTTTTCTTCTTCCAACAGCTCGCTCAAAAGTTTTTTCTTGTTTTGTGGCAGTAGTCATAAATTCTAAACATTTATTGTTAATCTTTTCAACATAGCGTTGCGAAGCTTGTTTTTTGGCAACATTCCATAAACAGCACGTCTGATAACTTCTGCTGGATCTTTTTCAAAAACTTTTTTCAATGGTGTTCTACGCAATCCACCTGGATATTGAGTGTGATGATAATAATCTTTCTGTACAAGTTTTCTACCTGTAAATTTAACTTTTGCTGCATTGTTTACTACAACAATATCTCCACCATCAATATGAGCTTCATAATCTGGCTTGTTTTTTCCTTGGAGCGCCACCGCTACTTGAGTAGCTACACGCCCCGGAGCAAGATCAGTTGCGTCAATTTCAATTGTATTTCTATTTATTGCTTTTGCCATAAAATTTATTTAACAAATTCAATTCTAGCTTGTTCAGCTTTGTCATTTTCTCTTCTGCCAAGCTTAATAATTCTAGTATATCCTCCAGCTCTTTCTTTATATCTTGGAGCAATTTCATCAATTAATTTCTTCACTGCTTTTCCAGTAAAAAGAGACTTATTGATCATTTCTCTATCAATTGGTCGATTTTTTCTAGCTTTGGTTACTAGCGGCTCAATATAAGTACGAAGAGCTTTTGCTTTTGCTTTTGTAGTTACAA
Source organism: uncultured Gammaproteobacteria bacterium (assembly GCA_964522405.1). Classification (GTDB taxonomy): domain Bacteria; phylum Patescibacteriota; class Patescibacteriia; order Magasanikbacterales; family UBA922; genus CAZFTR01. Next base: position 156,861 of record CAZFTR010000002.1, on the reverse strand, counting down.
TTCCTTCATGCAAAACCAAACTATCAGCTAAACTTCTCATAAGTGCTTTTCTTGGAGCTTTGGTACGTCCCAATGTAATTTTCTTTTTCTGGTGTCTCATATATTTTTAAAATCTTATTCCTTTTCCTCTTCTGTTGATTCCTCTATAACCTCTTCTACAGTAGGCTCTTCAACTTTTTTCTCTTTTAGAACTGGAGTTGTGCCTTCTGAAGCACTGAATACTACCCCAATATGATCCATTAACATTTTAGTTGCCTGATTTACAGCCTCTTTTGGAGAAATTGTACCATTGGTAGCAATTGTTAAAGTCAATTTTTCATAATCTGTAATATCCCCAACACGAGTGTTTTCAAGTGAATAACCAACATCTTTTACAGGAGAATAAAATGAATCAGTCAAAATAGTTCCCAAATCAAGATTTTTACTTTCTTTTTCTGAAGCACTAACATATCCAAGTCCATTTCCAATTATAATTTCCATTTCAAAAGTTTTCTTACCATCTGTACTTGTGGCAATAATATGCTCTGGATTTACAATTTCAAGATCTGCATTTTTTTCAAAATCACCTGCTGTGATAGGTCCTTCGCCTTTTTTGCTAAGTGATAATCTAATTGGCTCGTCAGTATGTGTTTTGATAGCCAATTCTTTTAGATTTAAAATAATCTCTACAACATCTTCCTGAACACCTTCAATTGCTGAAAACTCATGCTGTACTCCCTCAATCTTTACAGCTTCAACAGCAGCTCCGGCAATAGAAGAAAGAAGTACTCTTCTAAGAGCATTACCAATTGTTGATCCAAATCCTTGATGACATGGTGTTACAATCAATTTACCGGTGTTCTTGTCATCAGTTTCCTGAAATTCTATGGTTGATGGTAATAATATATTTTCCATAGTTTTATAATTATAGGTCTTAAGAGTATTAACAAACTCTTATAAGCCCCCCTAAATTAACGTGATGAATAATACTCAATAATTAATTTAACATCAAAAACTTTTTCAAAATCATCTTCACCAGGCACTCCGGTAATTTTTCCGGATAAATTCTTAGCATCAAGCAATAACCAAGAAGCTGTTTCGTGATTTTGAAGTTTTTCTTCCATTCCTTCAAATAATTTTTTCTTTTTCTTAGTGTCTTTTACTGCGATAATATCATCAGTACGCACAATATGTGATGGAATAGTCATTTTCTTGCCATTTAAAGTAAACATTCCGTGGTTTACCATTTGTCTTGCTTGGGCTCTGGTTCCGGCAAATCCAAGTCTGTAGACCACATTATCCATTCTCATCTCTAAGAGTCTCTGAATATTTACACCGGAATCACCTTTCATAGCATTGGCTTTTTCTACATAAGCTCGAAATTGACGTTCACGAAGTCCGTACATGAATTTAGCTTTTTGTTTCTCAATAAGTTGTTTTCCATAACTTGAAACAGAACCTCGTCTAAAACTTGTACCATGAACACCAGGTCTTTGATTTATTCTTCTGGCAACTTTTGCCGGATTTGTCTTAAGACCTAGATTTACTCCAAATCTTCTAGCTATTTTATTTTTTGGACCAATATATTTTGCCATAATATCTATTTATTAAACTCTACGTCTCTTAGGAGCGCGACATCCATTGTGTGGAATAGGAGTTACATCTTTTACTGATAATACTTGTATACCATTGGTATTTAATCCTCTGATAGCGCTTTCGCGTCCACCACCAATACCTTTTACAAATACATTTACTTCTTTTAGTCCGGTTGGCTTAACTGATTCTACAACTTTTTTTACAACTTGTCCGGCAGCATAAGGAGTTGCCTTTTTAGGACCTTTAAAACCAACTGATCCGGCACTTGACCAAGCCAAAACATCTCCATTTTGATCAGTAAGAGTTACAATTGTGTTATTGAAAGTTGCCTGAATATAAGCGCGACCATGTGAAGCTTGCTTAATAACTTTCTTTTTCTTTTTTGCTGATTTAGCTTTTTTTGCTTTTGCCATATTTTATTAGAAGATTTGTATATTAGGTCTTTTGAGCAGCAGGCTTTCTTCCGCTGGTTGCGATATTTCTCTTGTTTCCACGAAGAGTTCTTGAGTTTGTCTTGGTTCTCTGACCACGAACAGGAAGCCTCTTAGCATGCCTTGAACCTCGGTATGATTTAATATCTTTTAGTCTTTTGATGTTTGAAGAAACTTCTCGTCTCAAATCACCTTCGGTTTTGTGCTTTTTCTCAATAATTTGACGAATTTTATCTTCTTGGTCCTGAGTAAGATCTTTTACTCTTACTGACTCATCAACTCCAGCTGCTTTTAAAACCTTTTGTGAAGTTGTCAAACCAATACCATAAACATAAGTTAGAGCAATGACAACTGTTTTTTGTTTGGGAATAGTAATTCCTGAAATTCTCATAATAGTATAATTTAAGCAGCACTTATACGCTGTTTTTTACCTTGGCGCTGCTTGTGTCTTGGATTTTCACAAATAACAATAACAGCTCCTCGGCGTCGTATTACTTTACATTTATTACATCTTTTTTTTGCTGATGCTTTTACTTTCATATTTTTTGAACTAAAATTTGTACTCTATGCTAATCAGAGACAAAAAAATATCAACCACTGCCGCGATATCAACGCTTAAATAAGCTACACCGCACTGGTTGATTATAATCTATAAGTTATACGTCCTTTTGTGAGGTCATACGGGGTCAGTTCTACTTTAACTTCATCTCCTATACCCAAACGTATTCTGTTCATCCTCATCTTTCCTGATAAGTGGGCTATAACCTCGTGTTCATTTTCTAAACGAACTCGAAATTTTCCACCTGGAAGAAGTTCATCGATTACACCTTTAACCTCTAGGACATTATCCTTTTTTCCCATTAGTATAAAATTAGCTGGCACTATTTTAACTTATTTTAAAATAAGTGTCAAGTCTTATAAATTAATATGCTTATTATAGTTTTTTTGCTTAAATTAGTCAAATTTGTAGATTTACCATCACTTATGCACAAGGAGATATTAGTTTACAGTTGATAGTTTATAGTTAAAATATTATAAACTATCAACTGTAAACTACCAACTATACTAGGTATATACCCAATGTTTGTAAAGCAGAAAATTCCAAGAAGTTGCCAACATAACTGAAACCAATCTGACCAACTTATAATCAAAACCAAATTTTCTCTGGAAGACATACATCATGGCAATTCCAAACAAATAGTTAAATGCAGTAAGAATAGCATATCTAACAAATTGCTTATGAGGCATTGATCTTTCTTTGAATGACCAGATTTTGTTTAAAATAAACACGTAGATCATGGCCACAATTTGGCTGAAAACAACTGAGACAATCGGATCAAGTCCAAAATATCTTTTAAAAATAATAAGAGCACCCAAATCAATCACAAAACCACTGGTTCCAACCATGAAATACCTTAAAAATTGGTATCTATTAAACCAAAAATGTCTGATGAGTTTTTTTACCAACTTTCTGATTCTAGTTATATATATCATAACTTAGAGTAGCAAATCATTAAATTTTTAAAGAATTAACCTGAATCTATCCGGATAATCAGGATTTATCTGTAAATCCGAATGCCTCTTATTCAAGAACTGCCTTGATCCTACGAGCTCCTGCTCCAACTGATTCTTCTTTTTTGATTCTGAATTTTCCAAGGACTCCGGTATGTTCTACATGAGGACCTCCGCAAATCTCTCTGCTGAAAGTTGGACTAGATGGATCTGCATTTGCAGCTTGTCCCGGATCACCTATTGTATAAACTTTTACTTTTTCTTCATATTTATCTCCAAAAAGTCCAATTGCACTCTTTTCCTTTGCCTCCTCTACACTCATCATTTCAAAACTAACCGGATAATCTTTTTCAATGGCTGAGTTCAATAAATCCTCAACTTCTTTTTTTTGTTCCGGAGTTAATTTTTCGCCATGAGCAAAATCAAATCTAAGTCTGTCTGGTGTAATATTGCTCCCCTTCTGGGTTGCATGTGGCCCGAGAACTTTAAGCAATATGGCATGCAGTAAATGAGTTGCTGTATGATACTTAACACTCATCTCTCCTTGATCTGCAAGCCCGCCTTTGAATTTCTTTTCAGCACCTTGGCGAGAAATTGCTTGATGTTTTTGTTTTTCCTGTTCAAAACTTTCAAGATCAACTTCTATTTCTTTTTCTTCTGCCATATCCAGAGTCACTTCTAGTGGAAAACCATAAGTCTGATAAAGATCAAAAGCATCAACGCCATTTATTTTTGAGCCTCTTTCCAATTTGGAAGCTATTTCTTCAAATTTCTTTACTCCTTTTTGTAGAGTGAGAGAAAATTTATCTTCTTCCTTACTCATTTCGCTTAGAATTTTTTCCTGATCCTGTTTCAATGCAGGATAAGCCTCTTGATAGGTGTTTATAACAGCTTGAGCAATTGCTGATGCAAATTTCTGATCTATACCAAGTTTACTGGCAAAACGAATTGCTCGACGAATAAGTCTGCGAGTGAAATATCCCTGATCTTTGTTTGAAGGAACTGCTTGATCTGAAATTAAAAAACTGGCAGCACGCATATGATCAAGTATCACTCGAAAGGCGTAAGTTTCTTCTGGATTTTCGCCATATTTTTTGCCGGAAATTTTCTCAAGCTTATCTCTCATTCCATCAAACAAGTCAATCATGAAAATATCCGGATTATTCATAGCTGCTGAAGCCATTCTTTCGAGTCCTCCGCCAAAATCTACATTTTTCTGAGACATAATCTCAAAACCTGAATCTGTTTTGTGATATTGCATAAATACATTGTTGCCAATCTCTGAAAATCTTCCGCAATCACAATTTACATGACAAGGCAGATCTTTCCACTCAGATTTTTCATGCAATCCGAGCTCTACACCAAAATCCCAAAACATCTCACTATCGGGTCCTCCCGGCTCACCTACAGGCATATTTCCGGTAACACCTGATCTACTCCACCAATTCTTGGTTTCATCATAATAAAAAATCTTCTCACCTTCGAGCATACCTGTCTTTTCAGAATCTACACCAACTCCAGCGTCTATTCCAACCTTCTTGAATTCTTCCTGCCAAATACCAGCTGACTCCTCATCTCTTGGAATTCCAATATCTTCTTTCCCTTTGAAACAAGTAATATAAATATTTTTTGGATCAAGCCCAAGTGTATTTACAATAAAATCAAACATCCAGGGAATTTGTTCAGCTTTGAAATAATCTCCAAGAGACCAATTTCCCAGCATTTCAAAAAAAGTTGTATGTCTACTGTCCCCAACTTCTTCAATATCTTGGGCACGGAAGCATTTCTGAGAATCAGAAACTCTGGTCCCACTAGGATGTGGCTGACCAAGCAAATAAGGAACCATAGGTTGCATTCCTGAGCCGGTAAAAAGTGTAGTTGGGTCATTTTCTGGCAAAAGCGAAGAAGAATCAACTATTGCATGACCTTTTTCTTTAAAAAATTCTAAGTATTTCTTTCTTATTTCATGTGTATTCATAACTATTAGATTACTATCCCCCCTCCCAAACATTCATCGCTCGAATAAAATACAGCAAATTGCCCAGGTGTTACTGCGCGCTCAGGTTTAGAAAAATTTATTTTAACCTCATCATCACTAGAAACAATCTCAATCTCTTTTAATTCTTGCCTATGACGCAATCTTACCTCACATTTTAACGGAAAATTTGGGCTTTGTCCACTCATCCAATTAAGTTTTTCTAAACTAATTTCTAAACTATATAATTTTGGGTCATTCTCCTCTCCAACTAGCAATTGATTCTTTTGAAAATCTTTTTCCACCACAAATAGTGGCTCTCCTCCACCCTTCTGCTCAAATCCATGTCGTTGACCAATAGTATAAAAAGCTAATCCCTCATGTTTACCGACTATCTCACCGGTAGTACTCAAAACTATCTCTCCCGGTTCTGGTTTTATTTTTTCCTGAAGAAAGTCTTTCATGGAGACTTCACCAATAAAGCAAATTCCCATACTTTCTTCCTTTTCGGCAGTGGGAAGCTCAAATTTACGCGCTAATTCTCGAATTTCTTGTTTTGTATAATCAGCAAGTGGAAAAACTGTAGAGGAAAGCTGTTCTTGATTTAGTTGATGTAGAAAATATGTTTGATCTTTGTTTTGATCTTTTGCTTTATTAAGTTGATATTTTCCATTCTTTTCCTGAATAGCCGCATAATGACCTGTAGCCAATTTTTCAAATCCTAATTCTTTTGCTTTTTCAAGCCAAGCTCCAAATTTGATAAATTTATTACAAAGAACATCAGGATTTGGTGTTCTACCTTTTTGGTACTCTACATACATATAATCTAAAACATTTTCTTGGTATTCTTTGGTAAAATCCAATTTCAAGAGGGGAATTCTAAGTTTTGCAGCAACCCGAAGAGCATCCTGATAATCATGAGTATAACAAGGAAGACCATGCTGATCATGCTGATCATAATTTATCATGAAGGCGCCGGTAACATCATAACCTTGCTCTACCAGAAGAGCTGCGGCAACAGACGAATCAACACCACCTGACATGGCAACTAATATTTTATCTTTCATATAGGATAATATTAGCTAAAAATAAACAAAAAATCAACCCTTTTGGGGCTGATTTTTGTCTCTGTGATTATTTTATTCTGCTTTTCGCCTCATCCAACCTGTAATTTTTCCCCAACGACTAGTTTTTTCCGGTTTAGGAACAGGCAATTCAGCCACCGGAACCGCATCTTCACTAACTATTTCAGATGCTTGCTCTGAAGCAGCGTCCATGGCTTGCATAGTAGCTGCAGGCTCTGTGTCTTCAAATTCTGCAGGGGTTTGTTCGCCACCTTGATCTGTTGGTGACAAATCCTCCAAATTAAATACTGGTGTTGTTTCTCCTAGACTCCTAGGTTCAGCTGCTGCTGCCTCTGAAGCAGCATCCATAGCTTGCATAGTAGCTGCAGGCTCTGTGTCTTCTGTATCTTCTCTCAACCGTCTTAGAGCTTCCTTATTTGAAGCTAGACGAGCAGCTTGATCTCCACCAGGCTGACTGGCTTCTCTAGATGTTCCAGTTCTCATATTAACATTAATTAAGAATTAAAGTCCTCGAAAAAGCGGCATACCACTATTTGGATCCACAGGTACGTAGATAGTACCTTCTCGCTTTTCAAGATTTTGAATGTATAGGTAATTTAGGTAATTCCTAGTCAAACTCTGATTAATAATTGCTTGCGCATCTTTTTGCCCTTCTGCTTCAACTCTTTTTCTCTGTGCTTCTTTTTCCTCTCTCTCTAGAAGAAAATCATATCTCTGCGCTTCTTGCTCAGCTTGAAGTTTCTCCTGAATACTATTTGCAAGATTTGCAGGAAGTTCTACATGACGTAAAAGAACTTCTTCCACAACAACCCCACGCTCATTAATATTTGCAATTAATTTATCCAAAATCTGTTTACTTGCTTCTTCACGTTTTTCTGAATAAATATCCTTTGCCTCATATTGCGCAATCACCTCACGAATAACACTTCTAATTTGTGGACGAATAATAACATCATCATATCTCAGACCAACTTCTCTGTATATATCTGATGCCTTATCTTCTTCTAGATGAAACAAAACAGTAATATCAAGGTCAACACTAAGACCTTCTTTTGTAAGCGCACTAATAGCATCAGCACCATACTTTTGTCCTTCTCCACGAGCAACACTCATAGTATAGTCCTGAGTTCGAATATTCATCTTTGTTATACGAACAAGAGGATTCTTGAGGTGAAATCCTGAATGAAATTCATTGTCACGAACTTTTCCGAAGAGTGACTGAACACCGGTTTGTCCGGCTTCTATCACTACCCAAAAACTACTGGCAAAAGTTAACAAGATAAGCAGAACGATAACTCCCCCAAAAGAAAAAGCGATTTTCTTTTTTTTGTTTGGATCAATTATTTCCATAGGCGTTTTTTTAGATTTTTTAAATATTGTTTCTAAATTATTTAATGAATTAAAATTTAATTTTGAAAAACCTCCCTTTTTATAACTGCTATACAACAAAAATAATCCAATTAAAAAAGGAATGGCACTCTGCACAAAAAATCCGAATATTAGAAAGAAAATTCCTAATGCGATATTTTGTTTATCTTTGTCAAAACTAGATGACATAATGGCTGTATATTATCAATTTAGGCTATTTAAAGCAAATTATACAAAACTAAGTACTTAATGTAGTAATCGGCCGACTTTGAGTAATATAAAACTCCTGCCCATCATAAGCCCATTCAATATCACAAGGAAAACCATAGTGATCTTCTATTTTTTTACAGATTTCAGCTAATTCTATAATTTGTTTTCCGGATAATTTTTGTTTTTCTGATTCCTGCTCATCTAATTCAATCCACTGATTTTCTTTTTCAGATTTAATTAATTTTTTGGTTTGATTTCCAATATTTATGTCAGAAATAGACATGTTAGTTTTATCAATAATATAGCTATCAGGTGTGATCTGTCCGCTAACAATTGCCTCACCCAGCCCGAAACCAGCTTCTATTATCATCTGATTTGTATCTTCAGTAACAGGATGAACAGTAAAACAAATCCCAGAAACTTCTGATTGGATCATTTTTTGGATGACAACTGCAACAGAAACATCAGCGTCACCAAGTTCTTTTTCAAAACGATAAAAAATAGCCCGAGAAGTAAAAAGCGAAGCCCAGCATTTTTTGATATTTTCAATCAGGTTTTCTTTTGTTGTGTTTAGAAATGTATCTAGCTCCCCTGCCCAACTGGCAATTTCACTGTCTTCTGCAGTTGCACTTGACCTGACCGCTACAAATTCTGCACAAAGATCATCAAATTCAGATAGAATTTCTTCTGCCAACTCTTCTGGCATTCCAGTATCGTCAATCGCATCTCTAAGAATATTTCCAGCTCTATCTACGCTATTAATATCTTCTTTATTTATTTTAGCAAGTTGAGCATTTATTTCTTGTTTTAATCCGGTTTCTTCTATAAATCTTTCATAACCGCCTGCAACCAAAACAAAACCAGGAGGGACATCTAATCCCGCCCGGTTCATTTCGCCAAGTGAAGCGCCCTTTCCTCCAGCAAGAGCTACGTCGGTTTTTGAGATTTGGGTGAGTGATTTTGTGAAGGGCATATTACTTATTATACGAAATCCCCTTTAAAAACTCTTGATTTGTTTTTTCCGAAACTTCTCTATTCATTTTATCAGCTGGAGTTTCGCCTTCTTCAATTCTATTATACAAAACTTCTAGATATTTTTCTTCTCTAAATCCTCTTTTTTCTAAACCTGCTTTTGAAATATCTACAAATGATTTTAATAATTCTTTACATTCATAACCAGCAAATTTTGCTTTCATACCAGCAATAGCAGCATGATCAACAAGATCAGACCACTCTCCCCACTCATATTCAGCTACGAATTTTTCTAATTCTTCTAGATTATTTATCAAGCCCATTGTCAGAGCAGGTGAAACAAACTCTTCTCCAGGAGGAGATGTTGCAGCCATTCTGTATTCTACATAGAGATTTTTCAATTTTCCTTCTAAGTAATTCTCAAGTTGATCATTTTCAAAAGCTTTTAGAAATTCGGCTAATGTCATCTTCTCCGTATCAAAAAGCATATGACCTACTGCAAGAAACCACTGATTATGGGCTGCCATATTTAAATCTCCTACTTCTGGCACTACTTCAATTTCTTCTCCGGCAAGAGTCTTTGCTTGCCACTTATCTCCTTTTAGAAATTCAAGCCAAGTGATTTTCCTGTCCAAAACCACAAATTCTCCATTTCTCATTGGAGTTATAATCATAAATGGTTTTGAATCAAGAAAATATTTTACATAATCTGATAATGAGCTATATGGCTTACTGTGTGGCTTATGAATTACCTTTTCCATTCCTTTGTACGCTGTGGTTGCAAATAATTTTGAAAAAAATAGATGACGAGATTCCTGCCATTTTGTTGGCTTGAAATCACTGACTGATGAATTTGCAGTGAGAGCTATTACCAAACCACTTACTGCTGTCATAGCGTTTAATACTCTAACAAGCTCATCCATACGCACACTAACACCTGTTTGATTGGCAGCTGTTGGAAAATTTAAATTAAAAAGATACCAGTACTTCTTGATTACCCAGTAAAAAGGCTTAGTTGTCATGTACTTATTATCAACACGAATTTTTCCCGGAACTAAACCAATTCCAAGCCAGTGCAGATCTTCTCCTTCAAGAGCTTGTAAAATTTCTGCTTTTACATTATTAAACATTTTTTCTAATTCAAAGATAGAGTCAAGTGGCGGTAAAGCAATTTCAAAAATTGTCCAAGCGCCATCCGTGCTAAGCTCTACACTTTGTCCATTAAATAATTTATTTGCAATGTGAACATGATTTGTTTTTTTATCTCTTTTTTCTTTCCAATTGTTTTCTATTAATTTATTCCAAACTTTTTCTATTTGGCTGTATTCAATAAGAGAACCTTTGGGGTCAACCATGGGATTTTCAAATTCAACACCAACTCTGCGTTGATCAAATTTCATTAGGTCAATTTCTTTTTTATTTTTCATATTCTGCCAATAATTTAATTTCATCTTGCATTCTCACAAGAATTTCATCGATGAAATCATCTGTTATTTCTTTTGACTCTATTCTCTCCTTTAGGAGTTCAGCATAAAATTCTGGAAATATTTCCTGTTCCAAAATTTTATATATTTCTTGAATTTTTTCTTTTTGGTTCATATAATCAGTTTTTTTTCCAAACATCTCCGACTGATCTCACCAAATCACTGGCATTATAAAAAATTCCTACTTTCTCATATAGCTTATCACCTGCCAAACCATTTAAATAAGTCGCAGCAAGTGCTGAATCTATGCAATTATTTTTAGCAGCAAAAGCAACTGCAATCCCAGCCAAAACATCGCCAGTACCGCCCTTGGTCATGCCCACATTTCCGGTTTGGTTTTCCCAAAGCTTTTTTCCATCAGAAATATAATCCAATTTACCCTTGAGAACAATATTTGTATGATATTTTTCTGCCATTTTAAAAACATTTTCTGAACCAGGGTTACATTCAAAAACATTTTCAAACTCTCTTGAATGCGGAGTGACCATGACATTTTCATGGAGTAAATTCGGATCAACATGCCAAAGTGAAGTAGCATCAACTACCAATTTCTTATGCTTAAAATCTGTTAATAATTTCTCTGTAATATCCATGGTTTTTTTATTTTCCTCTAATCCAGGACCTACCAGAATACTATCCACCAAATCTACTGTACTCCAAAGCTCATCCTCTAACACTGTAATAAATGTAGCTATTTCATTTTTAAGCCCTTTGATAACTCCGTGGTTCTTTGGTGCTGAGTAAACATAAACCATATCTACAATTCTAGAAGCAGCTTGAATAGCCAAAACCATAGCTCCATGATATTTATCCGAGCCGGCAATAATCAAAACCCGGCCATTCTGGGTTTTATGACTGTCAGGATCTGGTTTTAATAATTTACCCAGAACTGTTTTATCTACTTTTTTCATAGTACAGGTATACTATCAATAAAATACAGCCTATTCAAGACTGTATTTTAAGATAATGAATTGATAATTTAGCGATTCAATTTTAATTTTTTGCGGAATTTTGAGATTCCGGAAGTGACCATACCAACTTCATGCTCAAGGTATCTATCTATTCTCTTCATATCTATCTTTACTTCGCCGATATCTTCTTCTAAATTAGACACATGGTCTTCAAGAGTATCAAGTCTGTTTTCTATTTTATCTAATCGATTTTCAATCTTATCCAATCTATCTTCCACCCTTTTCATCCTAGATTCAAATTCATCTCTTGTTATGCAATTATCTTTGATAAAATTCAATATTTCCATAACTTCATTGAATTTTTTGTCTAATTTCTCATCCATTCGCTTTTCAAAATCCTTTATTTGTTTGTTGGTACTAAGCTCTAAGTCTTTTATTTGTTTAGTTGTACTTTTTTCCAAGTCTTTTATTTGTTTAGTTGTACTTTTTTCCAAGTCTTTTATTTGTTTGGATGTACTAAACTCTGAATCTTTTAAATCCTGTTTTGTGGCGTTATCAGCCATCTTATCCACTGTATTTTTTCCCATATAATTATATTTTTAAAAATTATACAGAAATTATACAATAAACCAGATTAAATTTTTCTAAACTCTGTCGCTCGCGAGACCTGTCGTTCACGAACGACAGGTCTCGCGACAGAGTAAACTCACCTAATTTAAGCGAAATTTTTATTTTTCCTCAGAAAATGTTCCATCAAACTCAAACCCTGCATATGTGGTCAAAAGTAAAATCTCAGCAAAACCTACATAGAGCTTCCAATCTGTAAAAAAAGTATCATATGACCTAACAAACAATGGCACTGTAATGATCAAATCTAAAACCGTTCCAACTATAATTGCAATTAATCCCAGCAAAAACCCCCTCTTGATAGTTGGTTGCTCTGCTTTGAAATACCACTTTGCTAAAAGAAGCACTAACGGGATTAAAAGTGCCCAGAAAATCAAATGTTGTGTAAGAACCTTTTCTGCAAGTATCGGAATAAACATGATAATTGAGAGTAGGACAAAAATAAATACCCAGAGTAAAACTCCAAATAAAACCGCGCGTTTTGTGTTCATAGAATTTTTCTTATATAAATTAAATTATTATTCTAAAGATTCAATTTTGATCTGCAAATCTGTATGACCCGGATTCAAATCCAGAACTCTTTGATAATACTTAAGAGCCTGATCTGTCCTACCTTCTTTTTCATACAGCATCCCCAAACTATACAAAGCATCTGAAAAACTAGGAAAAAGCTGAATAGATGCTTGCCAAACTGCCTCAGCCTTTGGGACATCTCCTTCTAAATTTCTATTATAAAGTAATCCACCTAATCTAAAAAGTAAATTTGGATCTCTACTAACACTATCCATAATTGGTTTATGAGCATTTATTGCCCCTGTAATATTACCTTGAGCCTCGTATAATTCTGATAAACTGGCATAAGCCTGGACCAGATCAAATTTATTTTTTATTGCTGCTTGATAACTTTTCTCAGCCAATTTATAGTCTCCGAGTTGAGAATAAATATTTCCGAGCTGCAAGTGAAGAGAATAATTACTTGGCGCCAACTCAGATGCTTTTTTTATAGAATCCCGAGCTTGCTCGAGAGAGATATCAAGAGCTGAACCTGAATATAAATAAGTATTTCCTAGATTTGACCAAGCACGAAAATTAGTTGGATCAAGCTCTGTTGCTATGGTTGCCTGGTCAATTGACTTAGAAATATAATTTGCAGCCTGACTAACTGATTCTAGGTCATTAATGTTGAAACTATTTGCTTTTGCAAGATAAAACTCAGACAAAGCAATTCTGTAATCTGCTTTTTTGGGACTATATTTAATTGCCTTATTTAGAATATGATCTTGCTGGTCATTTTCAATTACTGAAAGCGCCTTACCATAAAGAAAATCTGCACTAGAGCTGCGAATCCCCAGAAGAAAAAACCAACCAAATAATAAAATAAGCAACATGATTAAAAATCTGAAAACAATAATACTCTGTGGAGAAAACTTTAAATCAATTGGATAAGAGGAGGAAACGCCTTTTAAACCAAAAATGCTTAAACCGGAAACTAATAATGCTAGTACAAAAAACCAAAACCACCAAAGCGAAACTTCAAAAAATACAAAAACCCAAATTCCTGTAAAAATAGTGAAAACAACCACTAGAGAAATCAAATAGCCAAACATTTGATCAGTTTTCTCTTTTCTATATTCAAAAAATTCACTTAATGATTTGGGAACAAATACTTTAAGCCTGAGATATAAATTATATATTTTATTTTCTACAATTTTTATTTTTGATATCTTTATTTCAGTTTTTATAAAACCATACAAAAAATAAAATACCACCAATGTAAATGAGAGAAAAATAATAATTCCCAACCATCCTAGCTCTGAAAGCAAATGAGTAATATTATTAGAGGCTGATTTAAAATAAACTGAATCTGTGACCGGACTTATATTGAACTCTGATGATCTATAAAGAGCAAAATTAACTGGAAAACTGGATAAACCTGTCCCAAATAACTTTTTATTTAAACTATCTGCATGAACAGATGAAACCAAATCCCAGGAAGCACCTGATTCAAGCATAATTTCAGTTGGTAAATTTAATTTTAGAGCTATTGGCGAACCTAGAAAGACAAAAAAACTACCAATAACAAAGACTAATACTAGAACTATCCATGCCGGTTTATGGACTTGTTTGATTTTTCTAAATCCAAAATATAATAAAACCAAACTTCCAACTACCAAAATAATCCAACTAATAATAAAACCAAGATATAGCAGTACCACAACAGAACTAAAACTACTTAAAAAAGCAATTAATTTTCGAACAAATACTGTTTCAAAAAGCAAAACCCCAAAACTTAGTAAAAATACTGCAGCAGAAAATAAGGCAAAACTACTAACTTGCTCGGAAAAAATCCTACTTGCATCAAAACCAAATCCAAACCCACTGTTTGCCAGCAAGAAAAAAACTTGCACGATAAATGAAGAAATCAAAAATAATAAAAAAAGTCTTATCCAATCAGATCTAGTCTGCACAAATTGCACAAAGAGCCACAACCAAGCAAACAATACCAAGAAAAATAAAAAACCTGGGATAGAAGAGGTTGATTCTCCAAAAAAACTAATCCTACCACTAACTGAGAGCAAAGTATTCACACCCAAATAAAAGATGATAACCAAAATAGGAATATCAAGAGCTGTTCTTTTTATATTAACCTGCCTTGCAAATAAAATTATTATAAAAAGTAAAAGAAAAATCAAAATCGTACTTAGATACAAAAAGTCTCTTTTAACAGTTCCAGCATTTAAGAATCCCTTGGCGCAAAATATAATTGGAAACAAAAAAACACTTAAACCTAAAACAAGCTCAATGACTTTATTGAGTCTAGAAGTTATTTGATCTTTCAAATCCAAACCTTTTTGGACCATACTATTCAAAAGTTACTGGCTTGTCAGGGTCAATTTTCTTTGGGATTTCTCTAGTTTGGGTTGCTTGCGAACTTTGTTCTTGAATTTTTTGCTTTTTTTGAGGTTCTTCTGATGATTTTAAATCAGTTTTTTTTGAATCATTTTTTGAGCTACTGGCTGAATCTTGAGAGGAAATCTCAGCACTGCTTTTTTTCTTTCTTCTTCTGCGCCTTCTTTTTTTCTTAGGCTTTTCAGATTCTGTGTCTGTCTCTTTTGGCTCTTCCTTGATTTTTTCTCTATGCTCCGGCTCTATTCTTTCTTTTTGCTCTGCTATTTTTTCTCTTTCTGGCTCTTTTTGAACAGACTCTTCTTTTGTCTCTAGTGAAGCCTCTCTAAATTCAGTCTGATCCAAAGATTGATCAGGGCTTATCATAGATGCAGCTTCTTTTAAGGCTTGTTGATCCTCTTGAGGCAAAAGATCTTTGAGAGAGACTGTTTCTTCTGTTGGTTTTGCTTCTTTTTTCTTTTTAGGCTGATCTGATCTCTTTTTTTCTCGCCCAGAATCTTTTGAGGCGGGTTTTTTACCAGATTCCTTTTTGGGCTTGTCTCCGCTATTTTCTTCTTCAAATTCCTCATCAGTTATTTCTTCCATACCACTCCAACGAAGTATTTTTTCTTCAATTGCCTCTCTTTTTTTACTGTATCTTTCTCTAGAGACTCTAATAACTTTTTGTTCAGAACCTGTAGGCCTACCTATCGGTGGTAGTGTTTTGGCAGTAAATGGCTGCGAAGCTACACCGTCAATCATTAATTTAAGCAAAATATCAAATTTAGTAAGATTTACTATGTCTTCTTCCAAAAACACAGGCGCAAACTCTTTGGCAAGCGTCTCAGCATCAGCTCCACCAACTCTAAAAGCAACAATTGTTCCCACGTTTCCAAAAACCGCATCTGCAACAACCTCTTCGAGCTGCATTACATATTGATGAGCCATAATCAAACTCAAGCGATATTTTCTAGCCTCTGATAAAATATTTACAAAACTAGGATTTGCAAAATTCTGAAATTCATCAACATAAAGAAAAAAATCTTTTCGATCTTTCTCTGGGGTGTCAACTCTCTCCATTGCAGCCAATTGAATTTTGGTAATAAGCATTCCACCGAGCAGTCTACTATTATCCTCACCTATTCTTCCTTTGGACAAATTCATTACCAAAATCTTCTTACTATCCATGATTTCGCGAATATCAATAGTCGACTTAACTTGCGCGACCATGTTCCTAATAACATTTGCAGATAAAAACTGACCAATCTTATTTTGAATAGGTGCTACTGCTTCTGTAGCATATCTCTCTGAATAATTTGCAAATTCATTTTGCCAAAAAGATTTAATAACTGGATCTGTTAGTTTGCGAACAACTTTTTTGCGATATTTTTTATCACCTAGAAGTCGGTTAATCCCCAGCAAAGTTGATCCAGGATAATCAAGAAGCGCAAGAAGAGTATTGTTCAAAATATATTCCATCCTAGAACTCCAAACATCTGGCCATATTTTCTTGAAAGTTCCCATAAGTCCGGCTGCAATCAGATGTTTTTGTTCTTCATTTTGAACTTCCAAAATATTAAAACCAATAGGATTTGCAACGTCAGCCGGATTTATATAAACCACATCATTTATTCTATTTGCCGGTATAAAATCAATGATTCTCTCAGCAAAATCTCCATGAGGATCAACTATGCCAACTCCATGACCTTTGTAAATATCACTAAGAACCATGTTTTCCATCATGGTTGTTTTTCCCATACCAGTTTTTCCAATCACATACATATGTCTGCGACGATCATCGGTTTTTATACCAAAACGTCGCATTTGATTGCGAAAATTGGTTTCAGCAAAAAGACAGACATCATTTTCTTCTGGTTTTTTATCTCTGCTTAAAAGTTGATGGGTTGGCATTTTGAAATTTTATTAAGTTTTGTTTATTATAACACATTAGCAGTTGGCAGAATACCGCTAGCGAGATATAGAATAAAAACATCAGCTAACTATCAACTCTTCGCTGTTAACTACCTATTAATTCTTGGACAATAGCCAAAATATTTTCCTCATTTGCTCGCGGCAATATTGTCTGAAGTTGTTCACCCATTTGTGCTCTTCTTCTGTTGTCAGCAAATAATTCTTTTATAACACTGGACAAATGATTTCCGTCAGCAGTGGTTTCATTTACATAGATAGCTGCTCCGGCATTTTCTAAATATTCTACATTTTTTTCTTGATGACCAGGTTTTGGAATAATAATTGCCGGCTTAGCCAATGCTGCAATCTCTGAAAGCGTACCAAAACCTCCACGACAGATTACCAAATCAGCTGCTGCATAAGCATCGCGTAATTCTTCTCCAAAAAAAGGATAAGTCTGATAATAATGTGAAAATTGCTCTTGGGCCTTCATAGCCAAATCTTGAGATCTGGTCTCGCCAGTCAAGTGCACAATTTGACAGACACCCTCAAGCATAGGCAAAGATTCCAGAACCAACTGATTTACCGCTGCAGAACCTGTTCCTCCACCGATTACAAAGACAAATGGAAGTTGAGGATTTAAACCAAATTGTTGCATAAATCTCTCCTTTGAACCCATTTTAATTTCATCTCTGATAGGATTTCCCAGCCAACGAACTTTTACCAATGGAAACTTGTACATAGAACTGTCCAGTGATGTAGTAACCATACTGGCTCTTGTAGCCATAAGCCGATTTGAAAGACCAATTTCAAAATCTTGTTGATGTACCCAAGTCTTGATCTTGAGCAAATTTGCAGAAAAATGTAGCGGCACTGAGACAAAACCACCGGCAGAAATACAAATATCCGGTTTTTCTTTTTTTAAAATCTTAATAGATTGATAAAAACCAATAGCAATTCTAATTAAATCACTGACATTTTTAAAAGAAAAATATCTTCTGTATTTTCCAGAGCTAATTGGAATAAATCTAATTCCATATCTTTCAATAAATTCTTTTTCTGAGCCCTTTTTAGTACCAATCCAAACAAATTCAGCATCAGGATATGCTTTTATAACTGCTTCACGAATTGCCAGAAGCGGAGTTACAGGCCCCAGTGTTCCACCTCCAGATAGAATTATTTTCATAAAAAATTAAAAAGTTAAATTTCTTTGGTATATTTTGATACATTTACTACAATCCCAACTGCTGCCATGGTTATCATCAAGGCTGTTCCACCATGACTTATAAATGGTAGTGGAACTCCGGTAAGCGGCAGCAAACCAACCATTGCCCCAACGTTTAAAAAAGATTGAATTACAAGCCAAATCATAATACCACTAACTAGCAATCTAGAAAACTGACTTGGAGCATGCTTGGCAATCTTCAGACCGCGTAAAATAATCAGCACTAGAAACAAAATAAATCCTGCAGCAATAATAAAGCCCATTTCCTCAGCCATAACAGCAAAAATACTATCAGCATGGACTTCTGGTAAATAGGCAAATTTCTGACGAGATCTTCCGAGACCAAGTCCAAACCAACCTCCAGAACCAATAGCCAAAAAAGCTTGGTTGATATGATAGCCAATTCCTTGCGGATCAAGCTCCGGATGCAAAAAAGTCATAAATCTGGCAGCTCTATAGGGTGCAATGGAAATCATAGCAGCAAAACCTGCCACACCAGCAGCAAGAAGTCCGGCCAAATGCGCAAGTTTAGCTCGAGCAATAAATAAAATTGCAAATAACATTCCAAAAAGAATTGAAGCAGTTCCAATATCAGGCTGAAGCACCACAAGGGCAATAGGCGCAAATCCAAGACCCAAACAAACTAAAAAACCTTTTTTCAGATCAGCAAGTTCTTTTCCTTTGTCTACCAATAAACCAGACATGAAAATAATCAAGGCTAATTTTAAGATTTCAGCAGGTTGAAAAGAAAATCCACCAAGCTTAATCCAACTTCTAGCACCTGTTCCAAAACTAGATCCCACTCCCGGGATCAAAACCAGCAACAAAAGCAAGACAGTAATAATCATGATAATCTGTGAATATTTCTTCCACAGGCTATAATGCATTTTACTGGTAATAAAAAACAAAACTAAACCGGGTAATAAGCCATATAACAACTGACGCTTCAAGAAAAAATTACCATCATCAAATCTATCAATTCCCACAGCAACACTGGCAAAACTGAGAACAACAAGTCCAAAAACAATTAAAATTATAAAATAACTAAGAAGAGTATAGTCAGCATGAGTTTTTTCAGATTTCATAGCTGTTTATCAAGTATTCAAAAAAATCAAAAGCGCAGCCACAATAACCAAAAAAATCTGACCCAAAAGTCCCACAAAATTCATGATTTGGGCTATAAACTTATCTTGTTTATAGAAAAACCAACCAATTAAAAAATTAATAATCAAAATAACCAAACCAAGAATTGGAACTAAATAGACCTTCCAAACCGGACCAATCAAATCAACCCCAAACAAAATATTATAATGTAGAAAAATATCCCCCTCTGTGCCAGCCATTTTCCACCAAAGAGTAAGCCAAATACCGATATTTACCAGTAATCCAGCACCAAAAAAGCCGCCAATATAGAGCTTTTTGAAATACAATTTAAGCGGGTACAGATCCAGCTTCATAGTATCTATATTATAGTGTAAAAGCAGTTACTTGACAAGATAAACAATATTTACTATAATATGCCCACTAAATAAAAATATTCAATATGGCACATAAGAAGGCGGGTGGTTCTACCAGGCTGGGACGAGATTCCAATCCTCAATACCTTGGAGTAAAGGTTGGAGACGGACAAACAGTCAAAACAGGAATGATTCTTGTCAGGCAGCGCGGTAGTAAAATTCACCCAGGAAAAAATGTAAAGCAAGGCAAGGATGATACACTATTTGCACTTATCACTGGAATTGTTAAATTTACCAGAAAAAAAGTAAAGAAATTTGATGGCTCACTCAAAACCACAAAGTTCGCAAATGTAGTTCCTGCTGATAAATAAGCTTTATAAAAAAATCGCCTCATTGAGGTGGTTTTTTAATTTAGGTAATTTTTTTAGATGTCTGCACCGCCCCGAGGTACTGAGTCGAGCTGGCCGAAACCTGCTGACTTTTCCCCCGGGGTGACGCTGGCCGACGCCGCGTTGAGCGGATCAGGCCGAACCGAAGCTCGCGAAGAACTCGGTGATGCGGGCGGTCTCCTCGTCGGTGAGCGGGATGACCTTGACGATCCCGCCCGTGTCCTTGATGATGGTGCTTCCCGGGGTCTCACCCGTGAGACGGACACCCATCAGGCCAGTGCCGGCCATCAAGCCGCGCCCACGGACGTAGACACTGCAAAACCAGATCTCGGGCTCTCCCTCGACCCGAAAGTAAGTGCCCTCTTTGATGGTGGTGAAATCCACGGACGACCTGTCCATTCCCTATCCTCCTTGCCTATTTGGCGGTAATTTCTTTTCTGTAATATAAACTACAGATAAAAAATCACCACCAAATGTGACCATTAAATATAACATATTTTTTAATTTTTTGTCAATACAAAACCAAAAAACACTAGTTTTAACTCAAAAGTTAAGTTAAAAACTGACAAATTACCTAAAAATTGCTATAATTTACCTATCTTATCCCAATAAAATCTATCATGACCCACGCCCATCACCACATCCACAAAAGAAAACGAAAGATTAAACCAATCCGAAAAATTCAAAGAAAAAAAGATCCTCTCAAATATTATATAGATCATATAGTTTATGCTGTTGGTGCTTTTGTTCCATTTATGGGACTTATTCAATCTGGTAAAATTTGGAGCGAAAAGAGCGCTGAAGGAATCTCTGTAATTGCTTACAGCGGATACATAGTAGCAAACCTGGTCTGGCTGGTTTATGGCGTAGTCCACAAAGAAAAACCATTGGTTTTTATGTATATTCTACTTTTTGTTATAAACATTACTATTGTAGTAGGCGCATTTATCTATGGATAAACTAAAAGAATACTCTATTGTCCTATTAACCACCGTAATTACTCAAATTATCGGAGTTCTTGGCATATTCTTTGCTTTTGGATATATTCTCTCAAAACTCCAGGACTGGACTCAAAAACAATATTTCCGCAGCACTGGCTGGAAAGGAATTCTCTGGACTGCCTGGATTGGTACTCCGGTTCATGAGCTGGGCCATGCTTTTTTTGCAAAAATTTTTCGTCATAAAATTGAACAAATAAATCTATTTAGACCAGACCAGTCAACTGGACGCCTAGGCCATGTCGACCACAGTTATGACAGGAAAAGCACTTACCAGAAAATTGGAAATTTTTTTATCGGAGCTGCGCCCATGATTTTTGGATCGCTGATCATGGTTTTCTTACTTTTCTGGCTGGTTCCAAATGGAAAAGAGGTTTTTGCGCCACTCAAATCTGATTTCTCTGGATTTTTGGATATTCTTTATTCTGTCAAAGCAAGTTTGGTTAATTTATTTACTCCGGAAAACCTAAGCTCCTGGAAATTCTGGCTTTTTGTTTATCTTTCTTTTTGTATTAGCTCTCATATTGCCCCAAGTCGAAAAGACAGGCAAGGAATGTGGAATGGATTTATCTGGCTAGTGATTTTACTCTTACTTGTAAATGGAATTACTCTTCTAGTTGGAGTGGACATTACCAAGTATGTTCTAAAAGTAAATCAATACCTAGGTATTTTTGTGGCTATTTTCACTTATGCAACAGTTATTTCTATTTTTCATTTACTGGTTTCTTATTTTATGCTTTTTCCTTTCAGGAAGAGAAGATAAAATAGAATATTAAAAAACAGGCCAAAGCCTGTTTTTTGTTTATATTTAATTTATTCTAATTCCAAACTATCCAAAATCTTGAGCATATCAAGTCTAATTGTGTCATCTTCTTCATAGTAATTTACACTACCCAAAAAAATATTTTCTCCATATTCAAATAAGTAATAATCAAACCCGCCCAAACCTTGATTGGAATAAACAAAAGCTCTCATACCACCCACTGTTTTGAACTCCTGATCATCAACATTTTCATCAAAATTTGAATATTGCTGGTTTTCTTTTGCCCATTCATCAACTGATAATCCATCAGGATTAGACAAAACTTCAAGATAAACACTTGGTCCACCCTCCATAGTGTCTTGGTATTTCTCTTGATCAGATTTTCTAATCAAAATTACTGTTTCTTGTAGGGTTTCATTTGTTTTGGTTTCAATTTGGTCTACCTTATACCCAATAGGATATTCCACAGAGAAACCATGCAAGGAACTTTTGTAAGTATTTATACTAGCCAATCTCTCTTCTTCTGCTTTTTCGGCCTCTTCTTCTGCTAGCTTTTCTGCTTCTATATCATTTACTTTTGATTCTACATCTAATATCTCAGTTTTAATCTCAGTTTTCAAAGTTGCAATTTCTTTCTCAAGAATTTCAGCTTTGTTATTCTGAGCTGCAAACATAACCAATACTATAACTATGATAGCAATTATTATTATTGGAAAAATAACCAATCCCGGACTAGAAGATGGCTTTTCCAGTGGTTTCGGTGTTGGGACAGGTTTTTTGCTTGGAGTTTTCTTTTTTGGAGGCATATAAAATTTAATTATATATATTATACAGCGCCCTCGCTCATCACTGTTATTGTTGTAAATCTATTAAATCTTAACATAATCCAAAAAAAAGGTAAAATACCTTTATCTTGATAAACTGTTTATGATCTTTTTAATCCTAAATGCTTCTGCTTCTACTATTTCTCCTTCGTACTCTCCACTGTGAGCCGTATTTGAACCATAGCTGGGCTTTTTCTGATCAATATGTAAATTTACTCTAAAACCCTCCTCATCCCTCTGCACATAACAATGAAACCTAGGATATCCACTTCTACCAAAAACCCGAACATAGCTAATCTGTCCCTGTCTATTTGATATCTCAGCATATCCGCATTTTTGGAGAAGAATTCGATGATTGTACTGGTAGTTTCCGGAAAAAAATAGCTTCATGTATCTATGGCCAAGGTTGATTATCTATAAATACTTGTTTAAGCATTGCTTCGCCATTACTATCTATAACAACTTTGGCAGAAATATCTTTTGAACTAAAATCAAAATCTCTTCCCACGCCTTCTGGGATAAAATATTCTTCGATTCCATACTTTATCTGAACTAGATTTTCTACATAATAGCCAAGCTCTTCATCCATTTCTGGACCCACTTCAACAACCATATCTTCTCTTGATTCTTTTGGTGGAGGAGGAAGAGGTATTGGCTCTTCGAAACCACCTCTTTTATCTACTTCTTCTACCACACCCTTTATAAATAAGCCTGTTTCTGGTTTTTCCTTTAGGATTATCTCGTTTCTGGCGTACCAATATTTACCTGTTTTATTGATAGGAATATACACTGTATCACCCTCATTTACTACTCCTTGATTATAATCATAAATCTCTGAAATATCGTATTCAAAAGTTATATAGTCCCCTCTCAGAGGATCTGTTGGATCGATCGGATAAATTCTCAAGATTATTTCTGTTCCATTTGCGAACAAAAAATATTTTGACAATAATAAAAATCCCAGTATCAAAACTTGTACCAAAACTGCCACTAAAATTTTTTGAGTTTTGTTTAATTTCATATTACTTAGTTTCAATTTCGTTTATGAGAAATTTTCTACTGCGCTCCATAAACCAACCAACTACAAACATCAAAAACCCTGCTCCGATAAAAAATACACTTTTGTCCATAAAACTAAAAAACCAATCAAAGTATTTTACCAAAATAAAAACAAATAAGAAAAAGCTTCCAAAATTTATCAAGGTCTCCTCTTTTCTCTGGTATCCCAGCATAATAAAGCCAAAAAGATAGAAAAAAAGTGTTAAGTTCAAGACAACAGCCCAAACTAATCCTGAAGTTGAAAGATCTGCTAAATATAAACCTGAGAATAATTGTGGAAATGGAAAATAGCTAATCAAAGCAAACAGAGAAATCAAAAAAAGTGAACCTGTAAACTCCCAAATTGCTATTGTCTGGTTTTTCTTTGTCCAAAAAATCATGGCCAATGCAAAAAGAAAAAATAATACAAAAAAGAAAATCTGCCAATGATGATAAGCAGAATATTCAACAACAGTATTATTTAACATTTTAAGTGCTTGTTTGGAAGAAAAAGCAAATAAAACTGAAGTTGTAGTAAGAATACCAAAAAACTTATAAATCAAGGCAAATCTTTTCTGATTTTTCTCACTATCCAACAATCTTCCAAAGGAATAAAGACCTATACCAAGTATCATTATGCCTGAGCTTGCTGAAACAGGACTAATATTGTATATATCTGAAAAATCCAACATCAATCCCACCCACCAGGCAATTAATCCTGAAACTGCTAAAAACAAAAGTAAAACCAAGTTTTTTCTGTAAGCCAAGAAAAAACCCAACACAGAACACAGCAAAATAACTGTATACCATTCAAAAAAACCACCAAAGTCATGGTTAAATCCGACTAAACTTATGGTCAGAAACAAAATGAAAAAAGCAAAAAAGCTCTCAGCAATCAGGGACTTTTTAGAATCAAAAAATTGCAGATTTTCATGTTTAGTCTTTGAAAAGAAAAAAGAACCTGCTTTGAATAAAAACAAGGCCAGAAAAAAAGTGGTTATAAATACTGCTACTATTCCGAACATATTATGTTAGTTAATAGAAATTTTCATCCCGAGCGGAGTCTCTACGAAGTAAGGGACGTAGCCGAGGGATCCCTGTCTATACAGTAGAATGCAACACTTTTAATCCACTCTTTCTACTACATAGACAGGGATCCCTCGGCTTCATTTTTCTTTCAGAAAACTCCGCTCGGGATGACACTAAGTATCAATTTTAAAATTCTTTTTTTCAACAATACTCGCCACTACAAAACAAACCACAGCAGCAAGTAGCAAAAATACAGAAGAAGTTAACAAAAACCGATCATGAACATGAAAAACATCAAAAACAGCTGCCGGATGTCCAAAAATAGAAAAAAGGCCAAGTACAAATGACAAATAGAGGAAGATTTTATTCTTCACAGCAAAATAAAGAGTCAAACTTCCAAACATCCAAAGAATAAAACCATCCGGCCAATTAGCACTAATATTAAAAATCTGAGCAATTAGGAAAATTCCAGCGCCATAAATCAAAATTCCCAGAAGATACAAAGCTGAACCAGTTTTCTCGTAGCCCTTTTTCTGGGAAAAATACCATGCTGCAAAATATGAAAGTAACATAGAAAAAACTATAACAAAAACTTTCCAAGCTTTTGCCATATCCTCCCAATTTGAAGCAATTAGAGAAAAAACCCCAGCACCAACAAGAACAGCCCCTATAGTTAGAACTACTTTTATAGTTCTTTTTTCTGTTTGATCTTGATTTTTTTCTGTCCTAGCGTTTTCCAAAAGATCTTTTATTTCTTTTATCTTTAAACCTTTTTTAATCAAATCAGCATAAATATCTTCTTCTGAGAGATGATTTTTTAAAGAATTTTCTATAAATTTTCTTACCTCAACACTATCCATAAATTATTTTTTCAAAACTTTTGAATAGAAAGATTCAGCACTCATTGGGATTTTATTTTCTGAGACTGAATTTACAATTGCTTTGACAGTATACTGCATAGATTCTTCAAAAAATAACTCAATATTAGAATTTATAACAATACTACCCCCTTCTTTGTTTATTTGTAAATTCAAATCAGACCAATAATCATCTTCTAAAACAAAATTGTCTTTTTTCTTGACTAAACTAAATTCATAATTATCCAAACAAGGATTTATACCATCATTTTGATATTCATTGCACATATAAACACCCACCTCATATTTATCTGCGCCAACATCTCTGAATTTCATGGTAAATTTACCCCCTTGCGCAGGTGTTTTCTCTGGCTCAGTAATAACAGCAGACTCAATCACCTCTGGAACAGACACTGAAACCTGTTTTTGGGCATATCCACCATCCTCAAATAAAACTTTTACAAGCAAATCCTGTGGCCCATCCAATCTTTTTCCTTCTGTAAATGCATATCTACACTCATGAGGAAATCTAGGTCGATCACAGATATTTCCAGTGTCTTTTGCCAAATCTTCAACTTCACTAACATACATATATTTTGGCTGCAACCCAGGCTCAAGATCAACAGTTAACATATTCCCAGCGTTTTCCGGCTGAACCAAATTCAAATCCGGACGATCTAAATACAAGTCAAAATAAAGATCATTGAAGCCGTCAGCATTTGATGCCATGACCAAACGAATACTGTCTATTCGCAAATCCATTTCTGCTTCATGGGTAATTTCCTTAGAAATATCTAATTCCATATACTGATTTTCTTTAAGAACAAAAAAAGCCGATAAGGCTACTAAAAAAATAACCCCGAATAATGTTATAAATTTCTTTTTCATAAATTAGATTAATTATCTCTATTATAGCTTTTTTATTTGAAATTGCAAAGAAGGCATATAAAAAATCCCCTATCACGGGGATTTTATTCTGCTTCTTTGGTTCTTTTCAATACTCCATCTATTTTCTGGTATTCTCTCTTTTGATTCTTGGCCATTTTAGCAATAATTTCAGTTTCTAAATCAATACCAAGTATTTCAGAAAGTCCGGCCAGATAAATGGCAATATCAGCTATCTCCTCTCCCAAATCCGGGAGCTTACTATAATAAGCTCGAAAAGCTTCTGAAACTTCTTCATGAATAAGACAAAACTCCATTTCAATATTACTAGTATTAAAACCTTGTCTCTTCTTGAGCTCAAGTGTTTCTTTTTGAAGTTTTTTTAGATCTAACATAATATTTTTACTACTTACCTGACCTAGCCTGTAGGACGAAGACTGGCGGAAGGTGAGGGATTCGAACCCTCGATACCTTGCGATATACTGCCTTTCCAAGGCAGCGCACTAGACCTCTATGCGAACCTTCCCTATTGGATTTTCTAAACCTACTTTTTTCTTTTTTTGATTTTGGAATACATATACACCCCAAAACCAAAGGCAACCATACTAAAATATTGAGCTGGTGTCAATCCAAAATAACGCGCATCAGCCTGAGCAATATCTGTTGCTCGGAAAAAATCTAACACAAATCTGGTAATACCGTAATATATGGCTAAAACTGAAATAAACCATCCCTCAGGCATTTTTTTGTTTCTAAGAAATATAAATAAAATTGCCAAAGGCAAAAGCGCCAAAATTTCAAGAAAAGCCATTTCCAGCCGAGGTCCATCAGGTGTATTTATAGCTAAAAAACAATCACAAGGTTTCCCCATATGATCATGTATCATAAAACAACCAACCCTAGCGATAATCCAACCAAAAATGGCTGTCCAACCAACTAAGTCTGAGATTTTTAAAAACTTTTTCCTATCAATTTTTCGCTTTTTGGCAAATAGAAAAAATCCAATAATAGCACCCACAAAACCACCATAAGATGATAAACCACCATGCCATATTTTAATTATTTCTAGCGGATTGGAAATATAAAACGCAGGCTCATAAAAAACAATATGAAAAATTCTGGAAAAAATCAATCCGACGATAATAATCCAAACTGCATGATCCAATAATTGACTCGGGTCAAATCCTTTTTTCTTTCCAAATCTATATAATAAAATCAATGACAAAGCTATTCCACAAGCAACAAAAAATCCCCAAACCTGAAGGGGCAGAGGACCTAAATAAACAACATTATATTGAAACCATGGGATCATATTAGTTTACAGTTGGTAGTTTACAGTTGGTAGTTTACAGTTGGTAGTTTACAGTTATTAGTTAACAAAATGTAACAACATTCATTAACTATTAACTGTCATCTGTAAACTATAATCTATTTCTTCCTAAATCCATTAACAATACTAACTATCTCATCAACATCATCTACCACAGTATACAATTCTTCATCTGTAGGACTTATAGTTTTAAATTCATCAATAAATTTTTCCTTTAATATTTTTTCAAGAGGACCCCAGAAATTACTATCAAACAAAATAATAGGTAGTTTAGGCATTTTTTTGGTCTGAATCAAAGTCAAAACTTCAAACAACTGATGCATTGTTCCAAAACCTCCTGGAAAAAATACAAAAGACTTTGATGGTGAAGTTACGATCAATTTACGAGTAAATGGAAATTTAAACATGATTGATTTATTTATATATTGGTTCATCATTTGCTTACCTCTAACTTCCATACCAATACCAATTGACTCTCCACCCACTTCAAATGCACCCCTGTTTGCTGCCTCAGCAATTCCAGAAGCTCCACCGGTTACAATTGCATATCCATCTTCAGCTAGCTTCCTGCCCAATTCCAATGATGAATTATAATAATCACTACCAACTTCAACACTTCTAGTACCAAGAATAGTAACATCATCAACTAGACCGGTTAAAAATTCAAAGCCATCAACCAACTCTGCCATTATTCGAAAAACTCTCCAATCGACTTTTTGCTTACTATGAAAATTGATCGCACCAAGCTCGCAATCATTATGCTGCTTATCATCATGTTCAATTGCTTGTAGTGCTTCTTCAGGTGTATCTACAACTTGCCAATTTTTCATATTTTCTTCACGAAGAGAACCAACCATTTTACAACCACCCTCTTTTAAGAAATTCAAAATTGGAGTCCAATAATCACTTCCGTAGAGGACTATTGGAACTTCACACATTTTCCCCAGATGTATATGATCAACGACCTCAAAAAACTCATCCATAGTTCCAAAACCTCCTGGAAAAAACACAAAAGCATGTGCAGGTGCAGTCAGCATTACTTTTCTGGTAAAGAAGTAATAAAAAGCAGTTGATTTATGAACATATGGATTTACTCGCTGTTCAAATGGAAGTTGAATATTTAAACCTACTGATTCTCCCCCACCCTCATCAGCACCCTGATTTGCAGCTTCCATAATTCCCGGACCACCACCTGTGATCGTAGTGAATTTGTTTTCTGCCAGTAATTTTCCAAAAGCTCGAGCATCTTTGTAATATCTATCATCTTTTTCTGTTCTGGCTGAACCAAGAATTGTAACTTCTCTTTGAAATGAACTCAAAAACTGATAACCTTCTACAAACTCAGACATAATACGAAAAATTCTCCAGGCCTCTCTATAATCGCCTGATTCATTCATCTTGTAGGTTGTATCCATTTCAGCTTGTTCTTCGATTTTTTTTATTGTTTCTTCCCTCATAGAAATTTTTTAAAATTAATTTTGATCTACTTTTTGGTCTTCCAAATTCTTTTCTTTTATTCTCGCTATCAATTTATTATTAGTATCAATCTCAGCCTGTAATACCGTAATTCTAATTCTTGCATTTCTTAGATAATCCAAAACTCCATCTCTTTCCTCAACCAAACCTGCTAAATCCTGCTCTGTTTGCTCTCTTTGTGCTTGGTCTCCCTGAAGTGTTGGAACTTCTGCAATTAATTTATTAATTTCCGGTAATAAACCATCTTCAAATTCAACTATAGCACCTTGGAGATTTTCTATTTCTTGAGCATTAGTTAAACTTCGCTGCTCAAGCCTATCAATTCTTTCTGCTCTATGTACTTTTTTCAATTCATCCTGATGACGTAAACCAAGCAAACCAGAATGCGCAATTGAACTTCCATCTACTTTTTTCCTGTCCATACTAAATATTTTCAATTCCAAATCCAAGCTGAAAAACTTTTGATTCAGCAAGTCTTGGCCCAATAATTTGCAGACCAACTGGTAAACCCGCCTTAGTATCTCCAACCGGAACACTTAAACCTGGAATTCCAGCCACTGAAGCAGGAGTGGTAAAGACATCTGCTAGATACATTGCCAACACATCGTCTTTTTTTGCACCAAGATCAAAAGCTGGATATGGTGATGTTGGTGTGACCAACAAATCAACTTCCTGAAAGATTCTTTCAAAATCTCGAACAATCAAAGTTCGAACTTTTTGAGCTTTGCGATAATAGGCATCATAATAGCCGGCAGAAAGCGCATAAGTCCCAATCATAATTCTTCTTTTTACTTCCTCAGGAAAGCCAGCAGATCTAGAGTCAGCATAAGTTGTATATAGGTCAGCAGCCTGTTCACGAACCCCGTACCTGATCCCATCAAGTCTGGCTAAGTTGGAACTATCTTCACTAGGAACCACAATATAATAAACCGGAATAGCGTATTTGGTGTATGGAAGTGAAACTTGTTTCAACTCACAGCCCAAATCTTTTAGAGATTGAATTTTCTTCTCAACAATTTCTCTGGTTTCACTATCCATTCCTTCTATATTAAAATATTCCTCTGGAATACCGATTTTCATTCCTTTTGGTAATTTTTTAATTTCCTCAGTATAGTTTGGTACATGATCCGGAATAGTAGTAGCGTCATTGAGATCTTGCCCTGCCATAATTTCCGCCAAAAGAGCAATATCTTCAACAGATCTGGCCATTGGTCCAACAGTATCTAGTGAGCTGGCCATAGGCATAATTCCATATCTGGAATTTCTACCATAACTGGGCCTTAATCCATAAACACCACACAGAGATGCAGGTTGACGAATAGAACCTCCAGTATCTTCTCCAATAGAAAACAGAGCCATACCGTCTGCAACCGCAGCAGCAGAACCACCACTTGATCCACCAGCCACCTTGGTAAGATCATGTGGATTTTTTACCGGACCATACATTGAATTTTCATTACTGGCGCCATGCCCAAAAGCATCACAATTATTTTTTCCAAGCAAAACTGCACCCTGCTCTCTTATTTTTGAAATAACTGTTGACTGATAGGGTGGTTGGTAATTATCCAAAACTTTTGCACCACCGGTCGAACGAATGCCCTCAGTACAAATTGCGTCTTTTACACAAAAAGGAATCCCAGTTAATTTTTCTGCCTTTCCACTTGAAATACTTTGATCTGCTTTTTTGGCTTCTTCGAGAGCTAGCTCTTCTGTAATTGTAATAAAGGCATTTACCTCTCCGTTTCTTTCACTAATTCTATCCAAACAAGCCTGGGTAATTTCAACAGAAGAAAAATCTTTTTTTAAAAGACCTTTCACTGCTTGACTAATTGTAAGTTGATTCAAATTCATAATCTACTCAAAAACCGCTTTTACTTTTAGTAAATTTCCTTTCTGGCCTGGAAAACTTTCAATTAATTTCTGTTTTATATCTTCTGGAATATCAATTACTTGATCTTCGCGTACAATATCTTCTAGACCTGTAACTTGAGAAGTCTCAGGAACACCTTCTGTATCCACTTCATTCAAAACTTCAATATAATCTAAAACAACGGAAAGTTGTTCCGCATATTGTTTTTTTTCTTCTTCAGTTAAGCTAAGTCTAGCCAGAACTGAAATCTGCTCAATTTGTTCAATAGATAGAGCCATATTGTCTTAAGTTTACTAGAAAAGCCAATTTTTGACAAATAAGCAACAACCTGATAATTTAATCAGGCCTTACTCGCAGTAAATCCCTTTCTCTGCCATCACCAGGAAGGTGATACTCCCAATTCGCTCGGGGGAATTATACTGCGAGTAAGGCACATTCCCAGAAGCCTCTTAAAGGGCTTTTTATAATTTCTTTATAAATTCCTGTTCAGAAAGTATTTCCACATCTAGTTTCTTTGCTTTTTCATATTTACTTCCCGGATCACTGCCCACAACCACAAAATCAGTATTTTTACTAACTGATCCTGAAACAGATCCACCCATTTCTCTAATTAAATTTTTTGCCTCGTCTCTAGTCATTTTTTCTAGAGTCCCGGTTAAAACAAAAGTTTTTCCAGTAAATTTCCTATCTTGTTTTTTAATTTCTTGTTTTTTGATCTTAACCCCATTTTTCAAAAGATCCTCAACTAATTCCACACTTTCTCTATTAATAAAATAATTAATAATTGACTCAGAAACATTTGGTCCAACATCCTGAATCTGCTCTAAATCTTCTCTTGAGGCTTTTCTTAATCTTTCTAGACTTCCAAAATATTCTGCAAGAGCAATTGCTGTTTCTTCTCCAACATGATGAATTCCAAGAGCATAAATAAATCTGGAAAATGAAATTTCTTTTGAGTCTCCGATCGCTTTAATTAAATTTTCAGCTGATTTTTCTGCAAACCTCTCCAACGGCTCAAGATCACCCTGTGTCAAAGTGAGAATATCTGCAGTATTTTTTATCAATCCTTCATTTACCAATTGTTCAACTATTTTCTTTCCTAAACCATCAATATTAAAAGCATGTTTTGAAACAAAATGATTAATTCTTCTAAGTTCTTGAGCATAACATTTTGAATTTGTACAAAAAAGCGCAGCAGAAGTTTCTTTTTTCTTATCACTAATCTTTCTTTTTTCAGCTTGTGCACCGCAAATTGGACATTTTTCTATGGTTTTGAATTTTTTCTCTTTTCCAGTACGCATTTTTTCCAAAACCCTGACAATCTTGGGAATTATATCTCCTGCTTTCTCTACCACCACAGTATCACCCACTCTTACACCCAAACGCTCTATTTCTTCAAAATTATGTAAAGTTGCATGAGTTACTGTACTGCCGGCTAATTGTACCGGCTCCAAAAGCGCAACAGGCGTAAGGGCTCCTGTTCTTCCAACCTGAACATATATATCTTTTATTTTGGTAGTTCCCTGCTCTGCAGTAAATTTAAGAGCCAGTGCCCATCTTGGAGCTTTTCCTGTAAACCCTAGCAAATCCTGATATTTTTTTTGATTAACTTTAACTACTACGCCATCAATCCAAAATTCCTTTGAAGTTTTCTTTTTCTCCCATTTTTTCCAAAAATCAATAACTTGATTGAGATTTTTACAAACTTTCCAATCATTTCCTGTAGGGAAACCTAGTTTTTTTAATTTTTTTAACTCTTCTTCCTGGGTCTC
The DNA here is from genome assembly GCA_964522405.1 of uncultured Gammaproteobacteria bacterium. Taxonomy (GTDB): domain Bacteria; phylum Patescibacteriota; class Patescibacteriia; order Magasanikbacterales; family UBA922; genus CAZFTR01. The sequence goes on along the minus strand of CAZFTR010000002.1, from coordinate 124,001 downwards.
TGGAATTTCTCCGTCAGAAATATCATAAGCAGTCAGTGAAAGCTTGCGTTTTGCCACAACTCGCGAATCAAGTTGCCTGATAGTCCCTGCGGCAATATTTCTAGGATTAGCATAAAGAGCTTCTCCTTTTTTTTCTCTTTCTTGGTTTATCTTATTAAACATTTTAGTTCCCATCCATACTTCTCCCTCGGCAATAAGATCAATCTGCTCTCTTAATTTGATAGGAACCGAATGAATGGTTCTGATATTCTGAGTTACATCTTCCCCTGTTTTTCCATCACCTCGAGTTGCAGCAGTTTGCAATAATCCATTTTTATAGGTCAAAACAATATGTAAACCATCAATTTTAAGTTCAGTGCTAAAATTGAGATCACTTGGACGACTACCTAATTTTTTCTCTAAAAACTTATAGATTCTTTCTTGCCAATTTTCCAAGTCTTCCTTGGTAAAAGCATCATTAAAAGACCATTGAGGAACAGTATGTTGCACTTTTTGAAATTTATCGAGCGGGGTTCCTGATACCCGCTGTGTCGGAGAGTCAGATGTAATCAGCTCAGGATATTTTTCTTCAATTTTTCTCAGTTCATCCATTAAGCCTTCATACATTTTATCAGTAACTGCAGGATCATTAAGAACATGATATTTATATCTCAAATCACTTATCTGCTCTCTTAGTCGCTTAACTTGTTTTTTTAATTCCTGATCCGACATAAAATTAAAAACCAACTAATCCTAAATACCACTCTATTATACTTGTACCCCAAAACATTGCAATAAAAGTAGCCAGTGTCAGATAAGTTCCAAAAGCAGTTTTATCTGCCAAATGTCTTTTTCTTAATAAAATCAACAAAACACTGATAACCGCCCCAATTATATATGCTAAAAATAATCCTAAAATAATTTTAGGCCAGCCCAGAATAATACCCATCAAGAGACCAATTCTTATATCTCCGCCTCCGATCCATTTTCCTTTTGAAACTACAAACTGAAATAAAAAGAAACCCGAGCCAATAACCGCTGCAAAAAGCATATTTGTCCAAGTATTCCAACCGTAAATCAATGAGGTTATAAAAATCAGAGCTGCGCCAGCAAGGGTTACACTATCCAACACTTCCATATACAGTAAATCATAGACAAATATATAGCTAAGCAGCCAAATAATATACATATCTCTCAAACTATGCAGTAAAATAGTATCGCTGGGATTTAAGATGTGATAGATAAGCACAAACAAAAAAGCCAAGCCCATCCACAACTCAACCAAAAGATAAGAAATCGGGATCTTACCTTTGCATTCTCTACATTTACCACACAACAAAACATAACTAAGTACCGGTATATTATCTATCGCTCTAATTTGTATATCGCAATGAATGCACTGTGATCTGCCTCTTGTAACTCTTTTTTGATTTTTTGTACGCCAAATACAAGCATTCAAAAAACTACCCAGGATTAGCCCTAAAACAAAAGTAAGTGTATAGATTGGTAACATAAATTGCTTCGGATTTAGAGATTATATGCAGATATCCGGATAATCAGGATTTATCCGTAAATCCGAATACCCTTATTATACCACATACTCCCACTCGGCATAATGCACCAAAACAAAAATGCCCCCGCGCGGGAGAGCATTTTTGAATCTATATTTCACCAATTACTGGTTAGCAATTCCAGATGGTGTTGCTTGTACAGCACCTGCGTTCAGATTAGCTGCACCAGCCTCAAGTGTACCTACAATAGTATATGTGGTACCGGCTGTAGCTGTATATGTATAACTATTATTTCCTGGATCAGATGGAACTTGTCCCATATATGGATTTGCACAACCTGCTGCCGCAAAACCGGCAGAACTTAGACAAGCCGCATTTGTAGAACCAAGAGTAATACCCTGGGCAGTTGTTGTCGGATAAGCATTATTGTCTGTGTAATATAGCTCCAAAGTTGTTTGCATTTGCTTGATGTCTGATAACCTTTTAGCATCATTTGCCTTTTGACGTGCAGAACCAAGTGCCACAACAGCCAAAGTTGACAAAAGAGCAATGATCGCTATCACAACAAGAAGCTCAATCAATGTAAAACCTTGTTTATTTTGAGTTAGAGATCTTTTCATGTTATCACCTCCCCTCAAGCGGGAAAATATATAAAATCTTTTATACTAATACTTTTTTTACTTTTTCTACAGTTTCTGATGGTTTGAAATGGGCTTTTATCAAATAATCTACAGCCCCCATTTCAAGCCCTTTATCCACATCATCTTTTTGACCCAAATTTGTCAACAAAATAACCGGGATATCTTTTGTTTTACTTTCTGCTTTTAATTTTTCCAAGACTGTAAATCCATCCATCTTGGGGAGAAGAATATCCAAAAGAACTACGTCTGGTTTTTTCTTGATAATTTCAGCCAGACCAGACTCTCCATTTTCTTCAACTGTAACTTTAAAACCCTCCATTTCAAATTTTGTTTTATAGATATTAGCTAGAAAACGATCATCCTCGACTAATACTATATGGGTTTTCTTATCTTTTGCCATATTAATTATTAATTGTACCTTTTTATATCAAGTACCATTTTCCATTATACGCCAGATATAGATCTTTGTGAATTAAATCTTTGTGGATAGGAAATTGATTACCCTTTTTTAAATATGATTATAAATTGATTCCATATACAGAGCTTCATGTCATAAAGACAGCTTCGCCGTCCTCGCCTCTCTTGCTGATCTGCTTTCAGCACTCACACGGCACCCACTTTCAGGGACATAAGCAAGGGAGCTGCGGATTGTCTCATCTGCCTTCATGACATGAACCCTAAACAACAAAAATTGGTAACTAAATATAAAAAAACTATTTAAAATTTCTCAAAGCAAGTCCAATACTTACCGCCATTCTCGGACCAATTTCATCCAAAATGTCTTTTAAACCATCCTGGTAAATAACCCTTGCCCAAGGATCACCAACAAAAACTTTCAAAGGAAAAAGGTCTTTTAAGTATGCTTTTATTGGTGGAAAAAGAGAAGATCCTCCGGTTAATATAATCTTCTCCGGTCTTTTTCCTTGATTTCCTGCTTGTCTTAAATAAATATCAAAATTATACTGAATTTCCTTTGCTATAGGATCCAGAAGTGATAAAAAAGGCTCAATATCAACATTTCCATTTCCAAAACGAGATATATCATGTTTTAATTGCTTTACGTCGTCAATCTGAATTGCCAGATTTCTGGCCATGAGCTCATCAAAATTATTTCCGCCAATCTGAATACTTCTATGTGTCACTGGTAATCCGCTATCCACTATAAAAAAATTGGTTCTTTCTGCTCCTATATCAATTAAAATTGATACTGATTTGTCTATTCCCACCAATGAGCGAGCAAGGGCAAAGGCTTCAGTTTCCAGTTCATAGAGCTGAAGTCCTGCCTTGTTAAAAATTGAAGTATAAAATGCAACAAGTTCTTTTGGCGCAGCTGTGACCAACAAACGGGTATATCTTTTTTCCTCTTCTTCACTCATAGGCACTGGCTGATAAACAACCTGCATATCATCTACTGAGCGAGGCAAGAGCTTATCTATCTCAGCATGAACAATTTCATCTATTTCTTTTTTTTCAATTTTTGGAAAATTTATAATGGTATGAAAAACCTGAGAAACCGGCAAACTTGAAGTTGCTCGGTTGGTTTGAACTTTTGCATCTTTCATCAATACCTTTAGAAGCTCTGCGTACTCGTCTATTCTCTTATCCTGAAAAAATGATTTATCCAGATCTTCTTCTTTTGGTTCGAGCGGACTAACTCCTGTTTTCTCTTCCAATAATTCACCTATTTGCTTTTCACCTTTTGCTGAAATATGTATATCCAGTTCTCTTTCTACTATTCCATAGGTCCACAATTGTGGACGATCTTTGGTTTTTCGAAGCTCAACCAACTTGATTCCATGCGCGCCAATATCCACACCTAAGTATGATTCTGTTTTTTTGCCAAATAATGCCATAGTATGTCTAAGTATAACACAAAACTAAACTATATGTTACTTTGAAAAAATTGTTGACTGTCTGTTCTGTGTATTTTATCTGTATATATCATATAAAATTACACTCGGCTCTACAGAAACAATCCAATCACCGAATTAAATTGATCGCCTAACGTTACATTTTATATGATATATACAGATAAAATATCGCTCTGCTCTACAGAAATAACCAAATTAGCAAATTAAATTGATCACTTGACGTTACATTTTATATGATATTTGCAGATAAATAACTATCAAGAATGGTACAATTACACCTCTTTCTTAGCCTGAAGCTAGTACAAATCATCAAAACCTAACTATTCTTTTATCTTCTGACTATACAAAACTGAAAATACTAAAAACAGTAAAAATGAAAGGATTGCCGCGCCGATCATGATTTTCTTCAATAAATTCTTTTGTGGAATTAAGGGCTCTTTGTCTTTTCCATCATTTACTCCGTCTCCGTCTGTGTCAGATGCTGTCGGATTTGTTCCAAGATCTTTTTCTTCTTTATCTCCTAGCCCATCTTGGTCTGTATCTGCTTCAAGCAAATTGGTACCAATATTTTTTTCTTCTTGGTCACTTAGACCATCTCCATCATCGTCTGTGTCTGTGTTATTTCCTATCCCATCGAGATCTGTATCTACTGACTCTTCCGGATCCAAAGGAAAGATATCCACCAGATCATTGGCACCATCTCCGTCTGTATCTTCTTTTAGTGGATCTGTGCCTTTTTCTGATTCTTCTCCATCATTTAGACCATCACCATCTGAATCTGGATTATTCGGGTCAGTATTTAATTCATTGATTTCTTTGGCATCACTAAGGCCATCTCCATCTGAATCTGATTCTGCAGGATTGGTTCCTTGATCAAATTCAGCCTTATCATCTATACCATCTCCATCTGAATCAGCTTTGGTTGGATCACTTCCAAGTTCTTTTTCTTCTCCATCATTTAAACCATCACCATCTGAGTCTGGATTGTTCGGGTCACTCCCCAACTTTTCCTCTTCATCATCACTAAGCCCATCATTATCATCATCATTATCACTATTGTCTCCAATTCCATCGCCATCTGCATCTTTCCACTCGCCTTTATTATTTGGAAACAGGTCTTTGCTATCGGAATGGCCATCTCCATCTGAATCAGGATTGTTTGGATTCAGACCCCGATCAACTTCTGTTTTATCTTTTAGACCATCACTATCTGAATCAGAACTAAGCGGATCTGTGCCGATTTCAGATTCTTTTTGGTCAGTAAGTCCATCATTATCATCATCTGTGTCTTCTTTGTTTCCAACATCATCGCCGTCTGTATCCAGGTCTATTTCATAACTGGATTTTACTGATGAACCACCCAGGTCATCATCATTTACCGGCAATGTATTTCCGGAAATTTCTTCAACTGAAACATTTGCCAATCTTGCCTCAATATTTAGGTCACCTTCTGGCAAAGTATATTCAATCCAAACCTGTCGAGCTTCTTCATATTTAACTCCATCGGCTTTGGCCACTCCGATCAAATCTCCATTATTATAAAAATTTAGATCTGCAAAAAGAGTTTGAAATTCATTATTTATAACTACTGTATATAGTTTAACCTTGTCTCCTGCAAAAGCACTACTGTCTGACATCCAAACACCTTGATTGATCACAAAATTAAATTCAGCTTTTACCGGTATAGCAAAAAATAGTAATGCAAAAAACACTACCAAAGAAATTTTAAAAATCCTTTTTATTTGATACATGAATTTCATTTTTATATATCTCTACTATTATATCACCTTGCGCGTCTGTTCGCCAGATCTCACTGCCAAATCTTTGCAATCTTTTTAGAACTCTTCGCGAAGGATGACCATACTGGTTTTCTTTTCCAGATGATATTACTGAAATTTCCGGAGTTGTAAATTCTAAAAATTTTTTTATAGAAGATGTGTCACTGCCATGATGTCCGATTTTGAGAATTTCGACATCAAGCTGATCTTGGTATTTTTCAACTAAGTAATTCTCAAGTTCAAATTCTGCGTCTCCAGTTATCAACAGATCATTTCTGCCATAACTTATCATCAAAGTAATTGAAGTATTATTACTATTAGTTTTTTTCTCTCCTGGAACTAGTGGATCTTCTGCCAAATCATGATCTGGATAAAGAAAATCTATTTCAACTCCAGAAATATTCCATTTTTCTTGTTTATCAATAATTGAATACTTTGCGCCTTTTTTTCTTTCACTTTCAATGCTTTCCATAAATGAAAGCCAAAAACTATTGTATGGTTTTTCAAATCCATTATAAATAATATGCCCTATTTCAAATCGATTTATCACGTCTACACAACCTCCATAGTGATCTGAATCTGGATGAGTTATGAGTAGATAATCAATAACTTTATCATGAAATTTCATATTTCTTCCCAGAGCTTCTATAACTCGAGCGTCAATCGCGCAATCTACTAGCATTTGTTCTTGATTTGGAAATTTTATAAGTGTGGCGTCTCCCTGACCAATACCTAAAAAGGTTATTTTTAGTGCTTTTTCTTGTTTTTTACCTTGATTTTGCACAAAATCAGAGTTCTTACATGAAAAACCAGATGAAAATAGCAGAAAAATGGCTAAATTTAGGTAAAAAATCTGTTTCATGGAGAGTGATAATCTTGACAAAAAATCTTTTTTATGATTTAATATTTGCGTCGGGTTCTTCTGCTTATAGCCGAGCAGAAGAATCAACGACGGCCCAATTCGAGCCAAGACCTCCACTTCAAAACCACGGAGGCAAAACGGCAACGAAACCAAACTACGTCTGGGCCACATGCGGCTATTAGGGGGAGAACGAGATGCACGGCATCTGACTAGAGGGCTCGCGTGGCGTACTATCCAACACCTTACGGTGAGGCCGGCTGGCAATTAGCCGCCGCCCATACCGAGAAAAGGTCGGAAGTGCGCCACTGCGAGCCCCGAGATCACTCCTGCACTAATTCCAAGCTCATCCAGAGCTTTTTTTATTTTCTAATTTCTTTGATTTGATCACAAACCAAATCATTGCAAAGTATGAAGCCAACATAAACCAAATCGGAACTCGCATATCCACAGCTGCAAAACTAAATCCAGCAAAAAATTTAACAATCAAAATTATATATGCCATGCCTGCATGAGAAATCCAAGCAAGTAAAACTGCAATCGGTTTAAAAACAAAACCAACCACAACTCCAAAAAAACCAACAATCATAATCCAGGGAATAATCCAGAGTATCAACACATTTACAATTGGAGCGACAATCGATAATCTCCCAAACTGATAAAGTATAAGCGGCAATGTTGAAATAATAGCAGCCAAAGTTGAAAGGACTGATTCTTTTATTCCCAATATTTCCGGTAATTTCTCAAAGGGTTTTTCTACAAATTTTGTCAGATAAACAAGCCCAAGAGTTGAAATAAAAGATAATTGAAATCCTGCATCCCAAATAAGAATAAAGGGATTGTGCAGAGTCATAACAACTGCTGTAAGTAACATAACATTTCCTACTCGACTTGCTCTACCAAGCTGCTTTGCAATCAAAACAATTATTCCCATAATTCCAGCTCGGACAACTGAGGCGCTAAGCCCGGCAAAAATAAGAAAAACTATTATTCCAATAACAATCAACCAAAAAGCCTTTTTTCTAGGGATCAAAAGTCGCACACAAACTGTGATCAAAATCGTAGAAATAATTGTAATATTGTATCCAGAGATCGCAACAATATGAGTTACTCCTGTTCTACTAAAAAGCTCATTCAAGCTTCCAAGTCCTCCACGATAACCATAGAGCAAGCCTGCCATAAAACTAGCGTGGGGCTCATGCCAAAGTTGGTTTATTTTCCGGGCTACTATTTCTTTTAAAGAAAGTATTGATCTCATGATCATATTCCCCCGACTCGCTTCCAAAACCTCTATTTTTGGATTTTGGCAATTTGCAAATACTCCAAAACGCGCCAGATAACGATCATAGCGGAAATCTCTATCTTTTGATCCTGGATCTGCCTCAATTGGTTCTGGTTCCCGGATTCTGCAAAAAATTTCTAATTTATCACCATAGCTGTATCGCGGATACAGTTTTTCTTTTATATATACTCGTCCTTTTGATTTCTTACTTGATTCCTCTTCCAAAACCTCTCTGCTTTCAATAATGTATCTAACTCCATCCATACGCACATCAGGTTCAGCAGTAATAATTCCAATAAAACTAATTTTCTGATCTATATACTTAGAAATATGATTTTGATTAATTGGAAATGCTAAAGCATATCTGATAATCCCAAAAACAAATAAAAATACGCAAAATAATGAAAATCTTATTTGTTTTTTATTCCAAAACAAAAACAAAGATGAAATAATTGTAAAAAAACAAATATAGGCGTGAAAAAACTTCAGCTTAAAATCTAAAATCGAAATAAAAGCTACTCCGAGCAGAAAACAAAAGCAAAGCACTGAAAATGCCTTGCTTGGGGAACTAATTATCTTTTTCAAACCCTGTTCAAGCTTCATGCATACATGATAGCAAAAAGCAGGTTAAATTTTTGTTAAACTACCACACTAACCAAACGTCCTTTTACATAGATTACTTTCTTTGGTTCTTTTCCTTCCAGCCATTTTTGAACGTTTTCCTGGTTTAGAGCCAATTCTTTTATTTTCTCTTCGTTTTCTTCTGCGTCAATTTCGATATTTGCTCGAACTTTTCCGTTTACTTGAACTGCTAGGGTTAGTTTTTCTTCTATAATTTTTGATTCATCATATTTTGGCCATGTTTCGAGAATTAATGAACTTTCATGACCGAGATCACTCCAAAGTTCTTCTGAGACATGAGGAGCAAATGGAGAAAGCATTTTGATAAATACTTTGAAATTTTCTTTTGAAATACTCTCTGCTTTTCCAAACGCATTTGAAAGCTCCATTAATTTTGCAATTGCAGTATTAAAGCCAAGAGCTGAGAGATCTTCACCAACTTTTTTAATTGTTTTATTTACTAATTTTTCTAGATTTTCATCTGAAACAGAATCTTGAACTTTTTCTTGCAATCTCCACACTCTCTCCAAAAACCTACTAATCCCCTTCACACCATTCATATTCCACGGCTTATCATCTTCAAGTGGCCCCATAAACATCTCATACATACGACAGGTGTCAGCTCCAAATTCAGAAACCACATCACTTGGATTTACCACATTATTCCATCTCTTACTCATTTTTCTACCATCTTCTCCTAAAATCAATCCTTGATGTCTATTTACTTTGAAAGGCTCATCAAAATCTATATACCCAGCGTCAAATAAGACCTTGGTGAAAAATCTAGCATAGAGTAAATGCCCATTGACATGTTCTGGACCACCAAGATAAAAATCCACTGGCATCCATTTTTTGAGAGCTTCTGGTGAGGCAAATTCTGTTTCATTTTTTGGGTCCAAATATCGGAAAAAATACCAGCTTGAGCACATAAATGTATCAAGTGTGTCTGGTTCTCGTTTCCAGCCTTTTCCATATTTCTCTTCTACTCCATCATTAAAAGATTTTGAGTAATTAAGTGGAGACTCCCCTGTTGGTTTGAAATCTACGTCGTCTGGTAATATAACCGGCAAATCCCCCTCTAGTACTGGTTGTAGCTCACCCTTTTCATCATAAAGCATCGGAATCGGCGCACCCCAAAACCTCTGCCTCGAAACTGACCAATCTCGAAGTTTATACTGCACTTTTCTATTTCCAAGTTTTTTTTCTTCCAGCCAATCAAGTGCTTTTTCTTTTGCTTCTGATACTGTTAATTCATTTAGAAAATCTGAATTTATCATTACACCATTGTCATTGTGGAAATTGCTTTTTTCAATATATCTTTTTACAAACTCGTATTCTCCAGCGTCTTCCTTGTTTCCTTCTAAGGCCGAAAAAGCTTTTTCCGGCTCTAACCATTTTATTTCGTAAACTGCATCTTCATCTGAAACCTGCTGCTGATTGTCTGATTTAACATTGATCACATATGCTCTTGAAAATTTTGATCTCTGCACCTTTTTCAAAACTGCATAAAAATGACTATTTATTGTTCCTAAACAATCTCCAATTTCAAAATCTGTATAACCTGACTCCTCAATCAACTCTCGTTCAAGAGCCTTGATTTCATCTTCTCCATCATACCCACCTCCAGGCAAACGATACTCATTATTTTCTTTATCATACAAAACAAGAATTTTTTCATTCCTTACCACAACTCCAAAAACACAGTCTCTATGCTCTGCCCCCTCAACCGGCTCTCCAAACCTCTTTGCAACAACCTCTCTAATTTCAATCCCAAACTTACTAGCAAATTCATAATCCCGATCATCATGCGCCGGAACTGCCATAATTGCTCCGGTTCCATAGCCCATGAGTACATAATCAGCAATCCAAACTGGAATTTCCTCTCCATTTACCGGATTTATAGCTTTTAGACCTTTTAGCTCTATTCCTGTTTTTTCCTGTTCTATTTGTCGCTCTAGATCTGTTTTCTTTTTGGTTTTGTCTATATATTTTTGAACTTCTTCAAAATTTTCGATTTTTTCTTTTAATTCTTGAACTAAACCATGTTCTGGCGCCAAAACCATATAGGTTGCACCAAATAAAGTATCTTGTCTAGTGGTAAATACTTTTATTTTTTGCTCTGAACCAAAAATCGCAAAATCTATTTCAGCGCCCTCACTTCTTCCAATCCAATCTGCTTGGCGCTTTTTGGTTTCTTCTGGCCAATCAATATTTTCCAAACCCTCAAGAAGACGATCAGCATATTCAGTAATACGCAAATACCACTGTTCCATTTGTTTTTGCTCAACAGTTGTGTCACATCTTTCACAGTTTCCTTCTACAACTTGCTCATTGGCCAAAACTGTTTTACAACTTTCACACCAATTTACTGCCTGCTTTTTTCTATATGCCAATCCTCGTTTGTACATCAACAAGAAAAACCATTGAGTCCACTTATAATAATCCGCATCACTGGTACGCACAAATCTATCCCAGTCTACTGAAATTCCCAAATCTTTTACTTGGGAAACAAAATTTTCTCCGGTTTGATCAATGGTTTGCTTGGGATGAACCCCTGTCTTGATTGCATAATTTTCTGCGGGCAAACCAAAAGAGTCAAGTCCAAAAACCTGCAAAACTTTTTTGCCTTTCATGCGCTGATAACGAGAATAGATATCACATGCAGTATAAACTTCAGCATGACCTACATGAAGACCGCTTCCTGATGGATATGGAAGCTGTGGAAGTATGTACATCTTGTTTTCAGAAGTTGCGTCTGCCGGAGTTTTGAAAAGCTCTCTCTCCTCCCAAATTGCTTGCCATTTTTTTTCTCCGCCATTTTCTAAAAATTCTTTGTAGGTTTTCATAGAAACTATTCCTTAAAAAACTTCATAATTTGTTCATGCAAAACTGGATTGGCAATTATTATATCTTGCCTTCCTGGCATCCAATCATTTCCATCACTGTCTGTTACTTTTGCTCCTGCTTCGCGACAAATAAGTGCTGCGGCAATATAATCATGATCAAGTCCGGCATTTTGCACAAAATAACTAAATCCTCCACTGGCCACCTGACAACCGGCAATCATACAACCGAACATATGATTCCACATGGTTGTTTCATCAATTAATCTATGCTTAACTTTTTTAAAAAGCTCTAAATGAGATCCATAAACATCACTCTCCTGAGAATAAGCTCCAAATGATCCAGCTGTATAATCTAGTGTTTCCTTTTTATCCACTGAAATTGGCATCCCATTCATACTTGCTCCTTTTCCTTTTTCTGCAAAAAATAACTCTCCTGCAATAGGATTGTAAACTGCACCTAGGATTATTTCTTCATTTTGTTGAATAGCCACAATTTGACAAAAAAGTGGCAGACCCATAGCAAAATTTCTAGTCCCATCAATTGGGTCTATTACCCAACGAAATTCTGCTCCCGGATTGATATCTTCTTCCAACTCTTCACTATAGATATGATGGTCTGGATATTTTGTATGAATTTTTTCTACCAAAAGCTCGCTAACTGCCACATCTGCCTCAGTTAACAAATCACTCAAATTACTCTTAGTCTCATGAGTTACACCTTTGCGAAAATACTCAACAGAAAGAGCTCCAGCTTCTTTTATAATACTTCTTAAAAAATCTTTCATAGCATATCCTATGCTACTAAAAAATGGCTGAAAATGCAAGAAAAACATTAAATCTTACTTGCAAAAAATATCTATTTGTTTTAATATGTTTTTTGGACGGAGAAGGTAGGCAAATATGACAGAATACCGCCACATGATGCGGATCCTCGGTGACAGAGATCACCGTGGCATCCTGGTTCTCTGTGAAATCGTCGAAGGGAACCCCAGACCCCTCATCGAGTTCGGCTTCGGCGCGCGTCTGACGCGCGCCCTCGAAGACGGATACATCTCCGAGGAGTTCAGCTGGGTTGGAAGAGAAACCGACCCCTGCACCCGAGCACTGACCTTTCTCGACCGCTGCGGGATTCCGCACCGGTTCATCGGCACCCAGGCGGTCGGTGACATCCGCGAGATCGGCTACCGGCTGGCCGAGCGCCTGATGTGCAGACTCGGATTCTGGTGCCCGGCTGAGTGCGCCAATGATCGCTGGCGCGCCCGCCTGCGCCGGCACTGTCCCAAGCTCTACGAGGGCGAGACTCCCTGACAACAACACCTACCGAAGGAGATCTCCGTCCACCTTCGGTTCCACAATCAAAAAACCCTCAATTTCTTGAGGGTTTTCTAATATTTCTTTAATTCTATTTCTTCATCGCCTCTTCGATCAAACCAGTCGCATGCACAAAAGCAGCTGTTCTCATATCAATACCATGCTTTTCTTTAACATCCCAAACAGCATCAAAAGCTTCTACCATGAGCTTATCTAATTTTTCAATTACATCTTCTTCTGTCCAATGTTCTCCACGAACATTTTGCTGCCACTCAAAACAACTGACTGTTACTCCTCCAGCATTCGCAAGAATGTCTGGCACAAACAAAATTCCATTTGAATGAAGAATTTCATCTGCTTCTGGAGTTACTGGACCATTTGCCAACTCAATAATTACTTTTGCTTTGATATTTGCTGCATTCTCCTGCGTAATTACATTTTCTAGTGCTGCAGGGACAAGCACATCTACATCCAGCTCAAGAATTTCTTCGTTACTTATCGGCTGTGTGCCTGGCGCATCAGCTACTGATCTGGTTTGTTCTTTGTGAGCAGAAACCGCTTCCACATCAAGACCTTCCATATTCATCACTCCGCCACGAGAATCTGTAACTGCCACTACTTTGTATCCTGCTTTTGATAAAATCTTGGCCATAAAACTTCCAGCATTCCCAAATCCCTGAATTGCAACTTTGGTATTTGCTGGTTCTAGTCCAAGTTTCTTGGCTGACTCGCGAAGACAATAGAAACCGCCCTGTGCTGTTGAATATCCTCTTCCTTCTGAACCACCTTGATCAAGTGGTTTTCCTGTAATAACTCCTGGATCTTCATGCCCTACAAGTTTTTCATATTCATCTCTCATCCAAGCCATAATCTGTGGAGTTGTATACACATCAGGTGCTGGAATATCTTTGTCTGAGCCAATATATCTGTAAATTTTCTGGATAAATCCACGAGACAATCTTTCAAGTTCACCCTCTGAAAGCTCTTTTGGATTTACAATAATTCCACCCTTCCCTCCACCTAGTGGAATTCCAGCCACGGCGCATTTCATAGCCATCCAAAATGACAAGGCTTTTACTTCATCAAGTGTTACGTTCCAGTGATAGCGAATTCCACCCTTGTATGGCCCACGAGCGCTATTGTACTGACTTCTAAAACCTGTAAATACTTTTGTTGACCCATCATCCATCTTTACTGGAATTGACACTGTGAGCACCCTCTCTGGATGTCTTAGTATCTCATGAGTATCTTTATTCAGATTCATAACCTTTGCAGCCTTATCTAGCTGACTCATGGCATTTTCAAAAGGATTTTGCATATTTAAAAAATAAAAATGAATAAATTAGCCCCTTAATTTTACGCTTTTAAAATAAATAGTCAAGTGTTGTTAAATTTTATCTACAATAACAAAAAAAGGCCTCTTGCGAGACCATTTTTATTATTTTTTAATTTTGTAAAAAACCCAAAATCCAAATCTATACAACAGATAAAAAAGTGCTGCGTAGATCACAAATACTGGAATGTAAACTACAAACCAAATCACAAAATCTGCAAACACTTTCAAACTATCAAAAAGTCCGCGTACTGCATCTTTGATAGTGGCGAGCGGCTTCCATTTATCTTCTTGATCAACAACTGGAAGTGATGCCGGATCACTAGAAAGATGAATTGTGATAGTAGAAAGTTTCACACTCTCTCGCAAGTATTTCATTCTTCCTTCAATTCTCTCTATATTTGATCTAACATTGCTTAACTCTCTTTGAACTGCCAAAATATCTTCGATTTTGACTGCTTTTTTCATAATCGCAAGAAATTGCTCTTCTGTTGCTTTTAAATTTTTAATTTGAGCGTCCAAATCTACATATTCTTCTGTTACGTCATCACCTTTTATAAACTGACTTTTAACATCTCCTATTTTTTTGATTTCTTCTACTCCTGAATCAAATACCTCTGATGGAATTCGAATTACAACTGTTGCCGAAGGAATCTGATTATATTTACTTATATCACTTGAAACCACAAAACCATTATTTTCTGTAGCAAATTTAGTAATTGATTTAACTGAACTTGCGACATCTTCAACCACAACTGAAAGTTCTGAAGTTTTAATTATCATTCGCTCATCCATGTCAACCGCTGATTCTGACTCAAATGTACCGTCATCATAAAAATCTTCATCTTGAGAAGCGTAGAGTGCTGGCATTGCTTCTCCATACTCAACAACTGATTGCTTGGATAACACTTTTGGACCATAACCAGGACTGACCCCAAGACCACCTCTACTAGAAAAAGCATTGATAACAAATACAACCACGAAAATAGCTGCAATGGCAAGCAAAAAATATCCAAAAATCTTATATTCTTTTTTCATATAAATATTTTATTAATGAGTAATATTTTCAGTATATAAAAAAATACTTAAAACCACAACTAAATTAATCTGAGTTTAATTTTTTTTAATAAAACAAAAAAATAGTAAATGGAGTATGCTATACTAAGTCTGTTACACTAAATTTACTATTAAATAAACTGTTTATGAATCCAGAAACTGTAATTTCATTTAATGTAAATGCATTATCAGTTTTAATTGCTATTATTTCTATTTTTTCAGCTCTCCTTGCCATAGTTTGGAAAGCAAAAAAAGAAATTGCCGATACAATTCGAAATGAACTTGAACCTATACGAAAAGAAATATCTCTATTGAGACTTTGACAAATAAAAAAGCCCTGTTTCACAGAGCTTTTTTATAAATATTTTTTTAAGCAATTCCTTTATCAACAAAATCTTTTAATTTTTCTTTTGGAATTCCACCGGTCATCTTGTCAGCTGCTTCACCGCCTTTGAATAAAATAAAAGTTGGAATACTCATAACCTGATATTTTCCAGCTGTTGCCGGATTTTCATCTACATTTAATTTTGCGATTTTTACTTTTCCAGCTTCATATTCAGCTGCAAGCTCTTCGATAATTGGACCCATCATCTGACAAGGACCGCACCATGGAGCCCAAAAATCCAATAAAACAGGAACTTCTGATTTAAGAACTTCCTCTTCAAAATTTGCATCTGTAATATTTAATTCTGCCATATTTTCTATAAAATTAATAAATTTATTTAAATTAAGCTGCCAAAGCCTGATCATGATCTGCATCTTCTCTTTTTTGGTCTCTTCTTTCACTCAAATTTACAATCTTTGACTCATCTTCCGATTCGTCTTCAGAAGTTCCATCATCACCGTAGAAAAAATTAATATCTATCGGTCTTTCATTTCCAAATTGATCAGTAATATTTAAAGTAACAGTAAATCCTCTGTCTCCTAGCAGATCTCCTTTTGTGGGGTCTAAATCAAATCTATAACCATCTCTAGTAATAAATCCTGGCAAATCACTACTTAGAAGATCTTTCATTTGTTTCTTTCCACTTCTTGAAATTACGTATTGAAATTCTGTCCTATGGCTAACCTCCCCAGTTAAATCAGCCGTCCTATTCTGGGTTCCGCGCTCTCCAAGAGTAATGGTTTTTGCCTCATACACAGCAGCGCCTGAACGTTTATAATATTCAAGACAAAACAATTCAACTGCAGCCTCAATATGTTCTTTTTGTATTTCCTGTTTTATTTCTCTAGCTTCCTCAGCTGGTGTTTCGGACTCATTTATTTTTTCAGCAAATGCTTGTTCCTTACTCTCTCCTGGCTCAAGATCTGCTTCCCTAGGCTCAAAAACTGTTTTTTGCACAATTGCTTTTCCAACCTCTGCCTGACCCAGATAGCCACCATTTTCTTTCACAAGAGTTACTCGAGATTCACGAACAGTACCGCGATCAATATTCATCGGCGCTACCGGTTCAGACTGGTCAGAAGGTCCTTGAGAAACAACTTCTAATTTTGGTTTTTTAATTTCTGATTTTTGTTCACCAGATGGTAGATTTTCTCGTTCCACAACCATAGAAGATTTTAAATAGTCTCTAGATCTCTTGTTTTTGATTCTTCTTTGTAAACTTCTAAAACATCTCCTTCTTGAATTTTCTCTCTAGTTATAATTTCAAGTCCACATTCTGTTCCAACTGAAACTTCTTTTGAAACTTGCTGCCCAACTTTTAATTCTTTTATTTCTCCAGTTCCCATAACAACACCTTCTCTTTTTACCCTTACTTTTTCTTTTTTGATAGCTTTACCATCTTCTACTTTTGCACCAACAATCATTGAGCCTTTTTCTTTTTTGAAAATTGCCAAAACTTTTAATTTTCCAAGTTCTGTTATAATTTTTTCGTCTTCCAGAAGCTTTCCAAGCTCTTGTTTGACCCAATTAATTAAATCATAAATAACAGAGTACTGCAAAAAGTGGATATCTTTTTCCTGAATCATGTCTTTTGCTACAGGAGTGGCATTTACATTAAAACCAACTATACTGGTATTTGGCTCCTCCACTTTTCTAACATCGTCTTCTGTTATATTTCCAAGACCCTTTCCAATAATTTTAATTCCAACCTCTGGATGTTTAATTTTTGAAAGAGAAGCAATAATTGCCTCAAGAGAACCAAGCACGTCTGCTTTTATAACCAAATTGATTGTTTTCTTTCCGCCATCATCTTCATCTTCTGATTGCATTGAGTCAAGAACTGTTGAGCGCTCAGCTCCGGTTTGTTCTACTTTTTTCTTTTTTACATCAATTTCACTGGCAGTATCTGATTTTGAAACATCAAGCACATCTCCAACAACAGGAGCAACTTTGAATCCAAGAATTTGAGCTGGTACAGATGGACCTGCCTCCTGCATGTCTTCGCCCCGATGATCTTTCATTGCTCTTACTTTTCCATAGATCTCACCATTCACAACCAATTTATTCCCTTTCTTAAGGGTTCCTGACTGAATCAGCACTGTTGCAACAGCGCCCATTCCCTTGTCTACATGTGATTCAATTACAGTTCCGGCTGCCGGCATGGAAGCATCGGCTTGTATAGACTCTTCATTCATATCTGCAACAAGAAGAAGAACATCCAATAATTTATCAATATTTGTATTTTCTTTTGCAGAAATATCTACCATTTGAATATCTCCACCCCATTCCTCAGTAAGAATTCCATGTTGAGATAATTCTGTTCTAACTTTTTGCGGATCAGCGCCTGGCTTATCTATCTTGTTTACAGCCACCACAAATGGAAGTTTGGCAGCCTTGATAATATCAATTGCTTCTTTGGTCTGTGGTTTAACACCATCGTCAGCTGCAACAATCAAAATGGCAATATCTGCAACTTTTGCACCACGACTTCTCATCATAGTAAAAGCTTCATGTCCCGGAGTATCAATAAAACTGATTGCTCTTTTTTCCTTTGTTTTAGGATCTTCCCAAATAGTTTGGTAAGCCCCGATATGCTGAGTAATTCCCCCAGCTTCTCCGGAAATAACATCAGCTTTTCTAATAGTATCTAAAAGTAAAGTTTTACCATGATCAACATGACCCATAATAACAATAACCGGGGGCCTTGTTTGTCGATCATCTCCTGAAGCAATTGCTTTTTCCAAATCTTCTTCTCTCGAAGAATCTTGTTGTACTTGATCTGAATCTGATCCAGCCTGCTCAACTCCAAATCCCAGCTCCTCGGCAATAATTGCTGCTGTTTCATAATCAATATCTTGGTTTTGATTGGCAAGAATTCCATTTTTCATCAGCTCCATAATAACTTGAGTGGTTGGAAGCTCCATTTTTTCAGCAAATTCTCGAACAGTAATAAAAGAAGGCAATTTAACAGTTTGCCCCATTTCTTTTCGAAGTTCTTTTTCTTTGGCTTTTCTCTCTTCAAGTTCTTTGGCTTTTCTCTCTTCAAGTTCTTTTTTTATAAATCTCCATTTACGCATAACTTGTTGCGCAACCTTATCATCGATCTTAATAGCCTTTTTTCCTATATCAAAACCATGCTCAGGCAAAATTTCCAAAAGTTCTTTGGTATTAACTCGTAATTTTCTGGCTAATTCAGTAACGTTCATAAATTTGAATTTTTATAAGTGTGGATTGATTATATTCTAAAATGCCTAAAAAGTCAATGATTTAGCCTTATTTGACCTATTAGGCAAAAAAGGTCTAAAATGTAGTCTGGGAGGACAAGTTTTGAGCAATCGGAGTGGACGCAGTTACGGACAGCCGACCGACTTCTGGCACATGATCAGGGTCGTAGCGCTGGCCTTTGCTTTTGCCGGTCTCCTGATCGGCGGATCCTGCATCACCTGAGCGACCAAGGTCGCCAACCAGCTTCGCCCCGGTGAGAATCGGGGCGAGGCAAGGAAATTTACCAAAACAAAAAAACACGGTTTACACGTGTTTTTTATGTGGTCAATATTTTCTTTTTCAAAAAAACATAGTTCCGGTGGCGACTGGTAGTTGTCGCCGGGAACGCCTTCGTCTCCAATGAAAGCGTAAAAGAAAAGAACAGAATCCCGCCTACCGGCGCGGGTGGTCGAGTCGTGCTACCACGCGATACTCGTGGGCCGAATGGTCCCACATCCTGATCCCGGGACGGATTCCGGGACGCAGAGCGTAGACGGTCGGACTGGCCGTCGGCTGCTCCTGCTCGGAGTTGTCGTCTACGACCGAGGCCAGTCTGACGGCAACGAAGTCGATCTCAACGTTTACGCTGTTGAACTCCATCCAATCGTTGGTGGAGAACACCAGCACGCCGAAGACGACCAGCGCGGAAGCAATGACCCATACCAGAATCCAGCGATCCAAACGAACCGACAAGTCCATGATGGCTCCTTACTCCGATCTAATAAGCACCTAATAAGTAACTACTAGACTGGAACAAAAAATAACAAAAGACTATAACATATATTTTAGCTTTTGTCAAGACCTGTAGAAAATAAAAAAATGCTTAAGAAAGCAATTTTTTATTGGTCAATATTTTCTTTTTCAAAAAAACATAGTTCCGATGGCGACTGGTAGTTGTCGCCGGGAACGCCTTCGTCTCCAATGAAAGCGTAAAAGAAAAGAACAGAATCTCGCCTACCAACGCGAGATGAACGTTCGAACCTGGCTCGCGGCCTAGTCTCCGTACAGGCCGCGTCGCAGCCAGACGAAGTCGCGGGCCACGACGAGCATTCCGAGATGAGGATCGTCCTCGAGCGTCTTGTACCGAGCCTCGATCTCAGCGCAGAGGCCGAGGTTGACAGGAACGCATTCCTCGGAGTAGACCGAGATGATCGTCGGCTTGAGCTCGTCCCACTCCTCGGGCGTGACCAGCTGCTCGAGCCGCGCGCCACAGGCCCGGAGCTCAGCAGCTCCCCACTCCGGGTCGGCGTGAGCCGCCTGACAGTAGGAAGCACCGACCTCGGCCGCGAACTGCTCACCGATGATCGGCTCCATCCCGATCATGTACGACGCCTCGCGAATGAGGCCGACGATGAGCACGAGAGCCACCAAGATCCCGATGACCGGGGTCCAGCGCCAGTCGGCGAAATTGTCCCAGAGGTTAAGCAACCTCTCCATATCTTCTTCCCTCCTGCGGCACCGGCGACCGCAACGTTTTCTCTATCTATTCTCCGCTCCGGCTTTTCAACTGCCTAAAAAAGCAACTAAAAAGCTGGAACGAAGTCCTGAAAATAACAAATTAATATAACACAAAAATCCTGTTTTGTCAAGATATGATCAAAAAAACTCTGCTAAATTTAGCAGAGTTTTAGTAGTTTTAAGCTATAAATTCTACTTCAATAATCCAACAATAAGCAGTGCAACAATATTTGCCACCTTAATCATAGGATTAATAGCAGGACCAGCAGTGTCTTTGTAGGGATCACCAACTGTATCCCCTGTTACTGCGGCTTTATGGGCATCGCTTCCCTTTCCACCATGATTTCCGTCTTCAATATATTTCTTGGCATTGTCCCAAGCTCCACCACCTGCTGTCATGGATAGTGCTACAAATATTCCTGTTACAATTGTACCAACAAGTAATCCACCAAGTGCAGCTGCGCCCAGGAATACACCAACCAAGATCGGAGCCACAATCGGGATAAGGGCTGGTAAAACCATTTGTCCGATTGCACCCTTGGTTACAATATCTACACAAGTTGCATAATCCGGTTTCCCTTCACCTTGCATAATTCCCTTAATTTCTTTGAACTGTCTTCTAACTTCTTTTACAACAGATCCAGCAACTTTTCCAACTGATTCCATCAGGTAAGCACCGAACAAGTACGGAAGAAGTCCACCAATAAATAATCCCACAAGTACATTTGGATCGTCAATTCTGAAAACCGTATCCATTCCATTTTCAGTAAGCTTGTGCGTAAAATCAGCAAATAAAACAAGCGCAGCAAGAGCAGCACTTCCGATTGCATATCCTTTGGTAACTGCTTTTGTTGTGTTTCCAACTGCGTCAAGTGGATCAGTTACAGCGCGGACACTTTCACCAAGCTCTGCCATCTCAGCAATTCCACCAGCATTATCAGTAATAGGACCATATGAATCAATTGTTACAATAATTCCTGTCAGGGAAAGCATGGCCATAGCTGCGATTGCAACTCCATACAAACCTGCAAATGAAAAAGCTACGAGCA
The DNA here is from genome assembly GCA_964522405.1 of uncultured Gammaproteobacteria bacterium. Lineage (GTDB taxonomy): Bacteria > Patescibacteriota > Patescibacteriia > Magasanikbacterales > UBA922 > CAZFTR01. The sequence goes on along the minus strand of CAZFTR010000002.1, from coordinate 102,757 downwards.
TTCCAGCTGCAATGAAAATTACTGGGAGAGCGGTTGCTTTCATAGAAACAGCAAGACCTGCAATTACATTTGTACCATGTCCTGTTTCACTTGCTTTTGCAATTGATTTTACCGGTTTAAATTCTGTAGAAGTATAATACTCTGTAATCCAAACCATAAGTGCTGTAAGAATTACACCAACAAGAGCACTGTAGAAAAGCGCTGTTGTTTTCATTTCAAGTCCTGGAGCAAACCAATCACTTACAAACCAGAAAGCCCCAAGTGAAAGAATTGCTGAAACTATTAGACCCTTGTAAAGGGCTCCCATTATATTTTTCTTTTTTCCAAGTTTTATAAAGAAGGTTCCAATGATTGAAGCAATAATTGATACTCCACCAATTACAAGTGGATAAAAAATTGCAGATTCTTTGTTGTTAAAAGTTAAGTATCCAAGAAGAATTGCAGCAACAGCAGTAACAGCGTACGTTTCAAACAAGTCAGCTGCCATTCCAGCACAATCCCCGACATTGTCCCCCACATTGTCTGCAATAACTGCCGGGTTTCGTGGATCATCTTCTGGAATTCCAGCTTCAACTTTTCCTACCAGGTCAGCTCCAACATCTGCAGCTTTGGTAAAAATTCCACCACCAATACGAGCAAAGATTGAAATAAGACTTCCACCAAATGCAAGTCCGATAAGAGCATTTACATCTTTGAAAATTAGGTAAAATCCACTAACACCCAGAAGTCCTAGACCCACAACTAGTAAACCTGTTACAGATCCACCTTTTACAGCCATTGATAAAGCTTCTTTTAGACCTTTTTTGGCAGCTTCTGTAGTTCGAACATTTGCTTGAACAGAAATTGTCATGCCCAGATATCCAGCAAGACCAGATAAAACTGCACCAACTAGAAATCCAATTCCTGTGTTTAGATCAATAAAAAACCAAAGTAGTGCAAATACCGCTATTGCAACTACTGCAATTGTCTTATATTGGCGCCCAAGATAAGCTTTTGCGCCCTCTTGGATAGCTTTGGCAATTGTCTGCATTTTGTCTCCTCCTGCAGGCTGCTTTTTGATCCATTGAATTAAGAAAAAACCATATAAAATGGCCAGAATTGCTGGCACTAGAGTTAGCCAGATATGCATAACGTTTGAGTTAAGTATATAAATTAAAAATTTGTCTTTTTTAAAGATAGCGATATGGCGCTGTCTTTAAATACGCTTTTGAGATGAATTTTTCATTTTTTTCAATTAAAATCTTTGAACAATTTTTGCGGCTTAACCTTTGTTAAGCTAAAAAAATTTGAAAAGATTTTAATGAAAAAATGGTAAATTCAGCCAAAATGGTATTTGAAGACAGAGCCATTATAACAAATTTTAGTTATTTGGCAAGGGGGTGGGTACAAAAAACACCCTGAGAATAGAGTGTCTTTGGTAGTGGACCGACCGGGATTTGAACCCGGATTATAGCTTGCTAAAGGCTGGATTTTAACCGATTAAATTACCGGCCCCAAGTCCACCATTAATAACTTTATCAAAAATAGTATTAAATTTATCTTAAACGCTAAACAAAAAAACCCAGAAATCTGGATTTTTTGTAGCAAGCTGTATTTGGCCGATTATTCAACCAATCCATCCTTTGACCTAAATATACCAATTTAGTACGTTAGTGTCAACATTTTCATTAAAAAAATCTAAACTATACAAAACCTATAATAATTTTCTTTTCTTCAATTTCTCCAAGGTATCCAAAGTAATTCTCTTTTTACCTTTTTGATAAATTTTATCAGACAATTTAATTGCCTGTTCATAGCTAACCCACTTATAATCATCAAACTCTGTTTCAGAAATATCTAATTCTGTATTTTCTGTATTTACAGCGGTAAAAAAATATTTTTTTCCTTTCATAAATACATCTTCACCATCATCTGTCTTTAAGTCCCTCTTATTTTGAGTACTCGAAGGAAACTCAACTTTGTTTTCTCCAATAATTTCTATTTGCTTACTTGAAGCTTCCACAAAATTATCTCCTAATTCTTCTGTCATTTCTCGAACAACTGCTCGCTCTAATATTTCTTGATTATCTATCCCACCCTGCGGCAACTGCCAAAGATCATAATCTTTTTTAAAAACAAATAAAATATTTTTTTCATTCAAAAAACAACCAACAACCTGTGGCCTAAAACCGCTTTTTCTGATATTGTCTAATTCTTCTAATGACGGAATATGCATATTTTAAATACTAATTTTCTATCCTAAAAATCAACATTCTATGAGTACTTTTTTTGATTTTGCCAATATAACACAACTTCTACCAAATAGCCAGGCCAATTTTTGTGGAATACAATACTTCTTTTCAATCTTAAAACCTGAATCCTTTAATAATTTATCAATGTGCTTGTTGGAATCAGTATAAATTGTCACTGCCCCACCTGCTCGCAAAACTCGATAAAATTCATCAAGACAATATGGAATATTGTCAACTTCCTTGAAGGCTTGATTAGCGTGAACAATATCAAAAGAATTATCACTAAAAGGAAGTTGTTTTCCATCATATGAAATTAATTCTGCATTTACTCCATATTCTTTAATTTTCTTTTTGGAAATATCTATTTGCAACTGAGAAGTATCTATTCCAATAATTTCTGATTCAGAGCCAAACATTTTTTTGAAATCAACAATGACTGATCCTGAACCGCAGCCAAAATCCAAAATACGAAATGGCTCTGAATAAAAATTTCTATCCTTCTTTTGGTTTTTTTTATTTTTTTTAATGTAATTATATAAAAAAATTTTCCGGGATGGAAAAATAATCTTAGTTGATTTTTTTTACTATCTTCAAAAATTGGCTTAGTATTGGGAACTTCTATTCCTTTTGAATCTACAAACCCCCAGGCTTGATTTTTTATCTGTTTTTTGCTATTCATACTGGTATTATTGTATCATATTAGAATGGAACAAGAAATAAAAACAATTGAGTCATTTTTTCTGCTAATTGATAAACCAGTTGACTGGACCAGTCATGATATTGTGGCTTATCTTCGTAGTGTCCTAAAAATCAAAAAAATAGGTCATGCCGGGACTCTAGACCCCTTTGCCACCGGGCTTCTTATAGTTGCGGTTGGAAGACAAGCTACAAAACGAATTGATCAATTTAAAAATCAAGATAAAACCTATACAGTAGAAATTGAACTTGGAGCAACAACTGAAACCTATGATCTAACTGGAAATATCAAAAAAACAGCAGGTGAAATAATTGAACCAACGCGAGAAAGGATACTTGAAATTCTAGAGGATTTTATCGGAGCACAAGAACAAATACCACCGATGTTTTCAGCCAAGAAAATAAAAGGTAAAAAACTTTATGAACTTGCCAGAAAAGGAATAGAGGTTGAACGTAAACCATCTGAAATTACAATTCATGATATTAAATTACTTGAATATAATTATCCCAATCTAAAACTGGAAGTAAAATGTGGCACAGGCACATATATAAGAACTCTTGCGCATGACATTGGGCAAAAACTTAAAACCGGAGCCTATTGCAAAGAACTGAGAAGAACTGAGATTGGTAAATACCAAGTTGAAGATGCACAACCTCCCAAAAAAATAACTTCAAATAATTATCAAGATTTTTCTTTTTTAATAAAATAATTTTCTTGGAAAACTTATCAAAAGAGCTTTAATCAGCTCTTTTTTATTGACAAAACCTATAAAAAATACTATCTTCAATAATAGAATTGTCTAGAGGAGTTCAGATATGCCCAAAGAGGATCACCCGAGCCCACCAGAACCGGGCCCATGTGATGACACTCGTCGGCTTGACCGTCCTGCGGAAGAGCCGGTGCGCCACTACACTGACGAAGAGGAGGACGACGAGGGAGAAGAAGGACAGACCTCGCTGAGGCCGACCCAGCTGCCGGCCTACGAGCCCTTCGACCCGCCGGACCGCCACAACAGGGCGATTCCGGAGATCGAGATCTGATCCATGGTACTGCTGCGTTCGCCTACCCGGCGTGCGCAGTGGCTCCGAAAACCAAAATATCCAGACCCCTAAAAGCGGTCTTTTTAATTATCCACAGCTCTTTTCTATATTAAAACTATCTCAAAATAGCTAATTTTAGCAAATATCTGGCATGATTGACAAAAGACCTCTTTTCTGATAGTATAAACTCACGATTTAATTAAACTTAACGTGAAGAAAAGAATCTTTGAATGCGAATCTAGCGTATTAGACCAGAAAGACAATCGTAAATATTACTATAGATATGTTAAAAATAAGTCAAATTTCAGACTTAGGAACTTCTATCTCTTTGTCTAGCATTAGACAAGACGCTTAATAAGCCCTTTTTTGGGTTTTCTCTTCGTACAAAAAGATTTTGAAAATCTCACGTTACTGAGAAATTTTTTATATGCAATTAACACTAATTTATGCTGTACTTGCTGCCCTTCTTGGTGGAATTCTTGGTATTGCCATTGGATATGCAGTACGCAAACAACTTGCACAAGCAAAAGCAAATTCTGCTGAAGCTTTGGCAGAGAAAAAAATAATGGAAGCCAAAAACCAAGAAAAGGAACTTCTTTTAAAGGCAAAAGAAAAAGCTATCAAACTTATTGATGATGCAAAAAAAGAAGAAAGTCAAAGAAGACAGGAAATCAAAAATTCTCAAGCCAGACTTGAAAAACGCGAAGAAATGTTTGATAAAAAAATTACAGAAGTAGAAGAAACCAGAACAAAACTAGAGAAAAAAGCAGACGAAGTAAGAAAAATTAAAGGAAGAGTAGATGAAATGCACGAAGAAGCAAAAGATAAACTTCAAAAAATTTCAGGATATGACAAAGAACAGGCATTGGAAATTCTAATTGATCGAGTTGAAGATGACAGTAAAAATGCTCTTCAATCAAGATTGATGAAAATTGAAAAAGAAAATACTGAGTTTTATGAAGAAAAAGGCAGACGAATAATTATTGATAGCATGCAAAGATGTGCAGCAAACCATGCTAACGAAAACACTGGAACTGTAGTAAATCTACCAAGTGATGAAATGAAAGGTCGTATAATTGGAAAAGATGGAAGAAATATTAAGACTATTGAGAAATTAACCGGCTGTGAATTAATAATTGATGATTCTCCTGGCATGCTTATCATCTCAGGATTCTCTCCAATTAGACGACGTGTTTGTCAGCTTGCCCTAGAAAAACTTATAAAAGATGGCAGAATTCAACCGGCAAAAATCGAAGAATTTATTGAAGAAGCAAAAAGAGAACTAGCACTAGATCTTAGAAAAGCTGGAGAAGAAGCTCTTTATGAGATGGGTATAACAGGAATTGATCCAAAATTAGTTTCAATTGTTGGTCGACTTAAGTACAGAACCAGTTATGGACAAAATGTTTTGAACCACAGCATAGAGGTTGGACATCTTTCTGCTCTTATGGCTCAAGAACTTGGAGTTGATCCGGCTCTTGCCAAAAAAGCTGGATTTTTCCATGATATTGGTAAATCTATTGATCATGAAACTCAAGGTGGACATCCTGAAGTGGGTCATAAAATTCTAAATAAATTTGGACTTTCTGAGGATATTGCAGAAGTAGCCCTAACTCATCATGAGACCAATCCACCACTTCTTCTGACAAAGCTGGTTATGGCTGCTGACGCAATTTCAGCCTCAAGAACCGGTGCAAGACGTGATACATACGAACAGTATGTGATGCGACTTGAAGAGCTTGAGAAAACAGCCAGTGATTTTCCTGGAATTGACAAAGTTTATGCTATCCAAGCTGGACGCGAAGTTAGAGTATTTGTTAATCCAAATGATATTGATGATTATGATGCTTACAATTTGGCAAAAGATATTGCCCGAAAAATCGAAAATGAGCTGACCTATCCCGGGGAAATCAGGGTTAACGTAATTAGAGAAAATCGAGCTATAGAATACGCAAAATAAAAAATGGCCTTCTGGCCATTTTTTATTAATTAAACCTAGAGAGTATTTTGCTAATTTTCCACAAAGGTTTTTTTTGCTCTATTGACGCAAATATTAACATAAGATACAATACTTGTAATTAGTAATCTAACTTCCAAAGGGTCAAGCGCCTGGAGGAACTAATGAGGTATATTATGAACAAAGCAGCATTGAGTCAAGCAATAGCAGACAAAGCAGGAGTCTCAAAAAAAGAAGCAGAATCAATGATTGAGGCATTTGTAGAGATAGTTACAACCACACTTCAAGCTGATGGAAGTGTAAACATTGCCGGTTTTGGAGCTTTTAGTGCCAAAACCAGAGCAGGACGTGTAGGAGTTAATCCACAAAATCCCACAGAAAAAATTCAAATCCCGCCTGTAACTGTTCCAAAGTTCAAAGCAGGAAAAGGATTAAAAGATGCACTGAAAGGTGCAAAGCCAACTCCAGCAGCTGTACCTACTCCAACTCCCCCGCCTGCAGATGATTCTGAAGAGGAAGAAACAACTTCTCAATTTTAATGATAAACTAAATATAAATTAACTCAGCCCCTTATAAGGGGCTGAGTTTTATTGATGCATGACCGTCACTGTTCCTCCAAGACTGCGACGGTTACGGAGAGCCTGAGCTCACGACGTCGTCTGCAACACCCAAACCGACGACTACCTTGTCATCTTCCAACCAAATCGCCGAAGGCCAAACACCTTTGACCGGCAAGTCAGACAAGTCATCTTCAGTCAGGTAGTGGAGTGGACGATTCGAGATAGTCCAGGTGATCAGTTCACTGAGCGGCCATCTCAGAAGTTCGGCAACGAAGTAAGGCGCTGCCGGTGTCTTGATATGATCGATCTTGAACTTGCCCACATAGATTGCTCGGCTTTCCCGTTCGTAGTTGATTTCAGCCAACCTCAAAACTATTCTGCTAGTGTACATTTTGCCATTGAATTGCACCAAAACCCGGGTGTCAAACACAGCCCAAGAATTGCGCAGTGCCACAGTGATATTTCGCACCGTGACAGACAGAGTACCTCGAGAGACGAGTTGGTACTCGTCAATTTCCTGATCAACGTACATTTGCACGTCTGATCTTGAAAGCAGGATGGTTAGGGCAGGCTTGATCTGCCGGCGCCCTTCTTCAGGCTCACTCTCAACCCAAAGGATCTCTTCTCGTTCCTGTTCATCGAGCTGAACAAGTCCTGAAAAGACCTCCTGAATTGACTCACTGGGCTTCTCGGGGGTTAGAACCCCGATCAGCCAGTGACAAGCAAGAGCCACCAAAAGAGCAGCAAGCAAAAAAACGCTGCAAAGCGTCTTCACTACGCTGTCCCCTTTCCCATAGACTGGGATTTATACCTAAATTTAACTTAACAAAGTAATTATATAGTGTCAAACAAAAGAAAAGCCAAATGGCTTTTCTTTTGTCATTGTGTCAGGGGGGAGACTTGAACTCCCGACCTCCGGGTTATGAATCCGACGCTCTAACCAGCTGAGCTACCCTGACTTCATTTGTACCGCCACGGGGAATCGAACCCCGGTTACCGGGATGAGAACCCGGCGTCCTAACCACTAGACGATGGCGGCGTGTACTAGTTTCAAGAGTATACAGCAATTTAAGCTCTCAGTCAATAGTAAACTCAATCTCTTCCCGGAGCTACTTGGTAATAATCTAGTATAAATTTAGCAATTTTTCCAAAAGTTGGCGCTGCAGTACTTGCTGAAAACTTTCTCTCAGGTTTTTCAAATTTAACTATGGCTACAAATTTTGGATCATCAACCGGAGCAAAACCAACAAATGAATGATTAGTATCTTCTGTATACCCTCCTCGACCTGAGATCTGAGCTGTTCCGGTTTTTCCGGCAACATAAAAACCTTCTACACCTGCACTACCGGCATGCCCTGAATCTACAACCTTGACTAACATACCTGATAAAAGTGAAGCTGCTCTCTTGGTAATAACCTGCCTAACTTCTTTTGGTCTGGTTTTTTCTACTTGCTTGTTTGGAAAGCGAAGTTCTTCAACTATATAAGGTTTAACCAATTTTCCTCCATTAGCAATTGCTGAATATGCTACTGCCATTTGTAATGGAGTAACTGTAATTCCCTGTCCAAATGAAGCTGTGGCAGTATAGCAATCCAATCGATCTTTTTTGTTAATAAACAATGAGTCAATTGTTCCTGAAACTTCAGTATCCAATTCAATTCCGGTTTTAGTCCCAAATCCAAAATTTTCAACATAATCTCTAAAAAGATTTTTTCCTAATTCCTCTACCACGTAAACCATTCCTGTATTTATAGAGTTTTCCATTACTCCAATCATGTCTGTATCTTTGTAAACTTTTTGGCTGGCATTTCTGATTGGCGTATCACAAATATCTGTTCGCGAACCTGTGTCATAAAAAGAAGTTTGTGGTGTTATTGCTTCTTCGTTTAGCGCTGCTGCGGCAGCAATTGGTTTAAAAATTGAACCAGGCTCATAAGGCGTAAAAATTGCTGAATTATTGTAAATATATGAATCTTCAACTTCTCCATAATTGTTCAAGTCAAAGTCCGGCAATGAACAAAGCGCTAAAATTGCCCCATTTTTTGGATTGATAATCAAAAGAGAAGCGCTTGTGGCAGCGTATTCTTCCATAGCCTGACGCAATATCTGGCATGATTTGAATTGCACAGTTCTCTCTATAGTTAATTTTACATCCACACCATCTTCTGCCGGCTTAAAAAGCCTGCCAGCTAGAGGTATCCATCTACCCCTAGCACTTCTGGCTCCCTCTAAAAATCCTCCCTGTCCAGATATTTTACCATCCCAATAACCCTCAATTCCATAGCGTCCAACATTATCTCCCTCTTGATTTTTTCCTAAAAAACCTATTACATGAGATGCCAGATTTGATTCTGGATAAAATCGATCTTGATTTCTAGTAAATAAAATACCATCCAAATCCAAAGCTTTTATAATATCCACAGTATCCTCTTCCATATTATCAAGCAAAGGCTCATAAGGATCATCTCTTTTGTTTAATTGCAAATACAATGCTAATTTTTGCTGATCATCATACTCTAATACTTGACCAAGTTCAGTGGCAATCTTATCTGCCTGATCATCTGAATCAATCTCTCTAGTATCGGCATACATCAAAAACATATCCTTGTTAATAGCCACTGGAAATTGATCTCCTGTGCGTGAATCCTGCACATATATATTTCCTCTTTCTGGAAATAATTTTGAATACATGGTGTGTGATCCCTGAGCCAAAGCAGTATAAAAACCATGCTGAAGAACCATAAGAACAAAGAGTCTGGCTATGATTAAAAACGCGCCAATAATAATTATAATTGAAGTGGCACGTAGTCTAGGATCAATTTCTTCCATCTCAAATTTGGATAGATTTTTTGATCTATTGCGACGATATTTCATTTTGTTGATTAAACTTTTTTATGTCTAATTATTCTTCGTTCTGCTGTCTGCCGATCTATAATCCCCTTTTTTAATAATTTTTTAATTGAATTCTCCATAGTTATCATACCTTCTTTTGTGCCAGTCTGAATCATACTATAAATCTGAGAAATATTATTGGCTCGAATTAAGTTGGCAACCGCCGGTGTATTAACTAGTATTTCTCTTGCTATCACCTGCTTACCATCAACTGTGGGTACCAATTGCTGCGCAACCACTCCTCGGAGTACAGCACTGAGCTGAATAAGTACTTGTTTTTGCTTTGAACCCTCAAAAACATCAACAATTCTCTCAACTGCTTCTGCCGCTGTACTGGTATGAAGTGTAGAAAAAACCAGATGTCCGGTCTCTGCTGCAGTAAGCACTGTAGCTATAGTTTCCGGATCTCGCATTTCTCCCACCAAAATAACATTAGGATCTTGGCGCAAAACATGTTTAAGGGCTGAAGCAAATGAATTAGTATCTGTCCCAACTTCTCTTTGTTCTATAAGGCTTTTTTTATCTTCAAAATGAAACTCTATGGGATCCTCTATGGTAACAATATGAGTTTTTCTAGTTTTATTTATTTCCTCTATGACACTGGCAATGGTTGTTGATTTTCCATGACCTGTAGGCCCCACTACCAAAACCAAACCATCCATAAGACCACTAAATCCAGAAATACTCTCTTCTAAGTTCAATTGCTCTGGAGTTGGTATTTGTGTAGGTATAAGACGTGCTGATAAACCAATTTTACCTTCTTGCCTGTGTAGATTTATACGAAAACGATTGGAATTTAATTCATATCCAAAATCAAGTTCTAATTCCTTTTTGAACTTACCTTGCTGCTCTTCTGATAAAAGCGCAAAAATTTCCTTTTCCAGCACCTCTACAGGAAGCACTTCATCTGATATTTCTTGCAATACCCCGTGTATGCGTATCATCGGCTTTTCCCCACCAACCAAATGCAAATCAGAAGCAGATTTACTGACTGCATGATCAAAAAAACTGTTTATTGAGCTCATAAATCAAATAATAAGAATATAGATAAATTGTAGCATAAAGAGGATACATGCTCAATAATCAAAAAATCTGACTGAAAAAATTATGCAGGACTAGACAAAATCTAATAAACATGATATGCTCTGTACGCGCTAAGGATTCTCAAGGGTGGCGATGTCTCTCCGACAACACTCTCCTCTGCTTTCCTGAGTCTGCTTGATAACCAGGCTTAGACGGCCACCCTCCAGATCCTTTGGGGACGACTCCTCTCTATGTAATTCCTCGGCTTTGCGGTGTCGAGTAAACCTGTGCCTCTCTTGTGGGGACGGGAGCAGCACACGAGTTGCATTTGAGATGGAGTCGTCCCCCGCGGCCCCAAACATAATATAATCAAAAACACCACAATTGCGGTGCTTTTTTATTGCTAATTATTAATTCAAGGTCTAAATAATACTCTTTCTATCGACTGATAACTACAGACTAATACCTATTTCTTTCTTTTCTTGATTTCTTTTTGTACATTTGACCACTGACTGCCAACAACTTTTACTACCATACTCTTAACATTGGCAGCAAGATCATTTTGAATAGCATATTTATCCACAATTTCTCTGACTATTTTGACATATTTTTGTTTAGTCAATTTATCAAGAGCTCCTGAATCTCTGGCTTGCTGTAATGCTTTTGAATATACTACTGCAGCGTGATCCAATATCTTATCTTTTGTTTCTCTTCCCTTTTTTGTAGTGTTTAGCCAGACAACTCCAGCACCTAACAAACTTCCAAGGAATAATCCTTTTTTAAATCTACCCATATGATTTTTATTAATTTTTTATGACTCTAGTATAACAAAACAAAAATCAACTAACAAGTGATCTATAAATCCAATCGAGACTATTGGTAACTTGTTCCAAAGAATATTTTTGCTCCACAATACTTCGAACATCCTGTCTCCATTCTTCTCTATTACCATCACTCATAAAAAAACCTTGGATTGCGTCAGCAATATCCTGATAATTTCCTGGCTCAACCAACACACCACCATCAGCAGCAACAGACCTAACTCCAGGCAAATTACTGGCAATAACCGGAACTCCACTGGCCATAGCCTCAAGCAGAACCATCCCAAATGCTTCTGACTTGTTTATTGAGGGTAAAACAAGTAAATCAGCCATATTATAGTAGGCTGGCAAATCACTATCAGAAACTGACCCTGCAAAAACAGTGTTTTTCAAATCAAACGAACGTGCCAACTGTTCAAAACCGACTTTCAAATCACCATCACCAACTAATACTGCTTGTAAATTAATATTCTTCTTTTGCAAAAAAAGAATCGCTTCTAAAAAATATTTTACACCTTTAAAATAATGAGCAGTATCCATCCCGCCCACAAATAAAACTGTGGGCTGCCCCATATCCAAACCGTACTGTTGAAATAAATATTCAGGCTTTGCTCGAGGTGAAAACCTTTCCGCATCTACACCAAAGGGCAATTCAAGCCATTTCTCTGGTTTTTTTGCAAATATTTCTCTGGCATCACTTGACTCAATATAATCAAATGAGCTTGCTATTAATTTATCTGCCGTACCAAGAATTTTTGGCATCCAATATTTTGCATAATATGAAAAAATCAAACCTTTCCAACCACCACTTCTACTATCCATATGATAGGTTATCACCAGCGGCTTATCAGGATTTCTTAATTTCCAACGCCTAACCAGATTTGCTGTACCAAAAAAAGGATAATGTAAATGAACCAGATCAAACTCATCTAACTCACTCTGAATTTGAGGAAGACGTGCTGCATTTCCATATCGTATACTAGGCTTCAATCTTTTAGCATAATCTATTTGGCTTTGCAGCTCTTTTGTATGTTTTTTTTCTACTGGCTCGGTGACTGGTTTTATTTCTTTTTTTTCAAGAAATTGCGGGGTTAAAACCTGAACTTGATGCCCTAAATTTGCCAATCCTGCTGCTGTTTGGAAAACAACATTGCCCATTCCTCCGTAATATGGTGGATAACTGCAGACTATTTGGGCTATTTTCATAATTTTAGTTGTTATTCGATAGACTATATCTTGGTTTTATTTCTCTAAACTTTCTTTTCTAACCACTTTGGTAATATCTCTTCCTATTGATTCTATTTTTACGTGAAGCCTAAACAAGATAAAAAACATTAAAGCTAATGAAACATATATGACCAAATCACTCCCTCTTCCAATTCCTAGATACTTTGCCAATATTGAAGTGCTATTTGGCCAAAACACTACTAATATTGCAATTAACCAAAAAACTATCCAAAATATAACTCCTTTTGGTCCGAGCAGTCCATCTTTTTTTCTTTTTAGTACTACTCCTATTGCAAATAAGGCAAACAGTACAAACAAAATTTGGAATATTATTATCATAACAATAAAATAATTTACCTCACAAAATTATCAAAAAATAGATCCTTTAAAATTGCTAATCCCCCCTTCAGGCCTTGTCCATATTCACTATACTCTACTGTAACAGGATATTCAACATAATCCAAATCATTTTTTTTGATCAATACTGGAATCTGAGTTGCATGTGCCATGCGGTCCTGAGTTATTACGATCTTTTGCAGGGCTTTTTTGGTTAAAATTCTAAATCCATTATGAGCATCTGTTAGCCTAACTGCGCCTGACAATCTATCTATTACTCTCCCTATTGGAAGTAGCAGATTTTTTTTCAAAAAAGGAATATTAGATTTTTTATCCAAAAACCTTGAACCCAGCAAAATATCTACTTTTTTCTTTTTTAGAAATTCGAGCGCAGGCTTAATTTGCCCTGTGTCAAATTGTCCATCTCCATCAAAATGCAAAACATGGTCAAAATTCTTTGCAAGAGCATATTGATGTCCGGTTTGCAGTGCAGCTCCCTGCCCTCGGTTTATTTTATGTATTAAAACACTTGCTCCGGCGCCCTTTGCTTTTTGCGCAGTCATATCCACTGAACCATCGTCTATAACAAGAACCTCATCCACAAAAGGGATGAGATCAGAAACAACTTTTTGAATTTTTCTTTGTTCATTGAAAGCAGGCACAACAGCTAACATCATATTTTAATATAAGTGATTTAGTCCCATAGCTTCTTTGTTGGCAAGTGTATAATCAATTGTTCGCTGTAGACCCTCATCAAGTCCAACAAGTGGAATCCAACCTAATTTTTCCTTGGCCAAACGTAAATCTGGAATTCCTTTTTTGGTTAAAAAAACTAAAGGATCTTCAAATGCTACTCTTGAAGATGAATGAGTCATCTGGATAATTTTATTAGCCACATCAACCATTCGCATTGGTGTTTCACTTCCAAGATTAACTATTGAGACTTCAGGATCTGAATCCATAAGTCTTACCAGCCCATCTATAGCATCTGTTATGTAGCACAGTGACTGCTCCAAAGTTTCATCACCATAAACTGTAAGAGGATTTTGCTCAAGAGCATTTAAAATAAAATCCGGGATCAAGAGCCCATCACGCAATTTCATTCTCGGACCATAGGTTGTAAATAGCCTGGCAATTTTAACATCCAACCCATAGACCTGTCTATAGGTTTCCACACAGGTTTCTGCAAATCTCTTCCCCTCATCATAACAACCTCTTGGGGAAAGATGATTTACAATTCCTTCTTCATTTTCTGAAAATATATAATCATCATCTGTAGCTTCTCCATAAACTACTGAACTGGAGGTAAAAAGATATTTGGCCTTATATTTCAATGATAAATCCAGAGTAGAAAGCATTGCTCGGGAATTTGCCCACAATGAATGTATTTTCAATGATTCAAATTGTTTAGGACTGGTAGGACAAGCAAGATGGTAAATTTCTTGAATTCCTTGAAATTTAACTTTGAACTTATCTAATTCTGGAAAATCATCTAAATCAATGGGGTTATTAATATCATATTTAAGAAACTCAAAATCAGGATACTGTAAGAGATGTTCAATATTTTGAATATGAGAATTTGAAAGATCATCAATACAAATAACTTTTGCGTCTTTTAAGAGTCTTTCACAAAGATGTGAACCAACAAATCCGGCGCCACCGGTTATAACCACGTTCTTTTTTTCAAAAATTGGTGTTTGGTTAATCATATGATTTTTTTATATGATAATTTTCTTTGATGCTGATATTATACATTGAAAACAGCAAGCAGTAAATAATAAATAATAATGACCAGTGATTGAACTTATTATTCCTATTAGACGACTTACTGAAAACAAGGGATCTCTCGACTCCATTTTTCTTTCAGAAAATTCCGCTCGAGATGACAAATTTTACCAGTCACTACTGTTTACTGTTTTTACCAAAGTGGCACGACTTCGAATTCTTCTTGGTTATCCTCTCCAAAAGGATAAAACTTAGCCAAACGTCTACTGTGATTTGACCAAACTGATACCGGACGAGTACCATCCATGGAAGTTATAATCGCTTCATCTTTTAAATCAGAATTATAGTTAAACACATTTACATTTATACCGCCTGTAAAACTATAATCATAGCCATAAAAATTTCTCAACAAACCCCCATCTAATTCATAGTAAAAAATACTGCTGTTCTTTCCAGATCCTGACACTAGAGCAATTTCATTTTCTGAATCTCCATCTAAATCTCCCACACTTATTGAACCTCCTTCAACTAATGAATTTACAGAATTTCGCCCAAAAGAATCTCCAAAACTATCAAATCTCTCTACAAAAACCGTAGAATTAAACTTGTACAGAGTCAAAATCTGATCAAAACCAACTTTAGAAGTATTGATGGCTATGTCCACACCACCATGAATACCACTTAAACTATATTCAGCTATAAACTCTCCTTTGAAACTAAAAATTCTAAAAATCTGATCATCAGAGTAGTTTGGTGCCAACACTATTTCCATTCCAGGCTGATCAGAAAAATTACCAATAGCCAAATTTAACTCACCACTGGCCGGAACTGTCCAACTGGCTAGACTTATCCATCTTTCATTGTATACTTTTATTTCTCGTAATTTATCTGTTTTTTTTCTGGCAATAACATAGCGCATTTTTCCACCTTCTTGGTAAACAGCCAAATCATCAATACTCTTGAAACCACCTCTAAAATATCTTTCTGACTCTCTGGTACTTAAATTTAAAACACTAACTTCCCCACTGCTTTTTTTGTAAAACAAAACTTTTTTTTCAGACGCAACAAGCTTAGAAGCTGGCATTTCTTGTTTTGACTCTACTTGATCTGTCTTTTTTTCAACTTCTGTTATTTTTTGTTCTGTTTTTTGTGCAATTGCATATGCCAACGCTTTGTCGATCTGAATCAGGCCTGCACCAAATAAATTTGCATATACAACCTCATCTTGTCCAGGAGTATGCATCACAGTCTTAAGTATGGCATCAAAGATTTCTACTGCACCCCAATCAGGTCTAACACTCTTAATAAGTGCAGCGGCACCGCTTATAAATGGAGCTGCAAATGAAGTTCCTTTATATCCAGAAAGGTAAGTATCAGACAAGCCATTTGTCGGAGAAAATCTAACTGTTGAAGCAATGTCAACACCAGGAGCTGCAATATCAACACAATCTGATCCGGTATTTGAAAATCGAGCAATTCTTCTCTCCTCGTCTATGGCACTTACCCCCAACACTCTCTCTTCATCAATTTCTGCATCACTACAAATCGGATAAAGAGGATTGTCATTGAGGACTACCAGATCATTTCCTGCAGCAGCCACAACTACCACACCATTTTCAAAAGCATAAGTTAGAGCTTCCATCAATCTATCTCCATTTTCAGTACCAACCATACTAATGTTTATAACATCAGCTCCATTATCAACTGCATAGTATACTGCTTCAGACATGGGTCTCAAACTTCCAATTCCTTTATTTCCTAAAACTTTTAAATTCATCAATCTCACATTCCAATTCACGCCTGCGCCGTCTCTACCATTATTTCCTTGAGCGCCTATTATTCCGGCAACAAGTGTCCCATGATTAAATACACCATCTTCTTTTTCTTTTTCAGTCAAATCTGAAACATCTGGGCGAGGATTATTATTACCCCTAGTTTCACTGTCCTCAAGTACACCATTTTTATTGAAATCTGCTTCATGGAAATTCCAACCCCAGACATCGTCTATATAACCATTTTTATCATCATCAACTCCATTACTTGGAATTTCATCTTCATTTTTCCAAACATTGTTACGCAAATCTGGATGAAATGAATCAAAACCATTATCCAAAACCGCCACTATAACGTCATGTGAACCAGTAGCATAATCCCAAGCATTATATAATCCGATTCTCTCGTAAGACCACTGCTCTACAAATGGATCATTACTTTTTTTAGCTAAAACTGGAGAAATACCAGCAAAAGCAGAAAAAACGATCAATACTAAAACTAATTTAAAATTCTGGGTTATCCGCATAAGATAAAATGGCTTAATTTAGCACAAAAATCAGACTTGCTCTTGTTTTTGACAGGCAAATATGCTATAAATTAAGGTAAATTATGGCTTTTATTATATCAGAAAAAGAGACTGTGGACAATTATGAAATTCGTTTATAGAATTAAACAGATAATCTTAGCAGGTGGAGACCTACTCTTCTATATTTTGGCTTTTTGGCTAAGTCTAATAATCAGACATGGCCAATTACCAAATATTGAAACCTTGCAAAAACATAGCGGTCTTTTTGTTGTGCTTTTTTTATTTTGGATTTTGATCAATTTCATCAATGGTTTATACGATCTTAAATCAACCTATACAGCAAAATCATACAAAAGAGTACTTGAAGCTGGAATAATGTCATTGATTTTGAGTATATTACTTTTATATCTATTACCAAAGGGAGATATTACTCCAAAAACCATTCTCTTACTTAATATACTAATTGGTTATTCTTTTAGCTCTCTATGGCGAGCAGTCTATGATCGATTGATCGGCAGCAAAAAATTACTAAAAAAAGTAGTAATTGTAGGATATGAAGAAGAAATAAAGCATTTGTTTCAAATAATAGAAAGACATCCAGAAAAAGGCTATAAAATTACTGCTATCTGTGATCCCAGTGGTAAAATTAAAAATTCAGATTTTCCAGGAAGTGTATCGATCTATCGCAGTTTAAAAGCTCTACGTCCGGCAATAAGCACCCACAAAGCTGATATAATAGTGACAGCTCCGGGAATAAAAACTCAAGAAGGTGTGTTAACAGAACTTTATGAGCTTCTATTTTGGCCGGTTCAAAATATTGATTTTAGTGAATTTTATGAAATTGTAACTGGCAGAATTCCGCCTTCTATTTTTTCAGAAACTTGGTTTCTCAATAATCTCCGAAAAAAAGAACAGGCTATTTATAATAAATTCAGACGCTTGTTAGATTATTTGGCTGCGATTGTTTTACTAATTTTTCTAATTAGCATTTTTCCTTTTATAGCTTTATCAATTAAGCTAAGCTCAAAGGGGCAGATTTTTTTCAAACAAGAACGTGTTGGTGAATTTGGAAAAATCTTCTGGATATATAAATTCAGAACCATGTATGCCCTTGCTCCTGATGGTAGTGCGGAAAAAGAAGGCAAGCCTGAATTTGCACAAAAAGATGATAAAAGAATTACTAAAATTGGAAAGATACTTAGAAAAACCAGACTTGATGAACTTCCTCAGGTTATCAACCTTATCAAAGGAGATCTGAGCTTAATAGGGCCAAGACCAGAGAGACCGCAAATTGTAGAAGAATTAACAGAAAAAATGCCTTATTACGCTCTAAGACATATTGTTAAACCTGGAATTACCGGATGGGCTGCTATACACCAAAACTATACAGACACCATGAAAACTTCTCAGGATAAACTGCAATATGATCTCTATTATATAAAAAACAGATCCTTTCTTCTGGATCTGTCTATTGTTCTACGAACTGTAAATGTAGTACTGCGGATGATGGGCCAGTAATATAGATAAGCTGATGTGTTTATTATACCGGGTTGAGGTATCCGGATTTACGGATGATACTGATTATACGGATAAAATATTCCACACACTATCCGGATTATCAGGAATATCCGTAAGTCCGGATACCCTAAGCCAGTCTCATAAACTGGTCAAAGGTTCTTATCATCAACTAATCTGAATACGTCACTTTATTCCAATTTCTTTAGTTTAGCAATTCCCTCTTCCAAAGTTATAGTCGGCTCCCAACCAAGGAGTTCTTTTGCTTTGGTGGTGTCTGCTGCAAAATATCTACCATCTCCAGGTCTTGGATCTATATTTACTGATTCTCCACCAATTATCTGGACAATATCATTTACTGATCTTGGATTTCCATTTCCCATATTGACCGTCTCCCCTTTTCCAACCTTTTCACTGGTCATAGCCAGCATATTTCCGCGCACAACATCATCTACATAAGTATAATCTCTAAAATATTCTCCATCACCACAAACTGTCATTGGTTCTCCACCCTTTACCTGTTTGAGAAATTTACCTATTACCAAGGCATAAGCTCCATTTGGATCTGAATAAGGCCCATAAACATTGAAATAAATCAGGCTAACTGTTTCCAATCCATAGAGACTGGCAAATATCCGACAATAATGCTCACCAATAAATTTATGAAGTGCATAAGGCGCTATAGGCATCTTGACTGTTCCATCTTCGACCAAAGGAAATTTCTTCTGGTCTCCATAAGTAGAAGATGAAGAAGAAAATACAACTCTTTTTACGCCATTGTCACGCGCAGCTATCAAAACATTCAAAGTTCCATTTACATTTACTTCATGGGTAAGTTCAGGATGCTCAACTGAATAAGTAACCCTAGGTAAAGCAGCCATGTGAAAAACACCATCAATACCTTGCATGGCTTTTTCCAAATCTTCTAAACTTCTAATATCTCCCTCAATATATTCAGCCCCCTCTTGTATACGCTCAGGCTTTTTTCCTGCAGAATAATTATCCAAAACTCGAACAGTGTGTCCTTCTGCTAGTAATTTCTTAACAAGATTTGTACCAATAAATCCTGCTCCGCCTGTAACTAGATAATTCATAGAAAAATTATTTTTTTCCTTTTATAAAAGGACTTCCGACTGAAATTATATCAAATCCAGCACGCTGTAAATCTGCATATCTGTGCTGGAGCATTCTTCTTCCATCCATAATCAGAGGTCTTTTGGTAAGCTCTTCTACTATTGAATCAGCCAAACCTCTAAATTGCGGCCAATCAGTTGCCAGTATTATAACATCTGCATCCTTTGTTGTGTCAAATTCATGAGAAACATACTCAATAGTTTCTGATTCAGGATGAACTTTTTTGAGGTTATCCATGGCAGCAGGATCATTTATACTAATTTTTGAAACTTGCTGTTCTTTTAGAAAATTAATGATATCTATTGATGGCGCGTTTCTAATATCATTGGTATCGCGCTTAAAAGCTCCACCAATCAAAGCAACTTTCTTTCCTTGCCAATCAAAATCTGCTTCGCTCTTAGCTCTTCCCAAAAACATCTCAAGCTGTCTTTTGTTGGCAAAATACACTTCGTCCACCAGAGCTGCGCTCTTACCATGCAATTGCAATTGATGAGAAAGTGATCGAGCATCCTTGATAAGACAACTTCCACCAGCATATAAACTATTATAAAATCCCCAACCACCAATTCTCTTATCGCTCATAATTATTTTTCTAACTTTTTCAAAACGCAAATCTTCAAAAGTTTCACAAGTTCTACCTATAACATCAAAACATGCCATTAGTTTATGAAAAAGATAAAAATTTGATAAAAGTTTTCCTGCGGCAGCTTCTTTGGGATTAACTTCCAAAAATGAAACATCAGGAGCTTCATAAAATCTCTGGTAGATATTTCTCATTACTTCGAATTCTTTTTCTTCATTTGCTCCTACCACAACTCGATCCGGCTTCATGGCACCTTGTACAGCTTTTCCCTCGACCAAAAACTCAGGATTTGAAACAACTCCATAATTCTTCACTCCAGCCGCATCAAAAATATTCTTAGTTTGATCCATCATATTTATCGGAACTGTACTCTTGTTAACAATTACTATATATTTATCTTGGGTGCCGTTGTTTCTCTTTTTCATTGCTTCTGCCAATTTTTCTGCTGCAATATTATAATATTTGAGATCACTCTCTCCAGTCCCATCAATTTCCGGGGTTGGTAAACACATAAAAACCGCATCAGCCTTCTCAAGAAATGACTCAACTTTTGAGTAATCTGTAGTAAAATTAATAAGTCCGCTATGTCGAACTAGTAGATCTCCTAATCCCTTTTCAAAAAGACAAGCTTCAATAGTATCTCTATCTCCAGAGTTTAACATCTTGATTCTCTCTTCATTTATATCAAAAACTAAGGTGTTATGTCCGCTATTTCCACTAACAGCTGCTGAACAAGCACCGACAAATCCAGCTCCAATATATAGTATATTCATAATGCTTTCTTAATAGTTACTAAGGATATAGTTTAACCTTTTACTCATATTTTTGCAAGTATATTTTTGAGTTGCCAACTTATGTCCATTTTCAGCAAATTCTTGTCTTTTTGAAGTATTTTCAAGTAGAAAACTAATTTTTTTGGCTAAATCTTGAGGATCTTGGGCTTGATAAAATAAACAATCTTTTTGATCTTGAAATTGTTCTTTTAGAGCTTCTGCATCTGAAATTATCAGTGCTTTTTTGCAAGCCATAGTTTGTAAGGCACAAGATAAGCCTGATGATTCATTTTTAAGCTTAATGCTGGGCACAATCACAAATAAGGCCTGATTGTAAACATTTCTAAGCTCTTGATCACTTATTCCTGATAAAAGTTCAATATTCTTACCTTTGGTATCGATCTTTTTTCTGGTAATAATCTTTAATTTGATATGTTCCGGCAGAGCCTTAACCAAAGTTTGATAATCTCGATTCATATCATTTCCAATTGATAAAATGAAATTTTCTGTTTTGATATTCTCATCCGGTTTCCAAAAATCACTATCAATACCAAAATGATAAGTTTCCAATTTGGTATTCTTTAGATTATAATCTTTTTTGAAATCTGATTTTACAAAATCTGTTAAACATAAAATTGTATCTGCCTGTCGCAAAAGCAGAGAAACAAACCAGACCAGTGGACGAATAAATCTAAAATATTTTATTCTCTCTTGCAAACTCATAACTATACAGTGAATCTTTTTGTCCTTCATTTTCCCAAAAAGCCTTGCAGATAAAACTCCCAAACTTATTTGATCATTTACACATACTATTTGATCAGCCTCTTTAATTTCCTTTTTAAAAAGATGATAAATTTCAATTGGCAATCCAATTCTGGTTAATTTGGCAAATGGAAACTCAATAAACCAAGTCAAACGCCTTATACCAACTCTTTTTTGAAGTCTTGGCGCATTTATAAAAGATATTTCAAACTTATCTCTATCTAGATCTTTCATACCCCAAAAAAACTCTCCAGGTGGTTTTATTGATCCATCCGGGTTTATACGGCTATCTAAATCGCCATAACGGTAAATAAATAAAATTTTATTCTTCATACATTTATTATTTTTTTATTTTTATCAAACCAAAAGGCAAAAACTAATAATCGCCAAGAAAGTGGATGAAGCTTTTTTTGTTTTCTATTATAATCTAAAATCAAATCAAGTATGGATGTATTAAATAAACCTGAACCAGTCAGAACCTGCTTTAAAAATTTTTGATTTTGAGCATTAAATAAAAGATGCACAGGTCGAGAAAAACCCTGTTTTTTTCTGTTAATTATTTCTTTAGGAATTTTCCCATCTAGCATTTTCCGTAAAATTGCCTTGCCCTTATTATGGGCAAAATGATCCTGATAAGAAATTCTTAAGACTTTTTCAACAAATGGCCGATAACAAAATGGTACCCTCACTTCCAGTGAATTAGTCATGCTACTGGCATCAGTTTTACGCAAATAATATTCCGGTAAAGTATATTTTAAATCAAAATTTCTCATCTCTAACGCCTTATCCTTGTTGCCGATCTTATCTGACAAAGAATGAAGTTTAATTTCACTGTTTAACAATTCTTGATTAGAATCCATATCAAATCCAAAATAATTTTCTAAGATATTTATATTTCGATTTAAAAGCCTGCTAATAATATTTTTTTTGTAAAATTTACTATATATATTATATCCGAAAAATAACTCATCTCCCCCGTCACCAGATAAAACCACCTTTACATGTTCTGACGTAGCTTTAGCAACATACCAATTTGAAATGCTAGCCGGATCTGCAAATGGCTCATCAAAGTATTCCACCATCTCTCGAGCATCAGTTACATATTCACTTGTACCAATACTAAGTTCCCGGTGATTAGTTCCAAAATGCTTTGCTACCAACTTCGAATACTCAATATCCTTATCATTAGTAAATTGAGAAAAACCTACTGTAAATGTATTTGGCTCAATTCCCAGCTCTTTCATAGCCCAAACTATGGATGTGGAATCAATCCCACCACTTAAAAAAGCGCCTATTTCCACGTCTGAGATTAAATGATCCTCAACTGTCTTTAAAAACATCTCTCTTAGTTTATCTATATTTACATTTTCTAAATGCTCACTACTATATTCAGGTTGCCAATATTTAATTTGGCTAATCTTATCTACACTATTTAAATTCAGTTTTATATATGAGCCTGCTGAAAGTTTTTTTATCTCCCGGTAAATTGTTCTTGGCGCAGGAATATATTTCAGACAAAAAAAATCAAAAACAGCCTGTTCATCTATATTTAATTTTTGCCGAAAAAAAGGCAAAAGAGCTTTTATTTCTGAGGCAAAGACAAATTTTCCATCTATATTTGCGTAAACCAAAGGTTTAATTCCCAGTGGATCCCGCGCCAGAAAAATAGAGTTTTCTTTTTTATCATATATTGCAAAAGCATACATTCCTTCGATCTTATCTAACATCTTTTCACCAAATTGCTTATATGACGCAAGTAAAACTTCAGTATCAGAATTAGTAGTAAACTTGTAATTATCCAATTCTTTTTTTAATTTTTTAAAATTGTAAATTTCCCCGTTGAAACTAATTACATATCTATTATTTTCTGAATGCATAGGTTGGGCTCCTGATTTCAAATCAATAATACTCAATCTCTTATGTCCAAGATAACAATTATCTGAATAAAAAAAACCTTCAGCATCCGGACCTCGTCTGTTCAAATTTTTTGCTATTTCTGAAAAAAAAATTTTGTCTGTGTAAACTCTTTCTCCAAATATCCCCATTATTCCACACATATGCTTATAATGGTTTATATTTATTATCAATATACTCGGGATTCTGAGCACCGGCTCTCCAGAGTATGAGGGGTATTTTTACGGCAATACTGTTTTTAAATGTAGCCGCCACCCAAAAATTAAAATCACAATCAGTTCCTCTACCCCGCCAAGAAGGCATGGTTCTGTCGTACAACTGTCTAAAATTACATTTTTCAAATACTTCCTTTTTAAGAAGAGGCATACTTGCTGCGGTGGGATAAGAAGGCCAATCTCGAAAAAACTTTCTGTCAACTCTCCTGATGAATTTTTCTATAGGATTTTGATCTTCATTTTTTCCAAAAGGTTTTTTAAACAAACCTTTTCTTGATTTATAATAAAACTTTAAAATTTCTTTTGAGCTAATAATATCAGTTTCTTGAATCTCATAATCTAATTTTTTACAATTCAATTTATCTTGATATTCCTGCCAATCAACATTTACATGATGGGAATTGTATTTTTGCATTATATGGTACTGAACTTCTAACCTATTGGAACAGGATCCATCATCTGCATCTTGAAAAGTGATCAACTCACCCTTGGCAATACTTACTCCAAAATTTCTAGCTGAAAATCCAGCATTGATATTTTTTCCAGCTTTATTGTACCTAAGCGGATCATCAAATTCATTTTTCTTATATATTATTTTTCCTGTCTTTATATAAGACTCCACCACTTCTTGTAAATTATCTGTACTATTATCATCCACTAAAATAATTTCAATGTTAGGATAAGTTTGACAAAGAATAGCATCAATAGCATGGGTTACATATTGAGCTGAATTATAACAGGGAATTATTACTGAAATTAAGGGCTTCATATCTTATCTACTTCGAAATGGGTTTATTGTTTTTTTAATCCATTTATCATCTTTAAAGGAATATTCCAGCAAGGTATAAGCATATCTTTTTATAAATGGAAGATATTTAATCACTCTATGTGGTAAGATATAAAACAATGGCCAAAGTATTTTTTTACAAATAAAATAAACCCCAACATCTAACTTTAATAAAAAACCGATCTTTTGTTTCATTTCTTTTAGATATTTTTCAGTTGGAGCTGTAAATGATTTTTGATCACTCACACTTTTGCTTTGCATTCCTTTTCTAAAAGCACCAAGTGGAGCACTGACATGAACATGTTCATCAAGCATAAAAAATCTAGTCCATAATTCTGTATCAAAGGCCCATTTGTATTTTCCTTCCAGTTTTGATCCAGCCTTTTCCCATAAATCTCTACGCCAAAAAGTTGATTCTTGTTGTATCACAGCCCAATCCCCAATCAGATAATCGTATCTATTTTTAAAACGCAATTTTGAATTTACCAGTAATGAATTAGAATTTATAGTGCTTGCCATTCCTGTAATCCAATTTATATCCGGATTATCTGCAAAGACTTTTTGTACACTCGACAAACAATTGGGAAGTAAAATATCATCACTATTTAGCCAGCCCATTATCTCTCCACTAGTTTTTGAAAAGGCATAATTGATAGCGACCGTGGGAGTATCTCTATATCCTTCCATTTTCTGACAATAAGTTAATTTGTCTTTGTATTTCTGAATTATTTCCCAACTGTTATCAGTACTTCCGTCATCAATAACAATATATTCCAGATTTGGATAATTTTGGTTTAATACTGATTCAATTGTTTCAGCAATATAATCTGCATGATTATAGCAAACTGTTACAAAGGATATTTTTGGGTATTTCATAAGCTGAGTCCAAAAGGTATATATTTGATATTCTCCTCATTCTGTAATTCAGTGAACTGCCTCCAAGGATCTATCAATATTTTAATATTTGAATTCTTTAATAATTCAGGCAAATCTGAATAACTACTATCAAGCGCAGCCACAAAAAGCAAATCTGAATTATTTAAACAATCTTCAATACTTTCTGAATAATTAACCAAATCACCCAAAAGATACTCTGCATGATCATTTCCAAATGGCTCAAAAACATTGACAGTGTAACCATCTGAAGATAATTGTTTGGCAATTAGCAGTGATTGAGATTCCTCTGAAAAACTGGTTCCGGTTTTATAGCTCATTCCTAGAATTCCTATTTTTAAATCTTTTTCTGCAGAATTTTTTACAAGCTCAACACTTCTTTGGATTATATGTTTGTTGTATTCATCTGTTTTGGCTGCATAAGGAACTTTTATACCTCTGTTCTCTGCCATATATGCAAAAGCCCTATTATCTCTTGGAAAACATGGACCACCAAAACCTAAACCACCTTTGAGATAATGCTTTCCAATTCTAATATCACTTCCAATAGCTCCGGTAACATCATCAACATCTACTCCGGGAATATTTTCAGCAATTTCAGCAAGCATATTTGCATAAGTAATTTTCATGGTCAGAAAAGAATTTACACTAATTTTAGTAAGCTCAGCACTTGCTATATTCATTCTCCGACAAGAAGATCCATTATCTGAAACTGTACTGTAAAATTTTTCCAGCAAATCCCCAGACTTTTGGTCAAACTCACCCACCAGAAAAAAATCAGGATTTAATAAATCTCGAAGAACAGTTCCAATGGCAATAAATTCAGGGCTATAACAATATCCAAAATCAACTCCGCATTTTTTTCCTGAAAACTTTTCTAAAATTGGAATTATCTTTTCTTCTGAATCAGTTGGCAAAACCGTACTGGTCAAAATCACCAGATGATAACTATCTTTTTTTGATAAAGCTTTTCCAATATCTTCACATGCTTTTTCTACATATTCAACTGAAAAACCACCTGACTTATCTGTTGGTGTGGGAACAATGATAAAAGTTATATCAGTATTTGTAATTGCATATTCAAAATCCTGAGTTGCCTCAATCTTTGAGCTGTTTTCTGAAATATATTTATCAAGATCTTTTTCTTTTACCGGAGCCTGTCCCTTATTGACCTTATCAACAAAATCACTATTTATATCTACTCCAATAATCTCATGACCTTTGCTGGCATAAGCTGCTGCCATACAGCTCCCCAGCTTGCCAAGTCCGATTATTGATACTTTTCTACTCATAATTTTACTTATTTAAAATATTAGAATTTTTTTCTAGAAATTTTTGATTTTGTACTTTGCGCTGCTCTTCTGTTGCATATCCATGAAATTTTCTAAAAGTACCATTTTCTTTTACAAAAATCGCATCCACCTGGCAAAGCGCATCATCGTATGGTCTGTATAAAAAAGAAAAAATGTCATACAAAACAAAATCTCTTTCTTTCATATATTTAACCACATCATAGAAATCAATACCATCTTCAAATGATTTAAAAAGTGAAACTTCCATTACTAAACATTCTGTTTGCCTAAGAACTTGCTCAGCTCCTGCAAGCACATCCAGTTCTGCTCCCTGCACATCCAATTTTAATAAAAAAGTTTTATCTAAGCGATCTTTGCAAATATTATCTAAAGTGTCACAGTTAATTTTTATTGACTTTCCATCAACATCTCCACCTTCTACCTCTTTTTTTAGAGAAGAACCAACCAAGTCATCAT
The DNA here is from genome assembly GCA_964522405.1 of uncultured Gammaproteobacteria bacterium. Classification (GTDB taxonomy): domain Bacteria; phylum Patescibacteriota; class Patescibacteriia; order Magasanikbacterales; family UBA922; genus CAZFTR01. The sequence continues at coordinate 75,603 of CAZFTR010000002.1, read as the reverse complement.
GCAGATTAAACTCAAATTCACCTTGCTTTGAGTTTGCGCCAAGTTTTAGATATTTAAATCTCTTGTTTTGATTTTCCAAGTCTTTTAAAACTTTTTGATATTCTTCTACTGGCTCAAGCAAAATATAATCTGAGTTTTCAAAAACCTTATTAGCTTCTAGGCTCCACTTACCAAAAGCAGCTCCAACATCAATAACAGTATCTGGACTCCAAAATTTAGCTATTTGCTTGAGAGCTCCTTTGATAGATTTTCTTTCTTGGACTTTTTTTGAAGTGAGATCATATCCCAATTTTCCAAAAGTTTTTTTCAAAATCTTTTTGATCATAAAACTAAGCTAATAATATTTTTCTAAGTGTTTCAATATCTTCTTGTGAGTGTTCCCAACCAAAATATATTGGTGGACAAAAATGATGAGTTTTAATCCATTCAGAATTTGGAAAATCCCCGGGAACTTTCATAATATCATGACAAAGATCATCAAACACAGCACCTGTTACTTCTTTGAGATCATGATCAAAAACAATATATTTATAATATCCAGAATTCATACCTTCGGGCATAACCATGCGTTTTGTTTGATCAAATAATTGATCATATTTTTTGGCTAATTTTCTTTTCCACTCAATCATTTTTGGGAGCCTTTCCATTTGCACAATTCCAAATGCTGCCATTATTTCACTCATGCGAAAATTAAATCCTTCAACCGGATAAATTAATTTTCCTGTCTGATCAGCGGTTTTTCCATAATTTTTATATAAATTTACAAAATCAATCACCTCTTGATTCTGACTCACAATCATACCACCCTCTCCCATAGGCATGGTTTTAGTTGCGTAAAAACTATAAGATCCACCCACTCCAAAACTACCGGCAACTCTACCCTTGTAAGTGGCGCCATGCGCATGAGCGCAATCCTCGATCAGATAAAGATCATTTTCCTTACAAAATTTTTCTATTTCAAATATATCAAATGATAAATGTCCGCCAATATGAACAACTATCACTGCTTTTGTATTTGGAGTTAAGGCTTTTTTGATCTCTTCAACACCAATACATAAGTCTTCGCGTTTACAATCAGCAAAAACAACATTTCCCCCAGCCAGCTTAACTGAATTTGGTGTGGCAATAAAAGTGTTTGTAGGAACAATCACATCTTTTCCTTTTACATCAACATAGTTTAGAAGCGCCAAAAGACCTGTACCTCCACTTGATATTGTTACTGATTTAAGACCAGTATAATCAGAAAAAACTTGCTCAAACTTGGCATTCATACTTCCATGAGACAGGTAATTACTATCAAATACTTGATCAAGCAAAGTGTAATATTCATCTCTGTATTCTTTTTCAAATGGAATTATCATATTTATAATCTAAAATTAATTATTCTTTTGCCAAACATTTTCCAAATACCAATTATAGTATTTATTTAAAGCTTTTTCATAAGAAAACTGAGGATACCAGCCAAGAAGCTCTTTTGCTTTCTCACTTTTGACTATTCTTCCTTTGTAGTTTCCAGCTCTATCTGTATCCACTTTATAATCAATTTTCCTATCCATGATTTTTTCTAAATTTTCAATAATATCAACTATTTTTATCTTCTGTGATCCGTTGATATTAATAATCTGATTTTTTCCTGAGTCTTGAAGACAATCAGCGCAACCCCTCACCAGATCATCTATATAAATAAATTGTCTAAAATTACCCTCATCTCCATCAACAGTTATTTGTTCATTTTTCAATGCTCTCAAAATAAAAATTGGAGTAACTGTCTGTGGTCTGGCTCTCTCTCCAAAAGGAATTCCAAATCTTATAATTGTATAATTAACATCATAGAGTTTTTGATAATTTACCAAATATAATTCTGAAGCAATTTTTGATGAAGTATAGATATGATCTGGCGCATTTGGATATAACTGAGTTTCTTCATCTACCACTGATTCTTTTGATCCCTGGTAAACCCATTCTGTTGAGGCAAACAAAACTCTTTTTACACTGTTTTCTCGAGCTGCTTCTAGAACATTTATGGTGCCGATAGTATTAAGAATAGTTGACTCTCTCGGTGCCTGATGATAATAATTAACATTTGCCTCAGCTGCCAGGTGATAAATAGCATCCATTTCTTTTGATGCTTTTATAAGAGCGTCGAGGTCGAGAATATCTCCTTTTATATAAGTAAAATCATTTTTATACTGAGGCTCAGCAATATCATAAATATAAACTTCATATCCCCTTTCAATCAAAAGATCAACAAGATGCGAACCTATAAACCCTGAACCTCCGGTTACCATTATTTTTTTGAAATCCATAAAAAATTATTCTAAAAATCCCCCTCTGACATCAGTCTTAAATTCATTCTGAACATTGTAATTTGAAGCATCAGAAATCAGGTCTTTTTCAAATTGATCCATTACCCTCTGATACAATTCTTCCAAGGTGTCTTCAACAGAATCTTTCACACTATAACCGAGCTCTGATTTAATCTTTTCAAATGAAACCTTGTAATCTCTTTCATCAACATCATGCTCCACTATTTCAACTTCAATTTCTCTTCCCTTGTCTTTGAGAAATTTTCCAATCATTTTTCCAAGATCAATTATTTGATAATTTTCTCTCTCATCACCAACATTGAAAACCTGTCTTTTGACCTTACCAATATCTGCTTTTATAACTGAAACATAAGCTTCGGCAGCATCATCTACTGACAAGAGCGGTCTCCATTGTTTTCCTCCAAAAACTGTTATTTTCTTATTAGCTATTCCTCTCATCATCATAGTATTAACTACTAGATCATATCTCATTCTAAAGGACGGACCATAGAGAGTAGACATACGCAAAATTGTTGGCGCAAAATTGGAAGAATCAAGTCTTAATACTGCTTTTTCAGCATTTATCTTGGTGCGTGCATAGTGAGAAACCGGATTTAATTTTGCGCTTTCATCCAACGCCGAATTTGTTTCGCTATGACCATAGACAGAACAAGTTGAAGCAAAAATAAAACGATTTATATTTAGATAAGCGCAAATCTCTGCAATAGTTTGAGCAGCAAGATAGTTTACTTCAAAAGTTGATATTGGGTATTTTGTTGAAGCCGGATCTCCAACTACGGCACCGAGTAGTACAGCGGCATCAGCTCCCTCTAGAACATTTACCAGATCAGAGGTACTTCTCATATCACCTTCATAAATATCCAATTTACCAAATTCTTCCTTTCCTAATACTGCTTTTTTTAATTTTTCTACTGCCTCTTTTCCAAAAACAAAACAATCAAAAATCTTTACATTGTAACCCAGCGCTAAAAGTTTTTCTGCTAAAACCGTACCTAGGTATCCCCCACCACCAATAATGCAAACATCTTTTACAGAATTGATTGTTTCTGATCGTTCCAGTAAATTTTTTCTTTGATCTTCTGCGTGTAAGAGCGCCTCTATGGTAGACATGCTTAAAATCCTCATTTCATTGTCACAAATCGGAACCAGATCTTCTGTTGAAAGTAAAAATTTATTTTTAAGATAATTTATTTTAGATTTTAACTCTTGCTCATTTTGAGTTTCAGTATCAATTAAAAAAGCTATATCCTTTTCCACAAAATCGCTGATACTATCTCCTGAAGAAATTCCACTTAATACTTTTGATCTTAGAAGACTTTTTTCAACTCTTCCAACTAAGCGATCTTTTTGATCTACCACAAAAAGAATATTAGAATCTTTGTCATCCATTTTTTGGAAAACAGCTTCAATAGTCTCATCAGTTGTACAAATTAAATTTGAAATTTCTAACATAATTTTAAATTATTCAACCTCAATATAATAAAGCGCGCATAATTTTGGAAAAATCGGATCCAATATCTTATTTAGATATTTGACCATAAAACTTGGAATCAATTGCACTTTGAAACCGGACAACAATGTAATTGGCATTAGAAACCCAACTCCGGCTCTGTAAGTTATTTTAAAACCTGCTTTTTCGACAATTTCCTCAAATTTTCTGGGACGATAGAGATGAACAAAAGGAGCTTTGAACTTTCTCCAAGTGACCCATCTTCCTTGCAAGGAATTGTAATTTGGGCAAGTTATAATAAGTCTTTTTGTTTTTGGTTTTATTTTGATAAGTAATTTTAAAAGCTCCTCTTCTGTGAAATTTTGCACCAACTCAATAGCCGTTACTAGTTCATAGCTTCTGTCTATTTCCCATTTGTTGAGGTCGGCTTGCACTATCTCAGCTTTTGGAAAACGCATTTTTAGCTTCTGGGCAGCCTCTTTTCCATATTCAACACCTGTGACATTATAGCCTTTGGTAGCTAATCTTTCAATTATAGCACCACAGCCTGAGCCAAGATCTAGAGCCTCTCCATTTTCGGTTTTGGGAATTCTATTTCCAACCAACTGATTTAATTTTGCAAAAACCCTGCCTCTTGGATCACGAGGATTTTCCCACCATTCTTCATAATACTCTGCCATTGAATTTAACTGTTTTTCTTCCATAGGATTATTTCTTCTGATCAATGATATTTGATATATGTTGTTTTAATCTATTTCTAAATAATTTCTGTGAAAATCTTTTCATTGCTTCTTCTCGCGATTTTAAACTTTTTTGTTTATACCATTGCACATCGTGATTTGAAATTTGATCAACAACTCTAGAAATATTTTCTATTGAACAAGGATCCAGATATTCTCCAAACCCATCTACATCCATATGTGAATTCCTACTAACAATTGGAATTAACCCCTGCATCATAGAGTCAGCAACTGAACCGGGGCTTCCTTCGCTAGCGCTTGGGAAAATTAGGTAATTACATTTATTCAATAAATCAAAATGTTGTTTTTGGTAGAGCGCTATATGTCCAATATAGTGAATATTTGCAGTTTTAAACAATTCTTGATCATAGGTTTTTTTAAAATCTTCTTCCAGTTTGCAGCAAATGTACAGATCTTTCTCTGGCTTTTTGGCAAACACTTCTAAGAGTAAATCCAAACCTTTGTGAACATTTCCAGAACCGCTCAAAATCAAAAAACCATTTTTTGCTGACTGATAGTCCTTTGATTCAAGATCAGCCAAGTATTTTTTTTCTGAAAATGAAGCCCCTTCCAAATTTAAAATTGTTTGAGGATTGGGATAAGTTTTTCTACCTCTGTCATTACTCAAAAGTATGACGCCATCAGCATTTTCTAGAGCATAATCTTCATAACTTTCACTTATTAATCTCTCAGGATGAACTATCTTGCCTTTTCTTTCTTCCAATTCATCAATTCTTTTTTGTTCTTCTTTGTTTTGAAATTTCCAATAAGCGCTATTTGGGTAAAAAATCTTAATGGTTTTTTCTGGAACTGATTGAAAAAGTTTTTTAAGATTTTTGCCACCATGTGCCATCAAAAGATCATATGATTTTTTTGGCTCAAAACTATCATCTTCTGAATGAATTATATCTGTTTTATATCCCAAATCACTCAATACCCGAAGAATATCATGTATATCTGCGCCTGAACTCCAAGTTTTTCGAGACTGTTCTCTAACTTGCAAAACTCTATATGAGAGCAAAGCTTGCTTATCATGTTTGTTTCCGGTATGGTAAAAACCATAGATCGGCTGATAATTATATTTCAATTCAATCTTAAACAACAGACGAGCTAATTTTCGCAATATTTTATTAGAATAAATTATCAAAAAATTCTTGGGATTAATCATAACTGATTATTTTTCCAAAATTGAAAGAAATTTTTTCATTGGCTCAATGCACATATTTCGAAAAGACTCTTCTCCACGTGCCCCAACATGATCAGTAAAAATCACATGACCTGCTTTCAAGTTTTTCTTGAGGTTTTCTGAATAAACATCAAAAGCCAAACCTCTAAACCCTTGTCTTTGATATTTATCAATTAGCGCCTCTTCATCTAAAAGTTCTGATCTTGAAGTATTAATAAAGAAAACATCCTCTTTCATATTCTCAAAACATTCTCTATTAACTAATCCGGCAGTGTGCTTATTAAGTGGAACATGGACTGTAATAATATCTGCGTCCTTGCAAAGATTTTCCAAACTTACTATTTCTGTTTTTAATTCTGCCAAGACTTCCCTGTCTTGCTCAACTACGTCATAGGCAATCACCTTGGCCTGACTTCCCAAGAGCTTTTTGGCAACTAATTTACCAATATTTCCAAATCCAATAATTCCAATTGTTTTTCCTTTTAGTTCAGAAAAGAATTCTCTAGGATCTTCTCGCAGCAATGACCATAAAAGATAAATTGTATGTTCAGCCACACTATTTGAATTTGTTCCAGAACATGAAACCAACTTAATTCCTCGCTCTTCTATCTCATCTAAATCGAGATTATCAAAACCAACACTGCAATTTACCACAAATTTTAAATCTGGCATTTTATCCAGATGTTCTTTTTTGAGATTTGTAAAAGTACGAAGTGCTATCGCTTGAATACCTGAAAAATCTTCTCTTTGATAAAATTGCTCATTATCAAGATGCTGATAATCAAAATGCTCTGACAATAGTTTTTCAGCTTCTGGATGAATTTTTCCAACTAAAATTACTTTCATAAATTATAATTTATCTACAATATTTGAAACCGGTTCTAATCCCAACTCATCTCGAGCAATGGCTATACCAATTGATCCGCTGGTTCTTTTCCATACTGATCCCGGACTGGTCATTTGCCTGACTAAACCATCAACTATTTCTTGGGATGCAAATTCTGAAGCAATTTGATCTGCATCAACTGAAACAAATTCAGATTTTTCTAAATCAAGACCTGCTTTTGCAGCGTAACAAATAACTGCGTCAAGATGAGGATATTGAACACCCTTAAAAGCATCAGCATCTCCGCCTTCATGCTCATCCAGTGACTTATGAACCTCAAGACCATCTGTTGGTTTGGCTGCAATGGTTTTCTGTGGCACTGCCAGTGCATAGGCAATAGATGGTAATTCCAAACCTTTCAGTATGTTTTGAATCGGACCAAAAGCACCAACATCACCCATAAGAGTCCAGAAAGCCATATACAGCTCAGATAAATTATCAGTAGAGACCACATAACTTCCCGCCTTTGTAGTCCCGAAAAAATTTATAATCATACGGATTCTAGCCTTTACATTTCCAATCCCTCTTCTTTTTTCTTCTTCATTGAATTCAAAGTCTTCTGCTAGAGGCAATACAGCTTTTTTGAAACTATCTAAAACCTGATCTAATCCATCAACTTTTATATGTCTTATTCCAAAGGTATTAGCAGTTTCAGTTGCGCGAAGATCATGCTCTGGATTACTGTAAAGCGGCATTCCATAGGAAACAACAGAAAATTCCTCTCCCAGATCAGAGCTTAATTTAATGGCTTTTGATAAAAGTGCGCAGGTCGTGGCACTGTCCAAACCACCGGAATTTCCAACAAAAGCTCTATTCATTTTATTTGACTGATTGTATCTCAAGATTTCAACTACAGCACAAAAAACTACTCTAGTAATATCGTCATCACTCAAAAAGTACTGATAATCATGTTTAAATGGCCAGAAATTTTCAAGATCTGATCTTTGAATTTTCTTCAACTCAAAATACTCTGAACAAATACCTTTTTCTTCTTCTGAAAAAGAATTCCAGGTTTCAATTGCTTTTTTTGATAGGTCTATTTTTTTCAATATCTCATTCATATTTTATAATTTAATTATTTAAGCTTCTTTCGCAGAACCATACTATATGACAATGTTCTTTTTATAAATTTCCATTTCATGGCAAAACTGGTATTCCATTTTGATTCTCCAAATTTCCTCTCTGGGAAAAAAACCGGAATTCTGAAAATATCTAATTTTAATTTTTTTGCCAAATAAAAAACATAAAGATCCAAAGAAAAATCATTTGGCGGATTTTGCCATTTTTCAAAAAAACTTTTATGAAATATATTTGGTTGGGCATTTATTTCCTGCATTTTGGTTCGAAGCAAAATAGTCTCAAAAACTCCCATTCCAAAACTAAAAAATTTATCAAAAATCGACCTTTCTTTTCGCCAACCTTTTACAAAAACATTATGAGGATTATCAAATTTTTCAATTAATTCAAGAGCAAGAATAACATTTACAAAAGGAGTTTGTAGATCTCCATGCATCCAGCCCAGGTATTCCCCTGTTGCTGCTCTCAATCCTGATAAAATACCAAAACCATATCCTTGATTTTCTTTAACTGTTTCAATCTTAACATAAGAATACTGAGGCGCAATTTTTTCTAAAACTTCTTTGCTGCCATCAGTTGACCCATTATCAACTAACACAACTTCTATATCGTCTCTTTTCATGGAATTATCAATACTCTCAAGTAGAAGTTCCAAATTCTGCTCCTCATTGTAACAAGGAACTATAATAGATAATTTCATATGCTAATTATTAAAAAATAAATAATAATTGCCATATTGCAGGTTATGATTAAAATACTTTGGCAATATATAATTGGTTAGCTGGCTGTTATTTCCTATTCGATTGACCATTAAAACAGAATTATCAGACAATTCAGCAAACAATGACTGATACTCCTCATAATTGACATTGTTGAGATTTTGTGGTGCATTATTTACCCGGATAATACCATCTACAAAATCAGTATTTTCAAAGAAATCAAGATCAAACCCAACAGAGTATATTTTATCATATTTTTGGGTTTTGGTGATTTGATCTATTTCTTCTAAAAATCCTATTTTCGAACACGGAATCAGAGCCTCTTTGTAGGCTTGCAGACCTTGTCCATGATTTACAATTCCAAACAACCAAAAAATCGCTATGACTAGGGAAAACACCATGATTTTCTTTTTCTTCTGAAAGAGAATACCCTTTGGGTATGAAATACCCCTATAAATAATATCCAAACTAATCAGGAAAACTAAAAGAAATAGTGGATAAAAAGGAATTAAATTTCTAACCATATAAATTCTTTGGCCAGTCAGGGCAAAAATCACAAACAATAATACCGCTGAAAAACTCAGTAACAAAATCCTTTCTTTTTTATTGGCATAGTACAAACCAAAAAACCATACTACGGGCAAAAGATAAAGCGCATACCCCAGCAAACCCTCTAATTGTCTTATCATCAAACTAAGGTAATTCAATCCCGGAGCAACTGTATACTCATAATTACTGCCAGCTGCATATTGCCAAAAATTTGAAGTAAAATCATGAATAAACAAATTAAATTTTGACAAACTTGAAAAAGCCGGGAAATTAATCAATAGATAAAAACCAACTAAGCCCAAAAGCAGGTAGATAAATTTCAAAAACCTCTTCTTACTCTCTTCATCCAAATAAAAAATGTTGATTGCCGATAAAGCTATAAGAGGCAATGCTGTGAATTTCACTGAAATAGAAAAAGCCAATAAAAAACTACAAAAAACCAGGCTTTTCCAGGTCATTTTCTGCTTGTCCAGATAATAGAAAAAAGTAAAAATCAAAAGATTTATACAGGCAAGTAGAGCTGGCTCAACATAGAAAATACTCTGTTCATATAGTAACTGAGTATTTATACCTAGTAAAACAACTAATCCAAAAACAAAAAAATAGTACCCTTTCTTAAAAAACAAATAGAGCAAAGGCAAAAAACTCAAAAATACTAGAAGAACATAAATCAATTTCATATTTTGGAAAAGATCTCGCAAATTTATATCAATCAAATTGTGGTTAAAATTCTCATAGTTACTGACGTAATTTTTTACCACATACTGATGTCCGGGATAATCCCAATCATCAAGAAAAACATTACCACCCATCACAGTATTCATCTTGATCAATGCATATGGATAAGACAATCTTGCTATCCAACGAGCACCTTCCTGAACCCGAAAATTCTCTACTTCTCCGTTGACTAGCAAATTCAAACCTTGATGAACGGTGTGGTATTGATCAGCATCATAATTTGAATAATGATAAGAATTATAATTAACTCTCAAGCCAAATAAAAATGTAAAACTAAGTAAAAATAAAAAAACTAGCAAAAACTGCTTTTTGCTAAATTTTGAAACTAGTTTTTTTAGACCGGCTATCATAGATCTCTAAATCTCGGAAACAATAAATGATTTTCCACCATGTCCATAATTATAATATTCTCTCAGCTTGATATTTGGATTATCTTTGAGAAATGTTCCCAATGCGCCACGAGTACCCCTTTTGTTATCTCCCCTATATGCCCAAAAATCATCTAATACAATTACTGAACCTCTTTGCAAAATAGGCTTAATAAATTCAAGAGAAACCAGTGCAGGACCCATGAGATCACAATCTATAAAAATAATGGCGCATTTTTCACCCGGATACATTTGGCTAATATCTTTTCCGCCAACTGTTTCTTCAAAATATCCTTTTATCAACTCTACATTTTTAAATTTTTTAAAACGTTTTTTTGCTTTCTCATATGAACTTACAAAATCTCCTTCTTTGAAAAAAGGATGCTGATCTTTTTCATTGAAATATTTAAATCCATCATCAAATGAATCATAACCATAAAATTTTCTAGGAATTTTTGATTTTATTTTTCGATGATTTTGCACTGCTGCATATAGAGAAGTTCCTTCATAAGTACCAAATTCAAAATAAGCTCCTTCAATTTCTTCCAATTCACAATGAAAAAAAGCTTTTTTAAGCATTTTAACCTTATCAATATTATGCTCAATTGACGGATGAATAGAAGCTATGATTTTCACTACTAATTCTTGAAGGAAATGGCTTTTCTTAGCAATTTTTAACATAAAACCAATTAATTAGGTAACTCAATAAAAAATCCAGACCATTTATCTGCATCTTTGTCTTGATTAAACTTTTCCCTGTGATGCAAATAATTATATTCTTTTTCCTGATAATCATAGAGATCTTGAGGCTTACCCCAACCAATATAGAGATCAACATCAAATATCACACTTCTCTTGCCAAGTTTTTTGTAAAATACCGGCATAGAATCAACATAAAATTCGCCGTTTACTCGATAATCTTCTTTTACCATCAAATTATAAGCTTCTTCAAATTCGCTGGCTTTTTTGAAATAAAAAGTGGCCACAACAGCATGATCATTGAAAGGATCCTCAGACACTGGAATTTTTACTGACATGTCATCAATAGTTAAACCATCATCCTCTAGTTTTATCCAGCCCCATGCTTCTGGCTTATCTTTTAGCAATTGATTTTGAGTAAAAGTCCAAATAATTGAATCTACACTGGAATCACTTATTAAATCCTGGTATTTTTGCTTGTCAAAAACAAAACTATTGTCACAGGCAGCAATAAACATATCATCTTCAGGATCGAGATGAGGCATAGCTAGCATACAAGTTGAAGCTTGTCCCTCTGTAGTTTCTGAAACTGGCACAATAACCGCGCCTTCAACCGCGCTTTTTATAAGTTCATCAATTTTGTAATCATCAATATGCTCCTGTCGAACTATAAAAATATTTTTATCAGATTCAGGTAATGATTCTATAACTCTTACAATCATTGGTTTTCCTGAAACCGGAATTAGAGCTTTTGGTAATTTGTAACCAGCTCCACTAAATCTTGAACCCTCACCTGCCATTGGCATTATATTTGCCATATTCTAGTATTATTTATTAAATGGATGATATTTAAAATCTGAAAAAAACTTTTTCCAATAATTATATGATTTTTGATATTGCTCTGAATTTTCTTCAAATGGAATTTTAATTTTATCTTCTCTTGAACTTGGAATGTCAGTATGGCCTTTTTCTTTTCCTGACTCTTTGGCAAATAATCTTGACCAAGCTTCGTATTCTTCTAAATCGCGAGCAGTTCCCCACTGGCAGAAATGCGGAATTTTATCATAAACTGAAATTTTCAATCCATCATCTTTTAAAAGATTAAAAGTCATACTGGCATAGTATTCTCCATTGAGATTTACATCTTGCTCTACTTGCTGATCAAAATATTTCTTGACATATTTTCCTTTTTTGAAATAATGAGTTCCAGGTGAGTGGCGAGATAGAGCTTTATCTTCAGTAAAGCTATATTTTTCTCTGATTTCCGTCATAAATCCATCCGGGCCAGTTATCATACTGGCATAGAGATTTTCAGGATGCAATAAATGAGTATGAAAACCGGTATAAGCTGGTAAGCAGGCATCACATTCTGATCCTCTGACAAACTTCTTAAAGTCTTCATAATCCCAAGCCATGAAGAAATCACAGTAATTTACTATCACTTCTTCATCATCATCTATATAATCATAGGCTTTTCGAGCACTAGCCACTGGACCTAGTTTTCTACCCACTTCTGAAACTATTTGAGCATTAGGACATTTATTGAGTAAGATTTGCTTAACATTGGTATTTTTCAGATGTTCCTCTCTACAAACAAAGACAAAATCACTATCTCCAGGGAAGAGATCTATGACATGTTCAATGATTGGAACTCCATCAACCCTGATTATTGGCTTGGGTACAGTATAGCCAACTTTTATAAATCTACTTCCCTCTCCTGACATGGGAATTATCACCTTCATAGAGCCAAAAAATCCATTAAATTAGTCTCTACATTATACATTTTTTCACTAAAAATGCAAGTTTTTAGACTCTTCATATATTTGACAATTTGGCTAATTTATGCTTATATATAGCCAGTACATTTCAAGTGTCACTCTCCTAAAACCCCTCAAAGAGGATCAGAATTGAAGAATCTTTTCGATGTCATGACCCAGGTGGTCTTTCCCCTGGTCGTGACGGCGACACGAGCCGCCATCAAGCCGGCTCTCGGCAAGAAGGGTATCCAGGTCATCGACCACGGCGCCGACCTCGGCGAAGTGGTGACCAACATGGATCTCTCGGCCTCGAGCTTCATCCTCAACGGCAACGGCGAGTTCGGTGGGCTCTCGGCCCTGCATCCGGCCTCGTTCTCCGAGGAAGCGGACTCGGGGCTGCGGCCCTTCGCCCTCAAGGCCTTCCAGGTCGATCCCTGTGACGGGACCGGCGACGCTGTGAAGACCGCGGGCACCGACGCGCTGATTGGCCCGACCACTCTGGTCAGCCTGCTCGAGCGCACGGAGCTCTCCCGAAACTTCATGTCCAGGGTCGGCCTGATCTTCGACGTGCTCGGCGAGTACGCCGCCATCATCATGGGCGGCGAGTGCAAGATCGGGAAAGCCGACCAGGCGGGCAACTGGGTCGAGGTCAAGCTCAAGCGGACCGAAGTCGACACCACCTCTGTCCCGCGGATCGGCATCCGGCGCTCCTACCCGCAGAACTACGGAGACATCGAGTTCCCTGCCTTCCTGCTTCAGAAGGGCGTCGAGGTCATTCAGGTTCCGGTGGGAGGTGCCGGCACCCAGATCCTGCAGTTCCTGCGCAGCGTCTTCGAGCCGGAGAACCCGGAAGACCTGCCGGCCTTCGCCGAGCTCGACTGGATCAACGCCATCTTCAACCGCCAGCCCGACTGGAAGACCTGGGACACCGACCCTATCGGCCCCTTCTCCCAGAGCGGCCACATGACCAGGCCGCGCAACATCTACGGCCGACCGCTCGTCGGGAACGCCGCCAACGCGGAGCTCAAGGACATGCATCACCGTCAGGGCTGGGTGGTGGCGCGCCGGACTTCGATGGTAACGATGCTGACCCGAGCAGCCAACGCCTTCGACCAGTCCTACGGCGCCGGCTCGCTCCTCACCAAGGACTACTAGGCTGGCAGCGGCCAGCCACAACCAGAAGGCCCGCATAGCGGGCAGCTACCAAGGGGGATCGAGGAGAGTGACACGACCCCCTGCCTATGTGCTAAATTTTAAATGAATTTTAAAAAAAATATCTCTACTCAAGATATTTTTATTTTATTAATTTTTTGCGATATTTTTCACTACTCATCTGCCTAATATATTCTACTTGTTCATTATTTAAAATTTCTAATTGCAATCCCTGATTTTCAATATTCTCAATTATGAAAATCCAAGCAATTAGTAATTCTTCAATTGTCTTGGCTTGTTTTTTACTAGCCTTATAAAAAACCTGGTTTTCTTCTAAGTCAAAGTTTATCTTATTTTCCTGTAAACCCTGAAAACTAATATCATCACCAAAAACAACCTGATCAGGAAATAAAATCTGTTTTGGAAAATTTTTAATTTTATCTGGATTTTGTCTTAAGAAATTCAGTAGATATTCTGAATTACTTTGATATAGGTTTTCATTGAGCTGTTTGATTTCAATTTGTGGATAATTTTTATCTAAGCTAAAATATTTTTTTATTGTACTATTTATCTCTTGATGAATTTCTACTGCTTTTTGAGAAGTTTTTGCATTTACAACTAATCCATGATTTTTCATAAATACTGCATCTGGAAATTCTGATTTATGATAATTACCCAAAAGTTGACTCATGCCGAGAGTTAGATATAAACCCGGGCTAAAGTAATCTAGCCAAAGTATATTTAGATCTGAATCTTTGAAAATCTTATGCATAATACCTTCTCCGCCTTCTGCGCAAGATACTATATTTACATAAACTGAATGAGAATGAATAACAAACTTATCCAGCAAAGCGTGAAAACCTGTTTCAATTGAAGGTCGTAAATCTTCAGATAAATCTGATTTTAAAACAGTTGATCTGTTAAAAGAAATTGCCTGATCTTCAGTTAGACTGTTTGAATTTTCTCGATAATAACTTTTGATTTTCTGATGTTCAACCAAAACAACACCATCATCTTCTCTAATGTCAGACAAATTAAAACCAGAAGCTTTGATGGCCATGGTATTTTCATCGATTTTCACAGAAGTATTTCCCCCACCACCTTGAACAAAATCAGACTTTTGACCAATAATATGAGAAATTTCCACTAATTCTTTTAACAACTCATCCTGCATACTCATCAATTTTCATTTTATAAAAAATATAATAAGAAATGAATAACTGCAAAATTCCATTGAGGTCACTGCTCCAATCTGGCTCAATATTTAAAATATCCCACAGATCTGGCATCAGACCATAAGCAATTTTATCTATTTTTTCTTTGCTAATTTTTCCGTGAAATTCCAGATATTGACTGTCTGTTTGATGTAGATGTTGGTATTTTATTGAACCCAACTTGTCGAGCTCATGAAGTAAAGGATCTATATCAATGCCATTTTCAAATTTAACTTTCAAAGCTAAACTAATATCTTCCTTTTTATCTCCCAGATTAGTAATTTCTTTTTTATTTTCAAAAGAAACTACAATATCTGCATGTTCTTGCTGCTTTTGAATATACCTCTTGGCATCTGATTCTCTATCTTTGATCTGTTGTTCAACTTTTTGACGTTCTGAATTTCTATCTTTGGTATCTCTAACTATTTTCCAATGCAATCGCAGATCTTCACTTGGTTTTAAAAAGACTTTCAGATCATAAAGATTTCTCATTTTTTCTAAATACAATGAATGCAAACCCTGGAAAAGAATTATTTTTTTAGATTCAATTTTTTTAGGAAGTCTGAATTTTCCAGTACTATGATCATAAATACTTCTCTTAATTTTATCTCCTTTTTTTAGCTTCAAAGCGCTTTGCAGATCATCATGCAATTTGTTTGCTCTTGGATCAAGATGAGTAAACTCCTGCCAATTTCTATCTCCACGCTCCCACTTATGCATATCATCACCCTCAAGAAGTAAAGTATTTTTATGGCCAAATTTATTTATCATCAAATCAGACAAAATACTTTTTCCACTTCCTGAGTCCCCTGCTATGCCGATCAAGTATGGCTGGTATTTAATTTTGTAATTAGTATTTGATTCAATTCCTTTTTTATAAATCCAGAGAATATTTAAAAGCAAAGTTGCTTGCAATAGAGTAAAAATGGTATTCACCAAAACTTGAGCATTTATCCCTAATCCACTTAGATAATGATAGAGATTTTGCTTGGCTGCCAGACTTGGCAAAATCAACTGAAAAACCTGCAAATAATCTGAATTTTTGACAACTAGAAAATACAAGAAATAAAATAAATTCAAAAGAATAAAAGTAAACTTTGGAGCATTTTCTTCTTTTATATAAAAATAAATAAAAAAAGGAATTATCCAAAAATACCAACCCTGCATCGGCGGAATAAACAAAGTCAAAATACCAAAACTAAATCCTAAAAACATCAAAAAAACATCCTTGTTAAATACCCGATAAGTCAAACTTTTAACAAACAATACAAAATAAGCAAGTGGTACAAAATAAATCACAAAATCTCCGCCAATTTGATATTTAAAATCAAAAATTTTAAATTGCTCTTTGGTATTTAAAACTAATTCAATAAAAGCAGGAGTAAATAGATAATTAATATTAAAGATTAAAAAAACCAAAACTGGCACTAAAGCTAGTGCAATTATTTCTCTAATTCTTATTTTTTGTAGCAAGAAATAGACCAACACAAAAGGATATACAATTAGCAAACCTGTTTTAGCAGAAATTGCCAAACCGAGCAAAGCAACTGACCAATAAAACCTCTCTTTGAATAAAAGATAGAGCGATAAAAATAATAACATTATTGGAAGAGCGTCGAGCTGCCCATGAATATAACTTATATAAAATAAAATCGGTGAACACCAATAATATTTTAATAATTTATCTTGCTTGTTTTTGAGCCAGCGAGCCAAGACCACCAAAATAACTGTATCAGCTAATAAGACTGGAATTCTATAAACAAATAAATCCAAAAAGCTAACATCAAGATAATTTGCACTGAGAAATGGACTAAATAAAAATCTAGGTATGGCTAATATCCAAAGCATTACTTGTGGATATGGAAAAACATTTAAAATATCCAGATTGTAGAAAAACTGGTATGGATTTTGAAATCCACTGACCACAAAGTAGTTTACAAAGCGAGCAAACAATTCTGTTAAGTAATTTGAAGCAAATAAAAAAGAAGATACTATCTTCAAACCAAGAACTGAAAGAAAAATACGGGATTTCAGAATGTCCAGTTTAAATTTTCCGGTTTTGTCATGCAGGTATTTTTTTGAAAAACCCTTTATCATAATTCTATTAAGTGGCTTCTTATGCCAAGATTTTCTGCGCCTGCTATATCCCTTTTTTTACTGTCCCCTATTACCAAAACATCGTCTTTGCTCATTCCCAGCTTCTGTAATGCAAGCAAGAAAATTCCCTCACCAGGTTTTTCCATTCCTGCTTCTTCTGAACTAACTACAAAATCAAAATACTTTTCCAGACCCAAATGTAAAAATTTCTTAAACTGAATTTGCGCAGTCAGGTCAGTCACAACACATATTCTAATGCTCTCTTTTTTACACTTTTCAAGAAAATCTAACACATCATCTGCCAGAACCATTTTTTCAAAAAATGAATTCCAATAAAGTTTTTCAAACTGTAAGTTTAAACCAACTTTCACATGTCCAAAATAGTCTTCAAACAAAATTTGAAAATAAAGCAACCTTGAATGTGAAGCAGCTCTGTCAGGTATATTTGCCTTAACCTTTTTTTGTGCTTTTTTATAAAAATCCAAAAATTGCTCAAAAGACTCGACATCTAGATGTTTTTTGATTTCAAAATACACTGAATCGAGAGCATGTTGATGGCATGGATCATATTTATAAAGTGCATTATCAAAATCAAGCAAAATTCCTTTTGTACCATTTAGATCTATTTTCGAAAATTGAGACATAGAATTTATTTAGTAACTAGTAGATTAATTTTTAAATTACAAAAAAGCAGGTCTTATATCAATCATAAACTACCACTTATTAACATGCTCTTTCCCCACCATAACAGCATCAAGCTCAAAAGACAAGTCTTTCATTTTTGCAATATATGGCTCAATATCTTCTGGTCTTCCCCATCGATCAGGACTGACCAGGCAGGTTTTAAAAGGTTTAAGTCTCTTCACACTCTCTATATCCAGCGGTAAAACAGTATTGGTATCAATCCAAACCCAATCTAGCAAAGGTTTATCATCTAATATCTGAGCTTCTACAGATTCTATTGGCTCAGCTTCACTATAGCGAGCGGCAATTTTACGATTTTTACCTGAACGTGTCGCACTGTACAAGTATGGAAATTCCACATCCAACAAAAAATACTCAGTGATTCCATGTTTTTCTACCAGCTCAGCAATTCTCCTTTCATATCCAGCCTCCTTAAGATTAAAGACCACCAAACTATGTGAATAATTCTCAAGATATTTTTCCAGGTTATCATATTGATCCAGTTTTGATTGTTCAATTGGATCATGACTCAACAGAAGCTGATCTCCATATCCACGAATATCAATTTCAACTCCATAATTCTCAGGAATTTCTCTTAATTCCTTTATGGTATTTATTCTGTGAATTATTTTTAACATATTTTATTGGTTATAAATAAAAGAAAATTCTGAATCAGATTTAATTTTAGTTTTTAAAATACATCTGGTTTTGCTTGATGAATAAACTTCTTCAAAAGGAGTGCATGACTCAAGATCTTTTTTCAGATCAAAATCAATGGAAAAATCCAAATCATCTTCTCCGAGTTGCTTGTTTAGCAAAACAAGATATTTACCTGCCTTTAAGCTTGATTCAATACTACTAGAAAGATCAAATTCCATTTTCAATTCTTTCTCTTCTCCGGGCAACAACTCCAAATCAAAATCTTTATCCATTGGCAGGCCATCAATTTTTACTGATAAATTTATTTTGGAGATGTATGACTGACTTATATCCTCAACTTTTTGATATTTATAAACCAGAGACAAGTTTCCCTTTGATAGATCATCAGATCCTTTTGAAATCTGATAATTTAATTCTCTATTTACCAGTCTGTTAACCTCTGCAGAACTAATTTCATTTTCAACTAAACCAATGATGTCATTTTGATAATTTTCTGTAGTCTTGACCAAACCCTCAGAGATAAGTTTGTTGTAAATACCTGAATCAAAATGATATATAAATGCTTTTTCTTCTACAAAAATATTTTTTAAAGTTTTAACATAATCACGCCTATGCTTAAAAAAACCTTCTTTAGCCTGACCCATCACTAATTCCAAAAAACCTGAAACTTGTTGGTTTTGTTTGATTCCAAAGTCAGATTGTGAATTTGCAATTTCAGCTACCAATTCTGCTGTATTTTGATGTGAGAATTGTTTATGTTTAAATTCAAATTCTCCAACTAATTTCAAAATATCTTCAAGAGAAGAGTAAGTAAATCCAATTACTGCTTTGGCATTCTCTGAATTTTCTGATTTATCTCCATAGAACTCAGCAAATTTTTTTGATACTTCTTCAAAATTAAGATCGACTTTTTGGTTACTTATGAATTCGACATCTTCTGCATCTATGAGATTAAATTCAGAAACAGAAAAAATTCCATTTTCAACATTGATTACAGAATACATAGTTGGTGTACCGCCAAATGAAGTCAATTTCTGATTATCAAGCAAAACAAAAATATACTGTTTTCTGTGATCAAAACCCAAGACATTGTTTAGAAAATCCTTATTTGATGAAAGAGATATGGCAGTCTGTCCAGCCTTACTTATTAAACTGGTTTTAAAACCATCCCATCCGCCAAATTTAGAAATAAATAAAAAAAGTCCAGCCAAAATTCCAACTATGAGCAATAGGCTTTTTTTTCGTTTTTCAGTCATAGAATATTAACTCTTAAGAGCAGTTGAAAATCCCAATTTTCTAAGAGCGTTGATAGATTTATCTATAAAAAACTGCTTTTCATTTTTCTGAAGTACCACCATCCAGCAGACAAACCCATAAATACCCATTACTAGCGTTGCAAATGCCAGTTGTAGAATAATACCCTGAAGAATATAAAAATTCAAATAATGCATTGCTACTAGGAATATTGCCGGAATCGCAAATGAAACAACTACTCGGTAAAGATCCTTAAATGGCTTAATATCAATTTGTCTAGACAAGAAAATTGGCAAATAAATTGCATTTGTTAGCAAGTTACCTAAAACAGTACCAAGTATAATTCCAATTATACCAATATGATAAGCAAAGAAAATTGAAGTTCCCAAATTTATGATCACATTTACTGTCATGGGAATAACTTCTGATCTATGCTTAAACATGCTATTTATAAAAGCAAAATGAGGACCAACCCAAGCATAAATCATGTAACTTAGGAAAAATAAAGAAACCAGATAATAGCCTCCAAAAAATTCAGGACCAACCCATAAACTTATTATTTCTTTTGAATAAACCAAGATAAAAAGTAGAGGCGCACATTTAAAAACTATATTCATGCGCAATACTTGAGAATACATTTTACTCAAAGCAGATAGATCATTTAATTTAAAATAATGAGCAATACTTGGCATAGCTGAAGCAGCAACTGTGACCATACTGGTTGGCAATTTAAAAATTCTGTCACCTATAGCAAAGGTGGCTGCCATACCCACACCAACAACATGGGATAAAACCAACATGTCTGTCTTGGTTATCAATGAACTTAGAAGCATGAGAAGAAAAAAATAAAAACTATGCTTAAGTAAGGGCTTAATTCTTTTTAGAAGTGATAATTTAAAATAAAATCTAAACCAGCTAAATAATTTCTTGGCCGAAACATATAACAAAATCACCCTTAAAATGAAAAAGATCCCTTGAAAAAAAGCAATTGAAATTATTGAAGGCTTGTTGAGCAAAAAAACTACAAATGAAATGGAATAGACAATAATATAAGAACTCTGAATAATATTGTATTTGGGAATTTCATTTAAACCTTTAAAAAAAGACACTAATAAACTACCAAACAGTAAATTAATTGTATAAAAAGTTAAAAGTATAAAGAAAAGGCTACCGGTCAAATCAACCAGAGCATCTTCAACACCAAATATAAAGGAAGCAGAAACAATATCTGCAAAAAATAATCCGGCAATAATTACAAACACACCAAGCAATAGTGAACCAAAAAATATCATTGCCCCACTGAATAATTCTGAAATTTCTTTCTTTTTCTGTTCAGCAAACAAGTAAGCAATCTGATTGGTGATTGCGCCGGAAAGACCAAAATCAGTAAGACCTACAAAACCAACAACAGAAGTTACCACCACAAACAAACCATAGAGATCACTTCCCACCGCCTTAATAAAAAGCGGCACTGTAATTATGGAAGCTAGAATACTTATTCCCGTAGAAATAAAACTGGTAGCTGTTCCAAATCCAATTTTTTTAACATGATCAACCATAGATTTATCGGTTTCCGGAAATAAAATTAAAATTTCTATAAGGATCGCTCAAATTAACTAGCTTGAATGCTTTTACCATTTCATCAATACCCTCTTCTAGGCTAATGGTAGTTTTATATCCTGTGTTTCTAATTTTCTCATAACTAACCTCATAGTCTCGTTTATCAGGATCAGAATCAATTTCTGCAAAATGCAGATAATAATCTATTTTTTTCTTTACTAAGTTTGCAATATCTTCTTTTGTAGCATTAAGGCTCTCGTCTCCGACATTGTAAATTTCATTTTTCATTATCTGATAATTTTCTATAGCATGCAAAAATGCCCTGGCCATATCTGCAACATGGATAAAGGTTCTTTTAACATCTTTTTCATAAACAATAATATTACCGGATTTAAGCGCTTGAAAAGCAAAATCATTGGGCATAAGATCCAAACGCAATCTCGGAGATATACCAAAGGCCGTAGCAAATCTAAAACCAATCATATTTCCTGAATTTTTCAAATGCTCTTCTGCTTTGGTTTTAGTTATTCCATAAATAGATAATGGCTCAAGCTCATTGTCTTCTGTACATATACCATCAACTGCGCCGTAATTACTACCTGTTGAAGCAAATAAGACTGGCTGATTTTCTGAACGAACCAAATCAAGATTTACTGTCCCTTGATAATTTACTTCTTCTGCCAATTTAGGATCAGCATTACAAGCCGGAGCGCCAACAATAGCAGCCAAATGGATTATCAAATCAACATCATCTACAGCTGATCCGAGAGCATCTTTATCACGTACATCTCCCCTAATAAATTCAAAGTTGGGATTTATAAAATGAGACAACATCGAGGTCTGATCAAACAAGAGATTATCAAATACCCTTACTTGGTACCCATTCTCAAGTAATTTTGGCACAAGAACTGAACCAACATACCCACTTCCTCCGGTTACTAAAATTTTCATAAAAAATAAAATTACCAATTCTTAGTTTTTTCAATGGTTTTTTTCTTGATATTCTGATAAATTCTGGTTGCTTTTTTGTCTATATCCGGAGAAAGCATTTTCAACAGCTCATGTCCAAGAATACGATATTGTCCACCAACTTTATTGGCACGAATAAGCCCTTTCTTAAGAAGGCGTTTTACTGTACTTTTGCTGATTTTTAGAAGTTTTTCTACCTCTTCTGTAGTATAAACTTCATTGGGTTTAATTTCTGGCATATGCTTATTTTAAGTTAATTAAGTATAGCAAAAGGTGTCAATAGGTGTCAAGTAGTCTTGATTTAGAATTTTTATCCACTTCACTACTAGTAGTGTTCCTATATTTTGAGATTGATTAAAAATAGAAGTGATTTATGCCGTAAAAACAGCTTCGCCGTCCTCGCCTCTCTTGCAGCTCTGCTTTCAGCACCAGCAAGGTGGCTGCGGAATGTCTCATCTGTCTTTACGGCATAAATCCTGAAGCATTTACTTAGCTCTTAAATATATTGACCAGATATCAATATATTGCTAAAATAAGAGCAATTATCCTTTAATTTAATAAATATGACCAGCTGTTCAATAGGCGTTCTCTCTTACAATGAATCAAAAAACATGCCAGAAGTAGTAAAAGCTCTGGCAGATGTTTTCAAGCAAAAAACAAATATAGATGGAAAAATTATAATCATAGATAATGGCTCAACAGATGACACGGCAGAGGTGGTAAAAAATCTAGAAGAAAAATATGATGGTGTCAGCCATATCAAAATTAAAGTAAACCAAGGATACGGATATGGTGTAAAGCAATGTCTTAACCAATTAGACAGTGATATTTGTGGATTTATATGGGGAGATAACCAGTTTGATGCTCACATTGTTAGAGAAATGCTGGATAAATTTGAAAATCCTAATATTAAGTTTGTAAAAACTTATCGCAGAAAACGATACGATGGACAATATCGAGTCTTTATCAGCTCTATTTACCAAGTATTATTTAAATTAATTCATGGCGGCAAAATAAAAGATATTAATTCCGGTCCAAAAATCTTTAGAAAAGATCTACTCAAAGCCATGCTTCCACTAAAATCAGATGATTGGTTCATAGATGCAGAAATCATGATTCATGCTGTTAAAAATCTTAAGCCTGAACAAATCATTGAGTTACCCATTGACTTTCATCCTAGAAAACATGGAAAATCAAATGTCAGATTCAATGTTTGTATTGAATTTTTCAAAAATCTCTTAAAATCAAAATTTTCTAAAAAATAAAATATGAAAGTTGTAATTTTTGCAGGTGGTGTTGGTTCACGCCTATCAGAAGAAACATATACAAAACCAAAGCCAATGGTAGAAATCGGTGGAATGCCTATTCTCTGGCATATCATGAAAATATATTCACACTATGGTTTCAATGATTTTGTCATCTGTCTTGGATACAAAGGTTATATGATCAAAGAATGGTTTGCCAATTACTATCTTCACAGCTCAGACATAACTATTGATTTGAAAACAAATCAAAAAACTGTCCATAAAAATCACCAAGAAGATTGGAAAGTTACTCTTGTAGAAACTGGAAATAAATCATCAACAGCCAGAAGATTAGAACTTGTGCAATCATATGTAGACGGAGAAGATTTTATGCTTACATACGGGGATGGTGTAGCAAATATAAACATTTCGGAACTTGTTGAATTTCATAAAAAACAAGAAAAATTGGCAACTGTCACAGCAGTACAACCAGACGGACGTTTTGGAACACTGGACATAGAAGATGATGGAAAAGTAGAAAAATTCGCTGAAAAAATTGATAATAAGAACACTTGGATAAATGGTGGTTTTTTTGTGCTTAAACCG
The DNA here is from genome assembly GCA_964522405.1 of uncultured Gammaproteobacteria bacterium. Taxonomy (GTDB): domain Bacteria; phylum Patescibacteriota; class Patescibacteriia; order Magasanikbacterales; family UBA922; genus CAZFTR01. Next base: position 51,667 of record CAZFTR010000002.1, on the reverse strand, counting down.
CAAGTTTTTGACTATATCCCAAAAGAGGATGTTATGTGGGAGCAAGAACCATTGATAAATCTAGCAAAAGATGGAGAAATGTCAGCATTTAAACATGAGGGCTTTTGGAAAGCAATGGATACTCTTCGTGACAAAAAACATCTTGAAAAACTCTGGCTAGAAGATCCAAAATGGAAAATATGGGAGTAAATAGCAAAAAAACAGTACTCATCACCGGAGGTACTGGTTTTTTAGGTAGTAGGATTGTAAAATTATTTTTGGAAGATGATCAATATAAATTAATTATCCTAAAGCGTAAAAATTCAAAGCTTGCTAAAATAAATAAATTTGTTTTGCAAAACAAACCGGAATTTATAGATATAGAAGATGGATCTTTGGCAGAAATTTTTCAAAAAGAAAATATTGATTTTATAATTCATACAGCAACTTGCTATGGCAGAAACAAGGAAGCAGACCAAGACATTTACCATGTAAATTATGATCTACCAAAAAACTTACTTGGACTTGGAATTAAAAATGGTTTAAAAGCCTTTATAAATGCTGATACTTTTTTCAATGAAAAAATAAAATTTACTGGAAACGAATCTGCATATGTAAAATCAAAAAAAGAATTTCTGGAAAATGCCAAAAAAGTTACCAAGGACAGTAAGACTAAACTGATAAACCTGGTCATATTCCAGATGTATGGGCCAGATGATCATGATCATAAATTTATTCCATTTATAATTAAAAAACTTAGAGCAGGCAAATCAATTGATCTAACTCCTGGTGAGCAAAAAAGAGATTTTATATATGTTGATGATGTTGCCCAAGCTTTTGCCAGCGTCATAAAAAATATTGACAGTCTAGAAAACTTTGGACAATTTGAAATTGGAAGTGGACATTCAAAATCAATAAAAAAAGTGGTTGAGGTTTTAAAAAGAGAAATCAAAAGTAAATCAAATTTAAACTGGGGCGCTCTCCCCTATCGAGAAAATGAAATCATGAATTCAGTAGCTGATATAAAAAATAATACAAAGACCAACTGGAAAGCAAAAACATCACTTGATGATGGATTGCAGAAAATCCTAGAATAGAATATGAAAGATTTTTTCAAAGATAAAAAAATATTAATTACCGGCCATACCGGATTTCAGGGATCCTGGCTTAGTTATACTTTGACAAATTGGGGTGCAGATGTAGTTGGCATCTCTCTACCAATGACCGGCAAGCATAGCATGTTCGAAGCTTTAGATTTAGAAAAGAAAATTAAACACTCTATTGTTGATATTCGAAATTTTGAAAAACTAAATGACTTAATTCAAGAACATCAACCAGAAATAGTTTTTCATCTGGCAGCTCAAGCACTTGTCAGACCAAGCTATGAAAATCCACTAGAAACTTACTCAAGCAATGTAATCGGCACAGCCAATTTACTGGAAGCCTTGCGCAATTCAAAAACTGTAAAATCTGCTGTTATCATTACCACAGACAAAGTTTATGCAAATCTGGAACAAGAAATCGCTTACAAGGAAGAAGATGCTCTTGGAGGTTATGATCCCTATAGTGCCAGCAAGGCAGCGGCAGACATAACTACCCAATCTTATATTCAATCATTTTTCAACCCTGAAAAACCTGATGCAGGTCACGAGGCACTTATAGCCATAGCCAGATCTGGAAATGTGATTGGTGGCGGAGACTGGGGAGAATATAGATTGATTCCTGATATTATCAAAGCTATTTATGAGGATGATCAAGAAATAATAATAAGAAATCCAAATGCTATTCGCCCCTGGCAACATGTTCTCGAACCACTAAACGGATACATGATTTTAGCTAAAAAGCTTTTTCAAGGGGAAAAAGAAATTGTAGGAGCTTGGAATTTTGGCCCGGAAGATCAAGAAAGTTGTAGCGTGGAAGAACTGGTAAAAAAAGCAATAAGCACTTCTCAAAAAGGCTCTTACAAAATTATTCCGGATAAAAAAAGACATGAAGCAGGAATACTAAGACTTGATATTGGAAAGGCAAAAGAAAAACTTGCCTGGTCTCCAAAACTGAACTTGGAAGAAACTCTCCGACTAACCATGGACTGGTATAGAGATTTTTATGAAGATGAAAATATAAAAAATACCACAAAGAAACAAATTGATTTATTTTTTAATAGTAATAATTGATGAATACAAATCTTATGTCAGAAAATCTACAAAAACAAGCTGCTCAAATTCTCAACCAAATCAAACCAAAAGAAAATCTGGGAAAAGAATTGTTTGAAGCGATAGCAAGATTATACACTACCTCCACAGTTGAAGCAGTTGTTCTAAAAAAAGAAAAAGATCAAACATATGTCTGGCTTTCAAAAAGATCAAATTCAGACTGCTACGCCGGCGAATGGCACTGCCCAGGAACAATTATCAGAAAAGGTGAACTTGAAATAGATTCAATCAAAAGGGTTTTAAAAAATGAAATGGGTACAACTATCAAAAACCAACCCAAATACGTGGGGCATTTTTTTCATGATGAAGCACGTGGCTGGTTTCAATCAATTATATATACTATAGAAATAAAGTCTGATCCAACAAAAGCTGGTCAGTGGTGGCCCATAAATAAATTACCTGTTCCACTTGTAAAACATCACAAAGATAGGATCTTGCCAGCAGTAAAAAACAAGATCAAATAAAATCTAAACAAAATCAGGCTGTAGGCTTGATTTTTTTATACAATTATGCTAGTCTAAAATCCAGCAGCTCAAGGAGTCAACAAATGATCGACACGAGAGAAGCTGCTGCTGCGTTCCTTAAGCAACTCGATCCGAAAGATCCACTCGGACCTGAACTCTTCAATGCCATTGCGCGGCTGGTACCAACAATGTGCATTGAGGTCGTGGTCGTCAAAACCGTTCAGCATCACCCAAAAGTCTGGATGACTCGCCGCCGAAGTGGGGATTCGTACGCTGGACAGCTGCACTGTCCGGGCACGGTTCTTCGATCTGGCGAGGACTTCCACAAGGCTTTGATCCGGCTCGGGCAAGCAGAGCTCGGCCTGGATCTCGATGGCCGCGGATCTCTCAAGTCCGGCTTCTTCTATCAGGAGGAGCGTGGCTGGTTCTACGGCCAGGTCATCAAGGTTACTCTCGGTGAACTCGACATGAACCCCAAGATGCCGGGAGGGTGGGTAGACCCACGCCACCTGCCAATGGACACGGTTTCGCATCACCACGAAGTGATCGCACTGGCCCAAATCGACTAGGATGTCGAGAGCAAGTAACGCAGCAGCATGAGCCGCCTGCCTGACGATTCCAGTCAGGCAGGCGGCCAACAAGCATTGCCGAGCTTGTTTTTTTTTGCTAAAATAAGCGAGTAATTAAATAAAAAAATATGAACCAAGAACTAAAAGATATACTTAAAAAAATCCATGATCAAAAATTTCCAAAACAAGAATTTAAACCCGGTGAATCACCGATAAGAATTTCCGGGAAAATATTTGATGAACAAGAGATCTACAATATGGTAGAGGCAGTTCTTGATGGTTGGTGGACTGAGGGTAGATTTTCAGATCTACTTGAGCAGCGATTAAGCAAATGGATTGGAACAAAATATACAGCTCTGACAAACTCAGGCTCTTCTGCAAATCTACTTGCCTTTTCAGCTCTTACCTCCACAAAACTAAAAGAAAAACAGCTAAAACCAGGTGATGAGGTTATAAGTGTGGCAGCCGGATTTCCCACAACTGTAAATCCAATAATCCAATATGGTTTGATTCCAGTATTTGTTGATATTGATCTTGGAACCTACAATGCAAAGATAGATGAAATAAAAAAAGCAATTACACCAAAAACAAAAGCAATTTTTCTGGCACACACTTTGGGTAATCCATATCACCTCAAGGAAATTAGAGAAATTTGTGATCAAAATGATCTTTGGTTTATAGAAGATAATTGTGACGCTCTTGGTTCAGAATATGATGGAAAAAAAACTGGAACATTTGGTCATATTGCTACCTGCAGTTTTTACCCAGCACATCATATAACCATGGGAGAAGGTGGAGCTGTTTTTACTGATAATTCATTATTATACAAAATCGTAAAATCATTTCGAGATTGGGGTCGTGACTGCTGGTGCAAAACCGGACAAGACAATACTTGCAATAAAAGATTTTGTTGGAAGCTTGGAAATCTGCCAGAAGGATATGATCATAAATATATCTATTCAGAAGTTGGATACAATCTTAAAATAACTGACATGCAAGCAGCATTGGGACTGGCTCAATTTGAAAAACTGGATGGATTTGTAGAAAAAAGAAAAGAAAATTTTAAGAAAATATATCAAGTCTTTGAAAAATATCAAAACTATCTACATCTTCCAACTTGGCTCGAAGAATCAGAACCAAGTTGGTTTGGTTTTCTTTTAACAGTGAAAGATTCAGCGCCTTTCAAAAGAAAAGATATTGTAGCGCATCTAAATGAAAATAAAATTGCCACCAGATACTTGTTTGCCGGAAACATAACCAAACAGCCATATTTTGTAGAGCGAGATATTGAATACAGATCTGTAAGTGATTTGAAAAACACTGACAAAGTTATGCTAGACACTTTTTGGATTGGTTGCTATCCGGGAATTACAGATCAGATGATAGAATTTATTTCTGAAACCATGAAAAATTTTATGAAAAAATATGACTAGAGCCGATATTGCACGGAAAATAAAAAGCTTCTTCTCCAAAAGAGAAAAAACTTTTTTTCTTTTATTTTCTCTATTCACAGTATTTGAATATATTTTTCTTGGACCATTTTCTTATGTGCGAGTTGGAGATAATTTAGACATATTCATACCAAGATTTCAGTCACTGGCGTCAAACATAGCAACACATGGGATAACTTACTGGGATCCTCTTTTTGCCGGGGGAATTGATAGAATTGCCAATGATCTGCTCAATATACATCTTAGTAGTATGATATTTAATTTAGTTCCGAGTTGGCTTGCTTATGGGACAGTGCTTTTTTTGAGTATTTTTATTGGATCATATTTTACATTTCGTATTTGTCACAAACAACTTGAACTCAAAAAAGCTGCATCTCTACTTGCCTCTTTTATCTTTGCCCAATCCTTAATTCTTATAGACATAATACCATTCATGATTGGTCTGTCCTTTGTTCCTTTTTCAATATTCTATCTTCAGGAAATTTTCAATATTCAAGAGAAAATTAAATATCTGTATGCCATTCTGCTTGGAATTTTATTTGGTTTTGCCTCATCAGTTGTTTTTACGCTTCCATTTGCTCTTGTGGCTATTTTTCTCTGGTTTGTTTTTGTAAAAAAAGATTATTCAGTAAAAAAACTTTTGATCTTATTTCTATTTAGCTTTGCTTCTATTATTGCCCACTTACCAGCTGTTTGGAGCATGATAACTAACACCCCACTCTCAAATCGTGTTGGTGGCTATTACAATGCAAATCTAATAAATTATCTAGTAACTGTAAAAGAATTATTAGTGCAAAACTATCTTTCACTCCTCATAATCGCCTTAGCAATCCTAGGATCAAAATTCTTTGATATCAAAAATCGCTATTTCAAAAGAACATCAATTCTGGTTTTCTTGGGAATTTTTGTTGTGCAATACTACAGACCATTATCATCCAAATTTGGAGACTACCTTGGCCCTCTAGCTGATTTTGGCTTTGATCGTTTCAGTTTATTAGTTCCTTTTTTCGCATCAATAGCCGCGGCAATAGCGATAAACAGTTTAAAAGGATATCTCGTATCAGAAAAATCTCAAAAAAAATATCTTCTATACAGTATTTTTGTTTCAGTTTTCATCGTGCTTTTAGTATTTTCAAATTTAGCCCTAAAAACAAGACATGCAAAAATTTGGCTAAAATCCGGAAGCTACCATGCAAATACTTATAGCCCTGATCTCGATACACTAAAACAAAAAACCCAAGAAGAAAAAAATCCATTTAGAGTCGCGCTGATTAGTAATGAGGAGTCAGACCTAAGAACATCAATCTTAAATATGAATGGATTTGAAAGCATTGATGGAGATATTAATATGACCTCCAAAAGATTTGCAGAGTATTTCAACCAAATGGCAAAATTTAAGAAAAAACCAAAACACAGTTATTATTTTTTCTGGCAAGCAAGCGAACAAGAAAAAGAAGAATTCATGCAAGACTCAACTAAATTTATCAATCAAAATCTACTGTCTCTTGCCAATGTAAAATACCTTGCCTCATATTTGAAAGTTTCAGCTCCAGGATTTTCAAAAATTGAATCACCTAGCGCTACTATCGATCACATTAGAACAAAGGGAATTTCAAACAGAATAAAAGAAAATTTTACTGGTAAAAAACTTTTAATTTATGAAAATAAAAATGTTCTTGATCGTTTCTTTTTGGTTGGTAAAGTAAGGGTATTTGAGAATAAAGATGAGTTATTAAATACACTTTCAACCAGTACATTTGATACTTTGTCACAGGAGGTCTATCTTGAAGAAAAAGATCTTGGAGATCTCAACATAGAATCGCTGGTAGAAACAAAATTAAAACCAGAATTGATTAAATACAGCCCTGATCAAATAGTCTTAAAAGCCAACCTGGAAAACCCGACAATTCTAATTATCAGCAACAATTACCACCCCTTCTGGAGCGCCTACATAAACCAAGAAAAAAAAGAGGTAATACCAGCATATCACAGCTTCATGGCATTACCCCTTCTAAAAGGTGAAAATCTTATAGAACTCAAATATCAACCTCCCTATAAATTTGGAATATAGTTAGGCAAGTCTCAACATCTTCAGACTGAGCAATATAAGCAGACTCTTAAATGTTCCTACTTTTTTTGGCTTAAGAGAACTCTCAAAAGCTTTTTCAATAGCAGCATAATATAATTTTGCAGTTTTTTCCATATCAAACTCCGGAATATTTGACTGATAATTTTCATAATTTGCTGCTACTTTTTCAAGTTTTTCAATAACTTCTTCAATTTTATCAAAGCTCTCCCCACCACCTCTCATCAATTCAGGATGACCTCCATCATTTCTAACAATGACTGGCAATCCAGAACTTAGAGCCTCAATAAGAGAGTTAGAGCATGGATCATTTTTAGAAGCAGTAATAAAAATATCAGAATCTTTTAGATATTTAGCAAGCTCTTCGCTCGGTACAGGCTCAATATGTTTGATGTTCTCAAATTTAATAGGTGTATTTCCAATAAAAGTAAATTGATACTTATCAAAATCAAGATTCTTATCCATGTAGTCATAAACATCAAAACCCTTGCCCATATTTGCTGACCAACTGGTAGCAATAATCTTAATTTTTTCTTGTGGCTTGAATTCTTTTTTACCCTCTCGATTAAATATTAGCTCATCACTGGCATTGAAAATAACCGTATCAAATTCTTTTTGTCTATATCCTAATTCTTCACTCACCTTTTTACTCCAACCACTTTGTAATATAGTAATCTGAGAAAGCACATCAGAGAAATAAAAAATTACCTTATCTGTCATTTTACTGAGCCAAGTACCTCTAATTTTTGATAAAGGACCATCAATTCTGTGAACAAATAATGTATTTGGATGCTTTCTTCTTAACTTAACAACTCCTGAGAGTTGATGATGACTATTGAACAAAACAGCATCAGCATCTTCTATTGCCTCAGCATAATTACCACTTTTTTTGAATTCTTTTTGCAGTGCTCTCAAAAATTGATTTCCCCCACCCCATGGGCCTTTTTTAAGAGGATAATAAATATGAATTTTCATAAACTATTTGATTAATGGTAGATATAATTTTTGATGATAAAGATCTGCAACCACACTCCAATCATATTTTCTAACATCTTCAAAACCTTGCTCAATAAGTCTGTCTTTTAAATTTTTATTATCCAATAATTCTTTTGATTTTTCATAGAGTTCCTGCGCATCAAAACTACTAACAACAGAGCCATTTATACCACTCTCAATTATATCCGTTACCATTCCAACACTTGTCGAGACAAAAGGAATTTTACAGGCCATTGATTCTAGAAAAGCTTTTGGTCCACCCTCTACTCTTGAGCTGATAATGTAGAGGTCAAGCATATGATAATAATCAACAATATCCAAATAATTATCAAGGTACTTATGAGTATAGGAAATTCCAGCTTGATCTAAGCGCTTTTTTACGTAACCTCTGGCCGGCCCAGTCAATAAAACATGAATATCATAATCTCTTGCCAGCTCTTCTACTGTATCACAAAAAATATCCGGGCCCTTGATTAATTTTGGCTCATTCCCCTCTCCCCAACCGCTTCCATCTTTTTGAAAAGAACCAATAACGATTTTATCTTTGGCAATTCCTAAATTTTCACGTAATTTACTTTTTTCTTCTTTGTTGCACGGCTTAAATACTTTTAAATCAATTCCAATAGGAACAATTATGATTTTTTCTTCTGTAACTCCATATTTAATTAATTCTTTCTTGGTTGTTTCAGATGCTGTATGAAAAATATCAACCTTCTCGGCAATCTCTGGAATAAACTTTGCTCTTTTATCATCTGGCTCAAAATGATACCAAGTTAAAATTGATTTATTTGAAGGGTGAAAATTTCTAATCTTGCCATTTCGATCAAAAATCATTCCGGCAGTTGCAAAATGCAAAATCTTATTCTTCAGAAAAACTTGACTAAAAGTAATTCCGATTTTAATTTTTTTGGTTTTTCGAAGAGTCTCAACTACATTTTCACAAATATCTTTTATAACCCAATTTACCTGCTCTGAAACAAAAATAATCCTATTGGAATTTAGGATATTTTTTGAAAGAATACTAATAATTTTAAAAGCTTTGTTCTTAAACATTTTTTGATTTTAAATTTTTCAAATCAAAATCTACCATCCTAGAAACTAATTCTTCAAAACTAACTTCTGGCTCCCAACCCAGAACTTCCTTTGCTTTTGCAGAATTTCCCTGCAATAAAAATGGCTCAAGAGGACGGAAAAATCTTTCATCTTCAACAATATATTTTTGCCAATCTTCGACTCCTACTCTATCAAATGCAGCTGCTAGAAATTCTTTTATTGAGTGAGTTTTACCAGTTGATAAAACATAATCACCAGGTTGATCTTGCTGAAGCATAAGCCACATAGCTTTTACATAATCCCTTGCATAGCCCCAATCTCTTCTTGACTCAATATTACCAAGACGAATTTCATCACTGATACCAAGTGCAATACGAGCTACACCATCAGTTATTTTACGAGTTACATATTCAATACCACGAAGCTCTGATTCATGATTGTAGCAAAAAGCATTTGAAGCATATATCCCATATGCTTCGCGATAAATTTTTGTAAAATTATAAGCAGCTAGTTTTGAAACTCCATAGGGATTACATGGATCAAATCTGGTACTTTCGTCTTGAATGTCATTATCAGGTCTGCCAAACATCTCAGAACTTCCAGCCTGATAAAGTCTGGTATGTGGAGAATTTTGCTTAATAGCATCCAAAATATTTACAACCCCATTTGTATTTATAGAATTTGTTGTCTGAGTGATCTTCCAAGAAAGTCCTACAAATGAAACAGCGGCAAAATTATAACATTCATCAGGTTGAATCTCTTTGAATATATTAAAGACAAAAAGAGAATCAGTAATATCTCCATTTATCAACTCAACCTTGTCCTTTATTCCCAGCTCTTCCAATCTCCACAATCTATCTTCTCTTATGCTTCGCCCCACACCAAAAACCTGATAACCTTTCTTAATAAGCAACTCTGCCATATAGGCTGCATCTTGACCGCAAATTCCAGTTAAAAGTGCTTTTTTTGCCATAAGATTATTTTTTATTTTCTAAATACCATTGATATAATTTTTCTATTCCTTCTCTAAGTTCAACTTGATGTTTCCAACCTAGAGAATGTAATTTTGAAATATCCAATAATTTTCTAGGAGTTCCATCTGGCTTTTCAAGATCATGTTTAATCTCTCCTTCATAACCAACAATCTCACAAATTAATTCAAGCAAATCTTTGATAGCAATATCCTCACCCATTCCCACATTAAATAGATCATTTTTAACATCACTGTTCATGAGATATACACAGGCATCAGCAACATCATCAACAAAGAGAAATTCTCGTTTTGGTTTTCCAGTTCCCCACATGACAATTTCTTTGTCTCCGTTTTCTTTTGCTTCAACAACTTTTCGAAGAAGCGCTGGTAAAACATGAGAGGTTTTTGGATCAAAATTATCTCCAGGACCAAAAAGATTGCAGGGCATAATTTGCACTGATTCAAAACCATACTGCTCATAGTATGCCTTGCACATTTGTATACCGGCAATTTTAGCAACAGCGTAAGCATCATTGGTAGGCTCAAGATGACCTGTCATCAAATACTCCTCTTTTATTGGTTGCTCTGCAAATTTCGGATAAATACAACTACTACCAAGGAAACATAATTTTTTTACACCATTTTTCTGAGCAGCATCTATTACATTTAACTCAATCATCATATTATCAAAGAAAAATTCAGCTTTTCTTTCTTTATTCGCCAAAATTCCACCAACTTTTGCAGCCCCCAGAAAAACATACTCTGGTTTTTCTTGTGAAAAAAATTCAGCTGTGGCTTTTTGATCACGAAGATCCAATTCTGCACTGGTTTTTTTGATTATATTTGTATAACCCTCAGCTTCAAGCTTTCGCACAATAGCAGAACCAACCATTCCTCTATGACCTGCTACATATATTTTTGAATTTTTTTGCATCATATTTATTTCTTAAAATTTTCCAATTCATCCTCCACCATAATCTTAACCAGATCTTTGAATTTTACTTTTGGTTCCCAGCCCAGTTTTTCTTGAGCCTTGGTCATGTCACCAACCAGCAAATCAACTTCAGCTGGACGGAAATAAACCGGATCAATCTCAATAATGACTTTTCCAGTATTTTTATCAATTCCTTTTTCTTCTTCACCACTTCCCTGCCACTCTAAGTCAATATCAAGCAATCTACATGCTTCTTCTATAAACTCTCTTGGACTATGAGTCTCACCAGTGGCAATCACAAAATCATCTGGCTTATCTTGCTGCAACATCATCCACATAGCCTCAACATATTCCTTGGCATAACCCCAATCTCTTTTTGAATCAAGATTACCCATAAAAAGTTTTTCCTGCTTGCCATTTTTGATATTTACTAAACCTCTGGTAATTTTCTTGGTTACAAAAGTTCCACCTCTTCTTGGCGACTCATGATTAAACAAAATTCCATTACAAGCAAACATGTCATAACTTTCCCGATAGTTTACAGTTGTCCAAAAAGCAAAAACTTTGGCGCAACCATATGGAGAACGTGGATAAAAAGGAGTTGTTTCACTCTGAGGAGTTTCTTTAACTTTTCCATACATCTCAGAACTAGATGCTTGGTAAAACTTGGTTTTAATTCCTGAATCACGAATAGCGTCAAGAAGTCTCAAAGTTCCCAAACCAACAACGTCTCCGGTGTATTCAGGCATATCAAAACTAACTCGAACATGACTCTGAGCTCCGAGATTATAGATCTCATCTGGTTGATGTTTGGAAATAAATCTACTTATATTACTGGAATCTGAAAGATCTCCATAATGAAGAAACAATCGTCTGCCCTTTTCATGAGGATCTTGATAAATATGATCTAATCTCTCTGTATTAAAACTGCTGGATCTCCTGATAATTCCATGAACTTCATATCCTTTGTCTAGTAAAAATTCAGCCAAATATGATCCATCTTGTCCGGTAATCCCGGTTATAAGTGCTTTTTTCATAGTATTCTAACTACAAATAGTTTGATAAGTTTTCTATAGTGTTGCTAAAGTATACTCAATATATCAGACAAGGTCAAGCAGATTTTTAGGTAAATTGTCCTTTTACTTGGCTAAAATAAGACAAAAAAACCGCCCATTTCTCTCAATGGACGGTTAAAATCAAGGTCTCAAAACTACAAACTACTAATACTTTTGGATTCGAATTAATACAGGCAATTCTGGTTTTTTACTCAGCCCCCGCATCCAAAGTAATAGTTTTTCCATCAGCATATATTTCACTGTCAGCAATATCCACAATTCTATCCCATCTAAATCCAAGAGATACAAAAGTCTTTTCATCAATTATGTGTCGCTTTACTTGTTTTGTACTATCATTTGGATCGGGCTCCAAGCGATATATTTTATTTGAATTTTGATATTTTATAAGAGAATAATTTGGATGATGATCCTGATAATTAATTTCAGAACCGGTTGCGTATTTATCTAAGAGACTTTTATCAATTGTTTCAATCCAATTCCATCGCCCATCATACAAAGCATTAAAAACCTCTTCTGATGTAATCCAATACTTTTCATTACCTAAAAGCAAGTACACTTTTGGATCTTTTGCAATCTTTACCAAAGCTCCGAATTGAGGATCATACAAAGGACCCCAAGGCATAAAACCAAGCTGATCAGTCGAAATCTCTCTTAGATTTTTATGTGAAGCATTTTTAACCACATCCCAGGAGGTAAAATAAGAGAAAAATTTCTCTGCGCTTCTAAATACTGATTTTGTACAATTTTCAGTTATATAATAAACAGTATTTGAATCAAGTGTTTTATAAGGCTGTCCGGTCAAAAGAGGGCATGATGATGTTTCTGAAATTGCTTCCGGAGCTGATTCTTCTTGATCAGACTCGGCTTCTTTTTCTTCAGGATCAACAACTTCTTCTGTGGCATCATCAGTGATAACATCATCAACTATCTCCTCATCAGTAGCAGTGTCATCAGTGGTTGTGTCTGCAGTACTGTCATCAGTAGTAGTATCTGTTGTATTTGTTTCAGTGGCAGTGTCATCAGTGGTCGATTCCGTGACAGGATTGCTAACCGGACTACCACCTGAACCAACCGAACTACCGGTATAATTTGCCGTATCAGTTCCGGTATCAGTACTGTCCTTTGAATCAGTAAAGGTTAGAGCTAAACTTCCGGCTCCATTAACTTCAATTTTACCATTGTTCTGGGTTTTCTGAGCAGAAGGCGTAAAACCGATTGAACTACGGAAAACACCTGTATCAACACCTGTTTCGGTTAATGTCATACTTTCTTGATCTACCACACCATCATTGGCTGTATATACTGATCCGGTTATGGTATCAAGCGCAGTTGCATCGAGATTACCGTCATGATCTTCAACCGTAATAAATAAAGTATCAGAACCTGTATTATAAGATGTTACTTCTGTCCCGGAAGTGTCTGTAAACTTAGAAGAAGTTAGAGCATGTATAATAGCACCTGTTTCTGTAATTGTTCCATCGTTATTAAAAGTTCCTGAAGCAACTAAATTTACACTGTCAGAGATAGTAAGAGCACCACTGTTAGTAAAGGCATTGGTGGAAGTCACACTTCCGGTCAAAGTCACGGTCTCATTAAGGGTTAAATTAAAGAAACTGCTTGATCCCGAACCACCCAAATTGGCACTGCCGGTCATGATTGTTGAACTGGCAGTTTGGGTAATTGTTCCGGAGTTTGAGAGAGCACCGCCAAATTGCAATCCATAGGCTCCCATAGTCAATGCCGATCCGCTACCGATTGTGATAGTTGAGGAAGCCACAACATCCCCGGCAAAAGTAACAGTATTGGAATTGTCAGCTGTAAAGGCAAAAAATTGAGTTCTTCCCGAACCACCCAAATTGGCACTGCCGGTCATGATTGTTGAACTGGCAGTTTGAGTTATGGCTCCGGAATTGGTAATAGCACCACCTGCTTCAAGTCCATAGGCTTCCATTGCCAAATTAACATCACTGCCAATAGTCAATGTTGAAGAAACAATCAAATCACCCACCAAAGTGGCGTCTACTCCGTTGGAAGCGCTTATAGTAAAAGCAAAAAGTTGGGTTCTTCCTGAACCACCAATGTTGGCGTCTCCGGTCATAAGAGTGGAGCTGGCAGTTTGGGTAATCGATCCGGAGTTGGCAAGAGCACCTCCAAATTGCAATCCATTGGCTCCCAGAGCCAAATTAACATCACTACCAATAGTTAAGGTGGAGGAAACAACCAAATCACCCACCAAAGTAGCATCTACTCCATCTGAATGACTTACGGTAAAAGCAAAAAGTTGGGTTCTTCCTGAGCCGCCAATGTTAGCGTCTCCGGTCATGAAAGTGGAACTGGCAGTTTGGGTAATCGATCCGGAGTTTGAGAGAGCACCTCCAAATTGCAATCCATTGGCTCCCAAAATCAATGTCGATCCACTACCGATTGTTATGGTTGAAGAAGCAACAACATCTCCGGAAAAAGTAACAGTATTGGAATTATTAACTAAAAAAGCGAAAAGTTGGGTCCTGCCCGAGCCACCCAAATTGGAATTTCCGCTCATCCCGGTGTAGCCTGCGGATTGACTAACATTCCCATAATTCAAAAAATCACCGGCCACATCAAGACTGTAAGCACCAAGATCAAAAGTGGTAGCTGATCCAATGAACACATCCCCTGTACTGGAAACATTGGTACCCAAAGTGATAGTACCTGTATATTCCGGTGTAGTCGAAACACCTGCAATTTGGATTAGACCGCTATCCCAAGTTGCGGCTGTTGTTGTGGCACCAAACAGCAAAGTATCATCTGAACTCAAAGTACAATCCGCCCAACTGCTGGCATCACTGATATTGGCACCAGGAGTAGAGGTACTCCAAGTACATACTTCAGCCTTAACCGTGCCTGTTTGAAAAAAAAGACCGGCTGCCAGCAAAATCACAAACAAACCAATCATTCTTACTCTTCTTAGCAAAGAACTAAATTTTGTTTTTTTCATATAAAAAATTCAGCTACATAAATATTTTAAATATTAGTAAATATACAAACAATCACTATATCTGTATATTTGAATTATACACCCAATAAGAATATTATACTAGGGAGAACCAAAAACGAGTAGCGATTATTTATCCACAATTAAATAATCCCTTAAATCAATTATCTTAAATTACCAAAGATACTATTTACTGATAATATAAAGATATCTCATAGAATCATTTGTAGTGATTTTACTCTTGCCAATGATCTGCTCATATGAAAATTTTTCAAAAGAAAGATTTTTATTTTCCAAAAATTTTTCTATTTTTGCCGGACTTTCGGGCTTATCAAGATCAAAAACAACTTCTATTTTATATTTTTTCCCAAAAAATTTATTAAAAATATATTTGATAACATTTTTAAACTTTTGTTTTCTTCTTTTTTTTCGACAAGCCAGGAGAGATGATTTAACAGCTTCTGAATCTTTATTCATCACATCTATTATTACTTTGCCACCGGGCTTAGTAATCTCAAGCATATTTTGCAAAGCCAAAAGTATGTCTGAAAAATACCATGAAGAGCGCAAACAATAAACCAAATCATAAAAATCCTTTTTTTCTTTTTCAAGAAAATCACCATAACCGGCTTGATAAGCCACAACCGCAGGATAATTCTTTTGTAATTCTTCTATTAAGAATTTGGAAATATCACAGCCATGTACTTCCACATCATTTGTGAGCAAAGCTCCCACAAAAGAACGCCCATTGCTAATTGCAAGCTCAAAAACCGTATCCGGATTTTCTTTTAAAATAATATCAAGCACAGCCTCCACATAGGGACTTCTTCCATATTGATCAAGTTCCTTGTTCCAAAATTCTGAAGCTTGCTGGGTATTCCAAGGTTCCATAAATATTATTTGCGTTTTATAACCACTAAAAATTCTCCAAATTCAATAGTATAATTTTCAATCTCCCAACCTGAACTTTTCAATTCATCTTCGAGAATACTCCGAGTGTATTCAATGAAATGTGTTGGATCAAGTCTGTACTCCAATCCCATGTTTTTTTTATAAACACTTAGCCAATCTCTTGAAATCATAGGCACACGAAGTAAAATACAATCTGAAATCTCACTTAATTTAATCAGAAATTCCACTCTTTGCTCTATGTGCTCAAGCACATTGGAAAGCACAATTTTATCAAATTTTTGCTCAAGTGGCTCTTTGACCACATCCATTACTTTATACTCCAAATTTGATTTTGAATGATGTTTTTGAGCATATTCAATATTGCTTGATTTTAGATCCACACCCAAGACAGTCTTGGCTTTGCCGGCGATATCAAAAGCATTTTCTCCCTTTCCACAGCCAATATCAATAATATTTTCAGTTTCTCTAATATTATCCACAAAAAATTGATGGTAATTTAAGATTTTATGCTTGGGATGAACTCCACCATTAAGTCTTATTGCCAATTTACTGATAATTTTATAACTGACATTATGCAAAGCCACAAAAATTTTAAGCCAAAACTTATTCATAAACTAAATTATTAAATTTATAATTTCCAGTTCTCGATTCAAAACTTTTTCCAGAGAAAAATTTTCTTTTATGTGGTCACGAGCCTGCTCACCAAACTTTTTTCGCTCATTCGGATTTGCCAATAGGTATTTTACAGCCTTTTCTATACTCTCTACTTTCAACTCCACTTTAATACCGTGTTTTTTGTCTATAAAAGCATTTTTGGTTCCAAAAGTATCTGTAGAAATTATCGGTAATCCACAAGACATGGCCTCAAGTATGGTCTTGGGGCTACCACCTTCAAACCTGGTTGGTAAAACATAAATCTCATGTTTATTCAGTATTTCCGGAAGATCATTATTGGCAATCCTATCAGTGTAGACCTGACAATTAATATTATTTTTTTTAATAAATTTTTGCATTTCGCTTAAAAAACTCCCCGCCCCAATCATGGTTGCTTTCAAATTTTCAATATTCTTTATACTTTCCAAAAACATTAAGGGATTTTTTTGAGTTTCAAATCTACCCACAAAAACAATGCTTCTGGACTTTTTTTCAATCTTCTGATCTGGCTTAAACAAATCAGTATCAATCCAATTAGTATTGATTTTTGCTTTTTTATCCTTCAAATTATATTTACTTTTCAAGTAATCAATTTCTTCCTGACTAGGTACAACCACTGCGTCAGCAAATTTGCAGACCATAAACTCATCAATAACTGCCAAAATATATTTCAGAGAAGACTTTACTCCCTTTTTACCACTGTTTTTTGCAAAAAAGCTGGGAATATAGCCTCCACGAGCTATATATTTTTTTCCAAAAAATACTTTCAACAACACTGCTGGCCAAACTCCGATAAATTGATGTGATTTAATCACATCAATTTTTTTCAGTTCCCTAAATTTTAATAAATTCAAAAAAATATAATAAAAAGGTTGAAATAATTTCTCTGTATTGCTGATAACAGAAATTCCAACCTTATTAGCCAATTCTTTTTCCAATTTATCTCCATAAGTTATAAAAGAAACCTTTGCACCTTGTTTTTGCAGTTCAGTATAAAGTTGAGTATCACGAAACAGAAGACCGGCCTTGTTCCACTTTTTGAGAGACAAACCATAGGAAAATAATAAACCAATATGCAAGTCTTTTAATTTTTTATCTTCTGTCATATTTTCTTATCAGAACTAAAGTATTTTTGGAGATGCCACCACCAAAATTTAAAACTATTTTGTCTCAGAAAAGCTGAAAATAAAACCAACAGTAAATCCCCAAAATTAGCCCAGTAAAATGCCAGAAAAGCCAGAAAACCTTTTTTTCTAAATAATTTATTCCAAAGATAATAAGTATAAGTTATTTTCATTTCAACCCACTCCTTTTCCTTTGGGCGCCCATCTTCAGCATGTCTATGTTCACATAAAATTTTAGAATCAACAAATAATACTTTTCCATATTTTTCAAAAATTGGATAAGAAAATAATTTATCTTCTCCAAGAGCATATTTTTTTAATTTCTCGTCAAAACTAAATTCAGTAAAAACCTCTTTTTTATAATTACCAATACCACTCAACCATTCACAAGACGAAACATCTTCTACTCGACTAGCATATTGATTTCTACCTGACCAAAGCAATTTATTCTTTTTACTGGAATTGTTAAGCAAAAAAAACTTAGCAAACCAATTATATAAAAAATATACCAACTTGCCACCACCTACTTTTTTTCTATGACCTTTTTCAAAATCAGTAATCACCCCTTGTACACCTAGAGCTTGGGGACGCTCTTCAAAAAAACTTTCAATCGATTTTATATAATTTTTATCCAAAATAATATCATCATCAAGAAAAGAAATTATATCTCCTTGGGCAATTTTTACACCAAAATTCCTGGCCTTAGTAAGTGACTGAAAATCTACTTTTTTATGAACTATTTTCAACTCCTGATATTTAGCAATCAATCGAGAGAGATTCTCTCTTCCCTGATCTACTACAATAATCTCAAAGGGCTTTTTTGTCTGCAAACCAAAAGAAACAAAAAGTCTTTTAAGCTCTTCTCCCCTATCTAGAGTTGGAATAATTACAGATATTTTCATTTTATTTATTACTACTTAACATGTCTTTTCATTTTAATACTCTGCGGAACAATCATCCATGCTAGACGCAAAACAATATTAGCTACACCCTTCACAAAACTATAATTATACTTCCTCACCGCCAACCATCGAGCCCGAATTGCATCTTTTTCCTGATTTTTACTTGACCAAGAAATGGATTTGCTATTAACTCTCCATAAGACCAAGCAGTCTTCCAGATTTGCAATCTGATATTTACTGGCAAATCTCAAAACCAATTCATAATCCTGACTTTTCTTAAAATCTTCATTATAGAATCCCATTTCATCCAAAATACTTTTTCTTATAAACAAGCTACTATGAACAAATTGATTATTAAACAATAATTTCTTTTTTATACTATCATTTGTAATTGGAAGTTCTTTCTTAAATAATTTTTTATTATTTTCGTCTATAAACCAAGCTCTAGATCCGCAAAGAGCATACTCTGAATTTTTTTCCATAAATTGATATTGCCTCTCAAGCCTATCAGGCTCTGCAATATCATCAGCATCCATCCTAGCAATATAATTCCCTCGAGCAATCTTTATACCATTATTAAGCGCTTTGGTTAAGCCAGTATTTTCTTGATCAAGAAGTACTATCCTGGAATCCTGTTGAACATATTGTTCGATTATGGATTTAGTACGATCCGCTGAACCGTCATTAATAATAATCAATTCAAAATCTCCAAAGCTTTGAGCCAAAATACTATCAACTGCCTGAGCTATGAACTGCTCAGCATTGTAGGCAGACATTATCACTGAAACTTTAATTTCCATAATCAACAAAATTAAGAAGAGGTTACTGTAGAATTTACCGCTGTTCTAATGACTTGCAATGCCTCTTCAGCTCTTGCATCCCAGACAATTCCATGTTCATTTTCAGCCTTAGAAATTATCTGATTGGCAATTTCCGGTTTCCCACCACTATAATACATTAGTGCCAAACGCCACCAACCTTCTATAATTTTTGGATCTTGATCTACACTGGTTTGTAATATTTTCACAGATTGATCTATTTTTCCAAGCTGTGCTTTTACACCTGCCAACATATAGTGAATCTGCTGACGCTTTGGAGATTTTACTAGGGCATCATCAAGTGCTGTTTCAGCAAAAGATACAAATTCTATTTTTTGCAAATATTGAGCAGCACCAAGAGCTAACTCAGCCTGTTGGATATGCGCCCTAATATCATCAGGATGTAAAATTCTATTTTTTTGCAATTCAGCCTGAGCTAAATCATAGAGTTTTGAAGCCTGTTCATTAAGCCCTTTTTGAATATACTGATTCATGACTTGCAAAACAGATCTGGCAAAATCATTTCGAATATCATCAACATGTGGAGAAGGGATAGAAGTTGCCTTACTATATAACTCAATAGAATCTTTTTGCCCATGATAAATAGCATAAATTGTATCCAACATGGCCATATTTGCTCTGGCTGGATTTATGTTCGTTATAAATATCACTAATAAAAATACCAAAAATATCATTGTTTTTGTAATTGTAGAGACATTTTTATTTGTTTCTTTTTCTTTGCCAGGAAACAAGGAGAGATGATTTATAAATGCTAAAAAGAAGAAAAAATAAAGATAAGACGTAGGATTTTCAAAAACAAAAACATTATGAATAAAATGTGCAACTAAAAAAGCAAAGCTTATGGCAGTTGTATGCTCGCTTATTTTCCCATCCTTATAACCTCTTAAAACAGCATAAAAAGCAATTGCAAAAATACCAAAATAAAGCAGCAAACCAACACTGCCCTGCACTGATAAGGTATTCATGACAATATTATGTGCATTGTCAAACCAGGTTTCACCAAATCCATGCTCCAGAAACTCCGGGCGGTAAAACTTATTAAAAGCATAATAATAATTATTTGGACCCCAACCAAAAATTGGTTTTTCTTGCCAAGATTCAACTGCAATACCCCAAGCCATTATACGAGTTTCAGCAGTTCCACTAGTCAAAGAAATATTTACCAAGCGACCAACAGTAGGGATGCCTTTTACAAAATCAGTCTGCCTAAAGGCAAACAAAGAACCACCAATGATCAGAGCAAGAAGTATAAAAATACCAAAAATTCTCTTAATTTTTTCACTCTTTACCAAAAAGAAATAAGAAAGGAAAAGAACTCCAATTCCTAGCAGCAGACCTATCAAAGTACCTCTGGTTCCACCCAAAAAGATTCCAAAAAAACCTAGAAATAACCCAATCAGAGCAAAATACCACCAAGTTGTTCTTATCTTCTCTTGAAAAGCAAGCAACGATCCAACAGCAAACATGAACAAACCATAACCACTTAGATAAATAGGATTTCCTAAAGTTGCTGATACACGATTTGCGTTTCTATTCAAGAGAGCTTCAGGATCAACAAATCTCTGCCATAGCGCAATAATCATAACCAACATTCCTGCTGACAAAAACCATCTCAAAAAAACTTTCCATTCCTCTTTGCTTCTAATCACCGTAGTCAAGATATAATAATAAAGAATATAATGAAAAAAAGTAAAAAGCCCCAGCATCCTCTCATGATTATCCCAAAAACTTCTATACCAATCCACACCCACAAAAGTGGAAATAGCAAAACTTAAGAAAAATAAACCAATTACTATATTCAGAGGAGTTGCTTTTAATTTATATTTCTCCGAATCCCCAAGTAAAAGCACTAGATAGCCAGCCAACATCAACATGGTAATAATTCTAAACAAAACGATTTTAGGAACAATAAAAGGAAAAATAAACTGATTTGGCAAAACTATCAGAGGAACAAAAAAACTCAAACCTATTAGGACTTTTACAAATTTTTCAAATGTACTATTCTTCATAAATATTAATTTAGATTATCAGTACTGGCAGTGTCCAGTGCTTTTGGCTCTTCAAAATTAAAGAATTCATCCACAGCAGTTGGAACAGGTTTTTTGGTTTCACGAGAAAGCTGTTCAGCTTTTTTTAATAATTCTACATTTCCGGTTGAAAAATATGCCCTCCTAAACCAGTACATTGAATCTAGAAACCTACCATCTCTTTCGTATGCTTCGGCCATAAATATCATATGTGTCCCATCACCAAAACTTACACCTTTCCTGATTGCCTTATCCAACAATGGAACAATTTCTAAATACTGAGCATCAAAAAGATACAGTCTAGCCAAAGTATAATAACTCTCAGCAATCATATTGTCCTCAGCCAAAAAATCTCCAGCCATTTGTATTGCTTTTTCCATCTCCCCTATTCCGGCTAGGTAAGTAATTTCAGCATATTTGATCTGTTGCCTTTCTGGAGAAAGTTGATAAGAAATTTTTAAATTTTCTTTTATTGTCTCTTCAACCGGCAATTCAAATAAAACCAATCCTCCACTGCGTAAGTAATCCATATATAGTAATCTGGCTCGCACATCCTGAGGATGTTTCTCTATGACTGATTCTATACCTTTGATAGCAATATCATAGAGCTCTCTTGCTCCACTTATACTGTGATCATTATAAATAATCCCTAAGACATTCAAAATATCAGAAGCAAAATCCCAATCAATATCTCCCTCATATGGGCTTCCTGCAGTAGCGATCTTATCATATCGAACTAATGCTTCATCAACCTGACCAACTCTAAACAATCCTCTGGCATGGTAACCATTTATATTTGCTCGAGCCACATTAACATTGGTCAAAAATATTCCCAAAACTGACAAAAACAAAAATACTGTCAAAGATATGATATTCACTCTTCCTTGTATCTCTTGGTATTCTGTTTCTTTCAGTCTCTTTCTCATCACCTTCACAAAAGCAAAAAACAAAAATAAATAGAGATAAGAACTGATATTTTCAAATACAAAAAAATTATGGATAGTATGACCCACCAAAAATCCCGTACCCAAAATAAAGAGATGAATATCATCCTGATTTTCTTTGAACATCCTCCACAGAAATAGAAAAGCTATTACAAAAATAGATAAATAAGAGACAATACCAAATAATCCTTGAGTATTCAGGGTGTTGAGCAGCACATTGTGGGCATTGTCAAACCAGGTTTCCTGAAAACCATGTTTGAGAAACTCCGGATTATAATACTTATTAAAAGCATAATAAAAATTATTCGGGCCCCAACCAAAAATCGGTTTTTCTTGCCAAGACTCAACTGCAATCTCCCAAGCCATTAAACGGGTATTAGCTGATCCTTCAAAAGGAGAAATAGAAACCAATCTGTTAACAACCGGAATACTTTTTACAAAACCGGTATTTTTGAAAGCAAAAGAAATAACACCCAAAACCAAAACAACTGAAAGTGCGATTAAAATGCTTTTTCTTAATTTCTGATGATTTTTAAAAAGAAATCCATACATCAGAGCGCAGACAATACCGGCTACCAATAATCCCAATAAAGTTCCCCTGGTTCCGGAAATAAAAATAGCAACCAAACC
Organism: uncultured Gammaproteobacteria bacterium; assembly: GCA_964522405.1. GTDB lineage: Bacteria > Patescibacteriota > Patescibacteriia > Magasanikbacterales > UBA922 > CAZFTR01. The sequence continues at coordinate 28,867 of CAZFTR010000002.1, read as the reverse complement.
TAGAACTGAAGATAGGGCAAAAAACCATTTACTCCAATTGATCTTTTCTTTGATGGCAAAAAACCAGCCAATAAAAAATAAGAAAAGCCCATAACCACCCAGATAAATAGTATTTCCAAAAGTAGAGGTGACACGTCCGGCTCCTCTATTATAGAGAAAATTTGGAAAAATCTTTTGAACCAGACCAATACCAATTACAACCATTCCCACACCACAAAAAACCAAAAAAGCTTTTTTCCACTCATCATAAGTTCGAAACAGATAGCTACAGATCAAGAAAAAAGCTCCATAATGAAGTAAAGTGAAAAGACCCAACATCCTCTCTTGATTATCCCAAAAACTTCTATACCAGTCTACACCCACAAAAGTAGAAACAACCATACTGGTAAAAAAGGCAGCAATTGCCCATGATAACCAAGATCTACCAACTTTTACTTGCTTTTGTTTCCGCTCAGAAAAATAAATCGCAGCAGACATAGCCAAAAGGATCAAAACTACACTTCTAAATAGTAACGCCTTCGGAACAATAAAAGGAAAAATAAAACTATTAGGTACAATTACCAAAGGTACCAAAAAACTAATATAGGCAATATATTGCCCGACTCTCCTCAATCTATCACTGGTCATAATCTACTAAAAAAATTAATAACTAAAGTCAAAAAGGCTAGAAAAGACTTTTTAGGCTAATTCTAGCAAATTATTCCAAAGTATTATAGTATTTTCTTTGAAAAAAGTAAAGTCCAAAAAAACAAAACACCCCGACCTAAGTCGGGGTGAATTGTTTTGTATCAAGCAATTACTCGCTCTTTACAAACTGAACTGTCACCGAAGTGATTAGCGTACCAACTGTGAGTAGTTTGTTGGAGTATCTTTAATCTTGTACCCGTTAAACCAGTCACCTGTTGAAGTAGCTGTACCACCGGCATAAGTACCAGTAGCTGCTGAGTGTCCATTGGCATTTCTATCAGACCATACCAAAGTAGCTGTACTTGTATTAGCCTGGCTAGAATCACCCAATTCTATAATATCACTGTAATCAGAGTTAGCAGTTAGATAATATGGAGAATCGTTTTGTGTCAACTCAGTAGTGTCGCTGTTAGCTAGACGTACACGAATGTAATCGTTGTCAGCATCAGTTGAGAATCCAACTGAAGTTGCGCGAAGTTCATAAGTGTATTCACTTCCTGATGGAACTTGCTCTTCATTTGTACCTGTCCATACAGAGTAGATAGTGTTAGCAGATGATGTAGCAAGCACATTTGTAGAACCTTCGATGCTAGCATTTGCATTTGTAATCAAAGCAACATTGTCTGTAAGATCTGTATTTTCAGCTGTACCGTCTTTTGAAATTCGGTATAGCTTCCAAGTGTGAAGACCAAAGTCTGCTGTTGCAGCAGCATTTGTTGTTCCTACATTATCAACTACGTCAATAGTAAATGATAATTGTTTAAGAGCAACATTACCACCATTAGCTTTAACTTTGAATCTGTATACATTGTTCTCACTACCATTTACTAGAGTAGTACCTGGATTTACGTAAGTGAATGTTGGGTAAGCTTTGTAAGCAACAATTTGATTACCAGCAACATTCAAACCACTTGTAGTGTTGTATTGTGCGTCATCAAGTGCTGTTTGTGAACTTACACCTTTAGCTTCAATGAATAAGCTGTCATTTGCATTTGTGCTGTCACCGAAGATAAAGCTTGGACTTGTACCAGATGTTAGAGCACTTCCAGCTGTACCTTTGAATTTAGCTTTAAGTACTAACAAATTATCATCTGATTCTCCAACTCTTAGATCACCCTCAGTGATGTTGAATGTAGCTGTATAGTAAGCTCCAAGAACAGCTGCAGTAGAAGATACAATAGGAGCACTATCAATTAGTTTCTCACTACCTGTACCAACTTTGTGATAAAGTTTTAGACCATTATCAGCAAAGAAGTTCTGTGCAGAGTCACCAGTAGCTGCATTCATGCGGAATACAAGCTTAGTAATATCAACATCTTCGTAAAGACCGTCAACAGACATTACTAGCATTGTTTCTGGATCACTATTTCCACTTGCACCAACTGCCATTACTCTTTCACTTGGGTTAGAAGCGTCAGTAGCAAAAGTCAATGTAGCAACAGATTGAATAGCATTAGCAGCACCACTACCTGTACCAGAAATAGTTGCTGAAGTACCGGAAACTTTACCGGCAGCAACAATATTTGTAATAGCAGCAGTACCTACATAATAAGTACCAGAAGATCCGTCAACATTTGCTTTTACGTATAGAATCTTTGTGTCACCCATTGGGACAGTTAGATTATCAATACCACTAAATGTTGCGTAATCAGCTGTACCATTTGTAAGGTTCTTAGTAACACCATATTGAGTACCATCTTCTGAATCAACTAGCATAAAGCTTGTCAAATCAGTGTCAGCACTACTTGCACCTTCAGCAAAATTGCCAGAAGCAACAGTAGAACTAGAAGCCTCAATCTTAATACTTGTTACTTTAACGTTTTCATATTGACCAGCAGTCAACTGAAGTGCACCAAGAGTAACACCGTTGGCGTTAGTTACTACATTATTTGTAGCACCAGATGCCCAACTTACTGTGATAGTTGGTGTAGCAACAGTCATAAGACGACCAGTAGCAGAACCAGTTTCTGTGATGTCAATACCAGAATAAGCTCCGGTAGAAGAAATATCATCAGCAACAGTTCCAGCACCAGGAACGTCTAAGTGCATAAAGTCAGATCCACTTCCAGTTGGGATATCAGCAACAGCTTTTAGAACTTTGTAACTGTCTTTTGGAACAGTCATAGTAAAGCTAAATGTTGAAACACCAAGAGCTGGACTAGCAACTGTAGTACCAACTTGAACTGGATTATCAGCATCAGTAATATCATAAAGTTTTACGTTTGTGATATCACCTGTTGTACTAGCTGTACTTCCTGTTCCAGAAGTGTTATAAGCACGAACAACAAGCTGAGTTACATTGACATCCTCACCAGTAGCATAAAGTCTGTAGTGAGCAAAATCATAGTCAGTAACACCAGTTGAGATAGATGTAGCACCTGGAGCTGAGTTATCTAGAGAGATAACAAGAGCACCATTGTCTGAATTACCAAACTGTACTACTCCAGTATCATTCTGGTTAACGCTTGAAAGTGTAATGTCACCAGCAGCTACAAACTTTTCTGATTTAAGACCTTTAGCCTTTACAATCAAATTAGTATTTGTACCACCAACATACAAATTCATACCAGCAACTGTTGTACTTCCTGTCCAAGTAGCAGCTGTGTTAACATCACCGTATAGATGAACAATTACATTTTTACCAGCAGCTACGTCAAATAGACCATCTACTGTGTCTTCAAATGTAACATTCAAACCACTCATACTTTGAGAACTTCCAACTTGTGTCTCTTCAGATGTATCAGGGTCGTAGACAAATAATTCGAAGTTAGAAAGATCAGCAGCAGCAACACCAGTACCACTAGCTGTAAGTCTAAATCTGGTAACTTTCATACCTTCAGTAGATCCAGCAGTGAATTTGAATGCTCCAAGTTTGTTTCCAGCCACACCATCAACTAGGTCGGCTGCAACAGGAGCAGTAGCAGTGTTGAAAGCAACTGTTAGAGTACCCTGGTCAACAGTCATTGTTTGACCAGTTTGCTCTGTGAAAGGTGTTGCATCATCAATAGTAATAACTACTTGTCCTTTTGAGCTATCACCAACAGCTACCACGTCTTTTGCCTCAGCAAGATTCATGATAATTGTTCTGGTAGTTAAGCTGATTCCTTCAGCAATATCAACATAAACACATAGATCTTTACTCTTGCTCTTAGCAATATAGTAAGGAGAATCATTCATGTCAAAAGTAACTGTACCATCTGATTCAAATCCGCCATCTACAGTTGCCAACACATCAGCACCTTGTTTCAGTACAAATTTGTTAATTTGACTGTTTCCAATAGTACCATTGTTTGTCAACTTAATAGATTTAACATCAAATCCTTCTGCACTGTTTGTATCAAAGTTCAAACATTGAACTTGCACATCAGTAGCACCAGAAATAACAGTAGTTGCTCCTGGAGAAGTTAGATCATTAACGTCAAGTACACCCATTGTAACACTGTGGTATTGCAAAGCATTACCAGCTAGAGGAAGATCTGCTGTAAGAGATCCCTCACCTTCTAATTCAAGTTCAGAGATTTCAAAATAATCATTTGTACCTGATGGACTTGAGTTAGTATCAGCTTTTACAGTAAGAGTTTTTTCATCACCACTTGAAAGATCCCAATTTAGGTTCTTGAAAGTAGCAAGATGAGTGTTAGTGTTAAGTGCTTGGTCTGAACCAAGTTGCATAGCACCGTCATATAGGCGCACAGCATCAATATCAGCGTCAACACCAAGACCATCACGTTTAATAACAATCTTGTCAACACGAACATCACCACCAGTTGCCTTGAATACAAATTTAGCAAATTCTGCATTGTATGCACCCTTTGCTACGTATCCAGGAGCTGGAGTGTTTCCTGCAAGTGTTACTGTTAGAGTACCAGCTGCTGCTGGAGTATCAGTATCACCATCTGTATCACCAGCATCAGTATCACCTGATGTAGTTGTTACAGTATCTGGGTTACCTAGTAGAGAACTTGCAGTCACAGTATTCGCAGCGTCATCCATTTCAGCTGCATCAAATACAGTTTGTGAAACAGTCTCAACATCAGCTGCTAAACCAGCAGCTAGGTCACCTTCAACTTTTTGTAGTTTTCCTTCAGCTGAAACATAATAAACATCATCACCTTCTGTCTTAACCAACTGACCTGCGTGAGGTACAGACATGTCAAGTTTTTGAGATGCGTCAAAATTTAGAGCCAAAGTGAATGAGTCACTTACAGTACGTAATGATTTTTCCCAATCAGCACCGTAAAGTGCAGTAGCTACATCTGGATCAGCTAAATGATAAGCTTTGTTTCCAGGTAGAACTGCGTATACAGCTGCATCTACTTCAGTCTTAAAAAGACGAGATCCAGGTCTGTATACAACTCCGGTTGATGGCAAGAAACTAGAAATACAACTAGGTGGAATTGCCATCACACCAGTCCAATCCTCATAATGAGAAAGGAAAACTTCTGAGTTTAGGAAAGGCATTCTTTTCATGTTGGCGTCGATGTAATAAACATCAGATTTCTCTGTTGTTTTGATCAAGTCGCCTGCTTGCACGCTAGGACATTCCTCAGCAGCATGAACTACTGCTGGCAAAAATGCACCAAAAGACATGCTAAAAGCAGTCAAACCTGTTACAACACCTGTAAAAAGTTTCTTTCCAAACTTTTTCATATCGTTCATAAATTAATCCTTGTACTTGTTTTGAAGCGCCCTTCAATATATATCCGAGTCATCAAAACAAGTATTTATTAAAGAATTGTACAACGTCGGCATGCCGACTCGACCTTTTGGTCGTACAAGATGTTTCTCAGAGAATGATCTGAGAAACTATTCCTGTGCCCTGCACAGGAGCCGCTATACTGTATGGCGTAGAATTTTTGTAAACAGGACAAAAACTCTGCGCCGCACAGTAACGACTTATTATTAAATTAATTCTTCTTCTAAATTATCCTGAACCTCAGGATTGATTAATGTTTTTTGATCTTCAAGCCCCACCTCTTCAATATCTGTCCTGGATTGATCCACATTCTGATCTTCAGAATTGTCACCACCTTCTAATTCTTCCAGATTTTCAACAGGAACTTTTATTTCAGCAAGTATTTGCTCAGCACTCCCCGTTATATTGTTCATGTCTTTTACTTTGTCCAGTGCATCTCTAAAATTTCCTTCTTCTAACAAATCACGAACACCCTCTGCAGAATCTTCAACTTCTTTTGTTTTTTCTTTGATGTCTTCGATTGTCTCAGGACTAGCCTCTGTCACTTCAACAAACGATTCAGTGGACGAGGCTGATAATTCCTCTGTCTGCATTTGATCCGTACTAAGATTTTCAGAGGATTCCACAGTTAAATCTTCCTGCTCAGGGTTTTCTGATTGAGCTTCTTCTGACTCCACCAACTCAACATCTGTTTTAACTTTTTCAGTATCGTCTAAGACATCTTGCAATTCATTACTAATCAACTCAATTATCTCTTGCTTGGTTTGATCTTCTTTTTCCACTTCTTGAACCTGTGTCGGATCAGCTTCTTCTTGATTCTCAGTCTGACCTGACTCTTCTTCTTGATTCTCAGTCTCTTCTGCATTTGCATCTATTTCTTCAACAGCCTCTACAATTGCCTCGAGTGTAGCCAAGCCACTTTTTCCAGTATCAATAGCCGCCTCTTGAACTTCTTTTGCTTCTTCTGATTCTTCTACCTCTTCTGATTCTGCCAACTCAGCACTGATTTTCTTAAGATCATTTGAAATTTCTGTAGTCTCAACCTGAACCTCTTTTAAAATTTCAATTGCCTTTTCCGGATGATCTTTTACTTTTTCTTTTACATCTTCCTGGGCAATTTCCACAGCAGATTTAATAGACTCTTCCAATTCTTCTCTTGCAGCACTAACTCTTCTTGCTTTCTTATCTGAATCATCTGTTGGTCTCTCTTGTAAAACTCTTTGCATTTCTTCTTTTCTTCTCTCTGCAAATTCTAATTTCTTTTTAATTTGAATTTCTTTTTTTACTTCCTTTGGAGCGCCAACTGTTGAAATTACTATATGTGCTTTTTCCAGAGGAACTTTCACATTCCAACAAATATCTCCAGGTAGGCAATTAAAGGTAGCACTCACGCTTGCTGCTGACCCAGCAACCGCCACAATTAAAATAAGCAAGGCTGTAAAAACTGGCCTTGCTGCTTGTAAAATAGGTTTAGGAATAAACACCTGCAAAAAAGCATTGGCGTTTCCAAAACTAAAATGATTTTTTGATTCTTGTTTTGTATTGGAAATTTTATTCAAAAGATTTCTTCGATTTTCCAAAACCCAAGAAGAATCTGGCTTAACCAGATGTCCAATTTCTTTTAATGTATTTTTTTGTTTATCATGTTTTGACATAATCTCTTCCAAAATTGTCAATTGTTACATGAATAATAATTTTATGAATCTATCAATTTTTTCAAAACTTTCAGAGCTCTATGAATAGTCACTCTCACATTTGTAGATTTTTTCTCTAATATATCTGCAATCTCTGAAACAGATAGCTCATCTATATATCTAAGTGTTAGTATCTCCTGATAATCTCTCTTCATAGTACTTACTACTTTGAGCACTTGTTCAACCTCATATCTATTATGAATCAATTTATACTGATCATCATCTATAATAATATTCTGCAATAGATCCTCTGATCTACTAATTTCTCTTCCTTGTTTTCTGTAAAAATCAACCAGACTAGTTCTAGCCACTCTATAGAGCAGTCCACTAAAACTTTTAATTTCTCTTTTTTTACCATCAGTAAGATAATTCCAGGTTTTTAGAAAAACATCACTGGTAATATCCTCAGCAATTTCCTTACTGGAAACCTTAAAGAAGATAAATCTATATATTTTATCGATGTAAAGATCATACAACTCTCCGAAGGCTTGAGGATCGCGCTTGGTGCGAATTCTATGCAGTAGTAATTTTTCAGAAATTTTATTGCCTCTCATATATGAAGACGCAGAAACTAAAAAAGTGTTACAGGACACTATTTATAATTGAAAATAATGCCAATATAATAGCATAAACTACCAAAAAATGCAAGAAATCTAGCTAAGGCGGTTTTTTGCTAAATTAAGGCAAAAATACAATAAATTTATATCTTTAACTCAAATCTACAATTTTTGACAATTTTCAGTTTCACCTCCACATTTAGCTATTTTTAGCAAAATATAATCCCCTCTTTGATATAAAACTTCAAAATCAAGATCAGTCTTGAGCAATTTAACCTCTTCTAGTTTATCTCTACTTACCATCCACCAAGGCAACTCTTGATATTTTTCTATGTAATTTGGAGCAACAAATTGATCAATATGAATAGTTTTCCAGTCATTTTCAAAATGTAGATACCAGGCAAATCCCGGCAAAATACGACCAAAATTCCAAACATGTAGATCATAAACCACAATTTCAGACCCTCTGGGCACAAAACTAGCAGCATTTTCAACAAACTGTTCCATATTTGTTGGTTGAGCATTTCTATTCTGGAAAATTTGCGCAGCCACTGGCTTAACTAGAAAAAGAGAATAAAGCAAGCAAACAAGAACCACAGTTATTTTACCAACCCTACCATTGATTTTTTCATTTAAACCCTTAAATAACTCAGCAAAAATAATATAAATAGGAAGTAAAGCTGGAAATAAATACCAATAAAGTTTGGTTTCCATAATATGCGGCACTCCTAAAACTACTAACAACCAAATAAGCACCAAAAAAAGATACCAATCTCGCTTCTTTATCATTCTAATCAATGCAAAAATAACCGAAAATAAAACAGTCACAATCCAACCGAGACCAACCAAATCTTTTATATACTTGAAATAATAAGTAAATGGCTCAGAATGACCATCAACCGCCCCGCCAATCCTGTTAAAAAACTGGGTTTTCCAATAAATATCAACATAAGCCCCTGGATCTTCAAAATAGCGTAAAACATGCCAAAAAAACCAAGGGAAAATAGAAATAAAAACAAATAAAAATAATTTTTTAAAAGACCATCGATCTAAACCAAAACCTGGTCTGGAAACTTCAGCAATCAAAAGCACAAATAAATGTAAAAAACCCCAGGCACCCCTCGCCAGCACAGAAAGAGCTATAAAAACAGCAGACAACCACCAATATTTCGAATCCCTCTTATAAATATAAAAAACAAAACTTACCAAAAAAAGAACTACAGCAAGAGCATCTAAATCTCCTGTTCTAAACATGTGTGGCAACCACAGAAAAGGCGAAAAGAATAAAATGACAGAAACAAATCCAGAAACCAACTGAGAATACCTTTTTCTCAAAAAAATATAGAATAGTGGAGCTAAAAATATAGAAATCAGTACTGATGGAAGTCTCAAAGCAAAAACTGAAAAGCCAAACAATTTCACAGATAGAGCCATTAACCAAAATCCTAGAGGTTCTTTATCAAACCAAGGAACAGATTGTAATTTCAAAGAAAGCCAATCCCCACCCCTAACAATCTCACCAACAATATTTGCATAGAGACCTTCATCCCAATCCATTAGAACCCCCCTACCCAACCCCAAAAAAAGAAAAAAACCTGAAACACTGAGAAGAAATAATAAAATCAGCAAGTCAGTATTACTAGATCTTACAAGCTTTTTATATGCAAAAAATTTCATAACTATACCAGGTTAAATTAAAAATCTCTCTGGGGAACTTTTAAATTTAAGTAATTATACCATAAATAGTCTGATTTTAAATAAAATTCAGCAAAACATCCCCTCTACACAACATATAACCAGCCAACAACCTCTTTTTGATTTTTTGTATTTGTATAAACCACTCTATACTTTTTTTGTATAGATAAGTCTAAATAATTATTCTATTTGTATATAATAATCTATACAATTTATAATAGTAAATATCAGAAGTCTCAATCTGACTCCAACAAGTGAAAGAAAGTAGCTAACTTGACATAAAACCTAAATTTTGTTAATATTACTCTACACAAAAATTTTAAACCATCTCTTTGATACCTAGAAATATGGATGAAAATCCTCTAAAACAGCAAAAGGAGGTAGTCAGAGTTTCAATTTCAGAAGCAGCAAGGCTTTTTGGAGTTAATCCACAGACCATTAGAAGAGCCATAAAGGCACAAGAAATAAATTATGTAGTAGTGGCTGGAAGATACAAAATAGATTTTGAAAGCCTAGTTAAATGGTCACAATCCAAGACCACAGTCAAGAACAAAAGTAATGAAAAAGGAATTGGACAGTTTGTGGGTAGGTGGAAAATAAATAATACTCTTTACTCACCAAGCGCAAAAAGAGTAAAAAGAAAATCAGAGTCTGATACTGACTAGACCACTGCCAGCGAGAGCTGGCAGTTTTATTGCTCGAAAAACTAAAAAAGAATATAATTAAAACATGAAAGATTGTAAAGAAAAGAATAAAATTTTAACTGCGCCACCAAAGTGGTTTTTTAAGCTTTTATCAGATCCAATAAAATTTGCCCATAGATACTACCAAAAAAAATATGATCTCAAATATGCTCATGCAAAGAAACTATTTGTTTTTGACATTTTTCTTCTTCTTTTAACCATTCTTTTATTTGTTTCAACCATTTATTGGCACAGCTACAAACCAAGAGGCAACTACCTAGTAGATCTAAACATCTCTCAATTTTCAAGTGAGATCCAGCCCAAATCAAAAATTCTAAGTGGTGAAGAAATAGAATACCAAATAAGCTACATTAACAATGAGAACTTTGAACTTGAAAATGCTCACTTAATTCTACAATTTCCAGATGGATTTGTTTTTGATTCGGCCATACCGAAAGAGAGTTATGACCAGACAAAAAACAGTTTTAATCTCAACACTATCAAGCCGGGAGAAAAAGCAGATTTAAGTGTCTCTGGAATATTTTATGGAGAACCAAATAAACATTACAAGACATCAGCAAAACTAACCTACACCTATAACCAAAATCAAACAAGTGGGATTAAAACCACCAGCTTGATAACCATTCCCAGAAACTCAGTACTGGAAACACATATTGATATAAATCAAAAAATAGTAAATGGTGGTCTGACAAAATTAGACCTGGTAATAAAAAATAACAATAAACACATCCTCAAAAACATAGAAATTCCACTAAAGCAGCAAAAAGGAATAGAAATCACTAATCTTAAACCAAACCAAGGATATATATTGAACAACTCTTGGTTTTTAGATGAATTAAAGCCGGGCAATTCAGCTTATTTAAATACTCAACTTTCAGCAGACCTTCAAGACACAGAAAACTCAATATCACTAGAATTTATACCAATCATATCAATAAACAATCATCGATTTTCGCAGACAAAAAATCAAAAAAACTTAGAGGTATTAGACCCTCAACTTCAGATAATTTCTACCTGGAAAAATCAGGTTGCTAACCCTGGTAAATTTGCAAATCTTGAAATTACTCTAAAAAATCAAGGAAATATACCATTTGAAAATCTTAATATTAACATTCCCTTGAGTGCAGAGAACCGAGAGATAATCAATTCAACTCAGAATATAAAATTAACCAATACTGAAAATGCCAAATTACAACAGTTAAAACCTGGAGAATCAAAAACCATAAACATCATAATTCCAATAAGAGAAAAAATATCAAACATAGTAAATCCCAAATTAGTACTGAATCCAATCATTTCATCCAAACTTGAATCTCTTGATGATCAAATTTTAGAAATCAAATCCACCACAGATCAAATTAAAATATCTTCAAATCTTCAAATATTAGCTGAAGCTAGATACTACACCAACGAAGGTGATCAATTAGGCAGAGGCCCATTACCGCCCCAAACCGGAAAACAAACAAAATATTGGCTGATGATAGATATAAAAAACACTACTAATCATCTTAACAGCTTAAATTTCAAAGCAGACTTACCAGAATACATTCAATTTTCAGGAAAAACCAGTGTTAGTCATGGAGACAATCTAATATATGACCAAGTAAATAATCAAATCAGATGGAACATAAAATCAATTACTCCTGAACAAAATATTGGCTTATATATGGAACTTGGATTTACTCCAACAATTGACCAAAAAGGCAGTATTGTAGACTTACTGGAAAATGTGACTATAAGTGCTATGGACGGCTTTACTGGATATTTATTGGTTGATTCAGTTGAAAATGTAGATTCCAGCTTAAAAACAGACCAAAAAGCCCAAGAAAAAGGTACAACTACAGAGTAGATATCCACAGACCAAAAATTGGCTTAATTTAGCAAAATTTTAGGGACAGCCTAGTAGTTTTTGCTTAGCTGAGCAAAGACAAAAATTCGCTTATTTTAGCGAATTTTTTGCATATTTAGCTTGACAAAAGCACTAAAACATGCTATACTTGCCTGTTCTAAATCTCAAGTTTTGAGGTATAGTTCTAATAGAATTTACTCATAATAATTATGGGTAAGTTCTTAGTTCTTTACAATATCATGGTGGATTTTAGGTAATTTTCTGTTCTTCGTATTAGATCTGCAATTTCTTGTTTCTCTAATACGGAGGGCAGATATTCATTTGCCTGAAACTAATTGACGAAAATCCCAAGACCAAGTTTCCGATTTCGATTTCTGATTCCAAGAATCTGGTCGCTACCAAAAACGCGGCCTGGCCGACTACCCTATTTCCGAGGACTAAGACCAAATGAAGACCGAGAACAAGAGCATCGTCGCCATCGCCATCGCCATCGCCATCACTTTTATCGGCTGTGAAGTCGGCAGTGAGGACTGTGTCCCTGCGGACGCGGTGTCGGGCGACGTCGCCGGCGTCAACCTGTGCTCCCCGCACGTGGCGGTCAAGCCGTTCGACAGCAAGGACGCCCAGGGCGAGACCGGCATGCCGAACTGCGACAACGACTGCAACGACGACAACGAGTGCACGGATGACAAGTGCGTCGAGGGCCAGTGCCAGCACCAGCCCAATTCCAAGTCCTGCAACGACGACGATCCCTGCACTGTCAACGACATGTGCGAGGACGGGATCTGCATCGGCGAGGACGTGGACTGCGACGACGGTGACCAGTGCACCAGCGACTCGTGCGACCCGGACGTCGGGTGCAGCTACGAGGTGAACACGGCGCCGTGCAACGACGGCAACGCCTGCACCGAAAACGACGCCTGCCAGGCCGGCAAATGCCTGGGTTCCACAGTCACCTGCCCCGGTTCATCCGGATGCAAGGTGGAGCTGTGCGACCCGGACGCGGGCTGCACGAACAACTTTGACTACTCGGTGGCGCTCTGCGATGACGGCATCCCCTGCACGCTTGACAACTGCATGGGAACCGGCGAGTGCATCCACCACGGCACGGCCGAGAACAAGTACCGGGAGTGGTGCGATGACGGCTCGGGCTGCACCACCGAGAGCTGCGACAACGAAGGCTCCGGTGAGTGCGAGTTCACGTCGACGCCTGGGTGGTGCTTGATCGGGGCCAACTGCTGGGAGGGCGATAAAATCCACCCCGGCAACCCCTGTCTGGCCTGCAAGCCGAAAGTCAACCAGGAGGAATTCACCCCAGTCAATGGGGCCTCCTGCGACGACGGGGACGCGTGCACCGAGGACGACTCCTGCCACGAGGGCGAGTGCCAGACCGGCATCCTGCTCAAGTGCAACGACGGAGACGCCTGCAACGGAGTCGAGACCTGTGACAGCACCAAAGGCTGCCAGGAAGGCATGGACATCGTCTGCGACGACGCAGACCCGTGCACCACTGACTCCTGCGACTCGGAAAGCGGCGAGTGCCTCGCCATCCCGGTCGAGAACTGCTGTGTCAAGCACGCGGACTGCGACGACGGTTCGGCCTGCACGCTCGATGTCTGTGACACCATCGAGATGGCCTGCACCTTCATCGCCTCCGGCCCCAACTGCTGCGACGTGGACGCGGACTGCGACGACTCGGACATGTGCAGCGAGGACAGCTGCGTCAACAATCAGTGCCAGTTCACCGAGGTGGACGAGTGCTGTGACGTGGACGCGGACTGCGACGACTCGGACATGTGCAACGGCGCGGAGAGCTGTGACGTCGAGAACGGCAAGTGCCTCCCCGGCATCCCGCTCGTCTGCGACGACGGCAACGAGTGCACCGGGGTCGAGCAGTGCAACCCGGTTCTGGGTTGCCAGTCGGGAGTTCCACTCCCAAACTGCTGCGAGGAAAACGCAGACTGCGACGACTCGAACATGTGCAACGGCGTGGAGACCTGCGACGTCCAAAGCGGCTCATGCGTGCTCGGGGCCCAGGTCGAGTGCGATGACGCCGATGCGTGCAATGGTCTTGAGACCTGTCACGCTGAGGACGGATGCCAGTCCGGCATCCCGCTCACCTGCGACGATGGTGAGCCCTGCTACGACTACGACTGCGAGCAGGACTCGGGCTGCGTGTCCACGCCCAACTCCGAGCCGTGTGACGACGGCAACGAGTGCACCGCGGAGGACTTCTGCCAGGGTGGCGAGTGCAAGGGGGCTTCGGTCTCCTGCGACGACTCCAACCCCTGCACGGACGACTTCTGCGACTCGGACTCGGGCTGCTTGTCAGTTCCAAATGTGCTGCCGTGTGACGACGGCAACTCCTGCACCGCGGAGGACTTCTGCCAGGGTGGCGAGTGCAAGGGGGCTTCGGTCTCCTGCGACGACTCCAACCCCTGCACGGACGACTTCTGCAACACCTCGTCGGGCAAGTGCCAGAACACGCCGAACAGCGTGACCTGCGACGACGGAGTGATGTGCACCGAGAACGACAAGTGCTCAGGCGGCGAGTGCAAGGGTCAGGAAGTTTCGGACTGCTGTGAAGCAGACCTGGACTGCGACGATGGGGACGCGTGCACCGAGGACTCCTGTGACATGGAGAGCGGGATCTGCTCCTCCGAGCAGATCAACAACTGCTGCCTCGAGCTCGCCGACTGCCAGGTGAGCGAGAACCCCTGCGTGGTCACGACCTGCGTGCCGAACGGCGGCGACCATGGCTGGTGCGCCGAGTTCCCGGAGACTGGCAAGCCGTGTGACGACGGCAACGAGTGCACCGCGGAGGACTTCTGCGAGGACAGCTCGTGCGCTGGGACTTCGGTCTCCTGCGACGACGAGAACCCCTGCACGGACGACTCCTGCGACCCGGACTCGGGCTGCGTGTTCGAGAGCAACTCCGAGCCGTGTGACGACGGCAACGAGTGCACCGCGGAGGACTTCTGCGAGGACAGCTCGTGCGCTGGGACTTCGGTCTCCTGCGACGACGAGAACCCCTGCACGGACGACTCCTGCGACCCGGACTCGGGCTGCAAGCACGCAGACAAACCGGACGCAGACGCGGACGGGCAGTGCGACGAGCTGGACCAGGACGACGACAACGACAACGTCCTGGACAACTCCGACAACTGCCCGCTCACGGCCAACCCGGACCAGACCGACCTCGACAACGACGGCCTGGGCAACGCCTGCGATAGCTTCAAGGACTGCTTCCTCGTCGGTCTCACGACCGGCACCCCGGAGGGATACACCAACACGCACGGCTGCGCCATGCCCTGCGTGATCCCCTCCGAGGTCGGAGCAGACCCGTCGCTCTCGCCGGAGTTCGCGTGCCTCTACGACACGCAAGCCTCGAACGCCGAGTGCACCGGTTCGTCCAAGGACGCCGACTACGACGGAGCGACCAAGCAGCTCGGCGACTGCGACGACTCCAAGCCGGCGCTGAAGTTCCAGTGCTGGTCGGGCGGCACTGCGCCCCCGCAGTGCTCCGGCTGGGTCACGCACCAGTAATCGTCACACTTTTCGTCACACCCACCATGATCGAATGCCGAGGTTCGCACCTGTCAAATCCACCGCGAACCTCGGCCCAATCCCCTATTTTCATCAAAACTATTGGTGAAAAGAGGAGAAAATCTGAGCAAAGGAATCAGATTTGAAAACTATATTTAAACCATTGACAAATAGAATAATTCATGCTAGAGTAATCTATCCTATGAAGATTGCAATGATCGGACAAAAAGGAATGCCAGCCAGCTTCGGCGGTGTTGAGCAACATGTACAAGGGCTTTCAAAGCACCTTGTTAAAGCTGGACATCAAGTTGCTGTTTATAATCGTGGCTGGTATACCAAAAATAGAGAAGGAAATATTGATGGAGTAGAAACAATCAACATTCCAAGTATTCACACTAAACATTTTGATACCATAACTCATGTTCTTGCTTCTTCTCTCCATGCAGTTTTCCAAAAATATGATGTAATTCACTACCACGGCGTTGGACCATCTCTTCTCTCTTGGATACCTAGAATCTTTGCACCCAAGACAAAAGTAGTTACAACCTTTCACTCAATCGACAGATACCACAAAAAATGGGGTTTATTTGCTAGAATTGTCTTGCATATTGGTGAATGGTCAGCTTGTACTTTTGCTCATGAAACAATTACCATATCAAGAAGCCTGGAAAGATATTGTTTAAAAGAATTTGATAAACAAACCCACTGTATACCAAATGCTGTAAAACCAAGCAAACTGGATTCCGGGTCAACACTAATAAAAGAATTTGGATTAAAAAAAGGTAAATACATTACCATGATATCGCGCTTAATTCCTCACAAAGGCGCGCACTTGCTTGTGGAAGCATTTTGTAATTTAAAAAGAGAATACAAAGATGACTTGGAAATCAAAAATCTTAAACTTGCAATTGTTGGCGGATCTGTTTACACAGATGAATATGTTTCATCACTTCAAAAACAAGCAGGTATTTGTAACGATATAATTTTTACTGATTTTCAATCCGGAGAAATACTGAAAGAATTGTATTCAAATGCAATGGCGCTCGTTCACCCATCCATGAATGAAGGACTACCTATTACAGTGCTTGATGCTATGAACTATGGAACCCCTGCCCTGGTTTCAAATATTGCAGAACATCTTGAGCTTATCAAAGATAGCAGAATGATATTTACAGAAAATAATGTTAATGATATTGTGAGAGCGATTTACGAATTCATGCAAATATCAAAAGAAGAAAAGGAAACTATAATTGAACAAAATCGAAAAACAATTCAAGTTGAGTACAGTTGGGATAGTACAATTCCAAAAATTATCAAACTATACCAAAATATCAAACCGGTTAAATTGAAATCTTTGAAAACCAGACATCAAGATATTTAAAATGAATAATCAAAAATATTAAAAAACACCTAGCAAATAGGTGTTTTTTGATGGTGGATCAGCGGAGAATTGTCCCGATACTTGTTTTTTAAAAGCGAATGGTCATCGGGATCCCGACATCGAGTCGGGAAACTCCGATCTTTTCTTACCAAAGGAACTATTTTACCAATTAAACTACTGACCCAAAATCCACCAATATCATTGTACAAAAAACACGATTAAATAATCCTTAAACTAAAAAACTGCCCAAATGGACAGTTTTTTAGTAGTAAGAATAGATAACCAATAGTTTAACTATCAGCAGTTCCCTTTAATTACATTGTATCAAAAAGATAAAACCTGTCAATCAAAAACATTAAATAAATATTAACTCTAATTTTAGAAACTATCTATCAAGCCCGGAAGAAAAAGAAACAATATCTTCAATGCCATCAAAATTAATATCCATCACCCCCACATCTATTCCTGATTTTGAATTAGTCTGGTATGCCTCAAACGAAGAAATCTGAGTTCCAAATTTATCAAATATTTTTATAATTGGTTTTTTACCAACACCAGCACCAACAACTAACTCATCTATACCATCACCATTTAAGTCTCCTGAAGCTAAATTTATTCCACCACGAAAATCTCTTTCGAAAACTAAGAGATGCCTTTTTAAATTATAATCACCATCATAAGAATAAACTCGAGGCTCTAAACCAACTCCCGTACCAATTGAAATTTCTGAATTTTCTTCTCCAAAATCACTGATGGAAATACTATACCCACCTCTGTAACCTTCTCCGAACGGATACCAATGATCCTTTTTAACTGTTCCATAAGTTGAGTATATTTTTATTGGAGCTGAACTTCCCTTACCTGGTGCAACAACAATTTCCATTTTTCCATTTTTATCAATGTCACCAATAGATAATTTTATCTGACCTTTGTAGCTGGCGCCATATGGATACTTACTCATCAGTCTCATACCATCATGACGCAAAACAACTAATTTATTACCTCTGAGCAAAACCAGGTCTTCTTTCTGATCACCATTCATATCAAGATGAGCAATATACTGCCCGCCAGGATATTTTTTTTCAAAAACAAAGAAACCATTTCTCAATCTTCTTCCGGTATCATCAAAAAATCTAGCAAAAGATCCATTTTTAAAAAGTAAGTTTTTAAAATTTGAAAAAGTTTTTAATAAAATAATCCCATCGTTTGAATCAAGTTCAACTTCTGAAACAATTGAGCCATCATTTACCTGCCTATCTTGAGTACCATAGATTTTTTCATATTCACCACCAAGATCAACCAATCTTTTTTGATAAGTACTGTTTATTACAGAAATTCCATTTTCAAAATCACGTCGCCAAATATCCGGGACATATTTTGATAATTGTTTTTCAGAAAAAGATTCAGATTGGGGATCTCCTAAGTCAACATCATATTCATCATAATACCAAAGCTGTCCATGATTCTCATCACCAAAATCAAATGAAAAATAGGCATCTTCTAAAAGCGCACTGGTTAGACCAAAACGCATGGTTTGATAATCGTCTTGTTTACCGGTATTTGCAGTATTACTATTTATGATCATGGTCTTTGGAGTTTGATTTAGTTCTATGTTTTTAACCAATCGATTCATAATAGTTGACCAGGTTCCATCACCTTCCCAAGGAGTTGGAAAATTTTCAAACATTCTTCCATTTACAAACTCTTGAAGAAAACTCTCTGAAGTTCCATTTATAACAATTAAGTCTGTTTTCAAATCCTGCTTTGCTTTTTTAAAAAAATACTCTGTTCTCTTTTTCCAAATTGCATCAACTAACTCTGGGGTGTCTTTTTTACCATCTTGATTTATATCAATATCACCATGATTTATCCAAGAAATATTATGAGAAACCATATCAAAAAATATCCCATCAACATATTTTATAGACGCGATTTGCTTGTTCACAAATGCCAGAAAATCATCAGACCACTCCTCGCTCATATTAGTATTTCTGATATTTTTCCAAGAAGAAATAGGATTACCTGAAGAATCACGCAGCCACCAGGTTTTCTTTGGTTTTAAATGTCTGTAAACCGGACTTGAATACCAATATCTGGTATTGTAACTTTGACTCGGAACATAAGCCAAGATGATTATATCTGGATTTGCTTTTTTAATTTTACTTATCACTATTGGGTGAGTGTATATTTGACTGGGTGTCAAAATAAGCAGGTCATATTTTGAAATTTCCTCAATAAAACTTGGGGAGTCTTTCAATTGGGCAAGGTAATAATTTGCTTTCATGGGATAATTGCTATGACTAGTATTAACATCTTTTGCTAAAAAAACAAAAGAAAGCAAAATTAATAAGCTTGTTAAGAAAAACTTTTTAGAATGCT
This sequence comes from uncultured Gammaproteobacteria bacterium, assembly GCA_964522405.1. GTDB lineage: Bacteria > Patescibacteriota > Patescibacteriia > Magasanikbacterales > UBA922 > CAZFTR01. The sequence goes on along the minus strand of CAZFTR010000002.1, from coordinate 9,679 downwards.
TGAACATATTAAATCAGCTCTGAATATATTTTTTCTAAATTCTGAAGATAAGTATCTGGACTATGCTCTTTTTTAAGTTCAACAAAGAGCTTTTCAACCAAAGCTATATACTCTGCAGAAGACTTACCATACCACTCAGATATCTTTTTTTCAAGTTGAGCACTATCCCCCGCTTTGAATAGAAGATTGCCAGACAAGAGCTCAGAAATTCCTCCAATATCACTAGCTATTGCCAAAGTCCCACCCTGAATTGCTTCTGCAATTACTAATGGTGCATTTTCATACCAAATTGAGGGCACAACCATCAATCTTGCAGAACTAATTTCTTTTTTTAATTCTTCTCCGTACAAAGCACCAGTAAATTTAACATTTTCAACTTTTTCTTTTTGGCATTTTTCTTCAAGAAATTTTTTCTGCGATCCATCTCCAATAATTTTAAAACTAATTTCTTTTAAGTTTTGAGCAGCATCTATTAGAACTTCAATGCCCTTTTCTTTTGAAATTCTACCAACAAAAACCACTCCTCTTTTACCATCTTTGATCTTTAGTTTTTCAGAAAAACTAATTGGATTTTTTATTACTTCAATTTCATTTTCCTCATACCCAGCTTGAATATGTTTTTGTTCAAGAAATTTAGACGGGGAAACATATTTTTTTATAATAGATTGATAATTTTTAAATCTTCTAAAACTAGCTTCAACTGCAAGAACTATTGATTGAAATAAAACTCCAGTACAATTATGCAAAATAGTTTTATAGAAACTTCCACCTAAGCTTTTTTCACAGATTTTTCCATCATGAAATAAATTGTAATTTGGACTGATCATTTTATAATCATGAAGGGTCATCACACTTGGAATACCTTTCTTTTTTACAACTTCAAAAATGGAAAAAGAAAGCTGATGATAAATATTATGAAAATGAATTATATCCGGTTTAAACTCATCAACTAGTTTTTCAAAATTTTCTTTGGCTTGTTTGTTGTAAATAATTTTAAATCCGGCTTTAATTTTTTCTTTATAACTTTTTATATTGTGATAATCAACTTGGTCAGTAAAAAATTTATTTTCAAAAATATTTTTAGGATGCTGCATACCAAAAACTTCTACCTCATGTCCGGCTTTTTCTAATATTTCTTTTGTATCAAAAACAACTCGCTCAGATCCGCCATGCAAGTACCAAAATTTATTTACCAATAAAATCTTCATAAATTAATTGACTTTCTAAACTTATTTTTCAAAATCCAAAATCCAACCTTAAGAGGATATTTTTTCATAGCAGTTCTCGCTGTACAAATCATCCAAGCTGGCTGACCTCTTTCTTCTACATCTTTTCTAGCTTTTTCTGCAGCTCCACCACTCCACAACTCATCCCAAGAATTAAAATCTTCAATATTACCCATTGGAAAATTATCAACTACTGATGGAAAAACAATTCCATTTGAAGCAATATAAAAAAATCTATTTCCAGGATCATTTCCGAGTGCTTGTTTTTTACTAGTAATAAACTTAAACAAACTAAATGAAAAATATGCACGAAGCCACCTCTTAATATTCCAAGATTTTAATTCCTTGAAAATAATATATTGGTATTCTTTTTTTAGTTTTTCAGTATCAATTTTGTTTTCATTTTGAATTCCACCAAAGTAATTTTCAGAACTCTGCGCAAAACTATGAGTAAATTGAACTCCGCGACTAATAGCATCATCATAGACTCGAGAAAAATGCTCGAGATTTTCTGACATAATAGTAAAACCAAAACGTAAATTTTTCATGCCCAATTTTTTTAATCTTTCCAAAGTATCGATTGATTTATTGTAGGCATCAGGAATTCTTCTAATCTGTTCATGCATCTCCCCTACTCCATCAATAGAAATAGCCACACCAATATCTGGATCAATTTCAAGAATTTTTTTCATCTGAGACTCAACCAAAGCTGGCATAAATCCATTAGTAGAAATTACCATTTTAGCTTTTGGGCAAGTTTCTCGAATAACTTTTATAACCTTAACAATGTCTTTCCTAAGAAAAGGTTCGCCACCGGAAATATTTATGTATTTTAGGGTCTCTGGTAATTTTCTATATTCTTCTGCCGGAATCTCTGGAAAACTTTTGTTCTTCCAAATATCACACATTTTACAGCGAGAATTACAAACATAGTTTATACCAACTACTGCGTCAATAGGTTGTATAATTTTTTTATTCATATTATTTAGCAAATCTATAAAGAAAATTTCCTCTTTGTTTTATTTGAGTATTTCTAAGAACAGCAATACCGACCATTAACCAAAAATAAAACATCAGAGCTCTAAATTCAAAATAAGGTCCGAAAAAACCTAAAACCACAATTCCAATTACAGCGCCTGCAACTCCCTCAGAAAATAGCTGATACTTATCTCTCAGCTCTCTTTTAGAAGTTTCTTTTGCAGTTTTTATAAGAGAAACAAAAACACCAATCCAAACCAAGAGTCCAATAGTTCCAAGCTCTCCCCAAACACTAAACCAACTATTATCAATCTGACCATAGCGATTTTCAATTCCAAAAGGAATTCCCAATCGATCGTAAACACTAGTGTTAAGAAGAGAAGCAGCAACACCTCCACCATAATTTCCTGGACCATGACCAAAGAAAAAAGCCTGTGGAACTATAACACGTGGAGTATTAATAATAAAAAATATTCTACCATTTCCATCATAACTCTCAAGCCAAGCACGATAACTAAAAGATTCTACAATTCTCTCAGCAGTACTCTGATCTCTTGATTCAGTAACATTGGAAATATTTTGCCCAATCAAAGAACCAAATAGGTATAGAGCAACAAAAGAAACAAAAATCACAAATCTTTTTAAAACTTTCCTGTCTCTTCTTAAGAAAATACCAATAAAAACTATTCCAGCTAACGCTGCTAGCCAGCTAGCACGAGAAGAAGTAAAAAACAAAGCAATAAGAATCAAGAAAAAAATGAAAAAATACCAAAATTTCTTTTGAGAGTTTTTAAAATAATAAGAAAATGGAAAAAGCATAATTAAACCTAGCGCCAGAAAACTTCCCAAACGATCATATCTACCCATAGTAGCAAAAACTCTGGTTCCCGGAGCCCAGAACTGTTCAATACCACCAAGAATCGCTGTGCTTCCTATTCCAATAGTTCGACTAGGAAAAAGATAAGCATCAAGAGCTCCGCCAGACAGATACTGTATCAATCCCAGAAAAGCCTGGATCACGAACATGGAAACCGCCAAGTAAACAAAGTTTTTTTGGATAGATTTGGAATAGTTTGCAAACAATAACACGAATATCACCAGTGCAAAACGTAAAACCTGGCGCAAACCAAGGACCCAAATAAAGGAACTATAGTAATTTAGGATCAAAGAAAACAAAGCCGCTATAATATAAGCAAGGAACCACTTAGTTAGAGGATTTTGTGGAATAAACTTTTTGTATTTATAAGCATAGGCAATCCAGGCTCCAAAAAATAACAAGTATAGTAAAACTTCAGGAGTGTATTTTACATAAGAATAATAATCAACCGGAGTATATCTGAGCACCAAACTCTCAAAAGGCAGCCAAATCAATAAACCATAAAGAATAAAATGGCTTTTCTTGGTCCAAAAACACCAAATTAAAGCAAAAACAGTCACTAATCCTAGCAACATCAAAAAAATACTATTTGTTGGCAAGTAAATCAATATATTCTGCATAAGTCTATTTTACATCTATTCAAGATAATTCCAAACTCAAAAGGGAATTAACAGCTTATTTTAGCGAATTTTAGCGGTTTTGTCAAGTAACAAGTCCAACTCCTCTGGGAGAGGAGTTGGACTTGTCATCCCGAGCGTAGCCGAGGGATCCCTGTCTATACAGTACAACCTTTTGAATTACCAATTCAATTAAATAAAATTAGAAGATCAAATAAACAAAAAAAGCTCAACAAAGAGCTTTTTAAAGAAGTAAACGACTTACACTATACACTTACGAAGATAAATATATACTGTGGTCGCCGCGTGCTCCTCCCCCGAAGGTTTGGAACACGCGAGACCGCCGGAGCCTCAGTCGACCTCCCCCAGAGTGGGATGAGACCAGCCTTGGCTCTAGCGATGCGGGTCCTGCGGAAGACCCTGTGGGTACGACAGTCGGCTGAGTCGGTACCCACGAGAAAGAACGGAACGCCCCCCTGCCTGTCAGCTCAGGCGAGGAAGCGCTTGGACGGTGACGGGTGGACGAATCCCGCCGGGCGTGAAGGGGGTGGACGAAGCCCCCTCCACACGACGGGTGTGCGAAACCCGTCAGATCTGGCAGCCGAAGCCACCCCCGGTCAGGTCCTTGCAGGCGCCATGGTCGACGCCGTTCAGGAAGCACTGGCACTCGACGACGTCGCCCGGGTTCTTGGAGACGGTCGCCGCCTGCGCCGCCGCGGGCTGCGACGAGCAGTAGGTGCCCTGGGCGTACGAGAGGCTGTCCAGCTGGTTCTGCGGCGGGGGGCCCCACCACTCGACCAGGTGCTCCACGGCGTCGTTGAGGTAGACGCACAGGCCGTCGGCGGGGATCCCGCAGTCGGACTGACCCGAGGCCGGGTCGGTGAGGCACATCTGGTACTGCTCCGTGCAATCGGCGTCGGTGGCGCAGCCCACGGGGATCAGCTCGCACTGGCCCGCGGTGCACTGCTCGGTGTCGGCGCAGGTGCCGCACGAGCCGCCGCAACCGTCGTCGCCGCAGTTGAGGCCGTCGCAGGCCGGGACGCACTCGCAGAGCCCCGCGTTGCAGGTCTCGTTGGCCTGGCAGCCGCCACAGGAGCCGCCGCAACCGTCGTCGCCGCACTCCATGGAGGAGCCGTCGTCGAAGGCGCAGGCCGGGACGCACTCGCACATGCCCTCGGAGCAGATCTCGTTCGCGGCGCAGGTGCCGCACTCGCCGCCGCAGCCGTCCGAGCCACAGTTGAGGCCGTCGCACTGCGGGACGCAGGCCATGCAGCTCGGATCGTCGACGCAACCGAGGTCGTCGCAGTCCACGAAGCCGTCCTCGTCGTTGTCCACGCCGTCCGCGCAGTTGACGTTGGTCGACATCTCCGGCACCTTGGGCACGCCGAGGACGCAGAGGCCCTCGTCCGAGCAGACGTCCAGCTCGGTGCAGTCCCCGCAGGAGCCGCCGCAGCCGTCGTCGCCGCAGGCGTTGAGGCTGTCCATGCAGACGGGAGCGCAGACGCAGAGGCCGGCGGAGCAGAGCTCGCCGTCGCCGCAGGACCCGCAGGATCCGCCGCAGCCGTCGTCGCCGCACTCGAGGCCGTCGCACACCGGGACGCAGGTGGAGAGGCACTCCGGGAGCCCGGTCGCGTCGTTCATCTGGCACTCCATGTTCTCGCCACAGGACTTGCCGAAGCAGTCCTCGTCCAGGCAGTCGATGGCGCCGTCGCCGTCCTCGTCCCAGCCGTTGCCGCAGTGCTCGGAGCAGTCGAACTGGTTGTTGCCCGGGCACTCCACCGCCAGACAGGTCGGCGTGCCGTCGTCACGACAGGTCGTCGGGTAGCCGGGCTGGTTCTGGTCGTCGCAGAGGAAGTCCATGCCGGCCTCCCCCGTCTCGTTGATGACCATGTCCGTGCAGTAGCAACCCACGTCGAAGTTCTCGGGAACGCACGCCGTCGCGCTGTCCCCGTTGCCGTCCGTCTTGGTCATGCACCAGAAGCCCGCGTCGCACAGGCCGTTGGCGTCGCAGCTGACCAGCACGTTGGCGTTGTTGAGGAGCACCCCGCTCTGCAGGACCTGGACGTCGCCCAGGCAGCAGGTGTCGGCGGGGAGGATCTCGCCCAGGCACTGGCCGGCCTGGCAGGCGTCGGGATCGGTGCAGGCGTTGGCGTCGTCGCAGACCGTGCCGTCGGGCTGGTCGGTGTAGACGCAGCCGGCGGCCGGGTCGCAGCTGTCCGCCGTGCACTCGTTGCCGTCCTCGCACTCCAGCGCCGCGCCCGCCTGGCAGTTGCCCGCCTGACAGGTCTCGTCACCATTGCACAGGTCCATGTCGGCGCAGGGCGTGCCGTCGACGGCCATCTCGCTGAAGTCGCAGCCAGCGTCCGCGAAGCAGGCGTTGGTGGTGCAGGGGTTGTTGTCCTCGCAGACCACCGGATCCCCGACCGAGCAGTCGCCGTTCAGGCACTGGTTGTTCTCGGTGCAGAGGTCGCCGTCGTCGCAGGCCGTGCCGTCGCCCAGGTTGGTCACCGCGCACCCGGTACCGCTGTTGCAGAGCGGGATGGTGCAGGCGTTGCCGTCGTCGGGGCAGTCCACCGGCGTGCCAACCGAACAGCTGCCCATCTGGCAGCTGTTGTTCTCGGTGCACTGGTCACCGTCGTTGCAGGCCGTGTCGTCGTCGAGCGGCGCGTTGACGCAGATGCGGGCGTCGCCCGCCTCGACGCAGGCGTCCTGGGTGCAGACGTTGCCGTCGTCGCACTGGGTGTCACTGTGACACTGATCCAGGGTGCCCTTGAGCTCCGAACCGATGACTCCGCCCTCGCCGATGAGCTTGCTCATCTGGCCCTTACAGCCAGTGAGCGCCAGCGCGGCCAGCATGACCAGCGCGAGCTTACAGTAAAACTTGGTATCCATGAGAAAAAGGCCTCCAGACCTTCGAGGGATCACCACTATACCGCAAGCTCATCCAAAAGCTGCGGCGACTTGGGTGTCCGGGATTGAACTTCGGTAGCGAACGATCACCCGATCATCGCCAGTAAACTGAAACGACAATCGTCGACAAATCCAAACTCTTTCCTAGGGAGCCTGGATCCAAGTGCAGACATGCTGCAGTATTTGTTGAGGAGAACTTCTCCACTGATTTGGTTAGTACAGCAGCCCCAAGCTGCAAAGTTTAGCGCTCGAGCCAAGCTCATGAGCGCGATTATGCTAGGGGCTTTTGTGGTCACCAGACCGGTAAAAGAGGTTTCCAAAAAGGACGCGAACAGGCGAATGCCATGTCGCTAATTCCACAAACTGTGGACACAATATACTTAAATATAAATATACTAAGCCCACAGTTGTGGATCTTTATTTTTTGATTTGTAAAGATCTGTGGAGGCACTCCCGTCAAATACGCTTTTGGAATGAAATTTCTGTTTTTGATTCTGAATGCTTAAATAATTTTTGCGGTTTAGCATGAGCTAAGCCAATAAAATTTGAAAGTATTCAGGTAAAAAAATGATATTTCAACCAAAATGGTATTTGACGGGAGTGCCCTTATTCCACACAGTGGATTCAATTATTTAAATGCACAGTGTGGAAGGCGGGAAGCTTTTGCTGGTACTGTCATATCTCATTTTGCCTCCCACTTGTGATGCTTTCGCGAATCGACATGCCGCCGACGCGCCTGGACCATCGCAGTGTCCAGTGTTCTACCAGAGGTTCATGCCGAAGCCGATGCCACCGCCGAAGGTCAGGCCCTCCTGGTGGATGATGCGCTCCGGCTGGTTGAACGGCTTGTAGAGCCGAGCGACCTTGGAGTGCCCGATCAGGCCCTCGAGGACGAGGTAGAGGTTGGCCCAGGGCAGGTTGTAGCGGAGCTTGAGCATGCCCATGTGGGACATGGACAAGGTCTCGGTGTCGTAGCCGGAGAGGCCGTAGTTGTAGGCGAAGACCATCTCGAAGTCCTCGAGCAGGGCCCAGAGCGGGCCCACGTAGAGATCGCCGAAGGCCATGGTCGAATTGGGCTCCTCGGTACCAAAGTACTTGAGGAGGCCAGTCCCGCCGCCGAACTCGACACCGATCGGTCCGAAGAGGTCGTAGATCGCACCCCGAAGCCGAACCTGGAACTGGAGAGCGCTGAGCTTCTCCACCTCGTCGCTGTCACGCTTCGCGAGCCCGTTCGTAGCCGGCATCCGGTAGCCACCGACGACGAGGCTGACTCCGACCTTGAAGCGCTCGTGCATCGGCTTGTCCCGCAGGACGCAGATGTTGCGACCCCGGGACTCCGGGATCTCGCACATGGACTTGCCGCGGCAGTCCACGTAGTCGTGGCAGTTGTACTTTTCCCTCTCGAAGAAGATCTTCGCGATCTCGGCGCGCTGCGCCGGGTCGGTCACGATCTGCGCCTCAGCGGCGCCCGTGAGGGTGAGGAGTACGAACGCAACGACGCTGAGCTTACTGAACATGGATATCTCCCGATCTGTCTGTGGATCTGTGAACTGACGACTTGGTCGTCGCATTTTAAGCCCGGCTTCAACGCTGGAAATGCGACCGGAAATAAATCTGCTAAAAACAAACTTATTTCCAGTCGCATCTTTCTGATAGAAAAATTATAAAGATCAAAGGGTTTCCCCATGAACTAAGCACTTTTTGATAAAAATACTTACTTCATGTGGGGGCGCGCGTCTGGTAAGAACAACGGCGCCCGCACCACAATCTTGATAGGGACCTGCTGCCGCGCGAACGCAACTACAGGTCATGATTGGAAGATTGAAGGTAGGATCGATCGCGAATTGGCTGCGGAATTGAACAACGACTGCCCCCGACGACCTGGCCTAGTCGTAGAGGGTGGTCAGGCTGCCCAGACCCGAAGGGTTGACAGTGGGCGCCCGAGAAGCGTCCTCGAGAGCCTTGATCCGCCGACCGTGGTTGCTGAGCTTGCGGGTGTGACCATCCACGGTCTTGACCAGGGTCCTGAGTGCCTCAGCGAGGGTGTTGATCGTGGTCAGATGCTCGCCGACCGCGATTGTGTTGCCATCGACCTGCGACTCCAAGCCGCCCTCGCCAGCCAGCGCCTTGAGCTGACCGCGCACCGTGGACCAGGAACCCGATCCGACCACAGCCCGGCCGACGATCAGTGCCCGAGTCTTGGCCGCGTTCGCTGCGGCGAGCGCCCGATCAGCCTTGCTGGAGAGCCCGTCCTCGCCGTCGAGCTTCTCCTCGATCTCGACGACCTTGCTGTCGGTTTGAGCGATGGCGTCCTCGTTGATGCCGATCGTCTTGTCGTTGGCCGCGATCGCCTCGCCGTGCGAACGGATGTCCGCGGCGTTCTCGGCGATGCCGGCGTTGTTGACCCTCGAGAAGTCGGTGTTGGCCGCCACCGCCTCGTCGAGCTTGTCGAATCTGGCCATGGACTGTCCGTGCTGATCTTCCATCTTGCCGTTGAGCAGCCACGCCAACAGCAGGAGAAGGAGAACAATCACGAAAGACCACCGCATCATGCGGTTGTCGGTGTCCCCCAATCTAGGGGCTAGCCACCCGCGGAGGGGTGACTCCTCCCACCAGAGAGCAAACCTGCTCCCTTCGAAGGTCTTTGCGCTCTTGTCGGCGCCGGAATCACTCATCTGTCTGACCCTCCTTCGGATCGGCAAAGGACCGCCGCTGGCGCGCCCGGACTTGTAGAATCGATGATCACTATGAATCAGACCTCCTCATGGAAACCTAACCCAGCTCTGAAACTATTCAGAAGAAAATTTACAACTTTAAAACTATAAACTTACTTCTGAACAGCTCAGATTCAAAAAATTCCAATCAAATAATTGTGGTTTTAAAAGAGCTGAAAATTATAACCATCAGCAAACATGCAGAATCTGCATTTCCATGCTGAATACTTATAATTTAGCTAAATTTTCACTGATTACAATTCTCCAAAATAGACAATTGCAACAGAGCACAATACCATATTTTATCTATTTTGTCAATACCTCCTTGTAAATTGGCTAAAATAAGCAAAAAAAGAG
>CAZFTR010000001.1:92231-187063 GCA_964522405.1 uncultured Gammaproteobacteria bacterium | reverse complement strand
GTCAAAAAATAGACAATAATCCCCTGGCCTATGATCCTGTTACTCTTGAACCCAAAAAACCTGAAGGATTTCTAAAGAAAATTTCCTATTTTGTTTTTAACAAAAATGCACCACCACTTGAAGGCCAAAAAGATGACAGAATAAATATGCTTTTACTGGGCATGGGTGGACTTGGACATGATGGTCCTTTTCTTACTGATACCATAATTGTAGCCAGTGTTAAACCAAGTGAAAACAAAGTAGCGCTGGTATCAATTCCACGGGATCTCGGAGTTAAAATCCCGGAATATGGAACCTACAAGATAAATCATGCCAATGCTTTTGGAGAAAATGAAAAAAAGGACTGGGGTGCGGCTCTTGCAACTGAAGTGGTGGAAAATACTTTTGATATAGAAATTCCTTATTATGTTCGTATTGATTTCAAAGCATTTGAAGAAATTGTTGATGAGCTTGGTGGGGTAAAAGTAAATATTGAAAGATCTTTTACTGATCCTATGTATCCCGCTCCAAATGATGCTTATCAAAATGTCAGCTTTGCTGCTGGTATTCAAAATATGAGTGGGAAAACTGCCCTTAAGTATGCCAGATCCAGACATGGAAACAATGGTGAAGGTTCAGATTTTTCAAGAGCAAAGAGACAACAAAAAATTCTTTTGGCAGTAAAAGAAAAATTGCTTTCCTTTGGGACACTGGCAAATCCAGTTAGAATTAACAAGGTAATGAAAGCTCTAGATCGACACATGACCACAAATATGGAATTTTCTGAAATTGTTTCTTTTATAAAAATGGCAAAAGAAATGGAAGTAAAGGAAATTAAAACTCTAGTACTGGATAATAGTGTAAACGGCTATCTTAAGAATTCTTTTACAGAGAGCGGCTCGTATATACTTGAACCCAAAACAGGGAATTTTAAAGAAATAAGCAAAACCATAAAAAATATATTTGAAATCCAAGAAACAATGGTTGATGATACACCAGCTCAGGAAGAACCTCTACTAAATCCGGCAAATATTGAAATACAAAATGGAACTTGGCATGCAGGGATGGCGGCCAGACTGAAAAAACGCCTTCAAAATAAAAATTTCACTATTGAAACAATTGGAAATGCAGCACAAAAGCCAATTTCAGCAAGTGCAATATATAAAATATCAAACGCAGATGTTCAAGACGTCACCAATGCACTCCAGAGTGAGCTGCATATTCCTATCAAGAAAACTGTACCTAGTGGAATTGAAACAGCAACCAGTACAGATATAATAGTGGTACTTGGAGATGATTTCCCAGAATAACAATAAATAATAGTTGATAGTTTACAGGCGATAGTTAATAGTTATAAACAATTATCACTATTAACTATTAACTACAAACTATTAACTACAAACTATTTAAGTATGCCTACACCAGCAAAAATACAATCAAACAAACTTCCCAATGTAGTTCTAATCGGTAGAGCCAATGTTGGAAAATCAACATTATTCAATAAACTACTGGAAGAACAAAAAGCCATAGTTTCAACCATAGCCGGAACAACTCGCACCAACAATGAAGGCGATGTTTTGTGGAGAAGTAAATATTTTCATCTTATAGATACTGGTGGACAGGATGCACTTGAAAATGAACGATTTGCAGATGAGATTATAGCCCAAGCAAACACTGCGCTAAAAGAAGCTGATCTAGTAGTGATGATTGTTGACGCTCGGGCAGGGATTCTTCCCCAAGAAAAAGACCTTGCCAAAAAACTACAAAAATCCTGCAAAAAAAATGGTCAGGAGCTGATGCTTGTGGCTAACAAAGTAGACAATCAAAAACTTGAAAATGGTTTACTAAGTGGAGAATGGCTCAAACTTGCATTAGGAACACCTGTACCTATTTCAGCATCAAGTGGAAGAGGTGTTGGAGATTTTCTTGATTTGGTTTTTAAAGCAGTAAACAAAAGATCAGTAAGACCAAAAAAGAAAAAAGAAGAAGATAGACGAGAAACTGTCCAAGTTTCAATTATTGGAAAACCAAATGCTGGTAAATCTTCTCTGTTTAATAAACTTATTGGACAAGAAAAAGTAATAGTAAGTGATGTGGCTCACACCACACGCGAGCCATTTGACACTACAGTTACATATGACGACACTGGTTCCAAGAAAAAACATACTATAAATTTTATTGATACAGCCGGAATCAGAAGAAAATCAAAAGTAAAAGGATTTCTAGAGAGAGAAGGAATTAAAAAAACTATTGAGAGTATAGAAAAATCAAATATGATACTCTTAGTGCTAGATGGAAACGAACCAATCTCCAGTCAAGATATGCAACTTGGAGGACTTATAAAAAAACGTAGTAAAAGTGTGATAATAGTTATAAATAAATGGGATCTTTCAGAAGATAATAGTGATGCTCAGAGAAAAAAAGTAAAAGAAATGGTCCGAAACCATTTCCCACATCTCAATTTTGCTCCAATAATTTTTACCAGTGGAAAGACAGGTTACAGAGTTCATGATATATTTCCATTGATAGTACGGGTTATGAATTCCAGAAAAACAGACATTCCTGACAAAGTTCTGGAAAAATTCATGATAGATATTGCCAAACGACATCTTCCATCACGAGGAAAAGGAACCAGACAGCCAAAAATACTGGGTCTTAGACAAGTTCATGCCAATCCCCCAATATTTGAAATATTTATTAAATTTAGAACCTCCATACACCGATCATATCTAAACTATGTAGAAAACAAACTTCGCGAACAGTTTGATTTTACAGGAACACCAATCGTTATAAAAATGACTAAACAAAGAAGATAGATAATTATGAAAACACCAGAAAGAAGGCGGACAATCAGAAACGGGCAACCCAATCTCACCGAGAGAAATGAGATTGCCGTTACAGATTTGATAAATAAAATAACTCAAGATATTAACCCAGAACTTGCAACTCTTGCCTGGGATAATTTTCTAAAAAGGTTTTACCTTGATCAAACTGAATCCGGACTTGAAAATGCCAAACAATTACTCGTAAAGGAGTTATATGAATCCTCAGAGGACTATAGTGAATATCCTGACGTACCCTCTTTGACCAAAAATCATGAAAAATCTATTAATGAGTTAGTTGATTACTTGACCGGTGGTTTAAACCCACTGAGAGCAGATACTGCACGTTTAATCGTAAGAAATGAAACAGAACTCGAAGATTGGATTGAAAATGCCAGAAAACTTGATATGAAATTTGAATCAGTTGCTGATCCGGAGACTACGCCAGAGGGACTAATCAATTGGCTAAGGGAAACAAGAGCAGATATTATAAGATGGAAACAACCAAATAAACAACCAACCCGGGAAATAATTGATAAGGTAGATACAATCATCAAAAGTATTGATTATATTATTAATGACGTAAGCAGTAGAGAAAAAATACTAAAAGATGAGGCTGTAGCCAGAATGCAATTAATAATGAGAGCAAAAGCCCAGCTAAAACAAATGTTAATTGATCAAGATTACAAAGACAAAGGATATTAAGTATGAAACTAATAGTTGGTCTGGGAAATCCAGGGAAAAAATACCAAAAAACGCGCCACAACGTGGGTTTTATGATACTTGATACTCTTCGACTAGAACTGGCCAAAGCCTATGATATCTCAGAATGGCAACTAAGCAAAAAATTCAATGCAGAAATCTGCGGGACAACCATAAAGGGTGAAAAAGTAATTCTAGCAAAACCCATGACTTATATGAATGCTTCGGGTCAGTCAGTACAATTGATCGCCACCTTCTATAAAATGTTAGCAAAAGACATAATAGTAGCGCATGATGACAAAGACCTGCAGCTCGGAGATGTCAAAATTCATGAAGATCGAGGAGATGCAGGACATAATGGCATAAAATCAATCATTAAAAATATTGGAACCAAAAACTTCAAACGCATACGTGCCGGAGTAGCAAGTGAAAATGAAAAGAAGATGGTAGATATTTCACATTTTGTATTACAAAAATTCGGCTTAATGGAAAAAAAGAAACTAAATCAGATGATTGAAAATTCAGCACAGGAGATTTTAAAATTGATTATATAATTCACAGTAAATAACTTCACATGTCATCCCGAGTGGAGTCCTGATTTATCAAGGACGTAATCGAGGGATCCCTGTCTATACAGTATAATCCAACACTCTTAGACCGCTCACTGCACTGCATAGACAGGGATCCCTCGACTTCGTTTTTCTTTCAGAAAACTTCACTCGGGATGACAGATTTTCTACTGGCTATCATTTAACCAGAATTTAATCAAAAAACATGTAAAATAAATTGGTAGATAAAAATACTATGCTACCAAAAGAAGTTTTACTAAGTTTTTTCCCAAATATAACCAATAAACGCTATCAGAAACTTATTCAAGCGTTTTTTTCTTTGGAAAATGCTTGGAAGGCCAATGAAAAAGAATTTGAAAAACTAAACTGGCCAGAAGAAAAGAAAAGAGAATTTATAATTTGGCGCAAGACAGTAAACCAGGCAAAAATTCAATCAAAATTAGAAAAAGAAAAAATAAAATACTTGACTATTGCTGATCCTGATTATCCGAAACTACTTAGAGAAATATATGATCCCCCATTTTGCTTATTCATAAAAGGAAGCACAGATCTATCAGGAAATAATTTGGCAGTTGTAGGTCCCAGAAAAAACACAGTTTATGGAAAACAAATTACAGAGAAACTAATAAATGAGCTTTCAGGATATGGCATAAATATCATAAGCGGGCTAGCTCTAGGAATAGATTGTGTGGCACATAATTCTGCACTGAAAAACAACATCAAAACAATCGCAGTACTAGGATCAGGAATAAACTCCTTTCACATAACACCGAGAAGCAATTATCATATTGCCAGCAAAATCATAGACTCAGGAGGATCAGTGATTTCAGAATACGCGCCAGGAACACCATCAGAAAAATTTAGATTTCCAGAAAGAAACAGAATAATAGCTGGTCTTTGCCAGGCAGTACTTGTAGTAGAAGCAGGAAAAAAATCAGGCGCACTGATAACAGCCAGCTCGGCAGTAGATGAAAATCGAGAAGTTCTGGCAATTCCGCAAAATATAAATTCCCTTAATTCACACGGGGTAAATAGACTCATACAAAATGGAGCCAAACTAGTTACTTCAGCAGCAGATATCTTAGAAATTTTTAACTTGCAGACAAGGGAAAAATATGATACTAATAAGTCGTTAAAGATTTCTGAATTAGAGTCTGGAGTACTTGGATACATAAGTAGCGAGCCAATTGATATAAATGATCTGCATAGTAAAACAAAACTAACCATTGGGCAGATAAATACTCTGCTTGTAAATCTGGAGCTAAGAGGAATTATTCAAGATATTGGATCAAAAAACTATATTTTAAAATAAATATGAAAAAAACTGTCTTAATAACCGGAGCAGCAAAGAGTCTAGGCAAGGAACTTGCCCTTGAACTGGCAAAATCAGGGTATGACCTAGTTTTGCATTATTTCAAGAGCGAAACAGAAGTCAAAGAGCTTGCAAAAGAGCTAAAAGCGCTACAGACAGTACAAGCTGAGCTGACCAAACCAGAAGAAGTAACCATGATGTTTGAACAGATAAAATCCCCCATTGATATTTTGATTAACAATGTTGGAGATTTTATTTATCAACCATTACTAGAAACAGACATAGAAGAATTTGAATATACAATCCATAACAACTTGATGAGCGCCTGGTACTGCAGCAAGCAAGTTCTAGATCAAATGATAGAAAAAAACTACGGCAAAATTATAAATTTCGGATGTGTAAATTGTGATCAACTCACTTCAAGACCAAATACCACACCATACTATATTGCCAAGACCAGTTTACTAATGCTGACCAGATCATTGGCCCAAGAATTAAAAAATACAGAAATAAAAGTGAATATGATCTCTCCCGGAGTTATGCCCACCGGACACAGCGCTACAAACCCAGAAATCAAAACAATCCCTTTCCAGGCTGTAGTAAAGGCTGTTAAATTCTTAATTGACGATCAAAACCAATACATAAATGGAGCAAATCTGGAAGTTGGTGCTGGTTGGAGACCTCAGTAATAACTTATTTTAATTATTTTTTTGAATATGTTGTAGCCACAGACATGAGACAAGATACATGGATTAAAATACAAAACAATCTTTAAATCAGCCTAATGCCTTACATAGCAAGCTTGCATATTAATCCATGTATCTTGTATTTTGTTATAGATTGCGTAAAAAATTTAAGAACAAGAAAACTCATCCCTTCGTTTATTATAAACTACTAACTATAAATAATTCGTATGACACAACATTTCAAATTAACTATACTTAGCGCGATTTTTATCGCAGGACTTTTAGCAGCAAATCTGCTCGGATCAAAAATTACAGTACTATTCGGAATTGCAGTTTCAGTTGGAATATTTGCCTATCCCCTCACCTTTCTGATTACAGATGCCATTTCAGAAGTCTATGGTAAGAAAAAAACCAAACAAGTCGTATACTCAGCACTGATTGCTCAAGTTCTGGTTTTATTTCTAGTTTACATTTCAATCAAACTTCCGGCAGCTGATCGATATCACCTGAACGAAGAATATGTAAAAGTATTTAGCGGAAGTCTGCGCATGATTATCGCCAGTTTGATTGCCTTTATTATCAGTCAGCTACATGATATTTGGGCATTCGAATTCTGGAAAAGAAAAACCAAAGGAAGATACCTCTGGCTTAGAAACAACCTATCAACTTTTGGGAGTCAGGCCATAGATACACTTCTCTTTATGTTTATTGCTTTTTATGGAGTCAGTCCCAAATTCACAGTTGCGTTTATACTTCAGCTATGTCTGAGCTACTGGTTATTCAAGATAACTTTTGCAGTAATTGATACGCCATTTGTCTATGCTCTAGTTAAATGGTTGAAAAAACCCGGCAAAGATGAGGATGGAGATCCAATTCCACAATTAAACTAAATTATTTAATTCCCCGGCTTACATAAAACAAGCCGGGGAGATTTTGAATTATGAATTTTCAAGAAGCTGAACAATTTTTGTATTCTCTCTCCAATCTACCACGTAAAGAATACATGAAAGACCCAAGAGATTGTAAGAATTATCTGAAGAGGATGCAGTTTTTTTTAGATTTAATTGGAAATCCGGAAAAGAAAATTCCACATTATATTCATATAGCAGGAACTAGCGGAAAAGGATCATTGGCAAATTTTCTTCATTCTATTCTGGACTCAAGTGGACTGAAGACAGGGTCATATATTTCACCACATCCTACAGAAATTACAGAACGCTGGAAGATTGGCAAGAAGCAAATGACCAAAAAAGAATTCTCTGAAATTATTTCTACTTTCAAAAAAGCATTGGATAAATATCTGGAAACTTCACCATATGGCCCACCATCTTTTTTTGATATGACCACTGCAATAGCGCTCTATTGGTTTGCCAAACAAAAAGTAAAATGGGTAATTCTAGAAGCCGGCTGCGGTGGGCGCTACGACTCAACAAATATAATTCCCCAAAAAGACATCGCAGTCATCACCAATGTAGGACTTGATCACACCCACATACTGGGAAACACAAAAGCAGAAATAGCAGACAAAAAATCCGGAATAATCAAAAAAGGATGTGCTGTTTTTACCCAAGAAAAGGATAAGAAAATTTTGGAAGTAATCAAAAAAGCCAGCAAACCCAACTCACTGTTTATATCCAAACCAAAATTTGAATTGATAAATTATGACAAAAATGGATCAGAATTTATTTACCAAAGCCTATATTGCAAAATCTCAAGTATTGGACAACACCAAATAGCAAACGCCATCTTAGCCATAGACATTGCTAAACATCTGAAAATCAACGAAGCTTCCCTACTTTCAGGACTTAGAACTGCAAAACAAGTGGCGAGCATGGAACTTGTATCCAAGAAACCAGATATCATTCTAGACAGTGCACATAATTTTGATAAAATGAAAACAACAGTTGAAGCAATGGATGGCGTAAAAAATATACATCTGATTATAGGATTTTGCCAAAACAAAGATATTTCTCAGATGATTAAATTACTCTCCAGATTAGATCTAAAATCTATTGCTTGTACTCGAAACACAGTAAATCAATTTCGAAAAGTTGCCCATCCATATGAAATCGCAAAACTATTCAAAAAACAACTTCCCAAAATCAAAACCAGAGTTTTTTCAGACCCAAAAGACGCATTGATTTGGAGCAGATCTCAAGCACAAATCAAAAGTACAGTACTAACCACAGGCTCAATTTTTCTTAGTGGAGAATTAAGAAAAATTTAAATCAATATTTATTATAATTAAATTAAAAATATGACATTCAAACATCACGCAGCAGAAATAAATAAAGTAGAGGCTGAAGTTCATGACAGAGTACAAACAGCTTTTTTAGAAGCATCTCAAACACTGGGAGATGACTATGCCGAAGATGACGCAGCAGGTAATTTTCTACCTGGCAATAGAGCTTTTGTAGAAGCACTAACACAGGCATTTTCTGAGCATGATCTTGAAACAAGCCTATATTCAGAGAATGTATACACAATCGCAGATCATGGTACAGGCTTATACAAAAGACAAATAAGCGGAACTGCCAGAGACAAAAAACAGGAATTGAAGTAGGATTTGGTGTTGGAGCAGCCGATAAAATGAAAGAATAATGTATTGAAAATATTGAATAAGAAATAAAATTTTTCGCCTGATATTTGACAATTTTCTCAATTTCAATTATGCTGTGCGCCATATGAGTAAAACTCTTGTAATTGTTGAGTCACCAACAAAAGCAAAAACAATTAGTAAATTTCTTGGCAAGGACTACAAAGTAGAGTCCTCTTTTGGTCATCTTCGAGACCTTCCCAAAAGTAAAATGGGCATAGATATAGAAGGTGGGACTTTTGAACCAACTTATAGAGTTCCAAAAGATAAATCAAAACAAGTTAAAACACTAAAAGAAGTAGCCAAAAAATGTGACAAAATTATATTTGCCACAGATGAAGACCGAGAAGGAGAAGCCATTAGTTGGCATCTTGCTGAAATTCTAGGAGTTAAACCAAAATCAAGCAAACGTATAGTTTTTCATGAAATTACCAAACATGCAATTGAGCAAGCTCTTCAAGAACCGAGACATATTGATCAGAAACTTGTAGATGCACAGCAAGCCAGACGAATACTTGATAGATTGGTTGGATACGAGCTTTCTCCTCTTCTTTGGAAAAAAGTTGCCAGAGGTCTTTCTGCCGGCCGAGTCCAATCAGTAGCAGTTAGACTCATCGTAGAACGAGAAAGAGAAATCGAAGCATTTGTTTCAGACGAATACTGGAGCCTAGAGGGCATGTTCAAAGAAAAAAATATAGATCATATTTTTCCTGCCAAGCTGCACAGTATTGATGACAAAAAACTAAAAAAACTTGATCTGGAAAACAAAGAACAAGTTGATCAAATTTTAAAAGATCTTGATGGAGCAAAATATACAGTAGACAGTATCGAACAAAAAGAAACCAAACGTACTCCTCCCCCACCTTACCGAACTTCCACACTGCAGCAGCAATCCAATCAAAAATTTGGTTATTCCTCCAAACAGACCATGCGAGTTGCCCAACAACTCTATGAAGGAATAAAACTTGGCACCCGCGGACAAGTTGGTCTTATAACTTATATGAGAACTGACTCTACAAATCTCTCAGATAAGTTTCTAAAGGAAAGTAATCAATTTGTAAAATCTGAATATGGAGATAAATATACACTTACAAAGCCAAGGGTTTACAAATCAAAATCTAAAGGAGCACAAGAAGCTCACGAAGCTATCCGTCCAACTCATGCAGATCTAACACCTGAATCAATTGAAGCTTTTCTTGACCCTTATCAATTCAAACTATACAGTCTAATTTGGAAACGAGCCATGGCTACTCAAATGGCAGAAGCAAGACTTAACAAAACCAATATAGATATCAAATCAAAAAAGTATATGTTCCGCGCAAATGGACAATCTATGCTTTTTGATGGTTGGTTAAAACTTTATCCTGAGTCAGTAAAAGAAGAAATGTTGCCGGAAATAAAAAAAGAAGATCAGCTGGATTGTACTGAACTAAAACCGGAACAACATTTTACCCAACCCCCTGCCCGCTATTCTGACGCTACCCTAGTAAAAGTTTTGGAAGAGCATGGAATTGGTAGACCTTCTACTTATGCACCGACAATAGCAACCATAGAAGCTAGAAAATATGTAGAACGTGATGACAATAAACGCTTAAAGCCATTAGATATAGCTATGGTGGTAAACGATCTTCTGGTTAAACATTTTGGAGACATTCTTAATTATGAATTCACAGCAAAGATGGAACAGGATCTAGACCATATTGCTGAAGGTGAAAAAGAATGGCAACCGATTATTTCAGAATTCTACAAGCCATTTCACAGCACAATTGAAAAAGCAGAAGAAAATATAAAAAAAGAAGATGTACTTCATAGCAGAGAAATTGGAATTGACCCGAAAACAAAAAAACCTATTTCAGCACGTATTGGAAGATACGGTCCATTTGTTCAGTTGGGAACCAAAGACGACGAAGAAAAACCCAGATTTGCATCATTACAAAAAGGACAAACAATTGACAGCTTAACTCTTGAAGATGCACTTCATCTCCTTTCCTTACCAAGGACACTTGGACAAGATCAAGAAGGAGAAGATATAATTGCCAATATTGGTCGTTTTGGTCCTTATGTCAAAGTAAAATCAAAATTTTATTCCACAAAAGATGATGATCCCTACACAATTACACTTGAAAGAGCTCTGGAAGTAATAACAGCTAAGAAAAAAGCAGAAGCAGAAAAAATCATTCAAGATTTCCCGGAAAAAGGAATTCAAGTTCTCAATGGAAGATATGGACCATATGTGACAGATGGTGAAAAAAATGGAAAAATCCCCAAAGAGGCAAATCCCAAAAAACTAACCCTGGAAGAATGTGAAGAGATACTCAAAGATGCCAAACCAAAAGGACGGAGAAAATTTACAAAAAAGACAGAAAAAGAAGAAGATCCCAAATAAATAAAAAACCCAACAAAATTGGGTTTTTTTATGTGGCAAGGAGGGTAACCTCAATGCCTAAGGTGATACAAAGGCCCCTCACCCGCCACGCAGGCATTATAACATAGAAATTTCTTTTGTCTATTTGATATCTACTTCAAAAAACTAAAAAAATGCTAATTTTAGCATAAAATAAGAAAACCCCAGCCAAGTTGGCTGAGGTTATCTCAGGACATATAGGTCCTGCCTTTATATCACCGACCCTATAGTAGCATAAGAAAGCTCATTTGTCAAGTATAAAAAAACATGTTACCCTAAAAAGATATGGCAAAAAAGAAACTGACAATTGACGGACTTATAGAAAAAATCAAAAAATATCATCCCAAAGCTGATACTGACTTAGTGCGCATTTCTTATGATTTTGCCAAAGAAGCACACAAAGGACAAACCAGAAAATCAGGCGAACCCTATATAATTCATCCACTGGAAGCTGCTCATTATCTGGCAAATCAAAAAATTGATCCTGTGATTATCTGCGCCACCCTTCTTCATGATGTACCAGAAGATACAGAAGTGACTTTAGAAGAACTAGAGAAAAATTTTGGGAATGAAATTGCTTCAATGGTGGAAGGAATTACCAAACTTGGAAAACTGAAATATCGTGGCGTTGAAAGATACATAGAAAATCTGCGAAAAATGTTTTTAGCCATGGCAGAGGATGTCCGGGTAATGATTATTAAATTTGCTGACAGAATTCACAATCTACGAACACTCTCAGCACTACCTCCTCAAAAAAGATATAGAATTGCCCTTGAAAGCCTGGAGATTTACGCGCCGATTGCCAACCGACTTGGCATGGACGAGATGAAAGGAGAACTTGAAGATCTTTCTTTTCAATATGTTTATCCCAAAGAATTTAGACGAGTGAAGAAAATCAGAGATGACAAACTAAAAGGAAAAGAAGAATATTTTAAAAAGACAATTGAAAAAGCTAAAAAAGAATTAACCAAATCAAAACTAAAACCGGTTTCAATTTATGGCAGAAATAAACGTCTTTATAGTCTATATCAAAAACTCCTGAGAAAAGATAACCAACTTGCTAAAATTTATGACATGGTAGCCATTCGAATTATTGTAAGCTCTATTGCTGATTGTTATGCCACACTTGGAATACTTCACAATATCTGGAAACCGGTAAAAGGACGAATCAAAGATTATATTTCTCAACCAAAACCAAATGGCTATCAATCTCTACATACCACTATTTTTGGAGAAGATGGGGAAATTATCGAATTTCAAATTAGAACTGTAGAGATGCATGAAGAAGCTGAGTACGGTGTTGCAGCACACTGGCATTATGATGAACATGGTTCTCGCTTACCAAAACGCGAAGTAAAATGGGCACAAGAGCTAGCTGAAATTCAAAAAGATATTTTAAACAGACTTTCAGATTTAGAAGAAATGAAAGTTGATTTCCTCCAAACCAGAATATTTGTATTTACTCCAAAAGGCGATGTTATAGATCTACCTGAAGGAGCTTCACCAATTGATTTTGCCTATCATATACATACAGAAATTGGCAACAAATGCACCGGCGCCATAGTAAATGATAAAATGGTACCACTAAATACAGAACTCAAAAACGGAGATGTGGTGGATATAAATACTGACAAGAATAGAAAAGGTCCAAGCCAAGATTGGTTAAACTTTGTAAAAACTCACACAGCCAGATACCATATTCGTACAGAGCTCAAACAAGAAGAAAAGAAAGCTCTAACTCGCTGGCTCAAATCTGTATTGCCTAACAAGAAATAATCTAAGGTGAACCACCCTCTAACCACGTCAGTCGCGACTGACGTGGCATGGCCCCCCTTTTTCAGGGAGGGGAACAAGGGGTGGTTAAATTTAGGAAAGCTCTTCAAGCAGTCGCTTAAGTTCATCACGGGAATGAAAACTAATTTCAATTTTTCCATGATCACCCCGAATAAGAATTCTTACTTTTGAGCCTAATCTTTCCTCAAGGATTTCTTCTTGAGCTAGAATATTTGGATCTCTTCTAACAGAACCTTTTCTAGATTTACTACCCTTTCTCTCAACTGCTGACTCAACATCACGCACACTCATCCTTTCGCCCTGCATACTTTCAAACATTTCAATCTGCTCTTTTTCATCTTTTAAACTAAGCAATGCTCGAGCTTTTCCTGCGCTGAGCTTTCCATCCATCAAGGCTTTCTGAATAACATCAGGCAAATTTAAAAGTCTGATAGTATTGGTAATTACCGGTCTACTCTTCCCTACTTGCTCTGCAACCTGCTGTTGAGTCAAACCAAACTCTTCAATTAACCTGGAATATGCAAAAGCTTCTTCAATTGGATTAAGATTTTCACGCTGAATATTCTCAATAAGAGCAAGTTCTAATTTTTCTTGTTCTGTGGCAACTCGCACCAATGCCGGAACAGTTGCCAGCCCGGCAATCTGCGAAGCCCTAAATCTTCTCTCACCAGCTATCAGCTCATAACCGCCATCGTCTTTTTCAGTAACAGTGATTGGCTGCAAAATACCATGAGCCTTTATGGAAGTAACCAAATTTTCAAGTTCAGCATGAGAAAAATGCTTACGAGGCTGTTCTGAATTCGGAGAAATTTCTGAAATTGGAATATGCCAAAGTCGATCCTTTGATGGAGTTCCAGTCTCTTTTCTGGTTATTTTTCTTGATTTCCCGGATTTGCTGGGAATAAGAGAATTTAGGCCTTTTCCTAGAGCCATAGTGGTAAAATTATCTTTTAATTATATTTATCTAAAATTTCTCGAGCAAGTTTCTCATAAGCTCGAGCTCCCTTGCTGCGAGGATCATAATGAAAAATTGATTGTCCAAAACTTGGTGCTTCAGCCAAACGAACAGTTCTTGGAATTACTGAGCGAAAGATCGTATCTGGAAAATATTGATAAAGCTGATGCATAACCTCTTCTGAAAGTTTGGTACGCTTATCAAACATAGTGATAACTGCGCCCAGCACTGATAAATCCGGCTTAACATGGGTTTTGACCAAATTAACTGTTTCAAGAAGCTGTCCTAGCCCCTCAAGCGCATAATACTCAGCCTGAACCGGAATAAGCAATTCATCTGCAGCAACTAAGCCATTTATCGTAAGAAGACCTAGAGAAGGCGGACAATCTATGATAATATAATCATAGGCATGTCTGGCTTCTTGTAAAATACCCGACAACTGATGCTCACGATTCTCAACACTCACAAGTTCAACATTTGCGCCTGCCAAGTCTTGTGTTGCCGGAGAAATTCGCAGACCTTCATGAGGAGTGTTGTAAATAGTATCATGAAGCCTATTCTGGCCTGACAAAGCCTGATAAATTCCCAACAGATCTGTCTTTCTATCCAATCCTAGACCGCTAGTAGCATTGCCCTGCGGATCCATGTCTACTAATAAAACAAATTTGCCCATCTCTGCGAGGGCTGCTGCTATGTTTACTGCTGAAGTTGTCTTTCCTACTCCACCCTTCTGATTAACAATAGATATAATTCGCGACATATATCTATATTATATCGCAAATTGACAAAATCAACAATATAGAATATAATATGCTCTACTAAGCAAATATTTCAGATATGCCGAAGTGGCGGAACTGGTAGACGCGCACGACTCAAAATCGTGTTCCTTCGGGAGTAAGGGTTCGATTCCCTTCTTCGGCACTAATAAAACCGCTTTATGCGGTTTTATTTTATTGGGTCTTGGGGGTGACCACTCGGTTGTTCGTCTACGACTTTTGCAAGTCGAGATTTCATATCCGGTGGCAACCCCCGTTCCCCCTTGTTCCGGTTCTGGTCGGCGCAACCCTTATTTCTTCGACCCACGCTTTGCGTCGAAAATCATGGTCACAAGTGACCTCCCCCAGCATGATGCTGAAAAAAATCCGTCTTAGCTCTCTTTAGCCGGTTATGGTCCTCTGAGAAACGCTAACGTTCTCTTTCATGCAAAAAAATATTAACATAAAAAAGATAAAAAAACAACCCCTTTGACGAAACATAAAATTTCAAATATAATTACAAAAACTTAAAAAATATCATGAACTTCTCTCATAGCCAATTTGACCTAATCATAGCTCTCGGAATAATCATGACTGCCTTGCCAGCCATGATTTTGTTTTTGGTTGCTAGAAAATCAAAAAATCAAAAAAAGCTTCTTCATCTGATGGCAAGCTTTTTCTTGATTGGAACTATCACTCTAGTTTGGGGAAGTTTTATAGAACCAAAAATTATAATTGTAAAAAAAGAAAAAATTGACCTCGAGTACATTGAAAAACCAGTTATAATAGCTTTGGTTGCAGATTATCAGGTCGGACCTTACAAAAAAGATCAATTTGTAGAAAGGACTGTCAGGAAAATTCTTAAATCAGATCCTGATCTGGTTTTAATAGCTGGAGATCAAATTGATAACAATTTATATGATCAACAAACAGATGAAACAAAGTATCTTAAACCTCTCGAAGAGCTGGCAAAAAAAATTCCGGTTTATGCAGTACATGGAAATCATGAATATGGTATTTGGGGCCCTGGATCTATCAATGATAAATCTGCTCGTTATCCGGACAACAGCCAAAAAACCAAAAAAGCTATGGAAGAGCTTGGGGTACGCTATTTAGTAAATGAATTAGAAGAAATCCAAGTACAAGACCAGGAATTCTTTCTCTATGGATCAGATGCTTGGTGGTCAGGAAATACTGATTTTTCTGTCCTTGAAAATCTACAAAAAGAAACAGCCGTAATAGGACTGGTTCACAATCCTGCTGCAACCTGGGAAGCCTCTAAGCACGGTATTGATTTAATGCTTGCTGGCCATACTCATGGCGGGCAAATTAGACTTCCATTTCTTGGACCAATTGGAAAAGTTGATGGCGTAATACCAGATAAATGGTACAAAGGTTGGTATGAACATGACAGTCTAAAAGTTTTTGTCACTAGTGGAGTTGGAGAAAGTGGAGCAAGAGCGAGACTGTTTAATCTTCCAGAGATTGTTTTGCTGGAAGTTTATTAATTTTTTTCTAAATACTCTTTTAGAATTGGAGCAATTTCCTTTCTCATTAAAATTCCATCTTTTTTTGCTAGAGCCCCAGTGAATTCCAAACCAAGAGTAGTAGACAAAATGGTTTTCATTTTTTCTTCAAAACAAACATACAAATTAAAATATTCCTTAAGATCAACACAAGTTAAAAATACTAGATCTATATCACGATCTTTTTTTAATTCCTCTAATCTTTTTTCAATTTCATCCAAATTTGAATTTATAAAATTTTCAACATCAACCATTTCAAGCTGTGCTATACCAATACTATTGCCTCCAAAATCAAAGGGTACAGCATAGCTTATGATTTTATAATCCAAACTCTTCTCAACTGAGTCAGATATTTTTACTTTACTCTCAAAAAATCTATCTATTTGACCTTCTTTGAATTCAAAAAAAACTTTTAACCACTCTCCTATCTTCCTATCTCGATCTGTGGTTACATTGTTTTTAAAATTAATAGTATTTGAAACAATACCAAAAAATAATAAGACTGCAGATTCTTTTGATGGCTCTATACCTGCATGGTAAAATTTCTCAGCAATAAGTGTAGCAGCAGCTCCTACCAACTCTAATTGTGCCTTTGCATTTGGAAAATTTTCTGCCTCATGTACTTTTCTGTGATCAATGATTTCCACCACACTCTTGGGATTAATTTGCGAAGGCAACCCCGGCAATGAACTGGCATCAGCCAAAACCACTTCTGGATAGTCTCCTAGTAGATTCTCTGATTTTTGATCATATTTAATATCAAATTCTTTCAAAACAAATCCGACTTCATTTCTAGGAGTTCCAAAAACTCCATGAACAGCATCAATTCCTTGTAAATTTAAAAATTCTGCATAAGCATATGCAGAACCAAAACCATCTAAATCAGGATTTTTATAAGAAGTTACAAAAATTTTTTTATCTTGGTACTCATCCATACCTACAACAACCACCTAAGCCCATTCCCAGCAAAAATTGTAATCAAAGTTACTAGAGTTGCTGCCATGCAAACTCCGGCAAATATTAATGGCGCGGATTTCTTGAAAGGAATATTGAATACAAAAGAGGCAAAAGATCCAGTCCAAGAACCTGTAAATGGCAAAGGAATTCCCACAAAAACTATCAAGGCAATAGCGCCGTATTTGGCATATTTGCCAGAGAATTTTTTCTCTGCTTTTTTTAACTCTCGAGTAAGATGATGTCCCAAAAATTTGGTCTTAACCATCCAATCATGAACATGGGGCAAAAGGAATAAAATAAAAATTGCTGGTATAAAATCTCCTGCCACAGCTATAAGCCAGACTTTAATTATCGGCAAATGATAAACTTCTATACCGATTGGGATAGAAGCCCTCAACTCGGTAATCGGAATCATAGAAATAAAAAAGGTTGCCCATTCTGGTGGGAGATTTACAAACCAATCTACTGGATTTAAACTCATATTAATTTGCTTATTGCCATGAATAATTCTTAAAAACCCATTCAGCGATATCTCTTGCCTCAGAAAAACGCAATTCATGATCAATGGCGCCCAAAATTACAATATCTATTTGATTTCCAAATTGATCTGCAACTTTGGTGACAAAATTATAACCAGACTCTGGTATAAAACCGGTTTTGCCAGCCTGCAAAGCCTCAAAACCATGCGGAATCCAACCAAGCAGTAACCAATTAGTATTCCACATTTGTCGATCATGCTCTCCATCTACTGTAGCAAGATGGTATTCGTTTCTTAATAGTGTTTTATTTATTGTATCATTTCTTAGCGCTTCATTCAAAAGTAGGATTATGTCCGAAGCTGTTGAAATATTATTAATAGCTAATCCGGTTGGGTCAATAAAAACCGTGTCCATCATGCCTAGCTCCCGAGCTTTTTGATTCATTTTTTCTACAAACTGCTCTTCTGATAAACCACTGGCATCAACCAAGGTGATAATTGATCTATTTGAAGAAGCTATTAAGCCAGCATTCCAAAGATCTTCAATTAGATAATCAAAATCTTTTTGGATAATAGTATCAAAAAGCCCACTTCCAGTTGCAGTTGTAGTAGAATTCCAAGCTATTCCCTGATCCATAAGTACCAGTGCGCTCATCAATTTGGTAATACTAGCAAGAGAATGATACTCATATTCGTCTTTGGAAAAAAGCACTGCCCCACTCTCTGTATCCTTAACTAAAATTTTATTTGCTGTAAAAATAGACTTATCCAATTCCTGATTACCGAGCTTCTGAGGAGCAGTGACAGCCGGCTCAAAATTATCAAAATTTATATCTCCACCCTGCGTCTGTTCAGAATCAACAGAACCGGCCTTGGTCAATTTGACTTCAAAAGAATTTAAATTCAATAAAATCTGATCTTTACCAAAAAAGAAAACTGCTCCTGCAACAACCAAAAATCCAAAAATCCAATTTCTGACTCTATTTTCATTGTTCCTCACTTCTATAATAAAATTACCATCGTACATATTTATCAAAGTTTTATAAACCAATTATTCTTGATCTCCTATTCCAGCTTTCCTCACCTCTAGATAATCATGACCATGTAGCTCCCCATGATCTGGCAACTCCTGCGGAGAACTGACCCCAAGATGTTGCAGAGCCTTAACAGACAATCTATAAACCGGCATAAGCGCTTCTGATCCTTCTTCACCCAACAAACCTCTCTGCATAAGATTTCGCAAAATCACAGCACAATTAACACCTCTGATTTGTTCAATTTCAGGTCTAGTAATTGGTTCTTGATAAGCAATAACAGTAAGTGTTTCCAATTGAGCTCTGGTCAACTCCCCCATTAACTCACTTTTTATAAACTTCTCTACAAATTCTGCATTATCGGAATTTGTTGAAAACTGAACTTGATCTCCAGTAATTATCAAATGTATGCCAGATTCCGGATTATCAAATTTTTCCTTGATCTGCTCAATAACATCTTGGATATCAGATTCTTTTTCTTTTAATTCTTTGGCAATTTTTTTGATTGTCAGCGGGCGTGAAGCCACGAAAAGTATTGATTCGATTTTTGATTTTAGATTCATATTTTTTATTAGTTAGTAGTAATCAGTTAACAGTTTACAGTTATTAATTGGAAATTTTAAAAAACATTTTTTAAACTGAAAACTATCAACTGTAAACTGTTAGCTAGCTAAAAACGTTCGATTAAAATTTCTCCAAACATATCATCTTGCTTTAACATGACGGTTTTCTGTTTAACCAATTCAAGAACTGCTAGAAAGCCTACAATTAATTCAGTTTTATTTTCAGAACTACTGAGCACTTCTGAAAAATTAAATGACTTTCTATTTTTCAAAAAATTTCGCATTTTGGTAATTGTTTCTTTTAAACTAACTGCTTTATCTATATATGCTCTTGGGATTGGTTTTGGCGGCTTTATACGATGCAATAAATTTAACATGGACTGCTTAAGTTCTTTTTTCTTTAAGTTCTTGGGCATCTCTGGAATTTCAGGAATTCGAGCAGGCTCAATTCTAGAAAATGACATACTGGGATTAAGCCAAATATCATTAATTTTTTTGCTTGCCTCAAGAAACTTTTTATATAATTTCAATTGATCAGCCAGATCTTGCCCTGCTTCTTCTTCTGGCATAAGCTGTGGCAATAATGCTCTTGACTTGAGATAAAGCAGTCTGCTGGCTACTAACAAAAAATCAGACAATTCATCTGCATCAATTTCTGAAAATTGATCTACATAATCTAGATACTGCTCTGTTACTTCTGAAAGAGCAACATCATTGATACTAAACTCATTTTCTTGAACCAAGCTTAAAAGCAGATCAAGTGGTCCATTAAATTTTTCTGTTTTAAAATCCATTTTATTCTTTGGTAGGTATTATGTAAATTTCTTTTTCCAGGTCATCCCATCCTAGCAAAAGATATTTTGGATCAGAACCAAATTTTTCTATGGCCTGGTGATAATCAATCATAGAACTCCAATCATCAACACTCTTATTCATATTTGGATCAGTAAAATATCTATACATGTAACGATAATACTCATTACCTCCAAAGGGATAATGACCAGTTAAAATTATGTTTTTATGATCAGTTAGTTTTTCTTCCAACAGATCAAAACTCATTTCCATTCCCCTCATTTGTTGATCAATATAATCGTATTCACCATTGTAGAATTTTATAAAACTTGATATTTGGAATAATCCATATAAACAAAAAACTACAAGCGCTAAGCTAATAACTACCTTATTATACCCAAATTTTTTCTTGATTAACAGAGCAAAACTTGAAAAAACCAGAGCTGCTCCGAGGGCCGGCAAATAAGAGTATCTATTCTGACTTATCTCTCTCCAAGTGCCAAAATAAAAAAACATCACAGGAGTAAAACTAACTAATGCCATATAGCAACCCAACAAAAACAATTTTGCCTCTTTTTGATTTTTTCTGAAAACCAAAACAAAAAATGATAATAAGGCAAGAAAACTAGCCAGGAAAATCTTAGGTCTGGCAATAAGATATTTAGCAGAATCCATATCAAACAAAGCAAAAAAAGAAGCAAGCAGAGGATAAAGAGCCTTAATATGAATATTGTAAATTCCATTTTCAATCCACATGGAATTTCTCTGATTTAAATAAGTATACCCGAGCACAAACAAAAGCAATGCTGCATACGGCAAAAGATGTCTCCAGTTTTTAAACCTCCAAAAACTACGATCTTCAAAATATAAATATAGACCAACCACCAGAGGAACAAAGACAATTCCATTTTCCTTTGCAAAAAAAGCAAGTAAACCGGCAAGGATTGAAAGAAGAATATAAGTATATTTTTTTGATTCTCTAAATTTGGTATAAGCTAACAATCCTAACAAAACAAAGGAGCTTACCAGAACATGCATGATGGCACTTATCCAGATCACAGCTTCATAATGATATTCAGCAAAAGAAAAGAAAAGCGCAGCAATGAGGGAAGCGATTCGATGTTTAGTAATTTTCAAAGCAAGAAAATATACCAAAACTACATTTACCGCATGTATCAAAATTCCCAAGATATGAAAAGCTTTGGCATTAAAAGGAAAAACTGCTTGTCCAAATCCAAAATAAGCATTTACAACCGGTGAAAAAAAGCTTGTAACATGAAGCTTAAAAGTATTTAAAATATCCTCATTTATCAGCTCACCATAATAAAGCCAAACAAAATCATCTGAATAAAAAAAGTGTCCAATCAAATGACTATAGATAGCAAAATTAAAAATGATCAAGGCAATGACAGTAAACCACTGATTTTTAATAATTTTCTTAAAGACTGTAGTATCCATTTCTCTGATATTTACGTATTCTATTTAAATCTGAAATAATAAAGGCTCCATGACGCAAAAAAGAAACCCCACCCTTTCCATCAACACAACTAGATTTAATACTTACCGGAACAAAATCTATTTTATAGGAATTTTCAAGTGCAATTAAGAATAATTCCAGATCAAATACCCATCTATTGGTTTTAATTTTGCTAAAAATCTTTTTTGCTTCACTAGCTCTAAATACTTTTAACCCACATTGGGTATCAGGAATTTTTCTTAACTTCTTGGGAATAAATACCCTAAAACAAACTGTATAAAATTTTCTATAAAATGAATATTGCTTTTTGCTACCCAGTTTTCTATTGCCAGAAACCAATTTAGTATCAAGATCTTTATCAAATTTATCTAGAATCTGGTCTAAAACTTCTAAACCAAAAGGAA
Organism: uncultured Gammaproteobacteria bacterium; assembly: GCA_964522405.1. Classification (GTDB taxonomy): domain Bacteria; phylum Patescibacteriota; class Patescibacteriia; order Magasanikbacterales; family UBA922; genus CAZFTR01. The sequence goes on along the minus strand of CAZFTR010000001.1, from coordinate 165,258 downwards.
GTTCAATATCTGTAAAACCAACAAAATCTGAATCCCCTACCAGTGTCATACCTTTTTTCAGAGCAGCACCCTTACCTGAATTAGTTTCTATTCTGGCAATTTTAATATTTAAATTAGAGACTTCTTTGAAATTACTAATCAATTCAAAACTATTGTCATTACTGCCATCATCTATAAAAATTATCTGATCTAAATATTTTTTATCAGCAAAAAAATCTTCAAGTTCTAAAAAAGTCTTTTTAAGATAGTTTTCTCCATTGAAAACCGGAATCAGCAAAGTTAATGTTTGTTCTTCACTCATAAAACTCCTTAATTGATCCCTGAAATCCTATCCCAAACCACATACCTTTTATTTTCAAAAACTTTTTCAAAATATGGAGCCTGGAAAAATTCCTTTGGAATACTTATTACTTCTCCCTCTGTAGAATTTGGAAAGCCATCAACTGTCAGAAAAACTTCATAAACATCAATCTCTTTATTCTCATAAAAAATTAATCTCTTTATAGACCCAAATTGATTGTACTGACTAAGATCATAAAACTCTTCGATATTTTTACTATTAGCCACATCTTCAATCGCTAATTTTCTCTCAGAAAACAAAGCTCCTGGATGGGAATTATGCTGATTAAAATATATAAAAGTATTCATAGGCACAAAGGCATATAATTCATTTATTCCAGCACTAAGCGTAAGTGGCCTTTCAATTTGCTTTGGATCATGTCTTAAATAATCAACTAAACCATGTAATTCAGGTTCCAAATTTCTAGATTCAACCAATCTTTCTTGTACTTTGGGATCATCTATAAAAAATCCAAAAAACATCTGAGTACTCAAGAAAAATAATCCAATAATCATAGCTGGTTTCTGCCATCTAACTCCATGTCTGACCTGAGAACTTAATTTCCAATAATATTCAATTCCATAAGCAAGAGCAAAAGCTAAAATAGTTCTATTCAAGAAATAAAACCCTTTGAATTCCTGAAGTGGCGATTCAAAAAAATAAACAGTGACAAGACCCATGATCTGCCAAATATATGAAGTGACAAACAAAATTAGCAGAGTTCGAATGTATTTATTTTTCCAAAATAATACCAAAGATCCAAAACCAACCAGCATCAGCAAGCTCTCCCATCTAAAATACTGAAACATGGGAGCATAAAAAGAAATGCCCTTGGCAGTCATCAAACCAAGCTGCCAATTTTCTGATCCATGTTCTGCGTAAGATGAAACCAATGGACCCAAATAAGGCAGAGCAATAAGCAAGGCCACAACAGCAATAAAAACAAGTGAGCCATAATATTTTAATTTATGACCTCTCTTGGTCCAGAAAGCAGAAATAGCAATGGCAATAGCGCCAAAAACTAACCAGAGATAATAAGTCATGAAAATCAATCCCCCACTAATTCCATAAAGCAAAAATCTTCTCCATGAATATCTTCTTTGTAAAAGATCACGCACCAAAAAACCTATCCAAAGAACACTAAAGCTAGCAGCGATAACTTCATAAGGCTTAAGAATAAAAGCATCCCAATCAATAAAAATCCAAACAAGAAGTGGTGCCAAAAGCCAGGCAATTTGACCCGGAGTTTTTTCTTTGGAAAGTTTTCTTTTTTTGCTTACACCCCAATACCAGGCCTGGAAACTATAGACCAGCAAAGGAAAAATAAAAATAGAAGCTGAAGCAGCAAATTTAGCAATTTGAACCCCATTCCAACTAAAGAATCTGCCTACTAAACTAAATATCCAAAAAAATAATGGTGGATAAAATGGTGGCAAACCAGCATAGCTAAAATCAGAAAAAAAGCTTCCATGAGCAAATCCCTGATACATGGCAGCAATAGTTACCTCATCCCCCTCAAGACCCCAGAGCATTAGCACAAGATCATTTGAAAAAATTCCATAGGCAATTGCAGCAAATAAACCACTAAAAAACAAGAAAACAAACGGTTTCCATCTGCTGAAAACCGCTGCAATACCCATAGCCAGAAACAAGAACAAACAAAATTTAATAGCTATAATAGTTTGTACTTCTGCAAAACTAAAAATCTCAGGCATATTTATTCAGTGACCAATAAACAACAATTAGTGACTAACATTATTTATTTTTTATAAATTTTAAGTCCAAGTTCTTTTAATTGAGCCTCATCAACCTCACTTGGACTACCCATCATAGGTTCTTCTGCTTTTTGGTTTTTCGGAAAGGGCACAACAGTACGAATATTTTCTTCTCCAAGAAGAAGCATGGCCAACCTCTCAATACCTGGAGCAAATCCACAATGGGGTGGAGCTCCAAATTCAAAAGCTTTTATCATGTGACCAAATTTTGCATCAACATCAGCTTTTGAATAGCCGGCAATCTCAAAAGCCTTGTACATAATTTCCGGATCTTTGTTTCTAACAGCCCCAGAGCTAAGTTCAAGTCCATTTGCTATAATATCATATTGAAAAGCAAGAATATCAAGTGGATCTTTTGTTTCTAGAGATTCCATACCACCTTGAGGCATAGAAAAAGGATTATGCCCAAAATCTATTCTTCCAGTTTCCTTGTCTTTTTCATACATAGGAAAATCAACAATCCAAGCCCAGGCTATTAAGTTTGGATCAGCTAAATTTTGTTTCTTGGCAACCAAAGCACGAACAGCACCAAGAGCCTCACAAGAAACTTGCCATTCATCTGCCCCAAAAAATATAATACTCCCCTCTTCTGGATTTAATAATTCTCTTAATTGATCTAATTTTTCCTCATTGAAAAATTTAGCAATATTACCTTCAAATTTTCCATCTACAAATTTCATCCAAGCAAGGCCTTTGGCATGAGCTCGAACTGCCACATCAGTGAACTGATCATCAATTTCTTTTCTGCTAAACTCTGCTCCGCCCGGCACATGAAGTGCACGAACATGATCAGCACTTGCAAAAACTTTGAACTCAGTGGTCTTGGCCCAATCAGTAACTTCTTGTAATTTTAAATCATAACGTAAATCAGGCCGATCACTTCCATAGGTTTCCATAATTTCTTTGAAAGGAATTCTAGGAAAAGGAGATTGTTTAACTTTTTTGCCAGCCACTTTCTCAGTAAGCTCAACAAAAAGAGGTTCCATAAGTTCAAAAAATTCATCTTGAGTATGGAAACTGGTTTCACAATCAAGCTGATAAAATTCTCCCGGCGATCTGTCAGCCCGAGGATCCTCATCACGCATGCAAGCGGCAATTTGATAATATCGATCAAAACCAGCCACCATTAGAAGTTGTTTGTATTGTTGTGGAGCTTGAGGAAGCGCATAAAATTTTCCAAGATGAATTCTACTTGGAACAAGAAAATCTCGAGCACCCTCTGGAGAACTAACTGTAAGAATAGGAGTATCAATATGTACAAAATCATTCTTATCCATAAAATCCCGAATATATTTAGTCATCTTTGAACGAAACAAAATATTATTTTTTAGTTTTTGTCTGCGAAGTTCTAGGAATCTATACTTAAGACGAAGCTCTTCATCTTCTTCACCTTTTTTGGTTTCAAAGATCTCAAAAGGCATTGCTTTGGCTTTGCTTAGAACTTCTACAGTTTTGGCTTGAACTTCAATCTGGCCAGTTTCAATTTCCTGATTAACAGTCTCAGCTGATCTCTCTGCAACAGTTCCGGAAATTTTTATGACAAATTCATATTTCAAACTTTCAGCAATAGAAAAATCCTCAACCTGATCAGGATTAAAAACAATCTGAGTAATACCATATCTATCTCGCAAGTCAACAAAAACCAGACCACCAAGATCTCTTCTCTTATGAACCCAACCCGATAAGGTAACTTCTTGCCCAACAGCCTCTTTTCTTAATTCTCCACATGTGTTTGTTTTGTACATATTTAAATAGTTTGTAGTTAACAGTTGACAGTTAGTAGTTTAGGAAATTTTTCACTAATTACTGACTATAAACCAACTCTATAAAAGTCCTTCTATTTTAGCAAAAACAGGCTTTTTTGCAACTATGCAAGTCCTAGATTAAATTTTATTAAAATCAAAATCTAGGCTAAATTAAGCAAAAACTGATCTTTTTATACACAAATTATTAACCTTTTCACTATAGAGAGCTTGACAAAACTGGTAAAACATGGTCTAATACTTAATGGATAGTAGTCTTTGATGACTAAAAGCTCTTTTCAATATCTTTGTCTGCTTGGCTAAACCTAGCCAAAAGGCAAGATCTATAGCGTGCGACAAAAAACTCCTGCTAGTGGTAGCTAGAAGTGTAGTGGAAATTCCACTATAGCTCCGGCTGCTACTGCAAGGAGGTGGCGCCATGATGAAGAAGAGCAATCTGCTCATGGTCGCCACGCTCGTGGCTTTGCTTTCCACCGGTTGCGGCTTCACCCCTCAGCGTGGGGGAGATCGGGACTACGTCCCGGAAGACGCCGCACAGGAACCCCGGTTCGTCGAGCCGGTCGAGACCCCGCGGCTCGACAAGCCCGCGGATCCTGCCCCCGAAGAGTCCACCCCCGTGGTGGACATCTGCCCGAACATCGCGGGCAAGTACAAAAACTTCAAGGGCTGGGGTGAGGAGATCGTGACCGAGATGATCGAGGACGGGTTCGGTGGCCACACCTGCGAGGTCACCATCACGGGCTTCGGCAAGAAGCCGATGTTCCCCGGTCCGGCTTCAACCTGGCACGACAACCCCGAGAAGACCGCCGTGGTCTTCCCGATTCCGGCTCCGGTGGGCTGGTACTACGAGGTCGTCAAGACCTCCGAGGGGATCGAGATCACGCGATTCGACAACGAGGCCAAGCCCGACATCTGGGCCGAGCTCAAGCCGTAGTACACGGCAGTCGAACTCTCGTTTTTTCCTCGCAGTCGCACGCCAAGCCAAGCGCGCCCACAAGTCTCACTTCGGTGAACTCGTGGACGCGCTTCGGCACGGCCCCTTAAATGATTTTTTAAAAAATGTGAAAAATTACTTAAACAAAAAATGACCCACCAGGTCATTTTTTGTTTAAATTTGAAAAACAAGGATTACCCTAATTTGACCATTTCTAATAGTTTTATTTTACTATAGAAAACTTGACAAAATTACAAAAATATAGTCTAATATTTATCAGTCTTTGATGACTAAAAGCTCTTTTCAATATCTTTGTCTGCTTGGCTAAACCTAGCCAAAAGGCAAGATCTATAGCGTGCGACAAAAAACTCCTGCTAGTGGTAGCTAGAAGTGTAGTGGAAATTCCACTATAGCTCCGGCTGCTACTGCAAGGAGGTGGCCACCATGGAGAGGAAAAACATCCTCATTCTCGTGGCCACGCTCGTGGCTTTTCTTTTTACCAGCTGTAGCTCCAACTACCCTCGGAGCACTAACCGAGATCAGATCCCAGAAGACACAGCCCAACAGCCCCGGTTCGTCGAGCCGGACACGATCCCGCGACCTGAAGAGCCCACCCCGGAAGAAGAGCCTGCCCCTGAGCCCATCCCCGTGGTGGACATCTGCCCGAACATCGCGGGCAAGTGGAAGCACTTCAAGGGCTGGGGCGAGGAGATCACGACCAAGATGATCGAGAACGGGTTCGGTGGTCACACCTGTGAGGTGACCATGATCGGCTTCGGCAAGAAGCCCATGATCACCGGTCCGCTGATCACCTGGCACGACAACCCCGAGGAGGCCGCTGTGGTCTTCCCCCTCGACAAGCCGGCAGGCTGGTACTACGAGGTCATCAAGACCTCCGAGGGAATCGAGATCACGATCTTCGACAACGACGGCCCCGACTACACGCTGGAGCTCAAGCCGTAGTACACGGCAGTCGAACTCGTTTTCTCAGCAGTCGCACGCCAAGCCAAGCGCGCCCACAAGTCTCACTTCGGTGAACTCGTGGACGCGCTTCGGCACGGCCCTTTTTATTAAAAAAATCAAAAATATTTTAAATAAAAAATGACCTTGTAGGTCATTTTTTGTTTTTGAAAATTTTTATGATGTCGGAATTACTATAATTGAACCACTTCTAATCGTATTACCCAGACTGTCTACTGTCTCTTCACCATAACCTGTCCAAGGCTTGTCTGAACTCACTTCGCAAAAATCTCCACTAAGCTCATCTTCGGAATAGCACCCACTTCCAGGACCTTTATAATCACACGTTCCATTACACCACCCCCAATTATCCAATATCTGAACTTTTGGCTGGAATACACAGACCTTGGTATTTACTTCTGGAGTATAACCCCTATTCTTAAGAGTTTGCTCTACGTCCGGCCTACCCAGATACTCATCAAGCTGATCAAACTCAATCATATATTCCAAGAAATCAACATTATCAAGCTCACTCAATTGAAGATCAAACTGCGAACAAGAATAACCATGCATAAATTCAAAATATTCCGGCACACAAGCTCTATCTGAATTTCCAAAATGCCTGGCTGCATTCAAATCACAAGTTTCTCCTGCCAAAGGACAATCTGAATCTTTGAGACAAGTTAATTGCTCAGACTGAGAACACTCTCCAATATCTGGACTCTGCTCATTACCAACACCAATACAATATGGTTTTCTATTCTTATACATTCCCTTTCTATCTTGATTTGAAATATCTCCATCTCCCCAATCAACCATTACTCTTCGAATAGGCATGCGGTTATGATCAGCATAAGCAAAGAAATGAGCAACAGCAGTAAATGAATTTTCTGCAATTATCAGATCAGGCAAGTCATCACCATTTAGATCTTCATCATAAAATCCATCATCATCATAATCTTCTAACATGAAATTTCTTCTGTTTATGGTTATATTATCTGCTTCTCCAATAGTACAATTAATTTTACCACCGGTATAATCATAACAAGTGGTTGGATTTAGTGAATATATTTGTGGAGGAATTAGACCTGCCTCAGCAGTAGATGAACCATCAAATCCAACTTCCTTCACAAAGAGTGAATTCTGTGGATCAATTGCTCCTTTAATACCAAATTTATTTTCTCCCTGTTCATTTGCTCTAATAGAGGTAAATGATTTTTTAAATAATTGAGATAGCATATCTATACCATTTTCAGCCTCAACAAAAGACATGGTGTTATATAGTTCATTATTTCCACCATAAGACGCTATACATTTTTGTTCACCCCACTCTATAAGCCCAATAAAATCTGGATTATCATACATCAAACCTTCATTAAAAAAGTTACCTTGATTGAATGCGGTCTGCTCTGACTCTAGAGCTGTTGCGTCACATGAATAAGGTATACCATCAAACTCAGGTGATCTAAAGGTGTATCTGCGTCTGGCATCTTCCCAACTCAAACCTGATGCATTTGTACCTTCAAAAGAATCAGCAGTTAATTGCAATGAACCAAAAGGTCGAGAAAAGGCCGGCTTAGTTAATTTATTACCAAAGAAAAAGGTAGTTCCCGGTTGATAATTAGAATAATTCCAAACTCTATCAGTCCAAGCCTTGTTAGTTGAACCGCCCAGCCCTTCGGTTTCACTATCATAAACAACCTGGAATTCTGTACATCTTGGATGTGTCTCTGCTACAACTGCCAAGAAAGGAGTTTTTCCATCTTTGGCATTGAACTCTGAACTGTAGACAAAAATACTTTTAGTATTTTGATACCAAGCTTGGTAGTTTGATTTTATGAAATCATCGGACATATTACCTTTCTCATCAAAATCAGCCCAGACCCAAATAAGTGATCTATTTCCCAAATCCTCGTCAATCCAATCCACACCCTTTGACCACTTGGATTTTGAATCTCCAGCCCACTCGTCAAGAAGCTCCACAAAGAAATCAAGACTCAAATCAGTCACTGGTTTATCTTCGCTAAATCCCCCGTCTTCCATAGATATAATAATATATCGTGACCAACCTGCTCTAGGACCTGTTCTTGGGCTTACCTTAAAAACATAAACTCCTTTTACAGCCTCTGAATAATAGTTAAGATCGTACAAAACCCCATCATTTGCTGTGATTGACTCAAGCGGCAGACTATTATTAAGAGTATCAAAATCAATAGTAAGAACTCTTTCAATCCCATTTGGAGCCATCATTGGTCCATAGTGCAATTTACTGATCTCATCTTCTACAACCTCTATTGCTGCTTCATAATTGTAAAAGACCGGATGATAACCACGTAGTTTCTTGGTAGCATGCCCCCAAATTGAGCTCTTGTAAAAATAATTATTTGGATCATCTTTATCTGTGCTTTTATTACTGCCGCCTGTAAAATCAAAGACCTTTTCAATTGTTCCCGGAGTATAACTATGAAAATCTACCGGTTCATAACTTACTCTCAAAAATATAGACTCAGGATCAGTGATATCTTTATAATCAACCTTACCATCCCCATTCAAGTCTTCGGTCATCTCTTCATCTTCTAGATACCATTTATTCTTATCCTGACCTTTACTTTCAAGACCCTTTACAGGCGCAATCTCTTCTACTTTTTTCAAAGAAGTATATAAGTAATCCCTAAAATAAAGAGCTGAGGTAAATAATACAGTTGAATTTGGATTGACTATTTCTTGCTGCTTAATTTCCTCGGTATCTTCAGCTAAAATTCTACTGACTCGAGCGTTAAGAAGAGCTTTTAATAACTCAACCTGCTGAGTTTTAGTTGGAGCATTTACAGCAAAATTATAGAGGTCTGCACAACCGGTATATAGCTGCCCCTTACCTATCAAATCTCCACACAGATCAGATATACTCTTGGTATTCAAAATAATATTCTTGGATTCCTTGGTTTCTGCCAACCCTCTGCCATACATACCACCATGCCAGGCCCATTGCTGAACCAAGGAGTAGACAAAATCCGGATAATTATATATATTCTTGTTCTGGTCATCATCAGGATACAAACTAGCGCCAGTAAGCACATCTGAACCAGGTGTAGCCGGTGGACGAGTTTGCCATTCAAAAAATCCTTGCATTATAGTGGTTTTGGATCCTTCCACATCTTCCCAAGTATTAAAAGAAGAAAAATTATCACCCCAACCAGCATTAAATGGATCACGCAATACAGGCAGTTTTTCTGTAAATGGAAATTCTGCATTTGCATCACCAACATCATAAGCTATCTCTGGATTACCAGTAATACTTACCCATTTTTTCTCATCAAAGATATAATCTCCATACTCATTGAACATATTACTATACAGGTCCTTGTTACAAACAAAAGTATCTGGATTACCATCACATATGGCTGAAAATTTTGGAACTGTAGATTGGTTAATTGCATTTGTTATCTCTCTGTATCCATCTATGTCATAGGCACCCTTGGCATTTCCTGATGCCTCGCTACAATAAACTTGTCCATACTCACTCTTAAAACCATTGGCTAGAGTAACACTGGCATCAAGCCGTGGTAGATAACCTGCTTTTGGATCATTGTTATATGGATCAAGAACTGTCGCCGCAGTATCCACCGGCAACCAAGTGAGACACGGGTAAATATCCTTATCTTTGTCTATTGGTCTGCTCAAATCATATTCCATACACAGACCCCTCAAACCTATATGAGTTTCAATACTCGTGATCCTACTACAAGAACCACCCGCACCACAGTCAGAATTTATTCTACAAGATTTCTGAGCAAAATCTCCTCCCGTACAAACACCTTTGGCATATTTATCTTCACTATAGCTCAAGTAATCAGTTGTACCATTACCATAAGCTATTTTCTTGTACTCACAGGAGCAATTCTCTCCACTCTGACAAATATTTGCTCCACCATATCCTTTTTTCTTGGTTTCAAAAGTATATCTATCAGGCCCGTCATCATAGGCAGTCTCATGAAGCGTTGGTTGCTCTGCAAAACTAAAATCATATGGTGAACTATCCTCTGGGAAAGCCTTACAAGTTCCGCCCTCTAACTCTGCCACGATTTCATCTTTTGTATCAGAGTCAGGTAAAAAAGGACCGCTCATAGTATAGATACATTTTTCATTATGACATCTACCACCATTATCAAAACCACATTTACTCCAAGCAGCTTGTCCTATACAGTTATTATTTGGAGCAACTCCAGGATGTAATTCGTAAGCCATATATGAAAATGGCTCGTCTTCTACAGAAACATAAGCAATACTACTAATCTGATATTTATCAAACAGTGAATATCCTGTGTATTCTTCTCCATACCAGGATGTATCACGCTTAATATATTTCTCTTGAGTCAAAGGCTCTGTTTCGTAAGCAGAATCAACAGCCCAATTAGCACAGCCCGCTGAACCATCTGATTCCTTGCAAGCTTTGAATTCATTACAAACATTTTTTGGAATTCCATTTTCATCAGTAATCTTGATACTATTTTTACATGACAACCATTCGCTACAGCTTCTATTAGCTTCAACTTTCAATACTACATTTGCGTCCAGATTACCACTGGTAATTGGTGTAACCGGTTGATATTTTGGATTATCTGTAGCAGCGCTTTTCTTATAACTTGCTTCACTGTCATAAAACTTATTTGGGTTGTCTGTTTGATCAAACAAGACACAACCCTCGTGCAAACTAACCTGTCCGGCACACTCAGACTGACCGGAAATCAATTGGTTGTCTGCTATAACGTAATAAGGTTTACCATCTGGATCAGCTCCAGAACTATCCTGTGGATCCAAATATTCAGTACAATTATTATATTGTGATTCACATAATCCAACAAAACCATCATACAAACTCTCTCCTGTTATTGGATGAAATAAGGCATCATTTGACCAAATGCCATTTTCTCCACCAGCCTGCAGATAATTATCATAACAAGGAACATCTATCTCAAGATCACAAGCAACATCCTCAGAACAATCATCACTTGAACTACAGAGATCTTCTGTTCCAGTACATTTTCCTATACCCTCCATAAACCATCCATAGTTCTCACCTGAGTCTAAATTTTCTCGATATTTACACAGTTTGGAACCAGTAAGATATGGATCTTTGAAGTAAGCCAAACTGTTACCATGTCGGTATTCTTCACAAGCTAACTCCTCTGATTTACAAAGAGTTTGTTCATAAAAAGTCGGATTATCATAGACCATTTGCTCACTAAACTCATAGGAAATTTGATTTTCTGTTGGTAGAGATTGCTCTTCAAGAGCACCAGCTTTACAACCCATAAAGCTGGAAGAACATGCATACTCAGTATTGTAGGTTAGATAAATTGGTGTAGTTTCCTCTGTATCAGCAGGTACAACCACTGTTGAATCTGTGGTATTTAACAAATCTTTGAATTCCACACCGGCAGGAATGACAATTTTTGGAATATAACAACCATTTTTACCTTTTCCAACCTGACATTCTCCCAATACCTGATCAATGTGTTTAACCTGACAAATGTCCTCTGCCAATTCCTCACACCATGCATTGTATACATGAGTTAAGGTATTATCTTGATTGCCCGGATCTTCATGGCTCACTGTATTAAAAGTATCTACTATAGGACGACAACCTTCTGCTTTGACTCTGCACAATTTTTCAAATCCAGAAGTATAGACTGGCAGATCAGGATCTGCAGTCTTGTCCGTATATGCACTACAGCCAAGATGTTCACCTGGGAACGGATCAGTAGGTGTAGTGTCACAGAGCAAAGGAACATCCAAAACAACCTCTTCACCAAGTGGACCAGTATCTTTTTGTTGCCATGAATTTTTAATGCGGTGAAATTTTGGAACTTCCACTATACGAACATTATCAATTGAATAAGCACTACTCACCCCAAGAGAAACTGCCTGGAACATAGCCGTCACCTCCAAGTCAGTACTTCCAGCAAATTGAACCGGACCTAATTTATATTCCTGCCAATTGGTATTTATTTTAACTGGGATCTCCCCACCTTCTATATTTGGATTAGAATTGAAATTGCCAACATCCTGAGCAATCTGAATCAGTTTCACAACTAGGTTTTGTTCAACAGCGCTTCTAGCCCAAAAAGTTAATTCATACCATTTATCCTCAGTAAATATCTCAGCAGGCACATCTAAAGCAACAATACCAGAATCAATTTGCAATGAATGAAGTCCCACTTGCTGTGCGTCAAGAGTAATTTCTCCTACAGACCAACCATCTTTGGCATTGTTCAAACCATCAGGATCATCATCAGATGGCTGAGGTTCAAAATCAAAGAATATTTTCTGAACAGGATCATTTACTGCATTTCCAGTATAAGTTCGACAACCATTGTACAAATTTTCTTGTCCTGCAGGACCTTGACATGAAAGAGACTCACTTGGAATAGTCCAATAAACACAAGACCCATCTAGATATTCTCCGCCATTGAAACATCTCTCACAACTGAGATTAGCATCTGACCAAAGTCCTGATTTGTATGAACAAAGTTCACTAGTATTTAAATCTGAATCCAATTCAAGATAAGTATTAGTTTTTCTATAAGGTGTACATTGATCAGATACAGTTACAGTTTCTGATAAAATTCTATAATAAATATTTCCATCATTATCATAAATTGCAGCACAACCTTCGTCTATATCTCCTAACTGATTTTCTCCATTTATGAGTTGCTTATAATTTTCCTCATTACAAGCATGATAATATTCTTCTAAGTTTTCTACTGAATCTTTGGCATATGCCGGTGATCCAATCTCATAAAAACTTAAATTATCTCCAGGATTAAATTGAATTGCTTGACCCACTTTAAAAATATAAGAAGTATATTCCTCTTGATCAATTTGTTTCATTTTGTGAACTTTCAAAACATATCCAGCACTGTCAGATCCTTCCCAAGAATAATAGGTTTTTTCATTGTCCTCTTCTGGTTTTTCACAATATTTAATATCAACAAAATACTCAAGCTCTTCTCCACCTTCTCCGGCAGCGCCAATATTGGTAAATTCTGAACAGCTGGAATACTGTCCTGGGCAACTTCTAGACCCAACACCGTCAGCAATAAAATACATTGGGAATATTGAAGGTTCAAAATTACTTTCTTCCTGTTTGAAAGTATCATAACCTACGCATTCAGCAGGACAAGAATTTGCTCCCACAATACCAACCACGTCTTGAACTCCGGATTCAGCTGCGCGATATTTTCTACAACCTGCTTCATCTTCTACACAAACCTGAGCATAGTCTGCACATTGTTCAGGTCTATCAGTCAGAAGGGTTAAATCAGTTTCTGAAATTGGCCAATCTATAATTTCTTTGGTAGATAAATCAGTATCATAACAACCTAGATAATTTGGAGCCTTTTGCATATAAAGAGGTGTGGCAGCTGCTATTTTCTGATAATTACCAACTTCGCTGTCAAAAGTTACCTGAAGAAATGCAGAACAACCATCAGCATTTAAATCAACATCAATAGGACAAGTTGCATGGCTTGCCAGTTTTCCAAAATACATGGTTTGCGCCTCTCCTTTGGTTTTTAAAAGCTCATCTGTTTGACTACTATTTCTCCATGCACCGTCTTCCTGGTAAATACTATATGCTCTACAGCCAGCAGCATCACTAGTACATTGATCATAGTCTACAGTTCTTGATAAAAAGCTTTCTATTTTCCCAGTCTTAGTATTGGTATAAGTGTCACAAGTGCTAAACTGAGCAGGGCAAGATTGACCCGGCATATTCCAGACATTTTTTTCTTTTAGACAATAACCATATTGACCAATACATTGGCCATTTTCATCTTCAAGTAAACAAGTAGAAATATCAGCACATTCACTATGTCTTGTAGGCGCAGCATTGGAAATCAAATTTGGCCCATAAACAAGTGATTCACAACGCGGATCAGGTAAGCGTATAATCCAATTTGGATCAATCAAATGACAAAAAGGTTTTTTTGAACTTTGGACAATATTTCCAGAATCAGGATCAACCGCACAATCGTTGAATCCATCTACAACCTGCTTAAGAGTCCAGGGCTGATCCGGATCAGAACGAAGGGCTGCGATCTCAAAACCAAGAGGAAGGATACGAGCTTTTCTCAATTTCTGTATATTTGAGTAGCAATATCCATTTCTATAACAATCTTTTACTTCTGTATGTTCTTCTTCTCTCAGAGGAGATATTAGAGGCCAACCTCCGTGGAGAAGTTCTCCGTTTTCCTTTAGCATGGCTTCTCTTATAGTCAAACTACTCCCCTGGTTTCCACGATCTATTGCTTCTCTAAAGGCTCGGTCAATAACACAATTTGTTAATTTAGGATGGTTTAAAGCAGGATCATCAGGACATGAGGCAAAATCATCCAAAAGCGGATAACTGGAACTCTGCTTAACAGGAACTGCTGTAAACAAAAATTTAAAGGCATTTTCTGCAGCTCTTCTATTTTGGTTTATGGCTGAAGCAAATTCGTTGATTACAACTTCTGTATTTGAAGATAAACTACCCCCTCCACCTGAACCAGGATCTGTCAACCAACCATCAGTTAAAATATTTTTGGAAAGATCAGATATAAGTGTAGTCAAAAAAATTGAAGCAGCACCCACCAGAGCCTCAATACTTCCTGAGCCATAAACTCCAGATATCTGATTAGCCGTCATCTGACCCTGATGTTTGGCAGTAATAGATTTTGCTTCTTCTTTTATTATCTGTGCCGGAGTTAGAGTTTTTCCAGACAACATACTCTTAAGTGGCTTAAACCCTTCACCAACCAATTGTTCACCCTCTGCTTCTTGTTGTTTTTGGGCATATATTCTGTCTAGCTGTCCAGCTGCTCCAAGTGCAATTCCAAAATCACTATCTTCAACTCTAAAAGAGTTTTGGAAACCTTCGACAATAGTGTCTCCAAAATATCGCACTCCGTCGCCTGAAGTTTGAAATTCAATTTTATCCTTGAGCTCTGACCATGAACATTTTGGTTTAGGACCACCTTCTCCACCAAGCCCATCATAAACTTTTCTATATCCTAGTTGCAGGTAAACCTGCACATCTAAATTTGAGGGTTTACAGAGATTTAATCCATAGGGATTTCCCAACTGCTGAACAGCATCAGCAACACTGTCTCCTCCAACTTTTAAGATGTACTCTCCAAATCCATCTTGAAAAGCAAGTGCTCCCTGCCCTTTTCCACCCGAAGCAATCCACCTAGCACCATCATAAGCAAGGCGGTTTAAAAAATATGAAGCTCCACTAATAAGAGCTGAAAGTCCTGTAGATAAAAAAGTATCGTCTAGAGTATCTTCTATTTTTTGCATTTTCTTCGGAACACTACTCAACTCATGAGTTGGCACTGCCGGAGCTGAATTTGCTGCTCCTGATGCTGCTTCTGTGGCAACTTTTGCTGCTGCTTTTGCTGCTGCAGCGGCCTGAGCATGAGCCTGATCAATTTTTAGTAAACCGGCAAGAACCGGAACCAAAATAACAAAACTTGATAACAGTATTATCAATGAGGTTTTTAATTTTCTATTTTGATTTTTAAACATAAAAATCAGCAAGTTATTGACTGGATTCTTCTTCGGTAGCTACTGGAGCAGTACCCTGCGTAGAAAGAAGGTTTTTAGCAGATTCTAATAGTTGTTCATCTGTTACTTTATCAAGTTCTTCTTGGGTTATATTTCCTGTTGCCAAAAGCATCTCTCTAAGTATATCAGCATCAGTGGCAATGGTTGCCAATTCACTGGCAATATCCACTTCTGGAGGCTGGTCAGTAGTAGCGCCACCCAACAATTCAGCAGCTGTTTTGACATTTCCAACAATCGGAGATCCAATAACTTCTTGTTTTGGTGCTTGATCTGAAATTGCCTCGCTCTGAACTTCACCACAATCCTGTCCCTTTGGACAAAGCGGATCAGTTCCATCTTCTAATTCTTCCTTATCACTTATACCATCTGAATCAGTATCTGGAATATACGGACTGGTTTCATAAAAAAACAATTCTTCATAATCATTTATTCCATCATGGTCTGTATCGATTTGTTGCAATCTGGCATCTTCGTCTTTTAGTAGAAGACTCTCAACACTATCTTTTTTGGCGACTTTAATTGCATAAGGTCCGTAAATAGTATTTCTGAGCTGAAGCACTCCCAGACTTACTGTCAAAATAGCAAAAATCAATAGGAAAACAAAACCTATTTTTCTTTCTCGAGATAGTGCTTGCGATTCTGCAAATTTGTCTTGCATAATGAGTTATATTGTAAATACATTATATCAAAAAAACCAAATAACAACAATCAGCAATACATTTAAACTGGGCATAACCAATTTTAACAATTGATTATCTCATATTTAAAAAAATCCGCAATAGTGAAGCGAAACAAAAAAAGTATTATTGACAATCCCCGCTCTCTATCCAAGATCATCGACTAATTTTTCCCAATCACCCACTCCCAACTCTTCTGCTCTAATCTTATGATTTGCAAATAACCTTTCAAGAGATTTTTTGACCAATGTCGGCTCTATAGAGAGAGCACTTGAAAGATTTTTCCAAAGTTGTTTTCGTTTATGAGAAAAACCAGCTCTAACAAATCTAAAAAAAACTTCTGCTTGAGATCTGTTTTGTATATTTGAAATACTTACCACAGCTGATGTTACTTTTGGAGAAGGCCAAAAACTTCCCCTTGGTACTTTGGTTATAATTTTTGGATTTCCAAAATATTGAACTGACACAGCTAAAATACTCATTTCCCCGGGCTTAGCACAAATCCGATCTGCTACTTCTTTTTGAACCATAACAATTATCTGTTCCGGGGGATTTTTTAGTTCAAATATTTTTCGTAAAATATAAGAAGTAATTTGATAAGGAAGATTGGCAAGAACTTTGTATTTAGCAGGAAGTTTAGTCTTTTCAATCTGCTTGAGCACATCACCCCAAACAATTTCTATATTCTGAAATTCCCCTTGTTTTTGCTGCCAATATTCTCTTAATTTTTGCTCAATTTCAAAAGCAATGACTTTCTTCACTTTTGGAGCAATAGCCAAAGTTAAAACACCAAAACCCGGACCAATTTCTATAATTGTATCCTTTTTGGTAAGACTTCCTGCTTCTATCATCTTAAGAATAGGAGATGATGAAATCAGATAATTTTGTCCATAGCTTTTAGAAGGTCGGAGATGATATTTCTGACAAAGTTCTTTGAGATAGGTCGGTTTGAGCAAATCAGTTTGCATAGCTACTGCTTAATTTGAAGACAGCTTCAAACCATCTGTACTATATCTATTTATTGGATTCCATAATAACCAGCCACCATCTGTATATTTTTCAACATGATCTATCTGAGCTCGTATTTTCGGTCCGTCATAATATGCACCAATATGAAAGGCTTGGATCCAAGGTCTTGGTTTTGCTCTTTTGTCTGCAAAAGAAGGCATTCCCTTTTTCATACCATTGTCTATAACCAAGCCTGGATGATCAGCAGGATTTGCCAAGCCAAGATGCCCACTCGGATAATGTGATGGATACATCATCGGGGAAATATAATCAATATGATCAACAGCATCTTCAAGACGCTGGCCAATAGACATACCATCATGGCGCTCCATAACAAAACCAAACATATCTATAGATATCCAGGCTGGTTGACTAGTCAACTCTTGACCCAAAAAGGCGAAAAAGCCAGCCATCACCTCATGTATTTGTAATTCTCCATTAGTATAAATTACTAAACCCATATTTCCATCTGATGGAAATCTAACATAATCAAATTGTATCTCATCAAAACCTAGCCTAATTGCTTCTTTGGCAAGCGCTACATTGTATTCCCAAACCTGTTTTTGAGTTGGATCTACCCAAGCCAAACCTAGATTATCTCTCCAAAGACCTCCATTTTTGCTGTGAATTGCCAGTTCTGGTTTTTTCTCGGCCAAAATTGGATCCTGAAAAACAGTTTGTCTGGCTATTACATATATATCATGATCATGTAATTTTTTGATAAGTGCTCGCACATCTCCGATTCGATCATCTTCAAGCTCTAAGTTATTTATAATTTCTAAATCACTATCATATAAGACTTTTCCGCTATAATCTTTTATATCAACAACAACTGCGTTTAATTCTGTTCGATTGATAAGATCAATAATACCATCGACTGTTTTGGTATTTCCCGCTGAATAAGCTGTTAGATAAACTCCTTTTACTTCTCTTTTTAGAGGTTTGGTTTGCTGCTGTTTGAGCATAACTTCCGGCCTTCTATTTACAACCGGAGTTATTTGAGAAGTTAAAGAAGAAATCTCTACTGCATGAAGAGTCTGAGTCCATTGCCAGCCAATTCCAATAGAAGCAAGCAGGGCAATGCCCAGAAAAATTATAAAATATAATTTGGGATGTTGATGATTCATAGTCTCTTTAATTTACCTTGTGGTTGCTTTAATGTCAAAAACACTAAAGTAAATAATATTAAAAATAATCCAAAGATAATTGGAAATATGATATTTTTTGTAATCAAAATCCCAGCAAAAATAAAAATTGGGAACTCAAGAATACTATGAGTAAAGTTTGCCAGAGACAATGTAGTTGACCTGTTATATGAATGACTATATTTATTGTATATTTCAGCAAATAGAGGTTTTCTGGCTCCTTCAGTGACTGAAAATATTATATAAAGTATAAATAGCAGAACCGCAAACTTAACAGAAAACCAAACAACTATAAAACTGGCTAAAAACGCAAAAGCTATGTGGTTTAAAATATTTATTCTTTTGTAAATTGATATTTTGGGCATCAATAAATGAATATTCCTTTTTACCAAAAATCTCAAGAGATGAGAAAAACCCCAACCAACACCAATAAATATAATTGTTAACCCAAGATCAACAAATATTTTCTGATAATAAAGGAAAATAATTAAGCTTGCAAAAAATACTAACTCACTGTTCAAGATCACCCTGGCCAACATCTTGTGAGTTTTAAAAATCTTAATTGCATCCATAATTATTCCGGCTTCTTGTTTTTCTAAATCCATATGATGATTTGGCTCAACAATTCTAAATGACAAATACAAAGCCACAAGTGTTCCGATAAAATCAATTACTATAACAATAACAAATTGAATAGAGCTTAAATCATGAGCAATCAATGCCCCGATGATCGGAGTAAAAATCTTAAATATATTTTGGGCTGAATCATAAGAACCAAGCCTGGATAAAGTTTTTTCCTCTCCTCTTAATTCTTTTTCTGTATCATAGAGAAGTGCATGATCTGTACCGGAAAAACAAGCAAAGCTAAGACCGTAGAAAACCATGGCTACCGCCAACCAGATAAAACCCTGAGCAAATATAAAAACAAACAAATAAATAGACATGAAAATCGCACCCAAAATTATGGTTCTCTTTCTCCCCCATTTGTCTGCCAGATAGCTTGAGGGTATTTCAAACAGCAAGGCACCTGTCGCCCAAAAAAGTCCAAGATAAAAAATCTCAGCTAGTGTTGCTCCCCTGTGCAGATAAAAAAGTGACAAGACAATATTTATAACCTTGAGATTCAAAAAAGCTCGAATCCAAAACATCCGAGAAAAATTTCTTTGCAATTGTTTAGCTCTCCTTTTTTTCATGTGTTGGGGTATTCGGATTTACGGATAATCCTGATTATGCGGATGACAGCACTGTCATCCCGAGTGAAGTTTTCTGAAAGAAAAACGTAATCGAGGGATCCCTTGTGTTTGGCAAGCGGTTTAATTCAATTGACAGCATTCAATCACCAATCACTTGTTAATTGTTAGTTGCTAATTATTAGTTATTTTAAACTACCACCTCGCCCTGTCTAATCACTTCAAAATTTCCATTGTTTAATTTGATAATTGTTGATGGTATTTTATGAGGTAAGATACCTGAATCAATGACTACATCTGGTTGCTGGTCCATTCCTTCAAACATTTTTCTAACAGATTCTATATCATATGGACTTTCTGCTGCTGCAATATTTGCTGAAGTCGATACAATTGGCTTTCCAAGTACCTTGCTAAGTGTGGAAGCCAGAGGATGATCTGTTATTCTAAAAGCCACAGTCTTGTCTTCAGCCTCAACACCAGTTGCCAATCCACAATTTGGTCGAGTTTCAACTACAACTGTTAGTGGACCTGGCCAATATTTTTCTGAAATTTGTTCTAACTGCTCGTTCCATTCTACATAATTGATCATGGTGGAAGGATCATCAGCAATTACCAGCAATGCCTTGTCTTTTTGTCTTTTTTTGATAGCAAAAATTTTATCAACCGCAGCCTGATTGCTAGCATCACAACCCAAACCATAACAAGTTTCTGTCGGGTAAACAATAACAGCACCCTGTCGCAACTCCTCAACAATTTCATCTAAATTTAAATTTTCCTCTTTTATAATTTTCATAATTAATAACTGACAGCCAATAAAATTATATTATTCTCCTTTTCTCAAAACCTTCCTTAGAAACCTATACATTTTATAAAAAGATGATTTAACAGGAACATCAAAAGCATCTGGATAAGCCGCAACCTGACCGTCAAATCCAGCCTTGAACCTGGTCACTCCACTCCAAGGATCTGATTTTTTCCAAGTGTTCTTGTGAAAACTTTCTAAATCAGGATGTTCTATTCGCTCTGCCGGCTCTGCTACCCCCCAAAAATCATATTCCCTATGTCCATCTTGCTTGGCTTTTTTTATGGCCTGCCATTGCAATAAATACGGCGCCATAACTGATCGATGCTGATTTGACGAAGTGCCGTGCAGGTAAGTTGTTCTCCTGTCATGAGATAAATAAAGATTTGAAGCAATTGGCAAGTGATCATACCAGGCAGTAAGCTGATAACACATATCTGACGCAAGCATCTTCTCATAATAAGATTTCTGGTGACTGCGAAACTTATCTCTCTGCGTGGTTTGCTGATTTAATCTCCAAAAAATACCCAGATCTTTTCGGTCTTTTATATCAACCCCTTTTCTGCCTGACAAACGAATATTATATCTGGTCTTGCTATGCATTGCTGAAAGCAAATCATCTTCTGTTTTTTCTAAATTTAAAATACTAGTATGTCTTGGTTGTCTATTTTTTATTATAACATTTTTTAGATTAAATTTATCTATACTAAATTCTCTGGCAGGTTCAACTCTTAAAAAGACAAAGTTTTTTTCAGCTGCCCAACTTTTCAAAGATTCTATAATTTCTGCATTAGCAACAATTCTTGGCAAATAAAGATATTTAAAATTAGATCCAATTCTATGTTCAAAACATTGAAGGCAGCGGATTTGTTTCTGCTGATCAACAAAACTCAAGCGTATTGGACGATTTCCTGCTGTTTTTTGAAACTCACCCCAATTCCAGGATTGCAAAAATTCAATCATCTCTGACTGACTTACTGCTTTTTCCCACTCATTTCTAGAATTAATTTCAGTTATTCTCATAGAGAGATTATAGCTAAAACCTACTAAATTATCAAACTAATTTTAGTTATATATTTTATATAATTTGCTAAAATAAGTCAAAAAAAGCTAGTTTGCCCAGACTATTGATTTTTTTTAACAAATAAGCTATAATATTTCCGTTATATAAGAATTATTTGTATATGGGATTACCTTCACAAAAGAGGACTAGCACTTCCAAAAAACAGCGTGCGTCTCATTTTGCACTTAAGAAAATCGCATTGGTTAGTTGCAAAGAATGTGGCACAAAACTTCTTGCTCATCGAGCATGTCCAAAATGCGGATCTTACAAAGGCAAAAAGGCAGTAAATACTCAAAAACGCGCTGCGCGAACTCTTCGCAACAAAAAAGCAGCTTAATATATTTGTATGGCAAAGCGTCACTTGGCAAGAGAAATAATAATGCAATCTCTCTATCAATGGGACTTCCGCGGAGGACCGACGGCTGCTTTGCCTGCAATTATTGAGCAAAACATAGAGGAATTTGGTTCTGGAATTGAAGAAACCAAGGATTTTATTGAAAACAGCGTAAGCGGAATCATTGATAAACAAAAAGAAATAGACAAATTGATAGAAAAATATGCTTCCAATTGGCCTCTTGAACAAATGACTTTGGTTGATAGAAATATTCTGCGACTAGGCATTTATGAAATGAAATATAATGAAGATATTCCTCCCAAAGTTGCCATAAACGAAGCGATTGAATTGGCCAAAACTTATGGTGGACCATCATCCGGGAAATTCATAAATGGAATTCTAGGGGCAATGTATAATCAATTATTTAAACAATCAACATCCACAGAACAACCTCTTTCAGAGGAAAAAAAGGATTAATTTAATTAGTAAACTCGCTCAGTTTCTAGTATCTAAATAGTAGAACTTACCTACCATATTTGGTTACTACAAACTGTGTGCTAAACACAGCAAATATGGAAACAATTCCTGAATATACTCAAAAGGGCTTTGCAGAATTAGAAAAAGCCATTGGTGTAGAATTCACCAACAAAAATCATATTGTACAAGCGCTGGTACACCGTTCATTTCTAAATGAAAATCGTGATTTTCCTTTGGCTCACAATGAGAGATTAGAATTTTTGGGCGATGCCGTACTTGAGCTTGTAGTTACAGAATATCTTTTTGAAAACTACTTAAACCCAGAAGGTGAACTAACCAACTGGAGAGCAGCACTGGTAAATTCAAAAATGTGTGCTTCAGTAGCAAGAGAGATCGGGTTTGAACCTTATCTTTTTCTAAGTCATGGAGAGTCAAAAGATGAAAACACCAAAGCGCGTGATTATATACTGGCCAATGCACTTGAAGCTGTAATCGGATCAATATATGTAGATAAAGGCTGGGATTTGGCCAAACAATTTATTACCAGATGGGTTATTAGCAAATTGGGAGAAGTACTAGAGCTAGGTCTGTGGATGGATCCAAAGTCTAGATTTCAAGAAGCTTCTCAGGAAATTGTTGGTCTAACACCTACTTACAAAGTACTAAAAGAAGAAGGACCAGATCATGCCAAGGAATTTACAGTGGGAATTTACCTAGGCAGAGAACAGATTGCTGAAGGAATTGGCGGAAGCAAGCAAGAAGCGCAGATCGTAGCAGCAGAAAACGCCATAGAAGTAAAAAAATGGAAAGGACCAAAAGTTGAAATTTTAGAAAGAAAACCGGAAGATCCTTTGGGATAATCCGGAAAAGCGCCGTTAGCTCAGTCGGTAGAGCAGTTGGCTCTTAACCAAACGGTCAGGGGTTCGAATCCCTTACGGCGCACCAAACAATTAACAACTAATTGATTAATAATTAACATGCTCGTTAAATTGACTTGTTAGTTGTTAATTGTTAGTTGTTTAATTGTTTATATGCCCCTGTGGTGTAACGGATAACACAACGGTCTTCGGAACCGTTGATCTGGGTTCGATTCCTGGCGGGGGCACACTAAAAACTAATGGAAATTATCTACCAGCAAGCAAAATAAGCTGCATACAAACCTCTCTCTTTTTGAATTAAAATATTTACCAAAAGAACAAATATGATACAATAATCATATAAGAGAATTTTTAAATTAATTTTATTAAGAGTTAAATATGAAACCAAGACGCGGAGGCAATCCAGATGCACAAAAAAAAGCTAGAGATTTTTTTGAAAATGTGAACACTAAGGATGGGTATACTGATCGTATTCATCTTCATTCAGGCGATACAGCTAAAAAAGTAAGACCTGTACTATCTGAATCAGAAGGAGGAGAGCGACGACTTTCAACTGCAGATGTTGACAGATTTATGAACAAACACATCCAAGAAGGAGAAGAGATTGGAACATCCCCAGCATACGCAGTGAACATTGAAGGCATAGACGATGAAACACATAAAGAATTAGGACCTGCATGGTGGAGAAGCCAATACAAAGTAGGTGGTACAAATATGTCACTGGATTCACTTATTTTACATTTCAAAGCTGGACGATACTCTACATCTGATTCAGCAGCTCGAGAAGTAAAATTATATGTAGAAAGATTAAACTCCACTTTTGACGAGATCCCAGATTCTGAAAATTTGAAAGCGCAAGTGAAAAATGAGTTATGGTCAGAATTACGAGCAAAACTCCACAAAGAAAAACCAGCCGAGTTTGATACTAAGCAAAAACAGCTTTATGACGCGCTCGGATTATCCGAAGATAGAAGACAGGACATAGGTTACACTGGATTTGGACTTAATACAGATATGCCAGATACAGAAGTTAATTTAGAGGCTTTAGCAAAGATGGATCCAAAAAGACGCAATACTGAATTAGAGAGAGCTCGCGAGATAGTTAAAGAAAAGATTAAAAAAATTGATGAAGCATTTCCAATTTTAGAACAAGCTGCAAAAATGAAAATGCCAAAACTGTTTAGAAAACAGAGAGCAAGAAACGCCAGATATGAACTCATAGGCAAGGCAATGAGCGTCTTTGAGGAGGCTGTCAAATCCTCTGATCAATATAAACCAAGCAGATTCACACAAACTACAGATAAGATATTGTTTGATCATGACCTGCCAGAAGGTGAGAAAAGAACAGACGATCAAAAAATTAAGGCATTTAAAAAATATTTTGAAGATGTAAAAAGAAAATTTACCTCTTACAAAGAATGGTTAATGCACATAGAACAGGGTTGGGAACAAATAACAGCAGCTCGTGACACCATGGAGGTAACTGGAAAAGATTTAAGCCAAATAGAACTGGATCAATATAAATTACAACTGATTGAACAAGAGTAAATTAGTAAAGTAGCAAAAAACCGCTTCACAGCGGTTTTTTTATTTATATAAATTCCACTTAAAACAACACCTCATCCCCTACTGCTAAGACCTCTTCACCAGTTTTGCTATCAATTGCAGTTCCACGAACTCTGGAAGTTAAATTTGTTTGAGATGGATTTTTCTTATTTAAAATTAAATCAAACTGCAAAGCAAGCACATCCAAATTAGTTGGCATGGTTTCTATTTTCCAAAGCAATTTCTGATCTGTTTCATTGTATTCAATCTCTCCAGCCGGTACTGAAACATCTTCAGGATCAAAATTAAAATCACCATATAAATCTGCTTCCAGTACAACATTATTCAGCTCATGAAAACTATTGGTTAAAAGCCAAGTAATAGTATGTTTTTCTTTTCCATTACTTGTGCCAATTTCATCTCTAACTTCCAGATCCATATCTGAATTAAAAACAATATTCAGATGACTACTGCTCAATGTATCGACTCCTCCATCTTGTTCAAATTTCAAATCAAGATAAGCTTGAGCAGCAAAATCTTCAAAAGCGCTTAGATCAATATCATCACTGGTTTTAACTGGTAAAATTAAATCAATGACTACTTTGTCACCCGGTTCAAATTTCTTAAAATCTTCTATATGTTTTTTTGCCCATGTAATCTCACCCAAACGAATTGAGTCAGTTAGCTGTTCACCACGAATGTCTCCATCAAACAAGTCATCAATCCTACTCCAGGCAAATATGCTTTTCTTTTTATATGAAGGTGCTTCAAAAACCAATTTAGTATTAAGATCTTCGAGAGTCTTGCTTCCGGTATTTTCTACCACTATACTGGCATTTAGTATGTCTCCGGGAAAAGCTGTTAAACTATCTATTGCGCCATTTATAATTAAATTTGCTGAAACTCCATTTTCTACTATTTTTATAGTTTTCTCTTCTTGTGCCAAAGTATAATATTCACCTTCCTGGTCACGGGCTTGAACCATAAACTTGATCGACTCTTGACCACCTGTTTCTCCGCCAAGCAAAACTCCTTGAATCACCACTGTCTCAGTTGTAGTTGAGGCGAGCAACCACTCATATGCACCATGATCTATTGGCTCAAGATTACTTTCTTTGACAGAAAAATTAAGTCCCGGCTCCATAACCAAAAATTTCTGACCTGTAAAATCCTCATCTTCAAGCTCAACCACAACTTTGTACTCTACTACTGAGCCAGAGATAGATTCTTCTGGACCTTGGACAGACATGATCACTGGCGACTCAGAGATTTTAGTTTCAGTTGAGTGTACTTTTTGAAATGGAGAACTAAAATTTTGTGGGGTGTAATTGAAAAACAATCTAAAAGAATGATCACTATCAATATCTGCCTCAATAAATCCCTCTACATCTATATAGCCACTGTCATCAGCTTGCAAATTACCCAACTCCCATCGATCCATACTTTCACCTGATGGCTGAACAGTACTGGTGGCAAATTCAAAAGATTGCGGATATCTAACTTCGATAGTGACATTGTTGAGCAATACATTTTGGGCATTTCTATATCTAATTCGATATTTTACTTCTTGACCAATTCCGATTTGATCTGGCCCTGAAATTGAAACTATAACATCCTCCTGAGAAAATTCAGTATCTGGTTGCATAACAAAAAAACCTAACCAAGCAACACTAGCCAAAAATATACAAGAAAAAATTAAAACAAAAAAAGCCTTGATTAAACTGCTATGCTTAACCTTTTTGATCTTTTTCATGTCTGGCATATTTCCGTCAGAATCCTTGTAAATATCAGCTAGATCTGACTCAACCTGCTTTTCTAAACTTCTTTTTTTTCTTTTTACTTTTCTAGTTTTTTTTCTAGTTTTTTGTTTTTCGGGTTTTTCCATAATTTCTTCTTTTTCTTTTAAATCCTCTTGACTCTGCTCTTGCAAATTTTCCTGTTCAATAAAATCTGCAGATGATTCTGGATCTTCACTGCTCTCAATTGTTTTTTTTACAAAATGATGTTTACCACTTTCAATTATATTTTTTTCTTCCTGCTTGTCAGCAGATGGGGCTGATTTTTCTTCCATAAAATTATTCTTCTATTTTTTTCATAACTACTCCGTATACCTTGTCTGTATTTAAACCAGTATTATAAGTTGCGCCATTCAAGGTAACATGCACATCATCATTTGTACGCCAAACCGGATTCCAACCATCAGGATAAATAATTGTTGAATTTAATTTTGCATTTGTTCCTGATTGCTTCTGAGAAAGTAGAGAATAATGCGATAATTGACTATTCTCAAGCTTGTTTCCAGCCAGCATAGCTATATCTTCGATAATATTTCTATCACTATTTTCAGCCATCTCTGTATCCAACACTTTGAAAGGAAGTCTGTAAACAAAATATACTTCTGTAGTTTTTCCAGGATTGGTTACAATCCAATTTGCAAAAGCCGTTTTCTTAAACTCATTGGTAATTCTGGTACCACTTCCTACGTGAATAGTCTCAGTTTGAGCGATCTCTTCCAAATCCTGATCATCTTCATACCATGGTTCAGGCACCATAAAAGATTCTTCTTCTGGATAACTAAATCCTCCTGCCTCTATCAACTCTGATCCTTCTGGAACATAAACTCTTAAGTAATTTATATTTTCTTTTCCATAAAAAAGCTCTCCTGAATTACCAGAATGCTCACGCCTGACAATAACTGTATTAATTACTGATCCATCGGACTGAACATGAGATTGATGGTCAATAGCTTGATCTATTTTGGCATCAGTTTTTTCTCCGCCAATATTGGTATTTACCACCATAAGATAATCCTGATTTTGATTTTCTTCTAGCAATTCTCCTGTCCATCCAAATTCTGAAAGATCTCTTTGGAGAGAATCATCTGTCATATAAATTTGAATTTCTTTTTCTGTCAAAGCACTATGCATCTGTGAAAGCAAATCAACCAAACGAACAGGTTGTATATCTTTTAATCCAGCTAACATCTGATCCAGAAGTTCTGAAAGGACAGCCTTCGGTTGATTGATTTCTCGATCATATTCAACCTCTACCTCTCTTTGTATTTGCGACAAGGCATTTTCTGAATTAATAAGTAAATCATAATTTTCATTGTAAACCGGGCCCATAACTTTTACCAACCTCTCCAAAACTGAAGCATTTATTGCAATTACCCCATCAACAGTCCGACCACTAGAATGCTCATAAAACCAAGAAGCTTTCTCGGCTGATGCTGGAAAACTAGCAAACCAATTTGAGTCCTGAAATTCCCATCTTCCATTGGCAATCTGAAGTGGCAACGGCGGAGCCAGATAAGTATCCAAGTATCCTTGTAAATCATAACTACCACCCCCTGGAATTTCTATGTTTAAAATTCTTCCTTTCTGAACATCAACAATAGCAAAGCTTCCTACAAATCCCCCAGTAGCTCGAAGCTCATGATGATTTTGAAATAAAACCAAGTATCGTTTAAACTGATCTGAGCCAAGAATTTTCTCTATCCCACTCATAACTTCAGAAAGATCATTGATATCATCTATAAAAGTTGCAAAAAGTATTTTAAATTCAGAAAAAGATTCTTGAAACTCAACTGGCAAAGCACTGTGATCAACATTGGCAAGATTAAGTAATGCTTCTTGATACTGTGGCAAAGCGCTTCTCAAGTGAACTTTTAAAATTGAAATTCTGTCAGTATTATTTAAATCTTCTTTTTCACTTGCTTCTTCGATTCCTTTTACCAGATAAGTATTTCCAAGCGCTATATGATGTCCTGCCACTAGCAACTGCTGTCTACTCTGAACTCGTTTTCCAACAACAGGCAAAGCACTGGCAACATAAGTCAATGCTTTGTACTCTCGATCTATAAGTGATTGCGCATCTGTAAAAGCACTCAGTGCTTCATTTAAATCAAATTGAGCTTGTTCAATATTGGTTGAGAGCGCTGCCACTGTTGAAGACTGTAAAGCCAAAAAAGCATCTGTACTTCTCTGCACAATATAATTTGTATCATCCTTTACTTGTCGATAAACTCCGGCAGCTGGAAATGGAATTGAAACCAAAAATAAAAAAACTACCATGCTGTATGCAAATTTTTTGAAATCAAAATACTTGGCAGGAATAGTGAAAAAATTTTGAATTGAAAAAAAAGCATCTGATAAAAATTCTTTTACTCTGAAAAAAGAATTTAGCGCCAATGGTTTGCTATGTATTCTTTTCTCAGCAGTTTTTGGTAAATTTTTTGCTACTTTAGTTTTTTGACTATTTGCACTTTTTACAAGCTGAGCAAAATTTAAAGTATGACGTTTAGTTTTCTTGGCCGGCTCTTCACTGTAGGCTTTTATCGAAGACCAAATATCTTTTTTGTTCTTACTCAAATCAATTATATGTTTTGACTCTTGAGTTTTCTGATGAGCGTTTACAAAAATATGCGAAACTTTGCTGGCTGATTTTTTTTGAATATTTTCTTTTGGAGTAGATATTTTTTTTCTGCTAAATTGGTTATTAGTTTTTTTGATTGGTTTTTTGGTGGCAGAAACTACATTTTCTAGACAAGTCTTCTTATTATGACCTACACGAGCACAAAGAGAACACCTTCTCAAAGCTGCCCTCTTTTGAATTTTTCTGGTTCGAGCTGTGACTCCTTTTTGTTTGGTATTTTTAGCCATGATAAGTTTAAATTTTATTATATTATAGCATAAAATTGCTATTATTAAAAAACAGGCAGCCCTCTACCTGTTTATAAATATTTGAAAAAAAATTAAACTATTGATTGATAAACTTTTACTGCCCTACTTGAGAGAGATCCCCAAGAAAAACGTCTAAGTTCATACTTTGAATTTTGCTGTAGATTTAGCCTTAAATTCTGATCAGTAAGTATCTTATAAATACTTGTTGCCATGTACTCGATATTAGTTGGATCAAAATAAATTGCTGAGCGTCCCAATACTTCTGGCAAAGAAGTTTGATTTGAAGAGGCAACCGGCAGACCATGGTACATAGCTTCTATTGGAGGAAGTCCAAATCCCTCATAAAGACTAGGAAAAATAAAAGCCTGAGCATGATCATACAATAATTGTAAATCATCATCTGCTAGAAAATCTGTAAAAATAATTCCATTACTTGATTTTACTGTTTCACTTTCAAACAGGCGATCATAAAAAAAATTTCTTTTTCCTGCCAATACTAATTGAAAATGTAATCCATGTTGTCGAGTAAAAAGATTCCAAGCTTGTACCAACCTCTCTAGATTTTTATGAGGATAAGCATTTCCAACATAGAGCAAGTAAGGTTTTTCAATTTTCAATTTTTCAAAAAATTCTTTTTGATCTTCTTTTGTTCTTTTTCTTTGCTCTTTGAAAAATGGGGCCTGATAAAGTGTAACCATTTTATTCAAATTCACCCCCAGTGTTTTGTTTAAGTCATGTTTGGTAAATTCACTGGTCACAAAAATCTTCCTTGATTTTTTTATGGCATGATTCAAAACTACTCGTGAAGCTCTGTCTTTGAACCAATAACTAATTGGTCCAAGTGTACTTGCCTCATGACGCGGATAGTGATACATAATCAAATCATGGATAGTAACCACAAATGGATCTCGATAAAAAATTGGAACATTCCAATGTGGAAAATGCATCAAATCTAATTTTTGTTTTTTTATTATTCTCTTGAATTTAAATTGCTCTGCCCATGAATACCAACTTATATCTGCAAGTACTTTTTCAAAATTTGGATTCTTGGGAATATATTTTTCAAAATTATCTTTTTTTAAAAACAAAATATACTGATTGCTTTTATCAATGTGTTCAAGATGTAAAATCAATTGTTCTATGTACCTCCCCAGTCCGGCCTGTTCTGGTCCGAACATGCGAGCATCTATTCCAATTTTCATATTATTAGTGAATAACCAATAGCCAATAAATTATAACATATTTTTTCCTACCCAACTTACCTACTCAATAATTCCAATAATCTAACTTCAGTATTAAACTTCTCAACCCGCTCATATCCCCTATTTACCAATTCCTGATTTAATTCTGAATTCTCCAAAACCTCATCTATAGCTATTATCATATCAGAAATATTCAGTGGGTTTATATAATGCACTGCATTACCACCGACCTCAACAAGTGAAGATCTGTTACTGGTAATCACAGCAACTCCACTACTCATGGCTTCAAGCACTGGCAAACCAAAACCTTCATACAGGCTAGGGTAAACAAATAATTTTGAATTTTTATATAATCCATCCTTATCTTCATCATCTACATAGCCAATATATTTTACTCCATCTGTTTTTTTAATTTCTTCTAGAATTTTTTTATACTTCCAACCCTTTGAGCCGGCAATTACTAATTTAAATCCCCCATCCCTAGCTTTAGTTTTTGAAAATGCAGTTAATAATGCCTCTAAATTTTTTCTGGGCTCAAGAGTACCTAGATAGAGAATATATTTTTCCGGCAATTGATATTTTTCTTTTAATTTTTCAAAACCTACTGAACTTTCTGAGCCAAATAGATGATTGGGATAAGATACTTTAATTTTATTTTGATCTAATTTGAAATATTTTATCAAGTCCTGCCTAGTATTTTCAGAAGGAGTTAAAATCAAATCTGCGCGCTGACATTGTTTTTTAGGAAAAACAATTTTATGCCACAATCGCCTCTTTGCAGAATAAGTATCAGGAAATAACTCAAAACTAAGATCGTGAATTACCAGGACGTACTTAACTGATTTGGAAACTTCTGTATAATTTAAATTTGGAGAAATAAAACTGTCTAATTTAAAATCTGGCTCTGCCAAATCTTTTTTAATTTTAGACTCAATCAATTTATCCAACTTAGGAAAACCAAACAAAAAAATACCTAAATTAAATAATTTATTGGGAAAATCAGTTTTTATATAATGTATATTTTCTCCCTGCCATTTTTCAATTTTCTTATTCTCTAAATTCTGTGAATTATAAAACAAAAAATACTGGTTTTCAGTATTCTGTCTTAAAAGTGAATCCAAGAATCTTGAAGTATATTCAGCAACACCTGTTTTTTGAGTGCTCATCAGGCAACGTATATCTATGGCAATATTCATAAACTATTTTCTCTGACTACTGTCTACATGAAAATCTAGCACACACTGATTTAGATCTTGCTGAAATTGACCATAACTATCTTCAACATAATTTTTTATTCTTTTTTTGAAATGCTTAATATCAAAACGCTCAGCCCATTCACGAATTGCCTGGGTATCCCACTCGTGGGGATCAAAATGAATAACAGTATCAAGAAGAGATTCCCAGGTTTGCTCATCGAAAAATACACCGGTTTTGCCGGGAATTACTGTTTCTGTTACTCCACCAACCCCATAAGCAATCACTGGCCTACCACATGCCATGGATTCAATTGGTGTGATGCCCAGGTCTTCAACTTGGGGGTGAATAAATGCTTTTGCCCTACTAAGCAAATCGGCTTTATCTTTTTCAGATAAATGACCTAAAAATTGTATATTTCTCTTAGCTTTTTTCTCCAAACGCTCTCTCTCTGGTCCTGTCCCAAAAATCTTCAGAGGTGTGCCCAATCTATTAAATGTTTGAATAAGCAAATCAAAACGTTTGTAAGGCACTAGCCTTCCTCCGGAAACAAAATAACTACCAATATCATTGGAAATATAAAATTTCTCAATATCAACCGGCGGATAAATTACCTGGCTGTCGCGTCGGTAATATTTCTGAACCCGACCGCGTACTGTTCGAGAATTTGCAATAAAATTATCAACTCGATCAATACTCATGGTATCCCATAAGCGAAGTCTGTGAATCAATCTGGGCAAAACAGATTTTATCAACTTATTATGCTTAAGATCAGCAATATATTCATGAGTATCAGTCCAAAGATATCTGGTCGGAGTGTGACAATAGGAAATATGAAGAGTATCAGGTCTAGTTAAAACACCCTTGGCAAAAGCGCTGGTTGATGACAATACAATATCAAATTCATGAAGATTATGACGCTCAGTCGCAAGAGGCATCCAAGGCAGATACCATTGATACTTACTCTTGGCAAAGGGCATTCTGCGTATAAAAGACTGACGAATATCTTTGTCTTGAAAATCTTTTATTTTCTTTTTGTCATGAAAAAGCACAAAAATTGGCGCCTCTGGCCAAATTTCAGAAAAAGCCTCGAGAACTCGTTCTGCTCCTCCGTGCTGTGACAGGTAATCGTGTACAAGTGCTATTTTCATATCTAAACAACTTTCCTACTCTTAAATATGACAAAGGGAGTTTTGAGCAAAATAACCAAATCAAGCATAATACTCCATCTCTCAATATACAAAATATCCAACTTCATCTCCTCTTCATAACTCAAATCACTTCTACCGGAAATCTGCGCCAAGCCGGTAACTCCAGGCTTAACATTGAAAACTGATTTATGCTGTTTTTCATAACCAGCAACTTCTCTCGGCTGATGAGGGCGCGGTCCAACCAAACTCATATTTCCCATCAAAACATTAAAAAATTGTGGTAACTCATCAATACTAAATCTGCGAATAAAACTTCCAATCCTAGTAATTCTGGGATCGTCTTTTACTTTGTAAATCGGGCCTGCTTTTGAGTTTTGTTTTTCAATTAATTTTTCTTCATGCTTTTCTGCTTTTTTCCCAGCATTTCCAAACTGTGAACCTGTACAATACTTCTGTAACATCGAACGAAATTTATAGGCAGTGAAGTTCCTAGTCTTAAATCCAACTCTTTCGTTTTTGTAAATAACTGGTCGACCGGATTCAACCATAATTAAAATACCAACCAAAAGCATCAATGGGCTAAACAAAACAATTAAAAACAAACTCATAAAAATATCAAAAATTCTTTTGATTACTCTACCCCATGCACCAAGCCTGGTTCTTCTGAGTTCAACAATTGGAATTCCAGCCACTGGATGCACACTCATATTTGCGCTGTAAGTCGCAAAAAGGTCTGCAGAATATTTAAAAACAATATGATTTTCATTGCAAAAATCCAATGCTTGCAAACTTTCAAGTTCATCTGCTCTTGGATTTATAAAAAGCAACTCATCTAATCTTAATCTTTTTAATTTAGGGATAATTGATTTTTCAAATTTCTTAAATTGACCCAGAAATTTATATCCGAGTTCTGGTCTTTTTTCTAATTCATTTTTAATAGCTTCTGCAACTTCTTCTGAACCAACTATAACCACTCGTCTTTGTCCAAAACCAAGTCGATACATAAGAGATTTAACACCCCTCATAAGCAGTCTGGCAATTATCATATAGACAATTGCAAAACCCCAAGAAGCTGCTACGAGAAAACGTGAATCAAACAATTGCTGAGCGAACATAACATAAACAGCAACAAGAGCAAGCGCAGAAGAACAAGCAAAAATAATACGAGTAATATCTGCGGAAAATTTCCTATTTGGATTTACAGAATAGAGCCCGGCAATAGCAAAAATAACTAGCCAAACAATGGATATAACTGAAACAAAAGCAGTAAACTCACTAAGAGTTATATCAAAAACAACCGGTCGCATGGAAATAGCCCAATCAGAAAAACGCAGATAAAAAGCTGAAATACCTGCTAAAATCAAGACAATATAGTCGATCGGCACCTGAAGTACCATTAGTATCACCTGAGAACGTTTCATGGGTTTCTTTTATACCAACAAAATATTACTTACTAGGCTATTTTACCTAAATAAAGGCCTTTGGTCAACTTGACAAACTCTCCAAAATATGCTATATTAAGCTTTGTCTTGTTCATTATAAATGATCGCCTGGCTCCTTTTGGGAGCTGGAAGGAAAGTCCGAACTCCCCCCGAAGTTCTTCGGGGTCATGGTAGTGGGTAACGCCCACCTCCGGCTTGGTGACAAGTATGGACGGGAAAGTGCCGCAGAGACTATACTAATTTTGCTTCGCAAAATGAAAGGTGAAAAGAGTATGGATGTTTTTGATCTCGAGTCAAAAGCTACCATACTACCTGACATTATGTCAGGGTGGTAAACCCTACCTGGAGAAAGAGCAGCGTTTTCTGAATTTCAGAATTCGAAAAGTTAGCTCGTTAGATTCTAGTGGCAACACTGGAACCAGAGAAATGATCATTACCTTGCTTGCAAGGATACAGAATTCGGCTTATTTAATGGACAAGGCATTAAAAAACCACGGTTTAATCCGTGGTTTTTTAATTTATTTTTTCTAATTCTCACTAAAAGCCAAATACCCGAGAGCAACTAAATTAACAATTGGAACCATCAATAAAATCCCAAACCATGGAGATTTATTCAGAGATCTTGCCAGTCCAATAAGCAACAAAATTAAAAATAATATTTATAAGAGGAACTAAAAGCAAAAGAAACCACCATAGAGGCTTTTTAGCAATTCTTAGCATCAAAAAAACATTTAGGATCGGTATAAATGCCATCCAGCCATTGGCAGTACCTGTTCTTTTGGCAATTATCAAAAATGCATAACCCTGATAAAGATAGAGAGCGAGCATAACTAGCCAATACATAATTTGACCAGCTGTTGAATATTCATCCATAAAATTTAAAAAATCTTCTAATTGAAATCTCAATGCTTGAATTTTCAATTTTTAATATTATCATTATAGCAAATAATAAAAATTCAGTTAAGAAAAAACAAATCATTTGACAAATTTCATTGTTGGAAAATCGCTTTCTCTTACAATACTTGCACACTCTCAAAAAAAATCATATAATGGATAATGCAATCCCGAACCAAACCTGGCGCGGGAAGTTGATGACCTTGTGGAGGAATTCCTAAGATGAGACGGAGACTTTCGTTCCTGACGGCCGCATTCGCGGTCCTGCTTCTGCTGGTGCTGCCCACCAGCATCGCGGCTGCCGAGCCGGACACGCCGACCATCGATCAGGTCGACGCCCCGGCCCACACCACCCTGACGGTGGACGTGGACTTCAACGGCAACCTGCTGTTGACCTTCGTCGACGACGGCAACAGCAACCGGGTTCTGCTGGACGCGGCCAACAACTGGTTCGCCATGAACCGGGAGGCGGCCCTGACCGACGACGAGCTGGCGCACCTCATCATGGGCACCAACACCGACTACGGCGCGGCGCGCGAGACGGTGGCCTTCGACGGCTGGCAGTGGATGCACGACAACGCGGGTGCAGCGACGGAGAACGCGACGGCGATCTGGGCGACCATGCTGGACAACTACGGCGAGCACGGCGCGACCGCGATCCTGATGCGGGTGGACACCACGCTGGCTGTGGACATCCCCTTCCTGGTGGACTACGGCGCGACCCAGATCGAGATGGTGGTGAACACCGACTACGGCGCGAACGCGGCGAACGACACCGGCGGTACGGCGGACTTCGACGCGAACAAGGCCAACCTGGGCAACACCGACTACGGCGCGGGCGGCGGCGAGACGGTGGAGACTGGCAACTCGGGCATGACCAACACGGCGACGGCTGCGACGGGCGACTTCCCGCACAACCTGAACCAGACGGCCACCGCGGCGGCGGAGAACGTGACGGCGGCGACCAACGAGGACGTGAACACCGACTACGGCGCGGGCGGCGACAACCCGAACGGGGTGACCGCGGGCTGCTGCGACGAGGCGGGCTACACGGCGACGAGCAGCGACTTCTGCTTCAGCTGGTAGCCACGCCGAAGGCCTCTTCGGGGGCACAGATGATCGCTCAAGGCAACGGAACCGCCGTCACCTGCTGACGGCACCGACTGCAAGGGTCATCTCGAGAATGGCGCACGCCAGCGCGCCGACTCCGGTGAATCGCAACGGCGAGACACCACGATGAGCGCTTCGACGCCAGGAGTGCTCCGGTACCATACCGGGCACCGACAGGTCGCTTCGGCGGCCAGGCAAGGAAGGGGTGCACGGCGCCCCAACCACGCGGGTCTGCGCAACAGCGCAGGCAAGGACGGCGAGTGTGGCGACGCGTCTGAGGTTCCCCTCAGACGCGTCGCCCGACTCCCAATTTATCTCGTAAATAATAAAACAAGGCCAGAAACCTTGCTTTTTTTGTGCGCGAGAGAGGATTTGAACCTCCACACCCTTGCGAGCACAGGCCCCTCAAGCCTGCGTGTCTACCGTTCCACCACTCGCGCTTAATTTAATTATAAACTCTTAAAACTTCCTGGCTCCACCAACAATCATATTTATTCTCTTCTTGGCTAGCTTAATTGTTATTTTTGTCTCTTTGGATAATTTCCCATCTGCTTTTACAGGAAAAGGAGTTTTACTGCTAACTATCATTTCTTCAAATGGAAAAATACTTGGATCTTCAAATTCTGCTTTTCTAAAAAGCTTAGTTTTTACCATTGGCCGTAGAAATGCCTCAAGTTTACCGTCTTGCGGATGAACTACATTGTCCTTACCCTTTTTCTTCCAATGAAAAGGCTGGAGATTGCAAACTACTAATTCCATTTTTTTACTTTTACTGGAAACTTTAAATTTCTCATCATATTCAACTGCAATATTACTTGGCTCTATATACAGCTGAGAAATAAAATAACGATTGTTAAACCAACCCACATCAAGTCTTACTTTTCTTCTTCTTGCCAAAACATCTGCAGCAGTTTCATCAGTGGGAATTCCAAGAACTTCAGCAATAGAATTTTGCGGACCTATCGGAAGAAATCCAAAAATTACATTGCTTGCAGCTGCTCGTGATAAAACATGTCCAAAAGTAACATCATTACCCACAATTACTACTGTTTTGGCACCTTTTCTAATTTCATCTTCTATTACCCACTCGGCATTAGTGAAATTTTGCAGTCGGATAATCTTACCAGCAATACCATAATCAGTCAATTTGGTTTCAATTGACTTCAAAACATTCTCATAGCGTTTTTGCTTGAGAAAATTGTCATATAGGTATACGTACATATCTATCCTTTAGAAAGATGATAATAAAATAGAATCAATCTATTTTATGAAGATGGTTTGATCTCTAAATCAGAAACAGATTTACTCGGTTTGGCTTTTGGAGTTTTTTTCTTTTCTGCTCCAGAGCCTGCAATCTCAATTCCTTTCATACCGACTTTTCCTTGTAAAAGTGCTCCGCCGGCAACAACCAAAACCTTACAAGATATATCTCCTCTAATTCTTGCTGATTCTGTTAGTTCAAGCTTCTCATTTACTCGGACATTACCTTTTACTTCTCCGGAAATCAGAGCATCATGTGCCTTTACATTTGCCAAAATCTTTGCCCCAGCCTCAACAGTGAGCAGTTGCGCTGTTTTTACATTTCCTGAAACTGTTCCTTTTACTAAAATATTACCCTCAGAAGAAAAATCACCCTCCACCACCACTGATGGCCCTACTACTGTCTCAACACTATCAGAAGAAGATTTTGCTTGTGTATCTTGTTTTGAGATTTGAGGTTCTGATGATTTAAACATATTAAATTTGCATTTTAGAGATAAATTATAGTTTTTTTATTATAAATTAAAATTATAAAAAAAACAAGCCCTTCTTTGAGCATAAATTGTATTCAAAGAAAGGCTTGTCTGGGTTATTTTTTTCTCTTGAAAGGTATCCAAAAACCAAATTCTCCACCCTTCCCCAAGCCAGGACTTTTGGCCCAAACTTTACCTTTATGGTTTTCTATAAATTTTTTACAAACATAAATACCAAGTCCTGTACCACCTACATTTACTGTTTTTACATTTGTACCCCGAAAAAACTTCTGAAAGAAATTTACTTGATCTTTTTTGTTAAAACCTATACCAGTATCTTTTACTTTAAAACTTACACCCTTGGCATCCTTCTCCAAGCTGACATCTATTTTTCCTCTTTCAGTGTATTTTGTAGCATTATCAATAAAATTAAAAACTACATGACGAATTTTTTCCTCATCAATTTTAAACTCAGGAAATTTACTGGGTTTTTTCCAATTTAATTTCAAACCTTTTTGTGTTGCCCTATCTCTTAATTCCTCTACCACTCCGGAAATAAGATCAGACATATTATGTTTTTCAAAATTATACTTGGTCCTCCCCTGTTCAATTCTGGTAACATCAAGAAATTCATCAACCAATTTGACCAGCCTTTCATTGCTAGTATCCATATTATCTAAAATCTCAACTGTGGCCTTGGTTACTTTTCCATAAGCTCCATCTTTTATAAGTTCAAGATATCCTTTGATAATGGAAAGTGGTGTACGAAGTTGATGAGAGGCAATTGAAAGAAATTCTGTCTTCTGCTGATCAAGCTGTTTTAGTCGTAAATTTGCAGTTTCCAAATTCTTGGTCATTATGGTTAATTTTTCTCTTTGTCTTATTTCTCTCTTCACACTCCTTATGAGTAATCTTCCTAGAAATCCGATAAAAATTGCAAATAAAATTTTATATACTAACTGCACTAGAGAATCAGAAAGCATACCTTCAAACAAAACAACTATTATCAGTATAGCGATAAATGATTCTGTGGCAATTAATTTTATATTAAATAGCCTGTGCTTCATAATTGCAGCCGCAGTAAAAACTAGGAAAAGTAATACATAAAAAGGCGCAAAAGATACAAAATAATTATTTTCAAATAGGGCAACCGGGACCATGATAGTTGAAATAATCAAAGACAACATAATAAATATTCCCGCAAGAATCAATCTTACTTGCTTGCGCTTAGCCTCGACAAACCTAAAGTACTTTCTGATAAGAATGTATACAGCTGAAACACTGAAAAAAGTAGAAACCAGCGAGAAAAATAACATACCCAAACCAGGAATTGGTTGAATTGAACCATTTATTACTGTTACTCCACTAAACATCAGATCAGTGAATGATAAAAACATCATCAATACAGTTATTGAATAGACAGAATATAAGGTAGATTTCTTAAAAGTTATCTTGTTTTCCGGCATAACATGAGCCAAAAGAAAAAGAAGCATGCTCATGGGAGCAGCCAAAAAGAAAGTGGCTCTTAAAATCAGCAATCCATAATCAACTAATCCGGGCTGAACTGAGGCATACATGGCAATAAACCAAAGACTAGTTACAAAACTTAAAAGAGCGAAGATTTTATTTGATATTTTTCTAGGTTTAGCATTGTAAACTGAATGTAACAAAAGAAAATTAATAAGTGTAGTTATAATCAAAATAGAAAATTGTACTGACAGGCTAATCTTCATGTTAACTTTGCATGGCAAAATTTAAAACTATGCGATTAAATTCTTCTGCAGCCTCTATTGGAGAAACATGACCTACAGAATCAAAAACTTTTATCTTAGAATTGGGAATTTTACTAGCATTGCTATAATTATATCTTGGTTTTACCAATTTGTCATCTTTTCCAAACAAAATTAGTGTTGGTTTTTTTATTTTCTGAAGATCATCAACTAAATTTAGCTGTTTGTTTAACCTAAAAGGCTTCATCAGAGAACTTATAAATAAAAAAGGATGCGATAACTCATTTTTATTAACTGATTCAAAATAATAATCAACAAAAATAGGATCAATTGATTTTTTTTGTTTAATTTCACTTCTTATAAATTTTTCTAGATTGATTTTGGTAGGTTTAAACAGAAACTTAGAGATAAACTTTGCTATAAATTTTATTGAAAGTGGAATTTGCTTAATTGGGGTTTTTTTAGAAAATCCTATAGGATGTGCCAGAACTAATGATTTAAGATCTATTTTACCTCTAACTGCAATTGAAGCGGCTATCCAGGCACCTATTGAATGGCCTACAATCACTGGTTTTTTTAGTTTTTTTTCAAGTATAAATTTCTCCACTATTTCCAGCAAATCTCTATTTAGATCAAAATCTGAGTAGTTTACAGGAGAAGAACCTACTGAGCCTGGCAAATCAATAGCATAAACTCTAAATTTTTTTGAAAAAACAGCTATATTTTTATACCATTGTCCCCAACCAATATTAGCCCCATGCAAAAGCAGTAAATCAGGACCATGCCCAGCAACTACAAAATTAATTTTTTTGTCATCAACAACAATTGAATCAATAACCAATTCTGCTGCAATTGAATTTAGCAAACTATCCTCAGCATTCATAGAATCTAATTTTGAATTATATTCTCAATTGAAAACTTATATCTACCACTTGGCAAACTGTTACCAAGCGCAATCTTGCGAGAAAGAAAAGAAGCCAAACCACCTGAAATACTTACCGTACTCATAAGTTGCGGTCTACCAACCAGAGTATTACCTATTTCTTTTACTGAATCTTGGGCTTTTTCCGGCACATTTTCCTTTCCAACAATTTCTATGGCATACTTATGAACCTCTTCCTTGGTCAAGGAACCTGATTTTACCAGATCAACCACATGATCTGCCCTACCATTGAAAGGCTTTAATTCCTGATCCAAATCATATCTCTCTATATCAATAAGTACATTATCCCCCAAATTGGTTAGCATTATAATTGGTATTTTTGCTTGTTTGGCTGCTATTCTCAAAAGTACTTTCATTTCAAAATCATCAATAATCTCAAAAATTAAATCTAAATTCTTTTTTCCCTTTATAAATAAATCTAAATTTTCCTTATTTATACCTTGAGAAAAATCTATCAAATTAGCATAGGGATTAACCTGATAAATTTTCTCCATAGTAATATCAATTTTCTTACCGCCGATTTGATCAACTCTTGCTCTAAGCCGATTCAAATTTGTGGTTTCAAGAGTGTCAAATTCAGCCAATTTCATGGAATTACTTATACCAGAATAAGTCATATTTATAGCCATATCTGAGCCAACTGAAAGACCAACAAAACCTACTGTAAATTCTGATAAAGCTAATTGTTCTTCTTTTGTTATTAGGTTTTTATTTCTATTTGTCCTAAGAGAAAAATAATCCTCCTCGACCACCATATGGACAAAATTACCATTCCAAGGGAAAAAAACCCAATTACCTGCCAGAATTTGCTCTGAGCCGATCTTGGAATCAGAAAATTCCTTAAGTTTAAAATCAAACTGATCTGAGCCGATTAGACCTGGATTATTGATTTCAAACAACTCTCTTATCTGTTCCTGATAAATATCAATAATTTTATTTATTTTCTGATTCTTATGAAAACCCTCTATATCTTGCTTTGAGTAAGAACCTTCCTTGAAAATTAGAGGTTTGGTGAAATTTTCCATATTAATTTATTTTACTACTCCATTTTTGCTTAATACCTGATTTAAAATATTTCTGATCCTCATAGGGCCAAAAAACTATACTTGGCTTCATTTTTTGAGGATTATGCTTATAGGTTTCTGCAAATTCAGAAACTTCTTTCAAAAGGGCGTCAATAATAAAACCTTCTATTTTTTCCCGGAGCTGATCTGTCTCTTTTTGGTTTTTTTTCAATTCAATATTTATTTCAAGAAATTGATTTTGTTCTTGATCATATTTGACCAACATATGAAATTTACCTGTAATCTGTTCATGCAAATCATGATTTTGTAGAGCTCGCTTCAATGTTTCCGGATAAATCTGAAATGCATACAAACTAACAGAAAAATCACTTCGCTCATAGACGTAGACAAAAGGTAAATTCCATAGAGAATCTTGTAATCCAACTTCTTCCATTTCCTGATATAGATCAAGGCCAAACTTTTTAAATTTTTTTTCTAGATTTTCTATAGTAAAAATACCTCCATGATCCTTTAGATCATATCTCAAAAGAGGAATTCCACTGTCAGCACTACAAATCAATCTATTATCAATACTCTCAAAATAAAACAAATCAGGCATGTATTGGCAAAGTGTTGGTAGCTTATGTATATTGCCAAATAATTCCTGGTAAAGACTACTGTTTTTTATTGCCAGCCTTCTAATCAGAATACTTATTGGAGTTTCATGAGCCATTGTTCCGAGATCAACAGTTCCATAATGATTCAAAGTCATTTTATACTTGTCTTTTAGACTGAGTTTTTCAATAACATAATCTCTAAAACCTTCTGTAAAACCTTCTGCTGAAAAAATACAGCCAAAATTATACTGACCAAAGTCCATTCCTTGCTCAATCCCCTCATCAATCATGTCTTTTAGAAACGGACCATAGCTTCCAATTAGAATCTGCTCAAATTGATTTCCAAATTCCTTTATTTCATTTAATATTTCCTTTTTATTTATACCTGGAGTGATA
The DNA here is from genome assembly GCA_964522405.1 of uncultured Gammaproteobacteria bacterium. Classification (GTDB taxonomy): domain Bacteria; phylum Patescibacteriota; class Patescibacteriia; order Magasanikbacterales; family UBA922; genus CAZFTR01. Next base: position 122,660 of record CAZFTR010000001.1, on the reverse strand, counting down.
ATACTAATAGGATATTTTCCTCTTTCAGCAACTAATCGCACAGCTTCATAAGTAAAAACTCCACCAATCCAAGGTCCCATAGGAAAAGCATTTATATAAAGAGTTGTTTTTTTGTCAATTTCAAAATTTTCTAAAAGATACAACTCAGCAAGCAATGCATAGTCTTCAACCTGCTTACTTGTTCTTGGAAAATAAAAAGCTTTGCCTGTTGATCCGGAAGTGGAAGATATTGTATATTGACCCTTATCAAAAATGCCATCCCAACACAGATCTTTTAATGGGTATCTTCTAAGATAATTATCCTTATCAATAGTTGGGATTTTATTTAAATCCTCTATTCTGTTTATTGATTGATACTTGATCTGATTTTTTTGCAGAAAATCTCTATAAGCTGGAACTCTTTCAGACATGGCATGAAATAATTCTAAAACTTTTTTTTCACCAGCTCTTTTCCAGCTTTGCTGATCTTCTCTTCTCAATTTTTTTTGGATATTTATTATATCCATATACTAAGAATTTAATTCATAATTTTCAAAAGTGATTTCTTTTGAGCTTTTCAAAATTGAAACTTTGTTAATTTTACTCTTTTTTATGGCCTCAGATAATTTATCTGTATTTTGATAAATCTTTTTGATTATTCGACTCTCTTCGCCAAGACCATTTTGGTATTCATCGACAACTGAGATTAATCCTCCGGCATTTGCAATATAATCTGGTATATAAGTAATTCCTTTTTGATAGAGAATCTCATCAACAGAATCATCTTCTAATTGAAGGTTTGCACTACCTACAATGATTTTAGATTTTAATTTATCAATTATTTGATTATTTATAACTCCGCCAATAGCACAGGGACAAAATATATCGACTTCTTGCTCAATGATTTTATCAGGATCAACTACTGAAACATTTTTAAAATCATTTTTAACTTTGTCTAAAATATCTTGGTTAAAATCACTGACTATCAAATTTGCCCCGGCATTGGCTAATTTCTCCATAATCCAAAAACCGGTTTTTCCAAGACCCTGAATAGCTATGGTTTTACCCTTGATATCTGCAGACCCAAAAACATCTTTGAGAGCAACTTCAATAGACTGGTACACACTAATTGCAGTATAAAGAGCAGGAAAAACTGTTAAGCCAACTATAAAATCAGATTGCCTACGCATTATTTCTACATCTTTTTTACTTACTCCTATATCTGATCCTGTTACAAATCTCCTATTTAATTGATTTAAATAGTCTGCATAAACAGAAAAAATCAACTCTTTTTTATCTTCTTTAATGCCATCCTCTGGAACAATTACTGCTTTCCCACCTGTAAATGGAAAGCTAGCAAAAGCAGATTTATAAGACATGAGTTTAGATAAATTCAAAACATTGGCAATTGCATCTTCTTCAGTCTTATAAGAACGATATCGAGTTGCGCCAAATGCTGGGATATTTTTCTTCTCTCGATGAATGGCTATAAAGGCTTTGAATCCATATTTTGGTTCATCAATTTTAAAGACTGAACTATGTGAATCAAACTCTTTGAATCTTTTTAAATAATCTTCTCCTAACTGGATCATTGGCATATTTCTATTTAATTATTTTATTTTCAACTTGATATCGTGGAGTAAATCTTTTTGCATTCTTGATCAAACCTGAAACAAATAAAAAATGTGGTTCAGTATTCAGACTTATGATTTCTTTGAGTTTTTTATTTAAGTTACCCATTTCAATTGATGCAGCAAAAATTGAATTTTGCAATCCTTTTGAAACTAATTCCAGCATTAATCTCTGACAAACCATACCAACACTTAACCAATCTGATTTCCCACTTTGCTTTGAGCTAAAGACAAAAATATATTGTGATGATTCTATACTTTTACTATTTAATTTTGCTAAAATTTTTCCCAGATTAAAAAACTTGGCCAAAGTTGGAATAAAAAGAGATAAAACTCCAGGCATATTTACTGCAAATCCGGGAATTCCATATTTTTTCTTTGTATAGCTTGAATGAAACCAATTATTGAATTCTTTTCTGAAATTAATATTGTTATTAGCTATTTTTATCCCTTCTGCTGTTAAGTCTGCTATATCAGCTATTTTCCCCTGCTCTGAAAGACAAGTAATCTCAATTTGTTTAGGTAGATCTACTTGCGAACTTGCTTTGTCAGTTAAACTTTCAATCTCTTCCAAACCTAGAGAACTTTTATCAAAAAATCCTCTGGCATTATATCTATTTTGTATCGCCTCTAATAATTCTAAGTAATTATCGTCTACTAGATTTTGATTATTTTCTTTTAGAAATATTTCTACCACTAAATTATCATCATTTTGAAAATCATAATTTAGACCATCAAACATTTTAAAATATTTTGCAGATATTAAAAAATTTTCAACACAACAACCAATGCTTATAAACAGATCTCTTTTGATTGGGTCTGCATATTCAAGAGCTTTTGATGGATCATAGTAAATTTTGCAAGAATTATCTGTAATTTTAAATAGCCATGGTTGGCTATTGTGGGTTGATGGAGCTAATACTGCGTAGTTTAATAAAAATTTACATCTTTCTGAAAAAGTATCCAATTCAAAAAAAGATTCACTATTGATTTTCCTACTTGTACTCATAATATAAATAATAACTCCTTCTACATCTCCTCCACATGCTCAATACCAAGCAAGAACAGACCTCTCTCCATAATCATCTCCACTGCTTGGATAAGTTTGACTCGAGCTTTTTTGATTTCTTCTGTTTCTGCATTTACCACTGAACATTCTTGATAAAAAGCATTAAAATCCTGTGCCAATCCAAATAAATACCTGGCAATTTGTGATGGATCATAATCTTGTGCAGATTCTAGGACTATTTCTGGAAATTTGGCAAGATCAAGTAATAATTGTTTTTCTTCTTTTTTAATTTCTTGCTGAGGTGGATATTCAAAATCAGATTCAAGATTTGCCTTTTTTAGAATACTTTTGATTCTGGTGATTATATACAAGAGATAAGGACCACTATCTCCTGTGGTACTAACTGTTTCATCTATATCAAAAGCAATATCGCTCTGAACTCCGGTTTTGAGCATTGAATATTTTGTTGCAGCCACTCCGATTTTTCTAAGCAAATCTTCTTTGTCTTTTATTTGCCGATCTTTCATGGTTTCTTCAATCTTTTTTTCAATTTCATCGAGTAGCCACTCTCCTAGAACCACTTGGCCGGTTCTTGAACTCATTTTCCCATGTTTTAGTCTAACCCATCCATAAGTAATATGTTCTTCTTTTCCTACTGAATCAGGAAAAATACTTTCTATTGCTTTTATAACCACTTTGAAATAATCAGCTTGTTCTTTTCCAGTTAGATGAACTACTTTGTCTATTTTATATTCACTAAGCTGCATTTCAGCAAGTGCCATTTCTTTTCCCTCATAAGTTGGAAATCCCTTGCTGTTCACAAAAACTCGATCATGAAGTCCATGCCTGCTTCCTTCAAAAATTATAGCGCCTTCACTCTTTTTGAAAATTCCTTTTTCCAGAAATTGATCTACCAGCTCAAGCCCCCTTTCATAAACTTCTGATTCAAAATACAATCTATCGAAATGAGTCCCCAATCTTTGGTAAATTTTATCAAAATATTCCAAACTCCAATCTCTGGTTGTCTTGTACATCTTCTCTATTGAAGAATCTCGCGAATAAATCTTATCATTGTATGAAATAATTTCAGCCTTAGCGTCTTCACTGTCCTCAAATGCTTGACCACCATGTGCATAAGCTTTACCCAAAAATGAAACTTTTTCTTCTAAGCTTAAGTCTTTTACTGATTGATATTCATCTTGCATCTGACTCAAACCATAGAAACATTTGGCTATATGCATACCCACATCTCCCTGATAATTTGTCCGAACTACTTGATATCCTGAATTTTCTAAAATTCTAATAATACTCTCTCCGGTTATGACACCTCGCAGATGTCCAATATGAAATGCTTTGTGAGTATTTGGATGGGCAAATTCAAACATTAGTTTTTTTCCTGCGTTTTTGTCTGATTTTCCATATTTTTCTGTTGTCTGATCCAATCCTTTGAATAATTCTTCTGCAAATTTACTACTATTTATATAAAAATTTATATAAGGCCCAACAGCTTCAACCCTACTGATAAGTCCCTTGGGCTCAATTTTTTTAGCAAGTTCAGCAGCAATTTCTGCTGGGTTTTTCCCTGAAAGTGGATGACCCTCAGGTCGCCCATACTCTTTTGACAAAGCAAAGCAGCCAAAAGCAAAATCTCCCATTTCCTTTTTTGGTGGGGAAGTAATTTCAAGCTCTCCAGTTACTCCTGCTGATTTTAATAATTCTTGTATTTCTTTTTTTACAATTTCAATCATAAAGCTAGGCGATTTTTACAAAAAATCTTTTACCTTTTTGTATTAAGTCTCCGGAATTGACTTGCACATCATGTTTGTCTATTTTCTGATCATTTATCTTTACTCCTCCACCATCAATCGCTCTTCTGGCATCACCCTTACTACTAGCAAAACCAGCTTCTACAAGAACGGTGATAATGTCATTTGAGCTTGGTTTAAGTTCTGGAATTTGATCAGGTTTACCACTGCTTTGGATAACATTTTCAAAATGTGTTTTACCTTTTTCTGCTGCTTCTTCACCTAAAAAAGTTTTAGTAATCTGATATGCAAGCTGCAATTTAAAATCTCTAGGATTTTCTCCAGCTTTCATTTTCTTTTCAATTTCCTCTATTTCTGACATTGAAACTCTGGTACAAAGCTCCATCCCAACAACAATCATCTCATCTGTCCAACTCATAACCTTTCCAAAAACATCTTGGGGAGAATCTGAAAATGAAATCATATTTCCTTCAGTTTTTCCCATTTTCTTTCCAGAACTATCAGTAAGAAGTTTTGAAGTTAAAACAAATTTTTCTTTGTCTTTGAGATCTTTCATTAGGGTTCTTCCAGCAAGCATATTGAAAGTTTGATCATTACCACCCACTTCCCCATCAACATCCATAGCCACACAATCATATCCCTGCATAATTGGATACATAAATTCATGCAAGTAAATTGTTTTTTCTTGCTTTATTCTCTCTTGAAACATATCGCGCTCTAGTAAACGAGGTACTGTAAAATGAGAAGTTAACTCCAGCACGTCGGCAAAACTCATATCAGCCAACCACTCACTATTGTAGCGCAATTCTGCTGGATTTTCTCCTTCAAAGTCCAAAATTCTACTGGCTTGTTTTTGATATTCTTGGCAATTAGCCATTACTTGATCCTTGGTTAGTTTCTGTCTGGCAGCGCCTTTGTCAGTAGGATCTCCTATCATGGCAGTAAAATCCCCAATTAACATGATTATCTTATGGCCTAGGTCTTGGAACTGGCGAAGTTTAAGAAGAGTAATCCCATGACCTATATGAAGAGTTGGTGCAGTTGGATCATAACCAGTATAAAGTGACAATTGCTCTCCTGATTCAAGGCGATCTTCTAAAAATTCTTTGGTTGGATAGATATTCTCTACTCCGCGCGACAATAATTCATTTATTTTCTCCTGATCAGTACTTATTTGCATATTTTCATTTTAATTTATTCTTAAAAACTGTACTTACTTTAGCAAAATAACTAAATAATATCAAGATCTATTATTGACAAAGTGAATTTTTTTATGTATACTTTTGCTCATGAGTTCTCTGGTAGTAGTGGATGATACTGCTGGCGGCACCATATTTGGGGACGTACTGTTCCCGCGAGGTGGCGGCCAGCCGATCTGTGTGCGCGAAGGCACCCCAGCCTTCAGCGTCCCCGACAACTCGGGGAGCGGCAAGTCGGGCAAACAGCCCGCACAAGCAACTCCTCATCAGCCCCGGATCGCCTAGAAACTTCCTCACCCCTGACCGGGCGAGACGTTCATGGCGGACTGGTTACCCGGGCGCTCGCTCTGCGAACGCCCAAATTCAAAAATAAACCCCCGGATATGCCGGGGGTTTTTATATTAAATACTTATTATTAGCTTTCTACTGGAATTGAAACCAACATGGTAGTTCCGTGTTTGGTATCATCTTCTGGAACAGGCAAATTTCTTTCAGTTATAATATCAATAGAACTCTTCATATCAGCAAGTCTGGTACCAGAATAAGCCATACCCAAACCACTTCCATCTTCCTTGTCTGTTGCTCCGGTATCTCCAGGAACAGATAATCCATTTATTCTGTCTGGTTCAATACCATAACCATTGTCTTCAACTTTTACAACTATTTCTTTTTTATCATCACTCAGAAAAATATTGATATCTATTTTTGAAGCTCCAATTCTCTGTCTTCTAATTGGATTATTTGCAATATTTCGAAGAATGAAATAAAGAGCTCCTGGATTTATTTTTGCTTCAAGATCTTTTATATTTGGATCAATATTAAATTCTCCTTGTTTACTATTTTTTTCCATTAAGTTGACTACACCTCTTTTAAAAACTTCGAATATTTCAAGTGGCTTAACTGTTTCAATATCTTCAGCAGAAATGTGATCTTTTGACTTGGTTCGAATTTGAAAATCTTCTTGCAATAAAATTCCCTGCTCCCATCCCTGATGTAATGCCCTCCATATTTTTCTAGCCCAAACAATATCTGCATCTGAAACTTTTTCTCTTGATTTTAATTCTTTTATACCATCTTGAAAACCATGTCCAAAATGTCCAGCTGCAGCCTTTACAGCTTCTAGGTCATGCTGACAAATAAAATGTAATTCTGCAAAATCTTTTGATGCTCCCGGATGATTTGTGGGTTTTTTATAATCATCTCCTTCTTCTGGTTTTTTTGGATGAAGTTCTTTGTAGAGCTCACCTAATCTTCCATCAATACCAAACTCTATATTTTCGATTATTGAAATAAATTCTTTGAAATAACTATTCGTATCTGCATCATACAGATCTAATTCTTTTGACCGAGCCTCAGCTGTCATTGCATCAATATTTTGATTTTGCTCTACAAAAGTTTGAATTTGAGTTTGTAATTTTAAAAATAACTGATTTGCTTTTTTAATTTTATCCCTTTGTCCATCTATAAATTCTTTTATTTCCTGTTCAGGTTTTCTTTCTTCTTTTGCATCCCTCAGAGATTCAATAGTAATATCTCCTTCCAACACACCAATCACCCTATCTTTGGTTATTACAACTTCTACTACTCTCATGTCTTTCATAATTTGCAATATTTCAGAAGATCTAGCCGTATATTCACCGCCTTCTAGATATCTTATTTCCTGAAATACTGCTACATCCTCATCGCTCAAACCGGCGAAAACGCCACCTGTTCTTAGATTCATTTTTGTTTCTGCTCCTGGTTGTGGTTTTTCTGCCATATTTTTTAGTGTAAAATTTTATTTTGTTCTTTTTGGTTTTCCTTTGTCAGCTAGACCACGAAAATTTATTTTTCTCCCAGCTCGCCTGCTGATTTTATTTCTCAATACTTTTATTTTTCTTTTAGGAAGATTATCACAACCTAATTTCTCTAATTCTTTTTTTATTTTATTACCTCCATTTTCCTCACCAGTATAAGCCCGTAAAATAGCCAAGATCTCTTTTTGCTCGTCATTTAACTCGTCCAATTCAAATTCTAACTCTTTTTGCAACATTTTCAGAGTTGCCTTATCTGCTTCAGTCATCCTACGAGAAAGTTCCTTTTCAAATTTTAGAGAAGTATCCCGCCCCAGAGAGAAAGAATCCCAAAAATCTGCAAATTGGGGTAGGTCTTCCTTTAATTTTTTTACAATAATACTAATATAATTAGGCACGCAACCTATTTTTTTAGCTATTTCTACTCCATTAAGACCTTGAGAGAGTAAAATCACCACCTGTTTTCTTTTTTTAGTTGTACTTTTGCTAGTTCTCGCACCGCACTTACCCTTTTTCCTTGTGCGATCTTCTTTATCAAGATCATCAATAGCACTAAGAATATCCGCGAGATAATCAGTTAATTCTTTTCTCATATCCATTGAGCGTCCAATACTTTCTTGTTCATTTGTATCATCTATACCAACAAACTCCTCGTCAAAAAGAGTTTCTCTACCAAAACCTTCTTCTCCTCTAAATTGATCAATCTTCTTTCTTCTGTAAATTACTTTTCTGAAAGTATCACTATTACAAAAATTTCTTAAAAGATCAGCATCTTTAGCCTTTTTTAATAAAGTCTGGGTAGTATTAAAAATAACTACATCAGCCATCTCTTCATCACCACCACATATGGCTACTACCAATTCCTTCTCAGCAATTAATATTTTACAAGCCAAATCTACTGATACTTCTTCTTGTTGTTCAATTTCAGAACTGAATTTAAAATTTGGTTCAATCGGTAATGGACCGTCTCCTCTTGGCATAAGATATTTATTCTGAATATTTTCTAAATGAAAGCGGTCTTCCTGCCAACAAACTAATCTTTCTTTTTAAGTATTCTTTTCCATGTCTCGACTTACTAACTCCAAGTTCTTCTAATTTCTTATCTAATTCTTCTTCTGAAGAATTTGGATCAAGATACCAAGTTACAAACTCAAGCATGGCTCTTTGTTCCCTAGATAAAGTTTCCGTATCTTCCAGACCTATCTTAATTAACCTCAAAGTTTCCAGTTCAGCCTTGAATACCCGTTCTGTATTCTTTTTACGAATTTCTTTGGTATTGTCAGCCTTTTTTTGTATGGCATTCCATAACTCCGAATATTTTGGAAATTTTTCTTTCAATATATTGGCTATTTGGGTAACTCGAGTTGGACTTATCCCTAACTCCTTTGCTATTTTAATATTTTCTTCTCCGGCGAGCTGTGATTGGATAATTCTCTTGGCATATTCAGCTGTTTGGCTTTGCATACTGTTTTTAGCAACGGCTCTATCTATTGAATCAGAAACTTTTTGCAGATAGGCATCTATTTCTTGTTTTTCGGAAACCGTCTTTTCAGTATTCACATCTGAAGAAGCAGTTCTCTCCTCTTTTTCACCAAATTCAGCCTCTCCATGAACAACATGAAATTTGGCGCGATTAAGATCAATTAACTTATTTTTATACATAAATCTTCTATAGCTCGAGCTACCGTTTACAAAACCTTCCAAATCAAAAGAAGCTTTGGGGCTCATAATATTATCAATAACCATATCAATTATTTTTTGAGCGTATTCTTGTTTTCCACGGGTGAGGCTTAGTATCATTCCTCTATCTGATTCTAATATTTTATAGGCTCTAACTATCAAATCTCTTCTCTCTTTTTTGTTAATACCAGAATCTGTAGCAGGTTGAGGAGTGCCGGGCTCACCCTGATTATATTTTTTTGCTTCTGAACTTCTTGGCATATGACTTTATTAAAAGCTGTTAAAATTTTCCTTTAGTTTGTCTAATTTTTCTTTTGCTTCTACTAATTTCTTCTTTTCTGTCTCTATAACTTGCTCCGGAGCATTCTCTACAAATTTTGCATTTTGTAATTTCTTTTCAAGAGCTTGAACAAACGGCTCTACATGAGCGATTTCTTTTTCTATTCTGGCTCTTTCTTTTTCTGCGTCAACAATCCCCTCCATATCTACATGAACCTCCACACTACCAACAATTTTACTAACTGTTTTCCAAATTTCACTCATTTGATAGCCGATAGTTAGATCTTGAGCTCTTGAAAGAGACATAAATACTGCGTCATTACCATCTTCCGGATGAAGCAACTTAAACAGCTCTTCTGCTTTATCCTCTGAAGTAATTAGGTGAATATCCGGTTTTTTATCCGGAGTGATTCCATATTCTGCTCTCAAGGCGCGAACTGCTGTAATCATATTTTGTATCAACTCAAAATCTTTTACCTCTTTTTCAGTCATCTCAAAATTATATTCTGGCCATTTTTCAACCATGAGCATTTTCTCTTCTCCATAAACTTGGCTCCAAATCGCTTCAGTTACAAACGGCATAAATGGATGCCAAAGTTTCAAAACATTATTTAAAACAAAATTTAAAATCATTGATTTACTTCCTTCAATCTTGGCAATTTCCAAATACCAATCAGCAAGTTTGTTCCAAGTAAAATCTCTTAGAGCTTCTCCTGCCGCAGAAAAACGATAATTTTCTAGATCAGCTGTAACTTTTTTGATAATTTCAGAGAGCTCATGCAATATCCATTTATCTGAAAGTGTTTTTGGCTCAAGTCCATCAAATCTAGTTCTGGTTTCTGAAATATTCAAAAGCATAAAACGAGAAATATTCCAGAGCTTGTTGGTGAAATTTTTAAAGCCTGCAACTTTTTCCTCGGACAATCTAGTATCATTTCCCGGAGTATTACCAATCAAAAGTGAAAGTCTGGTTGCGTCAGCACCATATTGTTTAATAGTATCCAAGGGATTAATCACGTTTCCCAAGCTCTTACTCATTTTCCTACCCTGCTCATCTCTTACTAACCCATGCAAATAAACTGTATGAAATGGAATTTCTCCCATAGCATATGTAGACATGAGAATCATCCTGGCAACCCAAAAGAAGAGAATATCATATCCTGTTTCAAGAACACTTGTTGGATGAAAAGTTTTTAAATCCGAGTGATCTAAATCCGGATAACCCAAAGTCGAAAAAGTCCAAAGACCAGAGGAAAACCAAGTGTCAAGTGTATCTGGATCTTGTTGCCAGCCCTCTCCGGTTGGCGGTTTGACATCAACATAGGTTTGATCTTCTTTGTACCAAACTGGAATCCTATGTCCATACCAAATCTGCCTGGAAATACACCAATCTCGCAAATTATCTATCCAGTGAAAATATACTTTATCGAATCGATTCGGAACAATTTTTACATCACCGGCTCGAACAACATGCTGCATTAATTTTTTCAAACTTGTCTTCTCTCCATCTTTTAAACCTTCGATTGGATTTCTTTTTGATTGTTGAAAACTAAATTCTTTATTAACATCAATAAACCACTGTGTTTTTGGCAAAGCCTCAACCACATCTCCAAATCGATCAGATGTGCCAACATTCTGGGTTATATCTTCAATTTTATCTATTAGATTATTTTTTTCAAGATAAGCAACAAATTTTTCTCGTGCTTCAATTGTAGTTAAGCCCTGATATTCTTTTCCGGCATTTACTGTCATTTTTCCATCTTCACCAACCACCTGAATTAAATTAATTGGCTCACCCTTTGCTTTCTGACGATTGTACATTTCAAAATCCACTGAACTGTGAGCTGGTGTTACACCAACTGCCCCGGTTCCAAATTCCATCTCAACCTGATTATCAGCAATGATTTTAATTTCAAGTGGTTTAGCTGCTCCCACGTCAACAGTAAAAATTTGACCAATATATTTCTTGTAGCGTTTGTCCTTGGGATTTACAGCAACAGCAGTGTCCCCTAGCTTAGTTTCAGGACGAGTTGAGGCGATTCCAATTGGAAAATCTTTTGAATATTTAAATGTATATAATTTTGCAGCACGCTCAAGATGAACAAGCTCATCATCAGAACAAGTGGACTGCCCCTTTACTGACCAATTAATAACACGATTACCGCGATAAATTAAACCATCATCAAACATTTTTTTGAAAACTGTATAAACTGCTTTGTATCTTGGTTCATCAAGAGTAAAAGCCTCTCGACTCCAATCTAGCGAAGAGCCCATTTTTCTCAATTGATCAACAATAATATCATGGGATTCTGCTGCAAATTGATTGACACGATCCAAGAACTTTTCTCTACCAAGTACTTCTTTTGGTTTTTGTACTCCTTCTTTTTCAATTAACATTTTTTCAACCTTTGCTTCAGTTGCAACGGCTGCAGAATCTGTTCCTGGAACCCAAAGAGCTTTTTCTCCTTTCATCCTGTGATAACGAGTCATCAAGTCCTGAATTGCTAACATTGCTGCATGTCCAATATGCAATGTTCCGGTTACATTTGGAAGTGGTAAAACAATTGTAAAGGGTTCTGCATCTTCACCACACACACCTCTCTCAACACAAACATCCGGATTAAAAAACCCACTCTCTTCCCAGTGCTGATAAATATCATCTTCGTATTTACCTGACTGATAGGCTTTCTCAAGTTCTTTCATATTTTATTTTTTATTCTTAATCCAATTTCTTTTGATAATTGGAACTGTAAGAGTAGAAAGATACCAACCCAAAGCAGGAACAAAAGCATTTAGTAGCGGTCTGGAATTTTCTATAAAATAAAGCCAAATTGCAGCAATAGTATAAGTAATAACAAAAATCAAAATCTTACGAAATCCACTGGTTTCCCAGGCCTTATCTGCTTCAACTCGCTTGTTTCGCTCATCAATTTCAGCTAATTTCTGCTCAATTTTAGATATTCTATCCATAAATTTCTTAAAAAATCTATTTTTTGCCTAAAATCAGACAAAAAACTCTATATGCTAAATGGTACTAAATTTCGCTAAAAAAAGCAAATTTTACCACTTTTTCCGTCCACAACCTCGTAGTAAGTTCCTAGGTTGACATATTTCCCAATTACTGGTATTATTAAATATTCTTTGGCTCTGGAGGACCTTAGAAACATGAGATTTCTCGAGGGCGCCCTTTGGGGCCTTCTCTACCAGATCTTCATCGCAGTCTTCCCCTGGCTGCGGCTTCTCTCGTTCGCCTAGGCGTACGAACCAAACCAAAGCGGCCCGGTTGGATACCGGGTCGCCAAAAAAAAACTTATTTATGGCACTTAACCAAATTGAACAAATTAAAAAGCTTATTGAAGATAAGAAGAGAATTCTTATTGCTTTTGATAAGCACGGAAAAGGTGATGCTATTGCTAGTTCAGTTGCTTTATTTTTATTCTTACGAAAATTTGATAAAAAAGTAGATATTGTCTGTGGAGACTTTCTTCTTCCTCAACAATATAAATTTCTTAGAAACTCAAAACAAATTAAATCAGAACTGGAAGATCTGCATAAATTTGTAATTACAGTTGACTCATCAAAGACACCGGTAAAAGAACTAAGCTATGATGTTCAAGGCGACAAGCTAAGAATTTTTCTGAGCCCAAAACGCGGTATGATCGACAAATCAATGGTCCGCACTGCACAATCTGAATTTAATTATGACTTAATTTTTGTACTAGATACTCCTGATCTTAAATCTCTTGGATCTGTTTATATGGAGGCAAGTGATTTTTTTGATAAAACACCAATTGTAAATATCGACCACAAAGCTTCCAATGAACATTTTGGTCATATCAATCACCAAGATATGACAGCCTGTACTACAGCTGAAGTTCTATTCTCAATGTTCAAACAAATGAAACCGGAATTTATTAGTAAAAAAATTGCTACTGCCCTTCTAACCGGCATGATCTCTGAAACTAACAGTTTCAAAAGCAACCATGTTAAACCACATACTCTTGCCAATGCCAGTGAACTAATTGAGCTTGGCGCTGACAGAAATTTTATTATTAAAAACCTGTACTATACTAAATCTATTAGTACTTTTAAACTCTGGGGAAACGCGCTTTCAAACCTGAAACATGATAAAAATACCAATCTAGTTTGGACAACAATCACTCGCGAAGATTTTGTCAGATCTGGCGCCAGTGAACAAGATCTACCGGCTATTATAGATGAACTGATTTCAAATTCACCAGAAGCAAAAATTATTCTAGTTCTTCATGAACATGCCCACCAAGAAGGAAGCTTAAACCATCAGATCCATGGTATTATACAAACCAATGCTCCGCATGATGCTAGTGAAATTGGAAAAAAATACAAAAGCTCTGGTGGCCCGGAACAAGTGAATTTCACTGTAACCGGCGGACAAAATCTTGCAGAAGTTGAAAAAGAAGTTATTGAACATATCAAACAGATAGTAAGGATTTAATAGTTGACAGTTGGTAGAATACAGTTTACAGTTACCAACCACACTTACAATCTTAAATTTAAAAACACCGAGAACCCCGATGTTTTTTATTTTTTATAATTATTTTATATTAAGGCTCGTCCAGTCATTTCTTTGGGTTGTTTAACTCCCAAGATACTAAGAGCAGTTGGGGCAACATCTCCAAGCATACCAACCGGATTAAGAAGTGAGAGATCTCCATCTGGTGGATCTCCAGCCGGACCGCTTTTCCCTCGATACTCTTCACCAATCACCACGAGAGGCACTGGATTAGTGCTATGTTCTTTGTCTTTTTCTCCAGTCTGAATATTTACAACCTCTTCACCATTTCCATGGTCAGCTGTTATCAACATAACTCCACCTTTGGCCAAAACCTGCTCAGAAATTTGTCCCAGTGCCTTGTCTACGGCTTCACAGCCCTTTATTGTCGCAGGAATACTTCCTGTATGAGCAACCATATCTGCGTTGGCAAAGTTAAGCATGATCACATCATATTTATCAGACTCAACTGCTTTTATAACCTGCTTGGTAATTGCCGGAGCAGACATTTCCGGAGCCTTGTCATATGAAGCAACTTTTGGAGAAGGTATGATTTTTCTATCCTCTCCGCTGAATTCATCCTCCACAGTGCCATTTAAGAAGAAAGTTATATGAGCATACTTTTCTGTTTCTGCAATATGAAATTGTTTTAAACCTTTTTTACTTATAACTTCTGCCAGACAATTATCTACAACTACTGGTGGATAGGCAACGATGACTGGAGTCTCTTTTTCGTATTCTGTCATGGTTACAAAAGTTAGATCTTTTATTTTTTTTCTTTTAAATTTTGAAAAACTTGGCAGAACAAATGCTTGAGTTAATTGTCTAGCTCGATCAGGTCTGAAATTAAAAAATATGGCTGCATCTCCATCTTCAATTTTTGCCACCGGATCATCCTCTTTTCCAATAACTACTGGTACAAATTCTTCATCATAAACTTTTTTCTTGTATGATGCTTCTATAGCATCAATGGGATTTTTGAAATATTCTTTTGCAATCCCCTCTGCCATAGCACTGTAAGCCTTTTCTACTCTATCCCAGCGATTATCCCGATCCATAGCATAATATCTCCCACTTAAGCTGGCGATTTCTCCCACTTTTGTCTTTTTAATTACTTTTTCTAATTTTTCTATAAAATCAATAGCACTGTCTTCTTGAGTATCACGCCCATCCAGAATAGCATGAATAAAAACCTTTTTTTGTTTTTGTTTTTTGGCAAATTCCAAAAGAGAGTAGAGATGATCCTCTGAAGCATGAACATTTCCAAGACTAACCAAACCAATCAGATGCAAAGCTGATTTATTTTTCTTGGTATGATCAACAGCCTTTATAAAAGCTTCTTTTGTAAAAAAACTTTTATCACCAATACTCTTATTTATTCTCGGAAATGTTTGATAATAAACTCTCCCGGCACCAATATTCAAATGTCCCACTTCTGAATTTCCCATTTCCCCAAAAGAAAGTCCCACTTCTGTACCCGAGGCAAACAAAGTCATAACTGGAAACTCTCTAACAAAATTATCAAAATTAGGAGTTTTTGCTTTGGCAATAGCATTTCCCTTGTGATCTGGAGCAATACCCCAGCCATCTAAAACAGCAAGTACCAGTGGTTTTGGTCTGGACATAAATATAATTATATTAGTGACTTACCTGTCATTTCTTTTGGTTTTTTAATCCCCATTAGTTTTAATAATGTAGGGGCAACATCTGCAAGTATGCCATTTTTTAATTTTTTCTTTTTGATATCCTTTCTGATTACTATAAATGGTACGGGATTGGAAGTGTGTTCAGTCATAACTTCATCAGTTTTCTCATCAATCATAACTTCTGCATTTCCATGATCAGCAGTTATTACCACTTGTCCACCTTTTTTTAGAAAAGCATCAACTAGTTTTGAAACATTTTCATCAACACAAGATACAGCTTCTCTAGCAGCAAATATTTCTCCGGTATGTCCGACCATATCAGCATTCGGGAAATTTGCTACAAAAAAATTATATTCACCCTTTTTCAAATAATCTAAAATCTTTTCAGTAACCAGACCTGTTTGCATTTTTGGATGCCGAGCATAAGTGTAATGCCCGGTTGACTTGATAAGTTCTCGCTTCTCACCATTTATAGGTTCTGGGTAGCCGCCATTTATAAAAAAAGTAACATGCCCATATTTCTCAGTTTCAGATATAAAAAGTTGATTATACTCTTCTCCAATTGCCTTAGCCAGGCAGTTTGGAAAATCTGGACTTGGAAAAGCTGTCAAAATTCCCGGTAAATCAGGACCAAAATCAGTCATGGCAACAAACTTGATATTTTTTAAAAAGTGCTTTCGTTTAAATGCACCTGGATTTTTTTTCCTAAATCCTTTTTGAACAAATACTTTTGTTAATTGTCTGGCTCGATCACTTCGGGCATTGAAGAAAAAAATCGCATCATTATCCTTTATGGTTGCCACTGGTTTGCCTTTTTTGGTGATTATGGTTGGCTGAATATATTCGTCATTCTCTCCTCTATTGTATGCTGAAGCTACTGCTTTTTCTGGAGTTTCTTCTTTTATACCTTCACCATTTACAATGGCATTAAATGCTTTTTCAGTCCTATCCCAAAGTTTATTTCTGTCCATTGCATAAAATCTTCCGGTAACAGTTGCTATTTGTTCGCCGTTGTTCATATGCTCTTCCAAATCTTTGAGGTAATTTATTGCCGAGTGCGGTGTGGAATCGCGACCATCAGTAAATATATGAATATATACTTTTTTGAATTTTTGTTGACGAAAATATTCAAGCAATGCATATAAATGCTCTGGAAAAGCATGGGCACTATCTCCATCAGTAAGAAGCCCCATGACATGAACTGCAGACTTGTATTTTTTGGCATGCAAAATTGCCTGATGAAAAGATTCATTCTTAAAAAAAGTATGATCCTCAATAGCTTCACTAATTGTAACTAAATCTTGCTTTATAATTCTTCCAGCACCAATATTGAGATGACCTGCTTCTGAATTTCCAGCTTGATCAGGAAATAAACCAACATGCTTACCATGAGCTTTTAATTGTGAAGACCCATAATCTTTCATGTACTGAAAAATATTCGGAGCAGTTTCCGGAGTTACAGCATTTCCTCTATTTTTTATATCGAGAAGCCCGAAGCCATCAAGTATCATAAGAAGGGTCGGAATAGGACCCTTTTTTTGTTCTGATTTAGCTTTTGTTGATTTTTTCTTAGTCTTTTCTGCCATATATGCTTGATTATAGCAGATTTTAGGTTTAAATCAAGCAATAAATTTAATGTTTTTGAATTGGCTTTTTCTAATAAATAACCACTTAAAAATCCTATTTTGGTAGGATTTTTAAGATATTAGTTTTGTTATTGAGCTGTCAATCATTTTACACTATTCATTGCTTATTATTTTAGTTCTTCTTCAATTTCCATTAATCGATTGTATTTCTCCACTCTTTCAGACCTGGAAAGAGATCCTGTTTTGATAAATTCAGCGTTCACTGCAACAGACAAATCAGCAATAAAAGTATCACTGGTTTCGCCGGATCTATGACTTACAGAAACTTGATACTGATTTTTTTTGGCAAGATAAATTGCGTCAATTGTTTCACTAAGTGATCCGATTTGATTTAATTTAATAAGAACTGCATTTCCAACTCCTATGTCAATTGCCTTTTGAATCCTCTCTACATTTGTAACTAACAAATCATCGCCAACAAGTTTAGTTCTTTTACCAAGTTTCTTAGTAAGTAATTTCCAATTTTCCCAATCATCTTCATCAAGAACATCTTCGACTGAAACAATTGGATATTTTCTAAGCCAAGACTCTAACTTAGCTATCATCTGAGCAGAACTTATATGAGATTTTGGACTGGCAAAATAATATTTTCCATTTTTATAAAACTCACTTGCTGCCCAATCCATAGCAATCATTACTTGTTTACCGGGTTTGTAACCAGCTTTTTTGGTTGCCTGAATTATATACTTAAGAGCCTGCTCATTGTTAGTAAGCTCTGGGGCAAAACCTCCTTCATCTCCAATTCCTGTACTATACCCTCTCTCTCGAAGAATTTTAGCCAAACTATGAAAAATTTCAGTCCCAATTCGTACTCGCTCTTTTAGCCTGCGATGAACCGGCACAATCATAAACTCTTGAATAGATAAACTATTATCTGCATGCCTTCCGCCATTGATAATATTCATAGTTGGAACTGGCATTCTAAATTTCTTTTCTTTCAATCTAAAAACTCTTCTAATATGCTTGTAAAGTGGAATTTTTTTGCTTGTAGCCGCAGCACGAGCACAAGCAAGTGAAACCGCCAAAATTGCATTTGCTCCCAATTTCTTTTTGTTTGGTGTTCCATCAAGCTCTAACATCAATTGATCAATTTTCCTCTGATTGACAGCATCTTGCCCTTTTAGAGCTTTTGCAATTAAAGTATTTACATTTTTTACAGCCTTGAGAACCCCTTTTCCATTATATCTTTTGCTTTTATCTCGAAGTTCAAGTGCTTCATGAGTACCTGTCGATGCTCCACTTGGCACAGCAGCCACTCCGGTAGACCCATCTTGCAAAACCACCCAGGCTCGAACTGTTGGGTTACCACGAGAATCAAGAATTTCACGTGCATATATTTTTTTAATAGTTGTTTTTTTCATAATGTTATTCGTTATAAAGAATATAAAATTACAAATATATGATACCTTCAAGCGCTTATGACTCTTGCTCAGGGCATTCGGATTTACGGATGATTCTGATTATCCGGATACAAAAGCATTTAGCCACTGTTCACTATTTAGCCTTCCCAGCTTTTCAGGCCTTTAATACTTATAGTTTAACAATATTCCAGACAAAATAAAAGCCGGAAAAAACCGGCTTTTATAAAAACTTAAATAAACCTATCTTATTTCAAATACCACATTTACATTCATAACCACATCCATACTTCCGGATTCTATTTGTGGGGCAACTCCTCCACCAATTCCACCTTCCATCATAGCCATAGTCCGAAACTGCACAGGCCCGTCTGTTGATTCATATTCATTGTAGGAAACAACGCCAATCATATTTACTCCAAGAGAATTAGAAAGAGATTTTGCTTTAACAGCTATTTTTTGCAAGGCAAGTTCACGAGCTTGCGCCTTGTAGACATCTCTGTCATCAATAGTAAAATTTAAACCACTGACATTATTGGCACCGACTTCTCCGGCCATGGCCAAAACCTTTTGAGCATTATCAAGATTTCTAATTTTAACTTTTACTTGTTGATTGACCTCATATCCGCGAAGAATTCGCCCTTCATCTTCAGTATAATTATAAAGAGGATAAATATTGTAGTTTGTGGTTTGTAAATCCAGCTTATCTACTCCTAGAGTTTCAAGCTTTTGGATTAAACTATTCATTACTTTGCTATTTTGTGCCTGTGCCTCTGCAACCGTAGCTCCTTCTGAAATCATACCCACAGTAGTAACTGCAATATCTGGAGTTGCTGTAACTTTTGCCTGCGCCTCAACAGTAATACTTCTCTCAATTCGATCAGCATAACCAATAAAATTATACTCGCGAATATTGTTTCGAATCAAAGTTGCCAAGAAAACAATAAAATAAACCAAAATAACTCCGATAAAAGTTATAAAAAGTTTAGAACAAAATTCTCTTCCGGTAGAAGTCATTGAAGGAGAATAGCAGGAAAAACAGCCAGATTCTTTTTTCTGGCTTACTTTTACACCTTTAGGTGTTTTCTTTTTGACAGGCATAGGTTTAAAATTAAAATACAAGATACATGGAATAATATACAATCTTAATAAGTAAGACATTTGATTAACTAATCGTTTGTCTTGTATCTTATTCCATGTATATTGTATTTTTGTCTCTAAATTCTTCGATGTATCCAGTTTTGAATTATTTTTTATATTAAAATTATAACATAAATTGAAGATTATCCCAAAGCTTCAATACCGGGAAGTCTATTTCCAGCTAGAAATTCAAGCATTGCTCCACCACCGGTAGAAACAAGATCAATATATTTACTCATACCAACCATATCCATACTTTGCAGAGTTTCGCCTCCACCAATTACTCCATATGCTTTTCCTTTTGAGCTCTTAGCAACTACTCGAGCAATAGCCATAGTTCCAATATGATAGGGTTCTTGTTCAAAATATCCAGGCGCGCCATTCCACACAACAGTCTTTGCTTTGCCAATATATTCTTCAAACAATCTAATAGTTGCTGGACCAATATCTAGAATCATCTGACCTTTTTTACAAATTTGATGCGGCTTCGGTTTAATTTCAACGACATGAAAATTTTTACCTTCTTGATCACCTACTACCAGATCCACAGGCTTAATGACTTTTTTCTTTTTACAATATTTAAGAGCTTCGTCAGCAAATTTATGATCAACAAGTGAATCACAAACCCCATATCCTTTAGCAAAAAGATAAGTATTTACAATTCCACCGCCAATCAAAATATGATCTGCTTTTGAAATTAAACTTTTTATAACTGGAATCTTGGTTTCAGTTTTCGCGCCACCAATCACTGCTATAAATGGTTTCTTTGGTTTTTGTAAAACTTTATTCAAACCCTTTATCTCATCTTGCAAAAGCAATCCTGCATAACTTGGTAAAAATCTAGCAACCCCAAACACAGAAGCAGATGCCCGATGTGCCACAGCAAATCCATCAAGCACAAAAATATCTGCTAACTCAGCCAGGTCAACCGCCAGAGTCCCGGTATTTTTCTTTTCATCTACAGAAAAACGAATATTATCCAGCATTGCAATTTGCCCATCTCTCAATTTAGCAATTTCTTTTTGCAATTTTAATTTTTTCGTTTCAGTGAATTTGAAATTTCCAGTTTCAATTTTTTTTACTTGTCGTTTTAGTAATTTTCCAAGATGTTCTGCGATTGGATCAACTTTTAAAGCTGGTTTAACCACTCCACCAGGTCTTCCAACATGGGTCACCAAGATAATTTTGGCTTTTTTCTTTATTAAAAATTTAATAGTTGGTAGACTTGCTTTTAAACGAGAATCATCAAGAACTTTTTTTGCTTTTATGGGCACATTGAAATCTACGCGAACTAAGACACGTTTTCCTTTTAAATCTTTAATGGTTTTTACTGATTGCATATCAAGATAATATTAATTTTATTGATTTTGATCTACTTCATTCTCTTCATCAACAAGTGACAGACCACCATTTTCTGCCAAAGATAAACCACCTGTTGAAGTATCTGCCAAAGTCAATCTGCCTACTTCTGGAGTAATTTGTCTTGCTGCCCATTGTCTAATTCTATCCCCCAATAATCTGGCATCCACTCCTGCGCGTCGAACTTTTTGCAGCTCATCACTTTCGAGTAATTCTTCTATCGGCCTGATCTGATCATCAAAGGCATCGCCATGTTGAGCAGAAAGACTTTTAGTTCTATCAAGCATCTTTCTAGCATCAGTGCGAGCTTTTTTTATGAGATGTACAGCGGCTGTTTCACGCGCGCCCTCAAGATCACCATGCTCAAACTGATCACGAGCGCGATAATATGCTCGATCAGCCGGGCTAAGTGTCTTTCTGGTAGCTCTCGAAAAAACACCCTCATCAAAACCAAGGGTCATATCTTCAATAATTGCGCCGAAATTCACGCATAATCTTTTTAATTCCTCTAGATCCCTCTCCACCTTATAAACTTCACTATAATCACTATCTCTTGGATCTTTATATCTGTTATTAGATCTGGTTCTAAAAATTAAAACTTCAACTATTGCCACCACCTCTTGATAATTTTTCTTTTTTAGAGCTTTTAATAAATTCTCCTTTATACGCTTAGATCCATCATCATTAACCATCTCACCTCGTAGACCAAATTTATTGTCACCTGACTTTGAATCCAAACTGTCAACAACAGCCATTACCTCCTGAACAAATTTTGGCGCCTCAGCAATCTGGTCAGCTTCTTGATATTTTTTTAAGAGTCCATCATTAGTTGCGTAATCACGTAGCCTTCCTGCCACAGACCCCCTATCCAAATCAGGCTTTTGTTCTGGTTCATCACTCTTGTATGTCTCCTTAAATTGATCGATTTCTATTTTTAATTTTAAATATCCATATTTCTGTTCTATATTTTTACACATTGATTCATAGTCCTTTAGACTCACTTTACGATCTCTTGCTCTCTTATTCAACTCTTCACTAAAACCACCAAATTCTGCTAAAATACTAAATATATAAGATTTATATTTAGAATCGACACTACTAAGAGCTCGAGCCAATTCATCTGACAAATCTTGAACATGTAATCTAAGCTCTTTTATAAGCTTATCATCTTCAGCCTTCCTCTTAACATGTTCAAGTACAGATTTTGCCATTTCATAGGCTTCTTGATATTTTTTTTCAGGCAATAATCTATCCCTAATTTTACGCACATGTCCACGATATCCCACTTGTACAGTATCTAAAATCTCTTGAGCCATACCATCAATTACTTTTTCAGCCCTCTCTGGATTTGCAATTATTGCTTGATCACGTAATTCATGAATTTTTTTCAATAAGGCCCGAGCATGATCGAAATGATGACGCCTATCAGTAGACCTTGAATCATAAGAATCGATACCACTGTATTCCACTGTTATATGTTCTGACCAAAATTCTTTCTGAGCCCTTTTGAGAGTTTTATATACCTCTTTCATCAATTTTTCTTTTTCCGGAAAACTAAAATCATCAGAATCCATAGCAAAAATTGAATCCCGAATATCAGCAGGAGATCCATCAATTAACTCAAGTTTTTTTATTTCTTGTCTTTGACTTCCTATTCGTTCTGGTGATTCACCTCTCATAAAATTTAAATATATAGTTTGTTTGATTCACTTGATTATACTTCATCTTCTTTCCTGACTAAATCCAAACCACCAACAGCCTCAGGCACAGAAAGAGCGCCACTCATCTTTTCCACTCCTACCACAGAAAGACGACCAGCTTCTGAATCCGCCCTCAGAGCTCCTTCCACAACCATAATAATATCTTTGATTGTTTTTTCTACGCTTTCATAATCAAACCTATGAAAACTTGAAATCAAATATGCGAAGACTTCATCAAATGGGTACTTCTTTTCTGTTCTATCATCTTCTATTTTTGTATATACGTCTGGCATTGGACCTTTTATTTTTTTTGCTTCGCTAATTCGCGCGATCAAAGCTCTCAACATTGGCTCAAAATATTGATGATCCGCTGGTCTTCGGTCATAATGATATGCCTTATGTTCAGATCTTTTATCTTCTGGGTAATCAGGAAGAGCTACACGACTTCGCAAACGTTTAATCTCATCAATGATCAAATCTGCAAATCTCCCTTGATCACTACTACTAATTTTTCTATTATGCTTATCCTGCATCAAAGCTTTTATCATGTGTGGAAAATATGATTCCCAATCTCCCGCTCTATCAAGTAAATTTAATTTTTGACCAAGACCGGCCTTAGCAAATTGATCAAAACCACTTCTCCATTTTTCTATTTCTTTTCTAAAACTTTCTGATAATTCACCACCTTCACCCTCTCCAAACAAAGGTCCAATACTACCTTCAGGATACTTTCTTTCTATTTCACTTCTGTATTGTTGTAAATTTCGAACAGCCTGATCACCAACCCTCCCCGTAAAAAATATATCAGGCATTTCACTCTCATCAACCTTCCACCACTCTTTAGATTTTTCTTCAAGCTCAGTCCTTATCCTTTCTTCTTCCACTTGACCCACATATATACCTAATATTTTTAAGTAAGAATCAAAATCCCTAGATTCTCTATCGAATTCATATAATCTACTTACAATTTCTGAGAATTTTTTTTCTAAATCCAAAACTATTTCCTCAGTCTCCAGATCAATATCTTTACCAAAAAAACCTTCCAGCCTAGCAATTTTAGCATGAGTATCAGGCAGATGATTATGAAAACTTCTACCATATTCACCAATAATTTTCAAAAGTCCATTTGTGCCGGTTAAATATTCTGCAGTTCTATTCTGAGCAAGCAGAGGATCATTTGCAAAATTATATAAAGATCTTACAGCACCTGAAAATACCCTTAATCTTTGTTGGGCAATTTCTCTTCGGCAAAAAGGCTTTTCTTCTTTTTCTTTTGTTTTAAGCGCATCAAAATATCGTCTCACCCTATCATAATTACTATCTTTTTTACTATGCTCCAATAATCTGTAGAGCAGATTAAAATCAACTAAAGCCCCATCAAAAGAATCGCTATCAATTCTAGCAATAACTTTTTGTATATACGTCTGGCATTGGACCTTTTATTTTTTTTGCTTCGCTAATTCGCGCGATCAAAGCTCTCAACATTGGCTCAAAATATTGATGATCCGCTGGTCTTCGGTCATAATGATATGCCTTATGTTCAGATCTTTTATCTTCTGGGTAATCAGGAAGAGCTACACGACTTCGCAAACGTTTAATCTCATCAATGATCAAATCTGCAAATCTCCCTTGATCACTACTACTAATTTTTCTATTATGCTTATCCTGCATCAAAGCTTTTATCATGTGTGGAAAATATGATTCCCAATCTCCCGCTCTATCAAGTAAATTTAATTTTTGACCAAGACCGGCCTTAGCAAATTGATCAAAACCACTTCTCCATTTTTCTATTTCTTTTCTAAAACTTTCTGATAATTCACCACCTTCACCCTCTCCAAACAAAGGTCCAATACTACCTTCAGGATACTTTCTTTCTATTTCACTTCTGTATTGTTGTAAATTTCGAACAGCCTGATCACCAACCCTCCCCGTAAAAAATATATCAGGCATTTCACTCTCATCAACCTTCCACCACTCTTTAGATTTTTCTTCAAGCTCAGTCCTTATCCTTTCTTCTTCCACTTGACCCACATATATACCTAATATTTTTAAGTAAGAATCAAAATCCCTAGATTCTCTATCGAATTCATATAATCTACTTACAATTTCTGAGAATTTTTTTTCTAAATCCAAAACTATTTCCTCAGTCTCCAGATCAATATCTTTACCAAAAAAACCTTCCAGCCTAGCAATTTTAGCATGAGTATCAGGCAGATGATTATGAAAACTTCTACCATATTCACCAATAATTTTCAAAAGTCCATTTGTGCCGGTTAAATATTCTGCAGTTCTATTCTGAGCAAGCAGAGGATCATTTGCAAAATTATATAAAGATCTTACAGCACCTGAAAATACCCTTAATCTTTGTTGGGCAATTTCTCTTCGGCAAAAAGGCTTTTCTTCTTTTTCTTTTGTTTTAAGCGCATCAAAATATCGTCTCACCCTATCATAATTACTATCTTTTTTACTATGCTCCAATAATCTGTAGAGCAGATTAAAATCAACTAAAGCCCCATCAAAAGAATCGCTATCAATTCTAGCAATAACTTCTTGTATATCCGAATCAGCAGCCAAGATCAACTCATTTCGATACATTTCTTGTTGTAATTCACCCATATATTTAATTTAGTTCTTAAGACTAGCCTTCCTCTGCATCCTTCTTTTTTTAGATTTCTTTTTTTCTATTACTTGTCGATCTCGTGGTTTTTCTCGGTGATGTATTGGCAAACCTCTTGCGCCTGTTGCTGGAATTGCATTTGCTTCTTGATCTAATGCGACCTCACCTCTTCCACCAACAACTTCTGTATCTGGGACATGAATAGGCATTTCCAAGCCGCCTTTTTTACCACCTGCCTTTGCCTTTCTAGCTCTTTTTGGTTTTTGAGTTCTTTTATTGATTTTTTCTTTTCTCATTGGAGCACGCTCTACTGAACCTTGCCCCTCATGTTCTACTGATTCAGGCAATTTACTTGATTCTTGCTTGATTGATATTGGCTCAGAAATTAAAGATGGCGGAATCCCTCTTTCATATGTCGACGATCTTGAACCGCCACCTCCAGATCCAATAATAGGTCCGGACTTTCCTAATCGTGGAGGCTTTGGCTTACCAATTCTTGGCTTTGGTAGCTTTGGTTTTCTTTTTGGTGGTTTTATTGGAGGAGAACCTTCACCGATAATAGGTGTTCTAACTTTTTTTCTTTTTATGGTACGTTTTCTTGTGGTAACATCTTCTAAAACATCCTGTGTTCTGGTTATTTCCCTTCTTATTCTCCTTGGTTTTGGCCGTTCTCCAGGCTCTTCATCTGGTTGTGGAGTTGCATCATATTCTTCAAGACGAACTTTGTCTTTTTGTAGCAACCCTAAAGCTGTTCCAGGTTCAGGTTTTGGAGGTTCTGGTTTAGGGATCTCAGGTTTTGGCACAACAGGTATTGAAGCAGGTCCTTCTCCAGCCCGAGGCACTTCCGGCTCTGCACCTCTACGAACAGGTTTTGGTTTTTCAGGCTCTACTAAGGATTGTGCAGACGCTTTCTCAAGTTCTTGATCTCTAGTTGCTTCAACACTCATACCCAAAACAATCCTTCGCTCATTTGTCTGCACCTGTTCAAGAATTCTTTTGACCTCTTCTTGCTCTTCTTTTGTAAATCCACGCTTTTCAAGATACTTATCAATTTTTCCTTGATCAAAAGCTTTCAAAGCTCGGTAAAACTCTTTATTTCCCTTTCTTCCTGAATCTAAAATTCTCAACAGATCTGTCTTTACAAACTCCTCAGCATCATCAACACTTCTAAACTGACCATCAATGGTGAATCCAGGTTCTCCGCCATCTTGTACTTCAATAATTATATCTGGAAAAACTTGTTGAAGAACTTCCAAAAATGGATTTGCAGAAGATTCAAATCTGGCATTTGCCAACTCGATATTTTTTTCTTTGGTTCCTTCTTTGGTGAATTTTCGACGCATACTTACACCAAGACTGCCTCTACGCACTTTTACTACTATGTCCTTGGCATCAGCTTCTTGGGCTTGTTCAATTAATTTTTGAAGCTCTGCAATAGTTTGAGCGTAAGTTTTTTCAGCTTGCTTTGCTTCATTTTTGTTTAATTTAAATTTCGGCGAGTGATCAAATTCTGCAACAAATTTTGTTTCTCCAAAATTTTCTCTTGATTCTATAGTTTCTTTTTCTTTTGATGATTCAGCCTGTTCACTGCCTGGATCAGAAGCTTGAGCCAAGTCTCCACTTTCTTCAGTATCCCATCGCGAATAAGGTGACTGTTCATCTTCACCAGCTCTTCTACTAGTTTGAACTTCCGGACCAGCAGTTACCAAACGCGGCACATTTCTTTCTGAACTAATACCAGCTGGTATCTGCCTCTCCAAAACTTTTAACATAGTCAATGCAGCAATCATGGTTAATCCAGCTTGTAATTCTTTGGCAAAAGGCATTTTATTAAGCTTATTCAAAATTCCGGAAATCCATTTGCCCGCGGGATGCTCTGCTAATCTTTCTTGTGCTTTTTGCTCTATCTCAGCCTTAAAAACCGGATCTTTTAAGGCCTGCATAGTTTTTGCCATTGGCAATTCTTCTGAATCTTCGAGCTTATTTAAATTTTCCTGAGCCTGCTCCCAATCAATTCCATCATCATATTTCTCTATAGGAAAATCTTCTGAATCCAATTCATCTTCAATAACACGTTCAATTTTCTGAACTTCTTCTTCGATTCTTCTCTCAACTAAACGTCTTTCAGGCTCTGACAGTTCTGTTATATCGCTAACTATCACCTCGTGCTCTAGATAATCCAGGTCTTTCCACTTAGGATCTTGCGGATCAAAATCAGGCTCAAGATCAATTTCTTCAAGCTCTTCAGCAACAACTTGTCTTACTTCCGGAGGATACTTAACTCTTAATATTTGATCCGAATCATCACCAGTGTCTTCCCAAACAAATTCAGAAACGCCTCTTTCTGCAGACCCATCTTCAAAACTCTCTGCTATGGTTTTTTTTCTCTGTCTAGCCATAAAACCTACATTAATCCAATTCTATTTAATATTTTTTTAATTCGACTCTTTTCTTCTTTCTGAATTTGCTCTTCTTTTAGTTCTTTTATAGCTGAACTCAAAGCCAAATTAACAATACGCAAAAAACGATAACGCTTAATTGGATTTTTTAGCCAACTTTCCAATTTTTTCAATTCTTCATCTGAGAAATCTGAAAAGAAACTTTGATTTTGTACAGTTTGCATAAAAATTTATTTTTTATTTCCAGCAATCACTGCCATTTCAATAAGCCTATTTGCATAACCCCATTCATTGTCATACCAAGCAATGATCTGAACCAAATCCCCATCAATAACCTTGGTAAATCCAAGATCCACAATTGAGGAATGAGGGTCCTCTATAAAATCACTGGAAACGAGTGGCTCATTGGTTACACCCAACACATCTTTCATATATGTTTTTGATGCTTTTATCAGAGCTTTATTAACTTGCTCAACAGTAACCTTCTTTTTGGTCACCAATGTAAAATCTGATATAGAAACTGTAATGGTTGGGACCCGAACTGCAATTCCATCAAATTTACCTTTTAACTCTGGTACCACATCGGTAGTTGCAAGAGCAGCTCCGGTTGTTGTAGGAATCATATTTTGCCCGGCTGCACGCGCTCTTCTCAGATCTTTGTGTGGACCATCTTGGAGATTTTGATTGGCAGTATAAGAATGAATAGTGGTTAGAACGGCTTTTTTGATACCAAATTCTTTTTGCAAAACATACATTACTGGAGCTGTACAATTAGTAGTACATGATGCTGTGTCAATTATTTTTTCATTTTTATACGATTTACAATTCACACCACGAACAAATCCTCTTACTCCTTCGCCTTTGGCATGCGCTGAGATAACAACTTTTTTTGCCCCGGCCTCTATATGAGCTGAAGCTTTTTCTTTTGTATTAAAAACACCTGTTGATTCTATAACAATATCTATTCCAAGTTTTTTCCAAGGAAGTTTAGAAGGATCTCGCTCAGAAAATGCTTTTATTTTTTTCTTTCCAACAACTATATGCTTATCATCATAACTAACCTCATGATCATATTCTGGATAGGCCGTATCATGCTTAAGAAGATGTGCCAATGTTTTGTTATCAGCAAGATCATTTACAGCAACAATCTTAATTCCTTTTTTCTCAAAAGCAACTTTAAAGGCATGTCTTCCAATTCTCCCAAAACCATTTATAGCTATTTTTAACATAAGTATTTTTTATAAAAAAATTATTTCTTGGTTTTTTTATTTTTAATTTTCTTTTTATTAACAACTTCTTTTTCTGAATTTTCTTCAGAAACTACCTCTTGGGTATTTTGGGTATTTTCAAATTTTTGCTTTGCATTTTCAATTAAACTTTTTTCATCTATTTTTTCCTCAATCTCTTGGCTGGCTGTTTTTTCTACTTCACTGCCACTAACATCAACATCCTCATCTTCTTCAACTTTGGTATTTTTCCCTTTTTCCAATTCCTCATTTCTACTAATAATTCCACCCATTCCTTCGGTCTTCTTACTACTAAAATCTAAAACTTTGCTTTTCTTTTGAAGGTATCCCGGTTTATCATAATTTAGATAATACCTACTTGGTCCCACCAAAACCGCATATCTTCCTTTTCTGTCTGAAATGGATGTATTAACCAATTTATCATACTCTGAATCAAAAACCCTGACAACTACTTTGCCCAGTAATTTTTTAGTTGATTTTTCTGTAATCACTCCCCACTTACTTGGTAATTTGGCATGAGCAAATTTGTAAAACATTACATAGAATAAAACATGTAACACAACCAATAAACCGATATACCAATTAGGTGAAATTATAAATGAAAAGATACTGGCAGCAAGCCCAATTATACTAAGAGCATTTTGGGCAATCTTTGTAGAATGATCTCTAAGCAAACTCTTAGTAGGCTTATCAGCGACTTCAGGATCAACCGGAATATTATAAGTTACATAATTATCACTACCCACAATTTCAAAAGATTCTCCATGATACAAACCTATATACTTAGCATCTTCATCTTTTTCTTTCATAAATTCACTAAGCCCAACAAATCCCGGTTTGATAATTTCAATTTTGTACCTTCCTTCATCTACAGCAATAAAATATCTTCCATGAGTATCTGTAACTTGAGTTCTAACAACTTTTCCTGTTTCATCGTTTATTATTCTCACCGCTGCAAGATCAACCGGTTGCTTAGTGTATGCATTATATACAACCCCCCATTTTTTCTTTTTTCTTCTACGAAGCACCATGATTGGTTGACCAAAAATATATTTTAAGAAAATAAGAATGTTTGGTAGTTGTACACCTGCTGCAACATTTGCCACACCGATTACATATAGAGCCGGCGCAGTAACCTTTTCATTTAACTCTTCAACAACTGGATTGTCTATCACAGATCTGATATCTGCAATAAGTTTTGCGATTTCTGTTTGTTTTGATTCGCTTTTTACTTCTTTTATTTCTTCTTGCTCAGGAGAAAAAATATCTTTTATAAATTTACCCAAAAGTGTTGTTGGTTCTTCTGTACCATCTCCATTTCCAGACTTTTCACCATTTCCCTCCTCAGGCTTAGCACCTTCGCAATCTTCGCCGACACATTCTTCTGGTTCGACACAATCTTCGCCGACACAT
Organism: uncultured Gammaproteobacteria bacterium; assembly: GCA_964522405.1. Lineage (GTDB taxonomy): Bacteria > Patescibacteriota > Patescibacteriia > Magasanikbacterales > UBA922 > CAZFTR01. Next base: position 92,268 of record CAZFTR010000001.1, on the reverse strand, counting down.
TCTTCTGGTTCGACACAATCTTCGCCGACACATTCTT
>CAZFTR010000001.1:0-92131 GCA_964522405.1 uncultured Gammaproteobacteria bacterium | reverse complement strand
CTGGTTCGACACAAGAATCACCTTGACACTTTGGCACACTCGAGACAATAATATCCTGGGCTACCTCTGATTCATTCCCAGCCAAATCAATAACCGCAACCTTAAATTCATACTTACCATCTTCCATATCTTCAAAAACTACAAACCAATCTCCATTATCATCTGCAGTTGTGGTTTTTACATTGCCATTATCAGCAAGCCAGACCAGCCCTTCTGTAATAAAATCATCATACTCAGAACCGACCTGCACAACCTTACCTTTAAAATTCCTAACCACAGTAACATTGGCATTTGGATCAGTGTTACCATGAACCATTTTGTTTTCTTTGTTATAAGAAAAGTCTGAAGATGGATCCTGAGTATCAAGAACTACACAGGTATAAGTATCATATGAAAAGCTTTGTGAAATGCTCAAAAATTTAGCGTTCATGCATTTTTTACCATCTTCACCTTTCAATTCCCAATCCTTTTGCAAGGTTATTTTCTCAACTGAAGCACTCTCAAAATCATCACTTGGTTCATCTGCACTTTCTTTTAAAACAATGTCTTCACTATAGCTAGCATCAATTTTTAATAAAAGATCTTTTTTGTTTGTATATGTTACTAATTTTGTTTCACCGGTTTTCAATTTATTGATCTCAATCGGAATAAAACTGGCAGCCTTGTTAGATAGAGTACCGCCTATTGCTAATGGCAAATCATTATCTTTTATTGATTTTATAGAAGCACTGAATATGTCACCATCTTGATCTTCGAGAACAGCCAATTTACCATTCCAAGACAAGTGATAGCTATATTCTTTTCCTACAATTGGTAATTTTCCATCACAAACTTTTACTTCTTTGATTGGGTATATTACCTCTCCAACTGTAATCACATCATCAGTTCCAAAATAAACACAAAATCCATTCTTAAATATCACTTTTGGCATATGATGATATCCCAATCTAATAGAACCGAGTTTATTAATAAAATAATTATTTGGATTGGCAAGAGGACTTTTTAATAATTTAAACCCAAACTCTAAATCAAAGGAATCTGAAAGATCAAGAAAAGTTCCATAATAAGGTATAACTGTACTATATTTATTAGCAGTATACGGTGCTTCAAGTCCAGCTTCTGCTAAAATATCAAGCGAACTCGGATCCACAGCTTGAATAAGCCCGGTTGGGGTTAATTCTTCTTCTACATCGCAAACTCCTATACATTCAATCGGAGGAGGATCACCAGGTCCTGTACCAGGGGATCCTGGAACAGATACTGTGGATGCCAAAACATTACCATAATATGCAGTTTCCACACCATCTCCATTTCTGGCTTTAACTTTGAAACCATACTGAGTTCCTGAATTAAGACTTGTAAAATTATAACTTGCTGCCGCAATCCAACCTGAATTTCTAGAACTATCATTGATATCTTCAACATAGTATTCAGTACCGACAGAATTACTTGCTGTACCCCAATTAACTGTCATCGACGATATTGTGGTAGCGCCAACACTTATCGATGATGGAATGTCTGCTAAAGTATAAAAATCACTAGAAGTTACATATCCTGAATTTCCTCCATTATTTGTAGCTCGAACTCGAAAAGTATATTGGACATTTGGACTGAGGCCAGTTAAATCATAGCTTGTTACATTACTGTTTGTAGTTGATACAGTTGAGTAAGCACCACCAGACTCTGACTGATCAAATTCAAAATTATCTTCTATAGAAGAATTATCTGTCCAACTAAAACTAACAGCAGTTGAACTTAAACTTGAGCTGGTAAATGCGGTTGGCTCATCTGGAGCATCAAGCAAAGTAAAAGTTGAAGTAGCTGACCACTGACCTTCAACACTGTCACTGTCAAAAGCTTTTATACGCCAATAATAAATTGTGTCAGAACCTTCACTTGTGTCGTCATCAAGAGATAAATTCGAAGTAGGTGCGTCACCAATACTACCAAAGACAATATCTGTTAATCTTGCACCATCTGAAGTTGTGGTAACTGTAGCGCCACTGGCCCCAGAATCCCAGTGAGTAATAGTTGAAATATTTGCATCAGTACTTACCTGAATACGAGCACTAATAGCATCTGAAACACCATTGTATATTGCAGAAAATACTGGAGTAGCTGAAGTTAAACCAGTTGGATTGGTATCTCCTGAACTTGCATCAGTACTATGAGAAAATAAACTAGTTGGTTTATATGGAGCTATTTTCCAAATACCATCTGAACCATTGTCACCACCACCTGCGGCCGTACCTCCAGAAGTAGATGTGGTTGCACCAACGGGAGAATAAGTGTCAGTTGCTATGTAAACACATCCACCACCACCTGCTCCACCACCACTGACACCTGCTCCACCATCGGTACTTACAGTTCCAGTTAATGAAATAGTATCAGCACTTAGATATAATCCTCCTCCAGAACCGGCACCAACTGCTGTACCTGCTACAAAACCATCCTGACCATTGGCATTGACCGTGCCTGCCAAAGTTAGGGTTCCTTCTGAAATCAATTTAGCATATCCACCACCAGCTCCTGCAAGACTTCCAGCAGAATGAACATTGAGACCACCACCTGAACCAATAGTGTCGAGCGCGGTTATATCACAATATGCAGACCCACCTGAAGCTCCAGAGGATGCATCACCTCCAGCCCCCCCATGTCCAGCACCAGCTGCAGTAAAAGCAGTATATCCGTCAGCTCCTTGCCCAGCACCTTCTGATCCTTCATATCCTTTTTCTGAAACATCAACAGTTGAACCGGACTGTAAATCAATAGTGCTTGCCGTTACATTTACCACATGAGTTTGAACTGAAGTATTAGCGCCATGCGTCAAGGTTGAACCTGATTGCATGGTAAGTGTGCCCAAATTAAAAGAAGTGGAAGTAGAAAAATTACGCAAATCCAATGTTGAACTTACTGCCAAGATCAAATCAACACTTGAGGTTGCTGTAAAAGTAGCTGATTGATGTAGCTCAAGAGTAGTACTTGTTATAGTAAAATTTCCGGTTGTGGTCGGAGTAAAAGTTGAGCTACTTCCAATTATAAGTCTACCAGCACCATTTTGACTACTAAAAGGATCAGCAGCCGGCAAAGTCAGACTGGTAGTAGAAGTGGCCATCAAAACCGAAGAGCTGGTAAAATTAATTGAATCAAGAGTAACCGGACTTCCACCTAAGACCGCTTCTGTTTCTCCAGAAGTTCTACCAAGAACATAAAGGTCTCCGTTTGAATTGTTAGAAGTATCCTGAATAAAAATAGTTCCAGGGCCACCATCATAACCGGTTCCAGGACCAGAACCACCATAAGCCCCTATTTGGCTATAATCAATACTATTTGCAGATGTGTAAAATAAGGCAACGCAACCACCCCCTCCACCACCTCCATTGGTAGTACCAACTCCACCATTTACACGAAAACCTTCAGGAGTACCAGCTATAGTATCTGCGGTAACACTTATAGAACCACCCGCACCTCCACCAGTGGATTCTGTAGGTCCCACACCTCCATTTGTGGTAATAGTACCATCTATGGTAGCAGTACCTGTGGCTACTAATTTCACATGTCCTCCACCTCTTCCACCAGGGTCTCTTGCGTCAGTCACATGCCCACCACCAGAACCTAAAGTATCTGGCGCAGCTGTATTACAATAACCATTACCACCAGAATCGCTAAAGGATGCACCTCCTGCAGTATAAGCATCACCACCTGATCCTGAGTGCCCACCACCTGCACCGGACCAAGCCGTAGCGGCATTTGCACCAGCCCCATCACCCTGAGCATATTCATAACCTCTGGCATTAGCATCAATAGTTGCTCCCGACTGAATATCTATGGTTGCAGCTGAAATATTTACCACATGATCTTGAGTAGTGCCATTTTTTTCATGATACATACTAGTGCCAGACTGCATGGTCAAACTATTCAAAGTAAGTGCCGTTGAAGTTGTATAATCATAAACATATAAACTTGTAGTAGCAGAACTAGCCAATACCATATCCACACTTGCCGCACTAGCCAAGGTTACACCCTGATAGAGCCACATGGTAGTACTACTAATGATAAAATCAGCACTAGTAGTCACTGTAAAAGTTCCAGTCCCACCAATTTCAATCCTTCCAGTCGCATCATTTCCAGCAAACGGATCAGAATTGAGCAAAGTCAAAGAATTAGTACCACTAACAATATATTCAGAAGAACTGGTTATGGATATTGAGTTTAAAAGTAAATCACTGGCTCCCTGAGTAGTGCTGGCTGTATAATAACCATTTCCAAAAACATAGAGATCCCCGTGAGTTGAGTTTCCTTTTATAAAAAGAGTTCCAGCACCACCATCTTGCCCACTCAAGGCTGAAGTATTGTCAGTAGTGTCTCCACCACTTACATCTACTTGTGCCGTGGTAATACTGTTGCTGGCTGTATAATTTAATGAAACACATCCACCACCACCAGAAGCTCCATCACTAACATCCAGTTCACCACCTTGAGCACCGACTGCAGTAAAACTCTCCGGAGTACCGGCAATAGTAGCTGCTGAAATATAAACTCCACCACCTGCACCACCACCACCACCTCTACTTTTCCAAGCTGGATCAGTCCATGAAGTTCCTGTAGCAGCGTCAGCAGTTATTGTTCCATTAATTGTTGCTGTACCTGATACATCCAGATAAATAAGACCGCCACCAGCTCCACCTTCTCCAGAACCATATCCAGAACCATCACTTCCCCCAGAACCGATTGTAACTGGAACTGCTGCATCACAATAACCAGTTCCACCTCCGGAATACGTCCCATATCCAGTATTTATAGAATCACCACCATCACCACCATGAGCACCACCTGCCCCAGGATAAAATAATATTGTACTTCCTTCCCCAGGACCTTCAGTTCCATCATACCCCAACTCATCAACATCAACAGAGCCACCGGCTTGGACATCCAAAGTGGCCATGTTAAAATTTATTACGTTTGATTGCGCTGTTGAATTATCAGCATGAGTAAGCGTACCACCACTATAGATAGTCAAAGTACCAGAGATACTCTGAGTAGTTGTGTTTGTTTGAGTTATTGTTCCTTTGCCATTTATCTCAATATTAACTCCGGTTCCAATATTGGCTTCTATTTGAAGAGTGCTGGTATTTGCACCAGCAATACTAAGTGTTTCAAAGTTTAAAGTTTTTCCTTCGCTAACACAACCACTGGTTGTGACAACCACATCAGCTGTATTAATAACTACATCATTTGTACTAAGAGGCTCAGCATCTCCTGACCAATTCAAATCAGTACACCAGTCGTCATCAGCACCACCACCATCCCAAGTTACAGTTTCAGCAGCAGCATTTGAGACTTCAACAGTCCCATCTTGCACTCCAAAGAAAGCAAAACCAAAACTAAAATACCACAAAATCACAAAGATTAGCACTGAAATTGATGCTTTGTATTTTTCTATTTTAATTTTGCCCATAAATGGCTTTTCATTAATTAATATTATAGCAAAAATGAGCTAATCAAAAAAGCCCTTTTTCAGGGCTTTTTGTGTGTAAGTTTCAATTATCTTTACTCTCCAAGTTGTTCTGCAACTTCTGCTGCAAAATCACAGTCTTTTTTCTCAATTCCTTCACCAAGTTCGAACCGCGCAAAACGTCTAATGGTAATTTTTTCACCAATTTCGCCGGTCTTTTCAGTAAGAAGTTGCTCTATGGTTTTATCTTCATCTTTGATAAATTTCTGCTCAAGAAGACAAATTTCTCCAAAGAACTTACCGATCTTTCCTTCCAGAATTTTTTCAATCATTTCTTCTGGCTTTCCTTCAGCTTTTAATTGTTCTCTATAAACATCATTTTCTTTTTCAACCTCTTCTGCTGGTACATCTTCACGATTTAAATAACTTGGAGCTGCAGCAGCAATATGCATAGCAATATCTGCTACAAGACTTGTAAATTGTTCATTTCTTGCTACAAAATCTGTTTCTGAATTTACCTCTACAAGCACACCAATCTTACCACCAGCATGAATATAACTGGAAACAGTTCCTTCTGCAGCAATTTTTCCAGCACGTTTAGCTGCTTTTGCTACACCTTTTTTACGAAGATATGTTACTGCTTTTTCAAAATCACCATTATTTTCATCAAGTGCTTTTTTACAATCAAGCATACCTGCTCCTGTTTGTGCTCGGAGCTTAGCAATGTCAGCTGTAGATACAGACATAAATTTAAAGTTTAATTTTTAGAAGATTTTTTATTGTTTTTTTGCAACCGGCTTTTTGTTTTCAACCACACCGATTTTCTTTTCTGCCATTTGTTTCTTATCCCATTCAGATTTTCCAGACTTTACAGCTTCAGCAACAAGACCAACCATCATGGTTATAGCTTTGATAGCATCATCATTGGCACAAATTGAATATTGAACTTTTTCAGGATTAGCATTGGTATCACAAATGCCGATAATAGGCACATTGGTTTTTCCTGATTCAATCAAAGCTGTTTTTTCTTTTTGAACTGATGGCATAAAAATAGCATCAGGCATTTTTGTAAGAGTTGAAATTCCCTCAAGATATGAAGACATTTTTTCTAGACTTCTTGAGATTTCAAGTCTTTCTTTTTTAGTATAATGTTCAAGCTCACCTTTTTCTCTTTTTTCTTTTAGAGTATTATATTTTTTTAGAAGTCTTTTGATCTCCTCAAAGTTAGTAAGCATTCCACCAATCCAGCGATCTACCAAATAAGGCATTCCGCAATCAACTGCTGCTTGCTTAACAATTTCTTTTGCTTGTGGTTTCGTAGAAACAAACAAAATGGTTTTACCTTCAGAAGCAAGTTGCTTAATAGCAGGCAAAACAGTCTTGAGCTGTTGCATGGTTTTTTGCAAATCAATGATATGCACACCATTACGCTCAGTATAAATAAATGGATCCATTTTTGGATGCCAACGAGATGCCTGATGACCAAAGTGAGCTCCGGCCTGCAACATCTCAATCAATGTTGGATAATTCATATTTTTTCCTTGTTCCTCCTTAGACAAACTCGCTAAGTGGTTAGCAAGAGGAAAAAAGCTTATTTACCTGTAAAAAGGCAAATAAATATGTCTAAGTGAGGGATAAATGAATGGCTAAAGAATACATTATATGGCAAAATTTGTCAACATCTAGATCATATTAGACAGGCTATTGACACAAAAAGACCTTAGTGCTATAATGTGCCCACTAAATAAACCGCTTTAATTAGCACAAGATATTATGAAACAAGATATTCATCCACAAACAAACCCAGTTGTATTTGTAGACACTTCTAGCGGTGTTGAATTTGTAACAACTTCTACCCTTACTTCAGAAGAAACCCGAGAAATTGATGGAGTTAAGCATTTTGTAATAAAAATTGAAATCTCTTCAGCTTCTCATCCATTTTATACTGGAAAACAAATTTTTGTAGACACAGCAAGACGTGTTGAAAAATTCCAAGAAAAAATGGCAAAAGTAGAAGAAGCCTCAAAAACTAGAAAAGGAAAGAAGGCCAAAAAGGCAGCCAAAGCTGCAGCAACTGAAAAAGAAGAAAATAAAAAAGAAAAAACTACCACAGAAGAAACACCAAAAACAGAAGTAAAAGCTGAAACCACAGAAGAATCAAAATAGCTTTGTAAAAATTACAAAACAGGTCTTTTTTTGGCCTGTTTTTATTTATAAAGTATAATAATCAGTATGAACCAAAAATACATTGAACTAAAAACTAATTTTGGAGAACTAGAAAAGCAATTACAAGACCCTGCTGTTATTAGTGACCAAAATAAACTAAAAAAGGTTTCTCAGGAATTCAATGAACTCAAGCCAATAGTCGATAAAATTATAGAATTAGAACAAACTGAAAAGCAAATTCCAGAAACAGAAGAATTAATGAAATCAGAAGTTGATGAGTCAATGCACGAACTAGCCGAGGCAGAACTTGAAGAATTAAAAACAAAAAATGAACAGCTTGAAACTGAATTAAAGCTCTTAACAACTCCAAAAGATCCAATGGATAAAAAAGATGTAATTGTAGAAATACGAGCAGGGGCTGGCGGAGACGAAGCTGCACTTTTTGCTGGAGATTTGATGAGAATGTATATGAAATATTCTGAAAGTAAAGGTTGGAAAACAGCCCTACTTAGTGAAAGCCAAATTGGAATTGGTGGATACAAAGAAGTAATATTTTCCATCAAAGGAATAAGTGTTTACAAAGATATGAAATATGAAATGGGAGTTCACCGAGTTCAAAGAATTCCAGAAACTGAAAAACAAGGTAGAATTCATACTTCAACAGCCAGTGTTGCTATACTGCCGGAAATTGAAGAAGAAGAAATTGAAATAAAAAAAGAAGATCTTCGCATAGATACTTTTTGTGCCGGAGGACATGGAGGTCAAAGTGTAAATACAACTTACTCAGCAGTTCGCATCACTCATATTCCAACCGGAGTTGTAGCTCAGTGCCAAGATGAAAAATCACAAACTCAAAACAAAATAAAAGCCATGGGAGTTATTCGTGCTAGAATTTACGAAGCAGAGCAAGCCAAAAAACAAGCAGAGCTATCTGAAAAAAGAAAAAATCAAATCGGCACAGGAGACAGAAGTGAAAAAATCCGCACTTACAATTACCCACAAGACCGAATCACAGATCATCGTATCAAACAAAGTTGGAATAGTATAAATAGAATTCTAGATGGAGATCTTGGACAAGTTATTGAAGCGCTTCGAGAAGAAGATTATAAGGAATGATAGACAATACTCGGCACTCCCGAATATAACCCTTTAAAAATACCTGAGCTTGTCATCTCGAGCGTAGTTTTCTGAAAGAAAAACGAAGTCGAGAGATCCCTTGGCACTTGGCAAGTGGATTAATGCAAGAATCAGTCGTCATTCGTTTGTCATTAAACCTTTTTACTCTTTCAGATATTCATCAATTCAAAATGTCAATTTCAAAACTCCTAAAATCTGCCTCAAACTCAATAGACAGATTAGATGCAGAACTACTAATAGCTCACACACTCAAAACAACGCGTGAATTTATTATTACCCATCCTGAAAAGATCTTAACTTTTACTGAAAGACTAAAATTTAAAAGTTATGTGGCAAGTAGAAGACTTGGCCTACCAATCGCCTACATCACCAAAGAAAAAGAGTTTTATGGATTAGTCTTTTCAGTAAATAAGCACACTCTAATCCCCCGCCCGGACACAGAAATACTTGTAGAAGAAGTGGTGCAATATGTAAATCAATTTATTTCCAAAGAAAACAAACAAGCAGTATTAATTGATATTGGAACCGGATCAGGATGCATACCAATAGCAATTCTCCACACTTTAAAAACTTTTGGAATGGATCAAGAAATATCTTCAGCAAGAGCAACAGACATATCTACCCAAGCTCTCAAAATTGCCAAAAAGAATGCTAAAAGATTTAACCTAAAAATAAATTTTAAAAAGGGAAACCTGCTCAAACCTTTTTTAAATAAAATTAGCGCAGAAAATTTAATCATCACTGCCAATCTTCCATATCTAACAGAGGAACAATTCAGAAAAGAAAAAAGTATTCAACATGAACCAAAATTAGCATTGGTCGCGGATAGCCAGGGGCTGGCACTTTATCAAGAACTATTTGAGCAAATTAAACAGATAAAAAATTATCAGGAAATTGCCATTTTTATAGAAATTGATCCTAGCCAATTAAAAAAATCTAAACTTTTAATTGATCAATATTTCCCTAAAAATAGAATAGAAACTATCCAAGATCTCTCAGGTCTTGATAGAGTTGTAAAAATTCTCTTGCTTAACCACGACCTGAAAGATTAAAATACAAGAGCAGTGCAAGCAATCAAAGAGGACCAAACAATCTCAACGCAAACAGAAAAATATTGTGGACTTGATGATAAAAACATCAATCCCGGAAAATTCGCAGAGCAGCTCAAAGCAAAAGGAGTGACACTTCAGCAAATTATTCAAACACTCTTTTGGTTGTCCGGCAGAACTGCTACTGACCCAAAGTCAATTGCAGAGTCATTGATCGCTTTTGAACCAAGCAACCAAAAAATTATTGCCGAAATTACTAAAACAGGAGCTAATACTAACCCTAAAACCAAAAAATACATTGGGCAGATTTTCTTACATATGCAAATCATGCCGCGAATTGTTTGCCATGAGCTGAACAAGGGGCGATTCTGTTTGGATGACATCTTTCTGGTTCTGGAAGGAATGGGCTTTCTTGATTGGGAAATCAAAGCGCTCTTCTGGATCTGGATAAGAGATACCAAATATATGCCAAACGGACAGAGTCGATAAAAAAGTATGCTTGCACTGCATACTTCTTTTTTTAAACAAAATTTACAATCAAAAACAACTTAATTTTATAAGTTGCTTTTGATGGCCCTCGGCGTCCGCTACTGCGAACGCCGAGGTAGACGACCGAACGAACCCAGGCCCGAGAGGGGCAGCATCTTCCTTGACTACTCCTGCTTGATGGCGCAGTCGGGGAACCACTTCTTGGCCCTCTCCGGGGTGAAACGCTTCACGAAGGCACGAAGCAGATCCTTGTCCTCGTGGGAGAAGTGCTCGTGGAGCCACCTGATGCTACCAGAACCGGCGCCACAGCCGGGACCGGTGTTGTGGTAGCGGAAGCGATTGTCGCCGATGCGCTCGACAGTCAGACGCGGCTTCTGGCGCCCGCCTTCGCCCCAGTCTTCGATAGAAACCAGGACTCCTCTCTGAAACGTGAAATGAATTCCGGTCATGATACTCCTTCACTCCCTCACATGGGGAGACTCCAATAAGGAGTTTATAAGTATTTTTAACTTTTTGTCAAGAGTTTGGCCTGTGCATACACAAAAAAACCACAACCCTGAAAAGATGTGGTTTATTGTTCACAATTTGATTAAAAAAATTTTATTCTAGATTAACCAACTAATACTCCAACTCCCCCACCTGATTCAAAACTTCAATCCAAATTTTACCGGGTTTAAGTGGAAGCTCACTTCCATCTTTATCCAACCATCTTGTTTTGTCAGTAATAGATTCTTTTTTCCAAATACCCTCAAGCATATTTCCATTTTGAAAGACAAAAACTTGACCATCACCAATCGTATCCATACTCTTTCTACCAATATTATCAATTGTCTTAGTGGTAACTCTCTGAACAACTATGGTGTCGACTTCAATCTTGTTTCCATTTTGATCTGCGTGATTCTCGCCAACTTGATATCTCTCATATTTCTGTGTAGAAGTATTATAATTCCAAACTGCCTGATAAGTTGGTGCTGCAAAAGATACAACAATTTCATCTATGCAATCTGCTTCACATTTTTCCGCTTCTCCAAAAGCCCAACTTGTACTCGTAGCTGCTTCAAAATCTTTGGTATATTTATCCCAAGCTTTATTCCATAATTTATCTGAAGTGTAAGTGTTGTGAGGCGCAGAACGATCTTTGCTTCTCCAAAAATACCAACCAAGATAAAATTCGTTTACATTAAAAATATCTTCTTCCTTAATCTGATCAAGCGCATCCGGAGATCCTCCCACATGCATGTACATGATATTTTTATACTCTTCTAACCAGTCAAGATAATAAGGTCTGGCACTTCTCACCGGACCAACTTTTTCAACCTTTGAATCCAAGGGATAAATAGCCATAAATCGAGAAATATTCCCCTCCACCGGAGCTTCATAAACAATTTGCGCATCACTAAGACCAGACTGTGGCCATGATTCAAAATGATTTTCAACCATCACTGCAACCAATGGTGGATTTACATCTTCTGCAGTTTTAACACATACCCCATCTATCACACGGACATGATTGCATTTTTCTTTTTCTTGCTCAATAGATATTTCTTCATAAATATTCTTAATATTCTCTCTTCCAAATCCAGAACCAAAAATAAACCAGAAGAGCAAAAACAAGCCGGACAGAAAAACCAGCCCTGCTAAAGTATATATATACTTAATATCATTTGAGATTGTTTTTTTTTCCGAAAGAGGATGTCCTTTGGTTTTCTTTGATTTCTTTTTCATAAAAATTTATTGAGAAAAGTATTCTAATTTTATCAAAAATCCCGCCTTTCGAAAAGAGCGGGATTTGAAAATTTATGTTTTAAATTATTCAGTCTTAGACTCTTCTTTTTTCTCTTCCGGAGCAGTCTCGCCCTCTTCTTCTTTCTTTCCTTTTTCTTCTACTTCTACGTCTTCAACACTTGCTTCTGCAGTCTCTTCCATAGCAGCTAACTGCTCTTCTGTAAGTGGAGCTGATACATTTGCTACCAAGATTTCAGCATCATCAACAATAGTAACTGCAGCCGGAACATTTAAATCAGAAATCTTTATAGAATCTTCAAAAGTTTCAAGAACAGAAAGATCCACATCGATTGAATTGATAAGATCCTTTGGTAAACATCTGGTTGTAACAGAATTAATAGCTTTTGAAAGAGTACCTCCAAGAGCTTTGACTGCAGCTGACTCTCCAACAAAATTTAACTCAACAGTTACTTCCATTTCTTCTCCCATTTTAATTTGTTTCAAATCTATATGAGTAATTCTATCACTAACAGGATTATATTGAAGTTCTTTAACAACAACTTTTACTGGCTCTTGATCTCCCTCAATTTGAAAATCAATCAAAGTAGACTCACCTGCTTCTTGAAAAATCTTTTCAAAATCATTGTAAGAAACTGAAAAACTATCAGTTTGTTTTCTTTCTCCCCCATAAACAACTCCTGGAATCAAATCTTCGGCACGCAATTCCTCAGCAGAGCTGTCGTCTCTTTTCTTGGCATTAATCGATAAAGTCATATTCTAGTATTTAATTAAATAATTTAATAAATTTTTCTGAATGATTATGTATATAATTATAGTTTTCAAGCAACTGATCATCTGTAAGAGGCAATCTTGATTTGGCCCTTTGGGCATCCTCTCTGGTAAGATCGGTTATCAATCCGACCAAAGCCATACCCATATTTGTTGGCCCAATCATAGCGATCATAGAGTTTTTACATTTACTACAAGATAAATGAATTGTTCTTGAACTCTTACGATGGTCAATAATAGAAATATCAGAATCCTGATAATCACCTGTGCAGCTTGGGCACTGTTTCATCATCTGAAACTGTTTCTGCTCATTTTGAGAGCTTTCTATATTTTTGCTATTATCAAACATAGTCTCAGATTGAGGTGGATAATACTATAAGCTAAAACTAGCAAAATGTCAAGGCTCTATCAGACTTGCATTGCCCGAGTACCGGACATGGCAGCACTTTCAGCGATTCCTATAAGCAGTAGATTTATCATCATAGAGGATCCTCCATAACTAACAAATGGCAGAGTAACTCCAGTAACTGGCAACAGACCCATAGAAGCTCCAATATTAATAATCATTTGATAAAGAAAAAGAGTTGCTATGCCAAGTACAGTATAGGCGCTAAAATCATTTCTACAATTATGAGCGATATGTACCAATCTCCATAATAGTATCAAATAAACAATTAAAAGAATATTAACCCCTATAAATCCTAATTCTTCACCAATTACAGAAAAAATAAAATCAGTCTGAGCTTCAGGCAAAAAATGTAGTTGGCTTTGAGATCCAAAACCAAGTCCTCTGCCAATCATACCACCAGCACCAATGGCAATAATTGATTGAGTAACATTGTAGCCTGAGCCCAAAGGATCGCGTGAAGGATCAGCAAAAGTTAACAAACGATCTTTTTGATATGGCTTAAAAAGAAAAAGCCAAGAAACAACAAAAGTAGTAATTGCCAATAAAATTAAAAAAAGTACATAGCGTTTTTTGGTTCCGGCAAGCAAAAGCAAAGTAAACCAAACTCCAAGTAAAATTGCTGAAGTACCAAGATCAGGCTGAGCAATAATAAGTCCAACAAAAAGCAGAGTCATAAAACCAGTAGCAACCAGAAACTGCCAAGTTTCAAATCTCCTACCTTGTCTGGCAATTCGCCAAGCAAGGAAAATTATTAGAGCAACTTTGGCAAATTCAGCCGGCTGAAAAGAAAAACCAGCAAAGCGAAACCAACCAGTAGTTCCACGCACAGACTCACCAAAAAATAAAACAGTAATAAGAAGAACCAAAGCCAAGACATACCACAATCTGGCAGTTGATTCAAAAAAAGAAATATGCAAACTTGCCAGAGAAAAAAGTACAATCATTCCAAGACCTAGAGCCAAAGCTTGGGTAGGAAAAAAAATAAGCGTGTCTCCCCGAGAAAGATCAACGCTGTAAATTGCTGTTAAACCAACCATTGTCAAAATAAGAACTGCTGCAAACACTATCCAATCAAATCGCCTCCAATTCAATGCGAAAAAAGAAGTTTTTGGCATAATTATAACCCAGGCTCAATAAATACATTTTCATCAAATACATCGATGGAAGGGACAATCTCAACTCCGGTAACACGCAAATTATTTGCTAGAGATTTCAATTCAATAAAACTGCTTTCGCCTGATCTGAATTTATCAATCTGAATTTTTTTGATACCAACCGGAGTTTGATTATTCAAATAAAAAACATAAAATTCAGGCGACCAATAACTATAAACACTATTATTATGAACATCAAATTCAATAGTATGAATAACTATACCCCTGCTAAAATTGGCAGGAGTGAACACCACTTCATCAACATCAAAAATCACTCTCCCGTCAATAAATTCAAGAGGATTTCTTACTTTATGAGGATCAATCCGTTTCCAATTAACGTCAACAATCTCAACACCAATCCCTGTTGGATATCTGAGAAGCTCCTCTCCTAAATTTGCCAAAACTTGTTCATTTCCTGGCAAAACAAAACCACTAAATACATCTGAAACTTGTCCACTATACAAAAATCTATATCTCACTTCGGCTTTCCATTTTGCATTTGGATTATGAACTCTGACTGCAAAATCATATTTATCATTGCCAGCATCAAAAACTTTCACTTCTTTGAGAAGAAGATTTTTAATATTAATCTTCGGTGCTGCTGTATCTACCGGCCTAGTAAGGTCAACTAAGATTCTTTCAGTATTTGTATAATCAAAAAAGAAATACCTTCCCCAGCCATAAATACTATAACCCCAAAAAATCACATTAAAAAACAATAAGGGAAATTAATCCTATTTTTGCCAGTAAAATTTTATGCTTGGCATACCACTCTGCTCGCTTCAAGCTCCTAGTGCTAAATTCACCTGAAGGATCAACATATTTGGATAGATTGTTCTTTTTTTTGAACATGGCATTTTTGAAGATTCTTATGTATTAAATTATATCAAATTATTGGATTAAACCCAACTTATTTGTTTTTTTTGATCATTCACTGATAAATTGACAAAAACGGCTTTTTATGCTATACTAATTCATTATTTTGGCTAAGTTTAGTTAATTTTGGCTAAAATATGCTCTTTTCATAGGATTGAAGATGGTTTTAACTTAGTCTGAAGTTTCTTGCTTTTAAGGAAACTTAAAATTAACAAACTTCAGACTGAAACCACACCAAAAAAACAAGGAAAGGATGAGCGAAAGATTTTTCTCCCTGGCTATGGTACTGGCCTCCTGCACGCTCCTCGGTTACCTGAACTGGTCCGATGAGCAGGATGTGAGCCGGCCCCAACTGCCGCTCATGCCCACTAACTCGGGCGGTACCCTGATAAGCGCACCAAAGCCGGCAGCTTCAGCCAAGGCAGTAGTTGCATCAGACGAAACCGCGTTCGCACGTCGCGCACGCATCGCTCTGAACAACTACAGATCTCTTGCTGGACTTCCCCCTGTCGCAGCTTCGGCCACGATCCAGGAAGCAGCAAGATGCCATGCCAACTTCGTGCTCGCCAACCCGACCCTCTACGAAGACGGGTTGAGCATCCACGAAGAAGAAGCGGGAAACCTGGAATTCTGCGCAGCGCGCTTCTGGGAGAGAATGAAATACAGTGACTACGAAGGGCTGCCCTTCCGGGAAGTGATTGCCTACCAGGAAACGCCTGAGGCAGCTGTGGCTCACTGGATGGAGACTGTCTACCACCGACTTCCCCTCCTGAGCACCTGGGCTGTCCACATGGGCTACTCCCAGAAGGACACTGCTACAGCTGATCGCCCGATCAACGTGCTTGATCTCGGCGCAGACGATGGGAGTGACACAGACAACTGTCAGATGGTGGTCTGGCCACCTGATGGGGTCACAGAGGTCGACCTCTCCTGGGACGGGTACGAAAGTCCCCAGCCTCCAGCACCGCCAAACGGCTACCCCTCCGGGCCGATCATCACCGCCAGCTTCGACCTCGGAACCAAGCTCGAGGTCTACGGCCACTCGGTGACAGAACTCAACAGTGGCACCAACCTGGAGCACACCCTCCTCACGCCCGAGAACGACCCACATCTCGAGGGAGAGAGCTCACTCGCTATCTACACCCACTCGCCGCTCAAGCCTGACCAAACCTACCAAGTCACTGTCAATGGCTTCGTGGATGGCTGGTGGTTCGGCAAAAGCTGGTCGTTCACCACTCGCCCAACCACAGGCTGCGATCAGATCGATCAGGATTGTAGCCTTGGCAAGGGCTGCTACGGATCGTCAGGCAAGGGAATCTGCGCCTGGGCCGGGTCAGCTCAGGTCGGCGAAAGCTGTGACTACCAAAACGAGTGTGCCAAAGGCATGGTCTGCGCTGGCGGATCCTGCAAACAGTACTGCACCACCGCGTCAGAGAATCAGAAGTCCTGCCATCTCTGTCGACACTACTACTTCCTTCTATCAGAAGCTGATGATCTCGGAGCCTGCCGCACGCTCTGAACAGCCAGACTCTGACCCACCTTCAATCCGCCCGCGGCTCGCCTGACGACCGAGCCACCCGCCAATATTCATAATCAATTTGTATTGTGAATAATGGCGTATACAAAAATGCTAAGCGTTTTTGTATCATGATCTTTACAAGGGATTTGAAAATTTGACCAGTGATTTTTGTGGTTTAGAAATAAACTATAGAGATCACTGGTCACTGCAAGGAGAAACAGACCGTGAAGACCGTGCACAAGCGCTTCCCCCTCCTCTTCATCGCCACCCTCTTCGCGGCCTATGGCTGCACCGAGGAGGCGACCCCGCCCCCCGAGGCGCTCCCCGCGCCGACCATCGAGGAGGCACTGCCACTGCTTCCGCCGATCGACGAGTCCAACTTCGAGCCCCTCGACTTCCAGCTGCTGGAGCAGCCCTACGACGGGCACAAGTGGGAGCTGGTCGTCAGCGTCAGGCCCACTGGCGGCATTGAGATCCACATGCCTGAGGTCACGCCCTACGACCACCTCGAGGCCATCTTCAGCGGCCAGGACGTCGGGGAGTCGGGGTGGACCAACACCACCACTCTCGACTTCTTCGAAGAGCAGCAGCTCATCGAAAACCTGACCGCCGAGGCCATCCTCTACTGGGTGGCGAACGACTACGACGATCAGCTGCTCGAGGGCATCACCGTGGATCAGGACGAGGATTCCTGGATCATCTGCGAGGTGCTCGAAGAGACCGAGGAGGACAGCCGCAACTGGGCTTGGCTGCACCCTGTGCCGCCGACCGTCCCCTTCCAGGAGATGGTCGAGTGGAACTGCGAACCCCGCAGCCTGATCCCGGCCGGCTGGCACGACTTCTAGTCCTCTCCCTCCCCAAATCCCCCCTCTAAGCTCGCCTGGCAACCGAGCTTCCACCAATATTCACTAATTTAGTGAATATTGGAGAATAAAAAATACCTGATATAGGTATTTTTTATTTTAATTATTTTCTATTTTTGCCCTTGCCTAACAGCCAAAAAAATGATAAAATATCTACGCTTTACTATTGAAAAACTATTTCTAATCAAGAATATGCCAAAATCAAAAACCAAAGGAAGGATTGAAAAGAAGACAGCTCCTGCAAAAAAAACAACAGGAAAACCAATTTCAAAAAAACCATCTCAACCAATAAAAAACAAATCTACCAATAAAAAAACAAAAGAAAAAAGCGGGTATAGTGCCAAAAATATTAGCGTATTAGAAGGACTAGAAGCGGTTCGCAAAAGACCTGGAATGTACATAGGTTCCACTGGTCCCCGCGGTCTTCACCACATGATTTGGGAAGCAGTTGATAACTCCATTGATGAAGCAATGGCTGGTTTTTGTACAGAAATTACAGTTAAACTTCTACCTGACAATTGGATTTCAGTTACAGACAATGGTCGTGGTATTCCAGTAGATATTCACCCCAAGAAAAAAATTAGCGCGCTTCAACTTGTCCTTACCACACTTCATGCCGGTGGTAAATTTGGAGATAGTGGTTATAAAGTTTCAGGTGGTTTGCATGGTGTTGGTGTTTCTGTTGTAAATGCTCTTTCTACAGATGTAAAAGCAATTATTCATAGAGATGGAAAAATTTGGGAACAAGAATACAAGATGGGTAAACCTGTCAAAAAAGTTCGCGCTACTGGAAAAACAAAAGGCACAGGAACAACTATTATGTTCAAGCCTGATGCAAGTATTTTTGAAACAATAGATGTAACCTGGAAAACAATTATTGATCATCTACGCCAACAAACATACCTCACAAAAGGTGTAAAAATTATCATACGAGATGAAAGAACACTCGAGGAAAAACAAGTTGACCCAACTTCAGTTCCTTTCAAAGACAACACTTATCAATTTTATTTTGAAGGTGGAATAGCGAGCTATGTAAAACATATCAATAAAAACCGAGAACCAAAACATGATTCTGTTTTCTATGTTGAGAAGAAAATTGAAGAGGTCAATATCGAAATTGCCTTGCAATACACCACAGATTATAGTGAATCACTTTTTGCTTTTGCCAACAACATTACTAATCCGGATGGCGGATCTCATGTTGCCGGATTTAGAAGTGCTCTGACCAGAACCATAAACACTTATGCTCGCAACAAGGGAATACTAAAAGAAAAAGATACAAATCTTGGTGGTGAAGATGTTCGCGAAGGGCTCACCTCAATTATTTCTGTAAAAATCCCAGATCCACAATTTGAAGGCCAAACCAAAGCAAAGCTTGGAAACCCAGAAGTTAAGCCTGCAGTAGATAGCGTACTTTCAGAATTCTTTGCAATCTTCTTAGAAGAAAATCCCAAAGAAGCAGAAGCCATAGTTGGGCAATGTTTATTAGCAGCAAGAGCCAGAAAGGCAGCCAAACTAGCGAGAGATACAGTACTTCGAAAAAGCGCTCTTGAAGGATTCACTTTACCTGGAAAACTTGCAGATTGTTCAAGTCGCGACGCAACAATTTCCGAGCTATACATAGTAGAGGGAGATTCTGCGGGTGGTACAGCCAAGCAAGGACGTGACAGACATACTCAGGCAATCCTGCCACTGAGAGGAAAAGTTCTAAATGTAGAAAGAGCCCGTCTGGATAAAATCCTGACTAACAATGAACTAAAATCTCTTATCATTGCTCTTGGTACAAATATTGGAGAGATGTTTGATATTAGCAAACTCAGATATCATCGAATTGTAATCATGACAGATGCGGATGTTGATGGTTCCCATATTCGCACACTTCTTCTGACATTATTCTTTAGATATTTTCCAGAGCTTATTTACAGTGGACATATCTATATTGCCCAGCCACCACTTTTTAGCATCAAAAAAGGAAAAGAAACAACTTGGATCTACAATGAAACAGAACTCGAAAATCACAAAAAGAAACTTGGAATTTCTGATCAAGATATGCTAGTAGAAGAAGAGGTCGAATCAGAAGAGGAGACAGAAGAAAAGAAAAAAACAAAACCCGGTAAAAAATTAAATATTCAGAGATATAAAGGTCTTGGTGAGATGAATGCTGAACAACTTTGGGATACTACCATGGATCCTGGAAACCGACTGATGAAGCAAGTTACAATTGAAGACGCAGAAAAAGCTAGCGAAACATTTGATATCCTCATGGGAAAAGAAGTAGCTCCAAGAAAGAAATTTATCCAATCTCATGCCAAATCTGTAAAGAATTTGGATATATAAAAAATCAAACAAACAAAAAAGCTCCATTTGGAGTTTTTTTAATTTCAGAATGTGTTGATTTGCCGCTCTGTCCCCTAACAGAGCGGCAAATCGCGAGGTGCGTGGTTGACGGCAGCGTAGCCGGCATCTGCTCCTCGAAGTAGCCTGTCACTTTCCCCCTGGCTAGTTGGCGTTGTAGACGATGCGGGGTCGCGTCTCCGGGATGATCAGCGTCCAGCCGGAGGGAACGCGCTCGTTCTCCCAGCCAGGGTAGACCTCTTCGCACTTGTCCCAGTGCGCCCTCGACGGATCGTTGTAGTACTGCCCTCCCTTGTCGAGCAGCATCTTCTTGTTGAGTTCCGCGAGATCGTTCACGTCCACCCGGTGCATTCGGGCGATGCTGAGAAGGGTCTGACCCGACTCGGTGACGTGGATGAACGACTCAAGCTGAGCCGGCTTGTCCTCGGACGAGGACCAAGCGGTGGGGGGCGAAAACTCGAAAGGTTCCTCGACAGTGGACGTACGCTCGTCCACGCAGCCGCAGAGAAAACCACAGAAAATTGCGGTAACCAGGGTCTTCAAGAACAATTCCTCCGGCCGGTGAAGGCCACAGAGTTCAACATATTATTACCATATTTTAGTGGTTTTGTCAAGGCTAAAACCGCTTCAAAAAGAGAAAATTTTGCTAAATTTAGCAAAAAATATCTGTGAGCAAAAAATCCTGTTTATCCACCAAAAGACCTTGACAATTTACTCAAACTCATATATAATAGTTCACAAGTAACCGGCCATAGGCCGTTTTTAGTTAAAAAAAATATGAATATTTTCACTAAAATAGTGCAATATCTCAAGGACTCTGTTACAGAGCTAAGAAAAGTAGTCTGGCCAACCAAAAAACAGACCATTAACTACTCTCTTATAGTTATAGCAATGGCTATTGGAGTAGCTGTTTTTTTCGCAGTTTTAGACAATATTTTCAATTTAATGCTTGAATTTATCATCAAGTAAAGTAATTTTATATGGCTAAACAAAATCCAAATATTGGTCGTAGATGGTATGTGATCCATACATATAGTGGCTATGAAGAAAATGTAAAAGGCAATCTTGAACAAAGAATTGAATCTTTTGATATGCAAGATAAAATCTTTGGCGTACTTATTCCCAAAGAAAAGAAAATTAAAATTAAAAATGGAAAAAGAACAGTTGTAGAAGAAAAAATCTTTCCCGGGTATGTACTAGTTGAAATGGTTGTAAACGACGACTCTTGGTATGTTGTTCGTAACACTCCCAATGTAACTGGTTTTATTGGCTCAGGAACAATTCCTACACCTGTTGACCCAAAAGAAGTTGAATCACTTATGGGTAGAATGAATGTAGAAGAACCAACTCACAAAATTGATGTTGAGGTTGGTGAACCGGTTAAGATTGTTGACGGTCCATTTAAAAACTTTGAAGGAAAAGTTAGTAATGTTGATGAAAGTCGTGGAAAAATCAAAGTTATGGTTAGCATGTTTGGACGTGAAACTCCTGTTGAATTGGACGCACTACAAGTAAAAAAGATTTAATAATTGAAAAGTAGGCTGGTGTCAGATGACACGCTTCTCTCCTACAAGAAAATAATAAAAAATATGGCCAAAAAATTAATGACACAAATCAAGTTGCAAATCATGGGTGGAGGAGCAAATCCAGCACCTCCAGTTGGTCCAGCACTTGGACAACATGGTCTGAACATTCAAGACTTTTGTACACAATTCAATAACTCAACAGCTGATAAAAAAGGAGAGATTGTTCCGGTTATTATTAGTGTTTACGAGGATCGAAGTTTCGATTTCATCACCAAAGTAGCTCCAGCAAGCGCGCTTATCAAAAAAGCAGCCGGAATTAAAAAAGGTTCAGGAAACCCTTTGAAAGATAAAATCGCAACAATCTCAAAAGCACAAGTGAAAGAAATTGCAGAGAAAAAAATGCCAGACCTAAACGCAAATGATATAGAAGCTGCAATGAAAATTATTGAAGGAACTGCTAGACAAATGGGTGTGAAAGTTGAATAAGACACAACATTCAAACTATAAAGACGACTAAACAAGTCGTCTTTTTGTTTATGCCTATATTTGATATAATAAAATTAATTAACTTATACCATTGGCAAATAGTTAAAAACTATGAGCCATTGGCTACTGACTATCAAAGTATGAAAAAATCCGGATCAAAAGTAGCGATTATAGGAGCCGGAAATGTTGGCTCAACAATTGCTTACACACTAACATTAAAAAACGCAGCCTCAGAAATACAACTCATAGACCTGCATGACACAAAAGAAGAAGCACATGTGTTGGATATTGCAGATGGGCTTTGTTTTGTAGAAACAGGCTGCGTATCTCAGGCAGATTTCAAAGATGCCAAAAATGCAGACATAATTATCATAACAGCGGGAGCAAAACAAGAAAAAGGAGAAACCAGACTTGATCTGGTGGAAAAAAACACAGGAATTCTTAAATCAATTTTCAAAAAAATTGGAAAAATAAAAAAAGATGCAATAGTAATCATAATTTCAAATCCAGTAGATGTTCTGGCCTATATAGCTCAAGACATAACAGGGCTGCCAAAATCCCAAGTATTTGGAAGCGGAACATCACTCGACACAGCACGCCTACGAACAAAACTTGCCGAACACTCAAAAGTCAGCGCTCAAAATGTGCATGGATTTGTACTTGGAGAACATGGTGATAGTGAATTTGTAGGATGGAGCACAGTTAGTGTGGCTGGAATTCCAGCGAAACAGGTAAAAGGTCTTACTTCAGCCAAGAAAAACCAAATAGAAAAATTTGTGCGAAATGAAGCATACAAAATTATCCAAGGAAAAGGCTCAACTTATTTTGGAATTGGCGCTGCAGCAACAGAACTGGTTGAAGCAATTCTCTATGATCAGCATAAAGTACTACCAGTTTCTGCAAGAATAAAAAACTGGAACGGAATAAGCGACATTTCAATAGGAGTACCAGCTATTATCGGTAGAAATGGAATTGAAGCAATTTGGCCACTAAAACTTGATGCTCAAGAAAAGAAAAAATTCAAAAAATCAGCAGATTTACTGAAATCATTTGTTAAGAAAGTGAAATAATAAAAAACACATCCGGATTATCAGGAATATCCGTAAATACGAATGCCTCCTTGACAAAAAACCCAAAATAGTGCATTATATATGCACTATTTTATTTAGACACTATATAAAGTGTCATATGTGGGACCTTGATCATTCAGGGGTTATTACCACTAACGGACAAAAGTCCAAAAAAACATATGTCAAAAAGAATGGAAGCCCTAGAGGCTAAAATCGACAAGGATAAAGCTTACTCACTAGATGAAGCTATCACCCTTGTAAAAGAAACAAGTACAGTAAAATTTGATGCTTCTGTAGAAGTACACGTGCGACTTGGGATTGACCCAAAGAAAAGTGATCAACAAATCAGAACAACGGTTGCCCTTCCTCACGGAACAGGAAAAACCCAAAAAATAGCAGCTTTTGTAGGACCAAACGATGAAAAAGCAGCCAAAGAAGCTGGAGCTGACTTTGTTTATGGAGAAGAAGAAATCAAAACCATCAAAACTACTGGAAAAGTGGAATTTGATATTGCAATTGCAACACCGGAAATGATGCCAAAAATTGCAATTGCTGCAAAAGTTCTTGGACCAAAAGGCCTTATGCCCAACCCAAAAACAGAAACAGTTGGAAAAGATGTAAAGAAAATGATTGATGATCTAAAAAAAGGAAAAGCATCATTTAAAAATGACGACTCTGGAAATATTCATCAGGTAATTGGAAAAGTTAGCTTTGAAGATTCAAAACTAAAAGAAAACTTCGAAATATTTATAGAAACAGTAAAAAAAGCCAAAGCATCATCTGTAAAAGGAACATTTATAAAATCAATATTCCTAGCCAGCAGCATGGGCCCAAGTGTAAAGATTGAAATTGAATAATCTCAAAAAAACTTCTAAAAAAGCCTCGAAATTGAGGCTTTTTTTTAATTTGCCAACAAATATATGGTCTGCTATAATTTTACTACTATGACTATAAAATATCGTGAAAACTATATCTCCTGGGATGAATGCTTTATGCGCATGGCCCATGTCATTGCAGAGCGCTCCAAAGACCCTTCCAGCCAAGTTGGAGCAGTAATAGCTGACCAAAACAATGTCGTGGTTGGGCTAGGATACAATGGCTTTCCAAGAGGAATTAGTGAAGAAGAATTTCCTTGGGAGCGTGAAGGAGAGTACCAAGATACCAAATATGCTTATGTCTGTCATGCCGAGGAAAACGCAGTTTATAATTCCAACAATGACACCACTAATTGCAAAATATACAGCACACTTTTTCCTTGCAACGAATGCACCAAGGCCTTAATCCAAAATGGAATAAAAGAAGTAATATACGAAAGCAACAAGTATGACGGCCAACCTGCTTTTATAGCAGCCAAAAGACTTATGGATGCAGCTGGAATAAAATACCGACAATATAGTTGTGATTTTGAAAGAAAAAAATAATATGGAAAAACTAATAATTGGAATAACCGGTGAAATTGCATCAGGAAAAACCACAGCATCAGATTATATAAAACAAAAATACGGAGCGATTTCGTTCCGTTTTTCAGATATGCTTCGTGATATACTTGATAGAGTTCATGTAGAAAAAAACCGAACCAATATGCAGTCACTTTCTACATTTCTTCGAGGAACCTATGGTGAAGATATTATGTCAAAAGTACTTGCCAAAGACGTAGAACTATCTGACGCAAAAATTATCATTACAGAAGGAATCAGAAGACCAACAGATGTTGAATATCTCAAAGAAATTCCAGGCTTTATATTGATCGCCATTGATCTTGATGAAAAAACAAGATATGAGAGACTAACTCAGCGTTCAGAAAATCCAGATGATCAAAACAAGACATTTGAACAATTTCAAAAAGAATGCAATCAGGAGACAGAAAGGAAAATTAGAGAATCATTTAAGATTGCAGATCATATTATAGAAAATACTGGAGACTTTGAAGAATTTTATGCAAAAATTGAAAAAATAATTGGCAAATATAAAGCCAACAACTCGTAACGCAGGGCATCCATCTTCGGAGATAGCTGAAAGATCTATATTTGATCTCTGAAATGTGTAGTAGAATAAATTTATGAATTATATTGATTTTTTCTCTAAAAAATCATGAGACAATCCGCAGGCACATTGTTGATGCTGAAAGCAGATCAACAATAGAACCGAGGACGGCGAAGGAGGATTTAGAGAAAAAATCAAACGCAAAAAGTCAAAACAACATATGAAAATTAAAATAAAAAAATTACATCCAGACACAAAACTACCGAATTATGCTCATCCTGGAGATGTGGGGCTGGACATGTATTCAATAGAAAAAGATACAGTTATTGAACCAGGAGAAAGAGAAGTGTTCGGTTGTGGCTTTGCACTAGAATTTGAAGAGGGTTATGCAGCCATAGTAAAAGATAAAAGCGGAATGGCAAAGTCAGGCATGAAAACATCAGGAGGAGTATATGATGCAGGCTATCGAGGAGAATATAATGTAATATTAACAAATTTTACAAAAAAACCGGTAGAAATAAAAAAAGGGCAGAAAATTGCCCAATTAATAATATTTCCAGTCGCGATAGCTGAGCTAGAAGAAGTCGAAACATTAAATGATAGCTCAAGAGGAGATGGAAAATATGGAAGCACAGGAATGTTTTAATATGTCTGAAGCATCAAGAAAACAATTTACAGCCGGCAAAGCCTTAGAAATTGGGAAAAGACCAAATCTAGGAAAAAGGATAGAGAGAAAATTGCACGACAGAAATCCTTTTAGGCAGAAAAAGCCAGAGGAAGTTAGAAATAACAAATCAAGAATGCACAGCTACTGGCGAGAATTAAGAAAAGATCGTAGAAATCTTTATTGTGATATCAATACTGGCAATCCAACAATATGCACAGAAGAACTCGGGAAACAGCTTGCTGAATTTGAAGAACGCATAGCAGAAATGGAAGAAAAACAAACAAAAATAGACCAAGAAAGAACCGCACAAACAAATACTGATAAAAAAGCTGAGCTAGACCAAGAGTACGATGAATATAGAGTAGAACTCAAATTATTAGCAGCAGAAAAAAAACATATAGAAGGACTTCTAAATAACAATCCGTAAATATGAAAACCTACCTAGACATAGTACGAAAAATCCTAGAAACAGGAGTAGAAAAATCCGACCGTACTGGAACCGGAACTATTGCTATTGCAGGAGCCATGTTTGAACATGACATGAGTAGAGGTTTTCCACTTCTCACTACCAAAAAAATGCCTTTTAAGATTGTTGCCACAGAGTTAGAATTTTTTATAAAAGGAATTACAGACAAAGAATGGCTCAAAGAACGAAAATGTCATATTTGGGACGAATGGTGTAATCCAAAAAAAGTTCCTTATGCGCATGACGAAGAAACAAAACAAAAAATGGCAGAAGAGCGAGATCTTGGAGCTGTCTATGGATTTCAATGGAGACATTTCAATGGAAATTATGAAAATTATGACACAGACTACACTGGAAAGGGCGTGGACCAACTAAAAAACTTAATAGAATTACTTAAAAAAGACCCGAGTAGCAGAAGAATGATAGTAAATGCTTGGAATCCAAGCATGCTTGATCAAATGGCGCTTCCACCATGTCATTATTGTTTTCAAGTTACAGTAATCGATGGTAAATTAAATTTGCTTTGGAACCAGAGATCAGTAGATGTTATGCTTGGCCTACCCTTTAATATAGCGAGCTATGCAATCCTCCTCCACTTACTTGCCAAAGAAGCAGGATTAGAAGAAGGAAAACTGGTTGGATTTTTAGGAGATGTACATATTTACAGCAACCATGTAGAGGGAGCCAGAGAACAGCTTAGTCGCGATCCAGATAAATACCCTCTTTGCAAAATCAAAACAGAAAATTTCACTTCAATATTTGATTGGCAAGCAAGCGACACCAAAAAAACAGGATATGAAAGCTATCCAAGAATTTCATTTGATATAGCAGTTTAGAATATGCCAATCTCACTCATAGCAGCAATTTCAGAAAACAACTGTATTGGAAAAGATGGAGACCTTCCTTGGCATCTACCAGAAGACATGAAGCATTTCAAGGAAAAAACCAAAGGGAAAATTGTCCTCATGGGTAGAAAAACCTGGGAATCAATCCCAGAAAAATTCAGACCACTACCCCATCGCAAAAATATTGTAATCACTAGAAATCCCGAATATGCTGTTCCAAAAGATGTAGATCTTTTCCAAAATATAAATGATGCTATTTCAAAGTATCCAAATCAAGAAATAGTAGTTATTGGCGGAGGGCAAATCTATAACCAAACCATGGATATTGCCGACACACTATACATCACCCATGTTCATGAGCAAGTTAATGGGGATGCTTTTTTCCCAGAGATTGATCTTAATACTTGGCATGAAACTGAGCGCGATGAAAGAGATAATTTAGCTTTTGTAACTTATAAAAAATAAATATGGATGGAAAATTTATTGTCCTCTACGGAATCAACAACACAGGAAAAAGTACCCAAGCAAAACTTCTAGTTGAACGGCTCAACAAAGAAGGTTTTGAAGCTGAATATCTAAAATATCCACTTTACGATATAGAACCATCCGGGAAAATGGTCAATGATTTTCTCCGCGGAGGAAATCCATATGATTTTTCTTACCGAGAATCTCAACTTCTGAATGTTATCAATCGTACCCAGTATGAATCAATTCTAAAACAAAAACTTGAATCTGGAATACATATTGTAGGAGAAGATTATACAGGTTCGGGCCTGAGCTGGGGAATTGGATCAGGAGTTGATGAAGAATTCATGAAAACAATTAATTCTCATCTTCTAAAGGAAGACATTGCATTTGTTTTTGATGGAAATAGATTCAAAGAAGCCACAGAAAAAGATCATATATACGAAACTAACAACGATCTTCAAGAAAAAGTCAGAGCGGTCTACGCCAGACTAGGCCAAGAATACGGTTGGATACCAGTAGATGCCAATCAATCAATAGAAGAAATTCATGAAAAAATCTGGGGTGTAGTATCAAAAAAACTGTAAAAATATTTCTCATTTTTAGGTAAAAATGATATAATAAAAAACAGTTATTCTTAAAACTATTTATATGCTTATCAAAGCATGGGATATTGTCATCAAGTGCTTTTCTCTTTATAAAAAAAATTGGCAAGTATTATTTAAATATCTCACACTTCTATTTATTCCACTTGGTTTTTTGGCCATAATTGGAACTATTGTTGACCCAATAATTTCACAGGGAATCACATCCACAGTCAATCTCATAATTGCCATAGGTTATTTCATACTATATGTTATTGCAATTTTGATTGAACTTTGGATTTCAATTGCAATTACCAGAATTTCGGCCTCAATGTACACTGGAAAAGAACTTTTACCTCTTAGCGAAGAACTTACTGATGCTAGATTTTTGCTCTGGCCTGCTGTAGCCGCATCTATAATCGTTGCCATAGCTGCCATACTTGGTACAATTCTATTTATTATCCCTGGGGTAATAATTGGGGTTTGGTTTGTGTTTACCATGGAAGCAATAGCAATTGATGAAATCAAAAAACCTATTGAAGCTATTAAATTCAGCAAAAGCCTAACAAATAAAAGATGGTGGGCAGTTCTTTGGAGACTTGCTTTGCCTTGGATTGTTTTTGCGGTAATTGCCATTATTCCTCAGCAGATACTCAAATACGCAATTGTATTTTTAAAACAAAGTGTAACACTTGGAACAATCGCAAATGTGATTGCCATGAGTATTATAAATATTCTAGTAATAATTGTAGGATTACTATTTACTCCTCTGACAATTTTTGCCAAAGTAATACTTTTCCTTGAACTAAAAAAAGTGCCAGCGCCTACAAAAGAATAAAAAACCACAACAAAAAAAGCCCCTAAATAGGGGCTTTTAATATCTCTAAATCCATGCTAATATAGTGAATATTAAACTAAAAATATGTCAAAACAATATACAGCAATTATTGGAATGGAAGTCCATGTCGAGCTCAAAACCAAGAGTAAGATGTTCTCTTCTGAAAAAAATGACCCTGATAGCAATCAACCAAATACTCATATTTCAGAAATTTCACTTGCCCATCCTGGTACATTACCGGTTCCAAACCGACAAGCAATTGTCTGGACTGTTTTGATTGGAAAAGCTCTAGGATGCAGTATAAGGGAACTCTCAAAATTTGATCGAAAACATTATTTCTATCCTGATCTTCCCAAAGGATATCAAATTTCACAATATGATGAACCAATTGCAGAACATGGATCAATTACTCTCAATTTTCCAACAGAAGACAATGTTCGAGACCAAGCCAAAATCGGCATAACCAGAGTTCACCTAGAAGAAGACACTGCCAAACTGCTACATGGCGCAAAAGGAGAGACTTATGTGGATTTTAACAGAGCTGGCGTGCCACTGGTTGAAATTGTTACTGATCCGGATTTTAAAACAGCTGCAGAAGCCAAAAAATATTGCCAAGAATTACAACTGATCATGAGATATCTGGAAGTAAGTGACGCAAACATGGAAAAAGGGCATATGCGATGCGAAGCAAATATATCCATGCAAGAATCAGGAAAATTTGAAATAGTGGACGGAATTGTAAAGCCACTTGGAAACTACCAATTAAACGAAAAAGTTGAACTAAAGAATATCAATTCATTCAAAGCAGTTGAAAAAGCAATTGAATTTGAAATCAAAAGACAAACTGAGATGATTGAAGCAGGAGAAAGCTGGGTGCAACAAACTCGAGGCTGGGATGAAAACAAGCAAGAAACTGTATTACAAAGAACCAAAGAAAATGCCCAAGACTACCGTTATTTTCCAGAACCAGACATACCACCTTTTCATCCGATGAAAATTGCTGGTGATATTTCACTTCCAGAACTTCCTCAGTCAAAAAGAAATAGATTTAACCAGGAATATGGTTTTTCTTATGCTGATTCAAAAATTTTGACAGATGACAGATACTGGGCTAATTTTGCTGAAAACGTTATGAGCGAACTGGTTGATTGGCTTCACAGTCTTCCGGAGATCAAAGGTGAAACTGATGAGATCAAAGAAAACAAACGAAATACTTTAGCAAAATTAACCGGCGGTTGGCTGACCAGCAAACTGATGGGTCTAACAAAGGAAAAGAAAATCTCTATCTCTGAAATAAAAATTTCTCCTGAAAATTTTGCAGAGTTAATAGCATTGGTATATGCAGGTAGAGTAAACTCCACAAATGCTCAAAAAATACTTTTAGAAATGATTGAGGCAAACACTGACAAGGATCCAACCCATATTATGGAAGAAAAAGGATATGGCCAAATATCTGACGAAGGAAAAATTACAGAAATAATAAAAGATACAGTAAAAAGTTATCCGCAACAGGTGGAACAATTTCGCTCTGGAAAAGATACAGTATTAAAATTCCTAATTGGTATGGTTATGAAAGCAACAGAAGGAAGCGCCGATCCAAAAGTTGTAGAAAAACTTTTAAAAGAAGAATTGAAAAATAAAAATTAATATGTATCCGGTTTTACAGATAGCATTCGGATAAAATAATCTATCCGAATACCCCAAGCCAGTTTCATCAACGCGCCAATGATCCGTTTCAATTATCCGTAAATCCGCAGTACACCTGTTGATTTACTACTCCAAACGATAGATAAGTTTTTTGAAATCTTTGTAATCTTGCTTGCTAATCTCCCCACCTTTCCATGATTTAAATGCTTTTCTTCTCATCTTGATTCGGTCTTTTCTGTTTATTCTAGTACCTGTGCGTTTATGTTTTAAGCTAGTATCCACAATATCTTCAAATTTCTCTCTGTCTTTCAAAGAAATATTTCGATATTGTGCTGGATCTTTTCTTACCATTCTTCTTAATTTTTTCTTAAGAGTGCTTGGACCAGTTTTTCTATATCTCTTTCCAGTACCAATAAAAAATCCTTTTGACTCTTCCTCAACGCGCTTTTTCTCTTCAACTGCTGCTTGCTGTCTCTCCTTGATCAACCTCCTGATATGGCCGTGCCTTCTGTAATCATCACCTATTTGCTGCTCAGCTGAATCATAAATAGATCTCACTTCTCTATCAGGTCGTGATATAGAAGTCTTAGCTTCTTCCCGACCTATACGACTCACAGATGTTATTGGCCGACCTGTCTGAGTACGACGTATAGCTTGACTAGTAGAAACTACAGCAGATTCTCGATCTTTTTTCTGTTGAAGCTTGGTAACTGACAGATCCTGGGCTCTACTTATACCTGATGCTGGTTTTGATGAAGAACTGGATCCTGGTAATATTGGAGGGAGATTTTGAGGCATAAAATTTAATCAATATAATCTTATTATATTCTAATAATCCTCTTTCTTCAAGAATCAAGAAAATCTAAAACCTGTTTTTCAGCATCTTCATAAGTTTTACACCATTTTATTCTCTTATCTCTTCTAAACCAAGTCATTTGTCTTCTGGCAAATCTTCTGGTATCTCTTTTTAAAATTTCAATGGCATCTTCAAGAGACTCGCGACCATCAAGATACGATTTAAATTGTCTATAACCAATCCCCTGCATGCTAGGCAGATTCCAACCATATTTTTGCTTAAGAAGATTTTTTAATTCATCAATCAAACCTTCTTCAACCATCTCATCAACACGAGTATTAATTCTTTCATGTAAAATTTCTCTTGGAATATCCGGAGCAATCTGTAAAATATCAAATAGAGGTTCGCCTTTTTGTTTTTGTGCAGAAAATGGTTCGCCTGTCAGTATACAAACTTCAAGAGCGCGGATAAGCCTACGAGTATTTTTTGGATCAATATTGTTGGCATGTTCATGATCAAGACGCTGAAGCAATTCCATTAATTCTTGATTTGTTTTTTCTTCTAAACTTTTTCTAAGTTTTTTATTTGCCGTAACTCTGGGAATATTAAAATTATCTACAACAGAACTTATGTATAATCCAGTACCACCAACCAGCATGGGAACACGCTTATTTTTATATGATAATTTTGCATATTTAATTGCCTTGTCTCGAAATTCTGCCACAGAAAAAGTTTTCCCGGGATTTAGGAAATCTATTAAATGATGAGGAATATCCTCTACAAAATAAGTCCTGCGCAAACCATTTCTCTTCCATTCACCACCTGCTTTGGCAGTACCAATATCCATTTTCTTATAGATTTGTCTTGAATCTGCAGAAATAATTTCTCCATTTATTTTTTTGGCAAGACGCAAACTCCAACCAGTCTTACCACTAGCCGTTGGTCCAAGCAAAACAATTAATTTAGGAAGTTTTGTCTCTTCACTTTTAAACATATGTTTTTTGATATTTTCCCCAGAGAACCCACTCGTCGCATCTTTCTATTTTTACCACAATAATTTTTCCTACCATTGACTGGTCACCCTGAAAATGTACTCTTTTCATTTCATTTGAATTTCCTCTACACCATCCATCTCTACATTCCTCTACTAGGACTTTAACTTCTTTTCCTTTATATGCTTGATTCTTTTTTAAAACAATTTCTTCCATTAGCTCTTGTAAAACCCACCATCGGCGTTTTTTTTCTGCGTGAGTCACATCATCATCAAAAACTTTATCAGCAACAGTCCCACTTCTGGTTGAATATTGAGCGTTATAAGAAATATCAAAATCACATTCCTTGTACAACTCTACTGTATCATTAAACATTCTGTCTGTCTCCCCGCAAAAACCTACGATAATATCAGTTCCAATGGCAATATCCGGCTTTTTGGCTCTAATTTTTTTGATAATATCAATATAAAATTCTCGATCATGCCTGCGGTTCATCTTCTTGAGCATCTCATCATTACCTGATTGAACCGGAAGATGTATAAAATTAACTTGTTTTGGTAGAGCCAAAGCATCAATTACTTCATCATCCATGAAAATCGGATGAGGGGCTGTCCAATGAATTCTTTCAATTCCTTTAATCTGATTTATTTCCCAAAGCAATTTAGCAAAATCATTTTCTTTGTATGGATTTTGAGTAGAAAAATACTCAGGATCTTCAGCAATATAATGATTTACAATTTGACCAAGTAATGTAATTTCAAGATATCCGTTTTTAGCAAGATCTTTTACCTCTTCAAGAATATCTTTCAGAGATCGATTTTGCTCAAGCCCACGAGCAAAAGGAACCACACAATAAGTACAAAAATGATTACAACCGGTTTGAAGAGTTACAAAAGCTTGGAAACCGCTCTGATAAGTTGGTCTGAGATTCAAATAATCTTTTTCAATATTATCCAGTTCACGCAAATCAGGATTAAGCTCAGAGAGCCATTTTGGAAGAAAAATCATGTCTTTGGTAGGGAAATACAGATCAACGCCCTTAAGCCGTGATTTCATTTTACTTCCCTTGTCTCTCCCGGGCATACAACCAGTAACCGCAACAATCAATTTTGGATTTTTTTTCTTTAATTTAATAAATTTCTGACTAAAGCCAACAATCCTATCTTCTGCCTTTTGGCGCACAGAACAACTATTCATAACAATAAAATCAGCATCTTCCTGATTTTCAGTGCTTTTCATGCCCATATTTTGTAATAATGACTCCATTCTCTCAGAATCACTTTTATTCATCTGACAACCAAATGTCAAAATATGGTAAAAATACTGCTTTTTCTCTGAGTTGATGCTCATAAATACAAATTTCTTAGACAAAAAACTGCTTTTGGGTGATAATGAATAGATAAATTACAGTTTTCAGGCTATTGGGAGCTTATTATAAACGAAAATAAATTAAAAATCAAGGCCAAAAAAAGACTAAAACTGCATAAATTTTGCTAAAATTAGCCAAAAAACTTGACAAAATGGGTTTTTTATGCTAAAATACTAAGTAATATTAACTTCAATTATATGCCAGAACGAAATTCTGCTAAAAAAATGGAACAATCGAGAACTCCTTTTTTTGATCAATTGCCGCAAGTAATGGCGGAAAGCGTCACGCCAGAAGAAGCTCGAAAAGTCGGCCTTAAATTGGTACCAGATGCCAAAGAGCCTACCACAAGCGAGGACCCGGGAAAATCTCTGACAGCTGCAGAAAAAAAACAAAAGGAAAAAGATGAAGCTGCACATCAAAAATTTGTTGCAGACTTTGACATGACAAGCCCAGAAGAAGACAAAGTGGCTGATGAAAAGGCCTTTGAAGAAATGAGAAAAAGACAACCAAAAACAGCTTCAGAAGCAGATAGGAGAGAACAAGATCTAGAAAAGCTTCTTGAAGGGGAAAAAGGAATTAGTGATGAAAGACTAAGAGAGGCCAAATTTCGAGCAGAGTTAGAGCAAGGCTCAAGAGATACTGAAGCTAGAATTGCAGATTTCGTGAAAATGACTGAAGAAGAATCAGCAGAGGAGCTGGATAGGGTTAGAGCAACCCTTCAAGAACGAAAAGATAGTAGAGCTGCAGAAGATACTGCTGAGGAAACTACTAAAAGAGAAGAATTAGATCGACAAAGAGAAGCTCAGGCCCAAATGAGAAAAGATCATCTGTTAAATGCTGAAATTTGAAAAATGCAATCAGGAGAAACTAGTGGTGAAGAAGTCAATCAAAAAATAAAATTAGGTGAAATAACCAGCACAGAGGTAAAACAAGCGATAAAAGGCATTATTGAACAAACAAAAAAAGAAACAGGAGTTGAGCTTTTTAAAGATGGCGCTATCAAGTTAGAAAAGAGCTTAGATCCAGAAGATGAGGCGCTTGTACCAACAGAACCTATGGAAATGATGGATCCCGATATAGCAGAAAAAGTTATGGCTGCGCAAACTAGAATTGACACACTTCTAACTGCGCTTGAAGGCCCCTCAGAGAGAAAACCTATACAGCCTGTAGAAAAACTGGAAAGACTTAAAGAATCTGTCACAGAAATAACAGATGCAGATATTCTTTCACAAGAAGAAGCTGATAAAGCTGTTGCCAAAGGAGGAATCACCGGAGCTGAAGTTCTAGAAGCCCCGAAGGCTGAAGAAATTGAGGAGGAAATCCCATTGGCAGAGATTGTACCGGATGAGGAAGAAGAAATTCCATTCGCAGAGATTGTACCAGAAGAAAGAACAATGCCTACTTCAAAAATTGCAACTGTGGTGGAGGGTGTAGAAACCCCGCAAGTTGATGATTCAATTGAAGCTCAAACTGCTGCCCTAGAAGCAAAAATACAAGCATTAGAAGCTGGATCAGCAGATGTCACTCCAGAAGAAATAAAGGCAGATGCAGCGGCACTTCACGCCAGAGCTGAAGCACTTGAACAGAGCATAGAGGAAATCGAAACTCCCCCACTAACCCCGGAACAAATCATAGATCAAATAAATTCAGTTGCTTTTGAATTAAACGGAAAACAAAAAACCGTAAAACTGAAGCCAAATGGAGAACCTAGATTTGGATCTGGAAGACTTTATAACAAACTTCTTGCAAACAATCAAGATTTCGCAAACCTCGTAAGTCAACTTACTGAAGCTTTTGCTACCAGAGAATCTGAACAAACCACAACTGAGCCAGAACCAGAAACACCCCAAACAGACCAAGCCGCAGATGTAATCCCTATGCCACAAAGAAAAAAAGGTGGCGGAGGTGGAGGCGGAATTAAAGAACAAGGAAAATTTATGCGCTGGGCAGCAGCAATTGCAGCAGGCCTGGGAATGGGTGCAATTTTAAAAACAGATTCAGCAGTAGATGGATTAGCAGATGCCAAAGCAAGAGCTGCAATGCAACCACCAACAGAAGGAAAAGTAGCATTAGCTCCAGACTATGGAGCAGAAGCAGAAGCAGAGACAGAACGTATTCTTAAAATAATTAAACCGGATGAAAAACCAGAAGAGCTTCCAATCCCAACGGAAGAATCTACGGATGGTCCTCCACCAGAACCAAAAGAACCATTAGAAGCTCAAGTAACTAGCCCTATGACACCTGCAGATACTGAAGCTCCAACAAAAGCTGAAGCAGAACCTACCACACAAAAAGATCAATCGCAACCTAAGACAGGAGAAGTATCTTTTGAACCTGAACCACAGGAGCTTACAGACGAAGATCGTGCCAGGCTAGTTCAAGATGCTCCTTACCTCGAAGTACCTGGAGGCAAAGAGAGTCCAGGAAAAACTGAGCGTCGAGTTGACACTGGCGAGCCACTTGAAACAGCTGAGCCAGAAGAAAAACCAGAACCAGCAAAAGCCCCAAAAAGAGTAAGAGTGGCAAAAACTCCTACCAAAACAAAAAGACCTACAGGACTTGGAGCAAGAAAAAGAAAAACATTTGAACCAAAAGAAGGACCACCTGAACTACCTCCGGAAATTGGAGAAGTACAAGAACTTACAGACGCAGATAGAGCAGCCATTGTACAAGATGCTCCCTATTTGAAAGTGCCTAGAGTTAATACAGGCACTGCTGACGCTGATTTATATGAAGATTATGAAGAAGAAGATACAGCCTCAAGAAAACCACCACAATCAAAGCCAGCCAAAGCAAAAAGACCTGCAAGTCGAAAAAGAGAGACTACAGACACTCAAGGAAGACCAAAGATAAAAGAACTTACAGACGCAGATAGAGCAGCCATTGTGCAAGATGCTCGTTATTTGGAAGTGCCTGGCGTAAAAGCCAGCCCAAAGAGACCAGAAGGTAGAGTCGTGGTTGGCAAACGCTTTGATCCTAGAACTGCCAAACCGCTTACCACAGCTGCAAAAAGAAAAGAAGCACTAAGAAGAAAAACTCTTCTCGGAGCTGTGGGTGACAAGCCACTTTCTACAGGAAAGCCAGAAGACGTAGACAGTGCTTTTAACTCAGCAAACAATCCTGATCAAACTCCGGAATCTTCAAATTAAATATACTTATGGTTAAACCTGAAAAAAGATATAATATTTCCCCTAGCGGGAGAGTAGACCTACCTCAGGCAGATATCAATCAAGCCTTAAGCGAGGCTGGTATTGATCCTAATCAATACCGTGAAGACGAACCCCAAACTGAACAGCAAACTCCCAATCCTACACAAGGTGGAGAATTAATTGAATTGCATCAACCCATCGGAAAACCAGCCACTTCTGAAGAAACAGATCCTCTCAGCAGGAGGCAAAATTTATCTCTTGCTGAAATTCGAAGACAAAGTGAAGAGACCATGGCTACTGCTGATGACTCGGATTTAGAAACTCCTGGAGGTAGAGATGTGATTCACATCGGGGAGAGAATAGCAGAAGAAAAAACTGCAGAAGTTACTCAGCTAATCGAGCAAGCAAATGAAAAAATTTTTGATTACCTGGAACTAATTGCAAATCTCGATGAAAAACGCATTGAGCTTGAAAAAGATCCAAATGTAGATATTGAGCAGCTTGCAGAAGTAATATTAAGCCTAAGGAAAATCAGAGGTAAATATAATCAACTTGAAGGGTTTCTGGAAAAACTTACCGGAGATCAATATGCTGACGCATCTACAGATCAATTGGATCAAACTCATGATCTAAAATCTGCTGTTATTGAAAATCTGGAAACAGGAATGGATGAAAAAGAAATTATTCAAACAGCTGCGCTAATTGCTGACCAGCAAGATTATGCCAATGAAGAAGAAAAACTGAAGGCTATTAGAAAAATTGCCCAAGAAATAAAAGAATCAGGACAAATCATGAGTACTGCTGAAATGAGTGAAGATCAAATTATAGAAGAAGCTACCAAACTTGTAGATGAGCAAGATTTTGCCAATGAAAAAGCTCGACAAAATGCCATAAGTGCCACTGTAGACGAAATTAAAAAAACCGGAAAATTTGTAGATGCCAAAGGAAATGAATACCGAGTAATAAAATCTAAAGGATTTTCAAAAGAAGAAATGGCAGAACACATAGCACTTCTCAAAGGAGATATTCGTAGCATAGAAGTAGAGCAGGCCATAAGAGACTTGCAAGCCGAAGAACAAATGAGTACAGAACAAGCTTCTGCTCAACAAGCAAGTGCATAAATCAATCAAAAAACCGGCACTAAGCCGGTTTTTTGATTTGTCTAATTTATTCCTGCGACGCCCCCGGAGTGGTAAACTACCCAAACCGGGAACGCGCTGTCTGGAAAAAAATCTTTTTGCCGCGCGAACGCGGCGCCTGAATCAGGTCTCCAGACTCTATCTCAGATGATGATCATCACGCCCCCCTGTTACCTGCCAAAAAAGGAACAGACAAATATTCTACATGATGTTGATAATAATTTCAAGAATTAGACTGTGAATAAAAAAACCGCCTCCAATACTCTGGAAGCGGCTCAATTATAATTAAAATGTTTATTTCTTTTCTTCAATTTCTTTTAAGACTTTATCAATAAATTCTTTTTTGGATATTGCTATCTGTTCTTCTTGCCCTCGAACTCTTACTGTCCAATCTCCACCACCCAACTCTTTATCACCAACAACTACAACATAAGGGATTTTCTGTCCTGAGGCCTTTCTAATTTTCTTTCCAACTGTTTCATCAGCACTGTCAACACTTACCCTAATTCCCAAGTCTTTTAGTTCTTCTGCGAACTTCTTCACACCCTGGAGATGATTTTCATTTGAAACCGGGACAAAATGAACCTGAGCTGGAGAAAGCCAAATTGGAAATGCGCCGGCATGATGCTCTATGAATATTGAAAAAAATCTTTCAATAGAACCCATAATTGCTGCGTGAATCATAACTATTCTTTCAGATTCTCCTTTTTCATTTATACAAGTGAGATCAAATCTCTCTGGCATATTAATATCGAGCTGTATTGTAGCTACTTGCCACTCTCTTCCTATGGAATCTTTGGCAATAAAATCTATTTTTGGTCCATAAAATGCCGCTTCTCCAAGATCTTCTCTATACTCCACTCCCCGTTCCTCGGCCAACTCTCTTAATTGATTTTCTGCATCTTTCCAAAGTTCTGGAGTTCCTAAATATTTATCAAAATTATCCGGATCATGAAGTGATAAGCGAACTTCGAGTTTCTCAAAACCAGTAGCTTTGTAGAAAATATCAATAATATCCCAAATCTTGAGAAATTCTTCCTTTACTTGTGAAGTTCTACAAAAAACATGGGCATCGTCTTGGCTAAAGGCTCTAGTTCTAGAAATTCCATGAAGTTCGCCGGTTTGTTCATCTCGATAACATGTTGTAGTTTCTGCATATCTCTGCGGCAAGTCGCGATAACTCCTGGATAAATGATTATAAATCTGTGTATGATGCGGGCAGTTCATTGGCTTCATGGCAAATTCATGACCTTCTCTGGTTTTGATATGAAATAATTGATCAGCAAATTTCTGCCAATGTCCACTTTTTTCATATAATTCTTTTTTTGTAATATGAGGTATTGTAACTTTTTGATAACCTCTTTCTTGACGAAGCTGCCAAACAAAATCATCTAATGTATTTCGTAGTGCTGTTCCTTTGGGGGTCCACAGCGGAAGACCAGGCCCAACAAGCTCGGAAAAAGTAAAAAGATCCAGTTCTTTTCCAAGCTTTCTATGATCTCTTTTCTTGGCTTCTTCCATCATTTCAAGATAAGCGTCAAGTTCTTCTTTGGTCTCAAAAGCAACTCCATAAATCCTAGTCAACATTTTATTTTTTTCATCACCTCTCCAGTAAGCTCCGGCAATTTTGACAAGTTTAAAAGCATCTGGATTTATTTCAGAAGTATTTCCAACATGAGGACCACCACAAAGATTATGGAACCAATCAGAATCATAAAAACTTACTTGCTTTTCACCTTTTTCTTTTAACTCATTGATTATTTCAGTCTTGTAGGGATCATCTTTGTAAAACTCAAGCGCATCTTCAAAATTTCCATTGCTTTGTACAAAATCTATCTTTTGCTTAAGATATTTTTTGATTCTTTTTTCTAATTTTGGCAAAATATTTTCAGCCACAGGTTCTGCAAAATCATAATCCTGATAAAAACCTTTTTCAATTGTCGGACCAATGCCAAGTGGTGTATCAGGATACATATCCAAAACCGCCATTGTCATAAGATGTGACAAAGAATGTCTTGATCTAACAATTGAATTTTCTTTCTTTGACCCATTTTGCTCTTTAGCAATTGAATCAACTAAAATATCTTTTTCTGACATATAATTATTTTAAATAAAAAAACCCTGACAGCCCAAAAACTTAGCTAATCAGGGTCCTTAAAGTTTAGATTAAAGACGGTTCCACCTGAAAGTTTAACTTTTATATTTTGTCTTGACGCTCCAAAAGTGGTACCATGTGGCTTTCTCTAGAAGATGACTCTCAGTTCTATCATCTATTCCTGTCTAGGAAGCTACCACTGGGCTGGCTTTTGTACAAATGCGTCTAATATTGAGATTACATTATCTCAAATATTTTGTCAACTTTTAAATTCCTAAATTACTTTAAATATATAAAATAATTTTGGGAACCGGGAGCGCCTTCACACTCCCGCCCCTCCTCTACCTCCTTTGGGTTTGGACCCCAGAATCCTGGATCTGGTTCAGGATTTTTTCAGCCTGTGAACCGTAGTCCAGAACTTGTTCAAGCGACTCAATTCCCTGACACCAATACCTGGCCAATTCCTCTGCTTGACGGCTCCGACCCTCAAACAAGAGCGTTGCTTGCCGGCCAAGACGAGCTACAGCCTTGTCATTGAACTGGATTTGATCAATGTCAACAGGGAGCTCTGAACCATGGCCTGAGTAGACCACAATGCGCTCGAGGAGCTGACAACATCCCTCCAGCACCTCCCACGACAGGTTGGCACCACTGTCGAGCGATCTGAGCTCAATCCTCTCGAGCTCAGAATCGATCTTATCGCCCTCGAGCCGAGGGCAAACCGACATCCAGCAACGCGCTTTTCCAGGATAGATCTTGCCGAGAGCCTCCTCCTGCCGCACCCAGGCTCTGAAACTAGCCTCTCCACACCAAAGCGGTACGTCATACCGGTTTGGATAGAAGTAAGAACGCCTGGAGAGACATCCTGAAGGCAAACCTCGCTGAAGCGGAGAGTTGGAACCGAGCAAAATGAACAAGAAGTTCAAGCAGCGCAACCAGTTAGTGGCATGAATCAGTGCGTCACCCACCAACCCAGCCTGAGAAGCGTTGATGTGGATCCCAACGTGGTGAAGCTCAAGCGGATTCTGGCAAGCTACGTAGTACACCCAACGGTAATAGTCGCTTACTCCGGTCACACTTTCAAACCCCACCCTGTCCCAGGGATCACCAAAGGCATGCGAAGCAAATGGATGAAGCACTGCCCCACCCCTCTGCAAGGCAATGGTACGATCGCGAAGCTCCTCTACTGCTTCTCCCCTTGTTTGATGGATGCCAGTCACGACTTCCACCATCATGTCAAAGAACTCTCTCGTCACACCAGGGATCCCAAGCTCCAACGCTTGATCGACCTTGATGTTTTCGAGCAGAAATTCAGCCTCAAGACCAAATCTCATAATCTAGCCACCTCCTTTTTTTGTCAAAAAGCTAGAAACAAATCTCAATTTCAAATCTGTTTACAACTTTCTCACTCATTAAAAAACACCCCTGGTTTGGGGTGTTTTTTGCTTTACAAAAACTACCTCAAACCGGTGGAGAGTTAGTAGTAGTTGTAGTAGTTGTTAAAATAAACAAATTCATAAAAATAAAAAACCCTCTTTCGAGGGTCATGGTTATCAGATTATTTAGCAAAAATCCACTACCTCGAAAAAAGAAAATTCAATGTAGTGGTTGTAAATCTTCTATTTCTCATACATCTTTAAATTATCATGATAAATTATCGTTGTCAAACAAATCAAACTATTCAACTTGCCTAACCACCACATTTACATGATCTGCAACATGAGGAACAGTACTATTCCAAAGTGGACGAAAACTAACATCTACACCATGAACATGATCAAGTGATAAAACATATCTTCTTACTTCATCCTCTGTTTTTCCATAAAACATTAATTTATCCAGCTCTTTGCTGTTAGCATCAATAGTGACAAGCCCATTAAAAGTGGCTGCCAAAACTGCAGTTTCATCTTCTAAATCATAATCTTCTAGAATTGCTGTTGGTTCTCCTTCTCCAACCTGAACAAATTCACTTGAACCAACTGCTTGTTTTGCTAAGACACTTTCAGCTAATTTTTTTAATTCCTCAATATCATAATATACCCCAACTACAGTTGCTTTTGCAGATAAATTAAAACCATCAGTTTCTACTCCAATTTCTGTATCAGACTCAACAGTATTTTGTACCAATGAAAATACAAATCTCTGACCTTGGCTATTTTCTTCCAAAGTTGTTTTTGCCAATGCTTTGACATCGTCAAGCATAGCTTGCTCTGCCTGCTGAAGATCTTTTTTACTCAAAATTCCCACATAACGAACTCCTCCAGAAATTGGCTGATCACTTTTCGCATAAACTAATTTTTGTAGAGATTTACTCAAACCTGGAATTGTAAAATCAGTTGCCTCAATATTACTTATCTCGCCCTCTTTATCTGCATAAACTTCTGCCTGGATTGAACTTTTTGCTGGGATTAAAACTCGATTTTCAAGTCTAAATAATACTCCTTCTGGTGTTAATAATCGAGTAGTAGCCACTAGAGGCTGATCTACAGAGCGATCATTTATCAAAGTTACATGTCCGGTCGCAGTACTAACCTCTTGTCTAACTCCTTTTGGTTCAAATTTCTTTTCCAACACTACCAAAGAGCTAGTAACAGTACCGGCAATGCTCGGTGCTACGGCATTTTCACCGACATTTATACTAACATTACTGTCAACCGGCTCAGGCCTGGTAGTAATAGTTATATTTGCTCGCTTTGCAGACATAAAAACAATAAGGCCCAACAAAACAATGGTAATAAATAAAAAACTCAAGGCAACCAGCTTATAAAAACGCACAGGTTGACCATAATTAGATGAAATTTGTCTGGGATTCTTTTTTCGAACCATATTTAACTATTCTTATGGAAATTTAATTATTTAATTTTAATCAGAAACTCTAAATACTTCTTCAACACTAGTTAAACCATCAAGAGCCTTTAATAATCCATCCTGAGCCATAGTTAACATACCATCTTTTCTAATAACTGAAGCTACTTCGGCCTCTGCTATTTGTCCTGCTGCTATCATTTTTTCCAGCTCTTCTGTCATTCTAAATACTTCAAAAATTCCTATCCTTCCTTTATATCCTATACCATCTTCACTATTTTCTGCAACTGGTTCATAAAAAACTTTAGGCTTGTCAGCAATTTTTGCT
The DNA here is from genome assembly GCA_964522405.1 of uncultured Gammaproteobacteria bacterium. Lineage (GTDB taxonomy): Bacteria > Patescibacteriota > Patescibacteriia > Magasanikbacterales > UBA922 > CAZFTR01. The sequence goes on along the minus strand of CAZFTR010000001.1, from coordinate 48,895 downwards.
TTTTCCTGCTCTGGTAAACTGTCTAATATTTTTAAAATTTTATCTTGCGTTGCTTGGTCAAATTCTTCTAATGGTTTTTCCTTTCTTGATCCTTCGGCAATTTTTCTAACTAACCTCTGACCAATAACTACATTTAAAGCCGGACTAAGCAGAAAAGGTTTTATACCCATGGCCAAAAGTCGAGGAATTGCACCGGCAGCACTATTGGTATGAACTGTTGAAAGCATCAGATGACCTGTAAGTGAAGCCTGAACAGCAATATCTCCTGTTTCCAAATCTCTTATTTCACCAACCATAACAATATCAGGATCTTGACGAAGTAACGAACGCAAACCCTTGGCAAAGGTATAATCTTTTGATCGATCAATTTGGCTTTGGTTTATTCCTTCTAAACGATACTCAACCGGATCTTCCAAAGTGATTATTTTAACACCAGGCTTATTTAACATCTGCATAATGGCATACAAGGTGGTAGTCTTACCACTTCCAGTAGGTCCAGTAGTTAAAATCATTCCATTTGGTCTTTGTATTTCTTCCCTCAGAAGCTCAAGAGCAGCACCTCTAAAGCCAAGATCATCTAGTAATAAACCCTCCCTGTTCTGCATAAGAAGACGCATAACTACACTCTCTCCATAGACAGTAGGAATAACAGAAACACGAACATCAACATCTCCAGTATCAAATTTAATTGTAAAACGCCCGTCTTGAGGCTTATTTCTAATATTTATTTTAAGAGAAGAAAGTAATTTTACACGAGAAATAAGCTTTTTCATGATCTCAACATCGAGCTCAGCCACATCATGTAAAATTCCATCAATTCTATACCTTACTACAATTTGTTCTTCTTCTGTTTCAACATGAACATCTGAAGCACCCAACTTGAATGCTGCGCCTAAAATGATAGTGAGAATATCAGTAGTTGTTTTTTGTTTAAGTGTTTGTTCAACTGAACTGAAATCTTTTATACTAGCTTGTACTTTTTGTAAATCAGTCTGTTCAATGGTAACATCTTTGGTTATTGGTTTTACAATCGGCAAAGTTCTATACAAATCTAAAACATGATTAAAGCTAATTTGAGATATTAGATAGAGCTTTGAATTTAAATATCTTTGCTTTTCAATTTCCTTTATATATTGATGCACCGCCTCATCGCCCGGGTCAAGCGCACCAAGTCTAATTTCATGAGTATCAGCATAAAAACAAACCAGCTTTAATTTTTCTGCAATGTCTTTTGGTATTTGTCTCAAAGCTTCTTGACTTACAGGAAACTTATTAAGATCAATATAGGAATACTTATTGTCATATAGCTGACGACTTCTTTTGGCCTCAGTTTCCAATTCTTTCTTTTTGATTTGATCCATTTTCTCTTCAAACTGCTCTTCAGTTTTTTTGGAAGAAACACGCAAAGAACTAGCAGGCTTACCTGCACCACCACCTCCTTTTTTCATCAAATCATCAATTGACGGATAGGCCATATATACTCAATTTCACTCCTCAAATATACTTATTTTCTAAACAAATGTAGAATCTTGCTCTTAACACCAACTTTATGCATTTTTACAAATAAATGAGTCCATACACTAGTTACAAAAACTGTAAATATGGCTGAAATAGATATAGCAAATACCACAAAAAATACATATCCAATAAACACAGCTACCTTGAACAGAACCAAGCCGCCAAAAACTGAAGAGATGTAGGTTGCCACCACTACAGGAAGTAGGAATAGGTATAAAAATCCTGCCACTACCAAGATTATTGCTACAATATTCAAAACCAAAAGAGAAAAACCAACCTCAAATGATACCAACCAATGATTTACAAATAATTTCCAAGCTGATGAAATTGCTTCTCCAAATGAATATTCTTCTACAATTACATATGCAACTGCGTATATAAGCAGAAGTGACAAAATCATACCAAACACTGCTGCGAGTATGAAAATTAAGATAAACAAAAGACTATCACTAAAACTTGCTGAAATAAGAGCATTGAAAGTTGACCAAACAACCAGAAGAGCCATCAGAAAAAAAGCGATCTTTCTAGCAATATTGAGAGACAATACTCGCCAAAAATGTTTAACTCCTGCATGCCATGATTTTCTTTCGTCTGGAAAAGAAGAAGCTCTTTTGCTATATTTTGCTGCAGCGTGTACTATTGCCCCCTGGCAGACTGTAGCAATAAACAATAAAAAGGCAAAAACTGCCGCAAGTATAAGTATAAGCCAAATCATCCAGACCACTCTGTCAGGCCCGAATTCACCAGCTTTTGCTGCACTAATCCAAGTTTTTGGATTTAAGAAAAAAACTAAATAAGGCCAAAAACCACCTGTTTGGAAAGTGGATGAAGCCATACCGAGCTTAAGCAAAAGCTCTGAAATTCCAAGCTGGCCAAGCAACATAGCAAATAGTCCAAATGACCATAAACTCTTGTGTTGCCAAGAAAGTTTCCAACTTGCACGGAGAGCCTCTCCGTATTTTGGTTCTTTCATATAGAAGATATTAAAAATATATTTAAATGACTTTTAAACTATCCAGCATTATAGCATATTTTTTATTAATATGCGATCAAATATTATAAAATCCGCATTTCAGCGGATTTTATATTTAGAATCAATTTTTTAGGCTTCAGATTCTTCTTCCTTCTTTGCTCCAGAGCCCATAACTTTTACAAACTCGCCTCTCTCAATTGTTTCTTTTTCTAGTAAATGCTCAACCAATTTCTCAATCTCTTCCATATGATCATGCAGGATTTTTTCTGCTGTTTTCTTTGCGTTTGTAAGAAGCTCATCTATCTCTTCATCAATAAGCTCTGCAGTTTTCTCAGAATAATTTTTCTTATTATGAATTTCTTGAGCCAAGAAAATCATTTCTTCATTCTCACCATAAAGTCTTGGTCCAAGCTTATCACTCATGGCATATCTCATAACCATCTTAGTAGCAGTTTCTGTAGCTTTTTTCAAATCACTAGATGGGCCTGTTGAGAGAAATTCATCTCCATATTTCATTTTCTCAATCACATATCCTCCCAGCATCATAGCCATATCATCTTTGAATTTTGCAAGGGTTCTATAAGGAATATCTTTTTCTGGCACACTAAGTGTGTAACCACCAGCCATACCACGACCAATGATAGACACTTTTCGAATAGGATCACAATGCTCTAGAAAATGCCCAACCACTGCATGGCCTGCCTCATGATAAGCAGTCATTTCTTTGTCTTTTTTGTCCATTACTCTGGATCGCTTTTCAGGTCCTAGCATTACTTTTTCTATAGCTTCAAGCACAAGCTTTGAATCAATTTCTTTAACTTTCCTTCCTACTGCCATAATAGCAGCCTCATTTAACAAATTTTCAAGATCAGCACCGGAAAAACCAGGCGTTCTCTCAGCAATTTCACGAAGTTTAACATCTTTGGCAATTGGCTTGTTACTTGCATGAACTCCCAAAATCTCTTCTCGGGCATCTATATCAGGTAGATCAATCACTACTCTCCTGTCAAAACGTCCTGGACGAAGAAGAGCTTGATCAAGAACGTCCGGCCTATTAGTAGCAGCTATTACTATTACACCACTATTAGTTTCAAAACCATCCATTTCCACCAAAATCTGATTTAGTGTTTGTTCACGCTCATCATGAGATCCACCAAGTCCTGCTCCACGCTTTCTACCAACAGCATCAATCTCATCGATAAATACGATTGCCGGTGCTGTTTTCTTTGCTTTGTTAAAAAGGTCGCGAACACGACTGGCACCTACTCCGACAAACATCTCTACAAATTCAGACCCGCTTATATGGAAAAAAGGAACTCCAGCTTCTCCGGAAACAGCCTTAGCAAGAAGTGTTTTTCCAGTACCAGGTGCACCCATCAATAAAACTCCTTTAGGAATCTTTGCGCCCATGTCTGAAAATTTCTTTGGATGTTTTAAAAATTCAATTATTTCGCGCAGTTCTTCCTTTGCTTCTTTTGACCCTGCAACGTCTTTGAAAGTTTTTTTGTTTTTATCATCTTGCTTGGATTCACGAGCTTTACTTTGTCCAAACCCCATAGCACGATTGTTTACTCCCTGAACTTGTCGGCTCATAAAATAAATCAATCCAACAATAAGTAGTAATGGAAGTAAGTAAGGAGCTAGTTGCTCAAGCCAATAACCTGCTCCGCTTTCTTTTTTAATAGAAACTTCTACAGCTTTTAGCTTAACAGGATCAACATCATAGTTGTTCATAAGCTCAGAAAAAGACTGTCCAAATTCTTTTTTTACTTCTTGCTTAGGTGCATTATCATCAACAAGTTTTACCTTTAAAATATCTCCGGTAATATCAATTGACTTAACAGAACCCTCTTCTATTTCCTGAACCAGCTTATTAATACCAACCTCTTCTGGTTTTTCTTTTTTCATCTCAGAAAAACTCAAAAGAGCAGCTATAAGCAGCAAGGTAAGAACCACCACACCAAATTTTTTAATAAGTTCTTTCATAAAAATAAATACTTAATTATATATTGTTCACTAACAATGAATGCAATTATAGCCAAAAATGGCTCTTTTGTCAATGTATATAAAACCACCCTTTTTAAGGGTGGTTTTAATAATTTCTTAACCTTTTTAAGCTGCCTCTTCAGTTTTCTCTTCAGTTTTCTCTTCTTTTTTCTCTGCTTCTTCAGTTTGAGCAGGTTTTACCTCTTCTGCAGGCTTTTCTTCTTTTTCTTTTGTTTCAGCCTCTGTCTTTACTGGAGCTTTTTCTTGTTTTTCAGCTCTTCCTTTTACACCATCAAGTCTTAGACCTAAACGATGATCAGAAGGCTCTATAGAGATAATTTCAAATTTTTGATCATCTCCAACATTGAATTTACTCAAGAAAGCTTTACTGTCTCCAATTTGTTTATCAGAGAGATCAGAAATATGAGCTAAACCATGAATTTCATTGTCCAACTTTACCATAAGCCCAAACGGCTCAACTTTGTGAATTTCTCCGGTTACAGTTTGACCTACTTTGTATTTATCTTTTACAGTTTTCCAAGGATCATTGATAAGACGTTTAAGAGAAAGGTAAATTTTTGATTTATTCAAATCAATAATTTGTGCTTTTACAGGTTGTCCGGTTTTCAAAACATCTTTTGGATGATCAATTCTCTGCCAAACAATCTCAGAAATATGGATAAGCCCCTCAAGACCATCACCAAACTTCATAAATGCTCCAAACGGAGTAAGAGCGCTAATTTCACCTTCTACAATATCTCCGGTTTTATATGATTCTAAAATACTTTTTTGTGAATCTTCCCAAACAGCTTTTTCTGATAAAATTAATTTTTCTTCATCTTCTCTAGCATCAAGAACTTTTACTTTCATTGTTTTTCCAACAAAATCACGTAAATGCTCTAAAATACGATTTTTATCTCCACCGGGAACACGAGGATAATTCTCAGGACTTAATTGAGAAACAGGAAGGAAACCAACCAGAGCGTCAACTTTTATCATCATTCCACCTTTGTTTGCTCCAATAACTTTTCCATCAACAACAGTATTGTCATTAACAAAATCTTGCATTCTAGCCCAAACAATCTTATGTCCAGCTATTCTGAATGAAAGTTCCATTTCTCCGTTCTCATTTTCTTCTTCTATTACAGTAGCCTCTACATCATCTCCAACTGATACATCAGAAAATTCCTTTGATTCACTAAACAGTTCATGACCACGCACAACACCAACTATCATTCCGTTGATATCAATTCTGACCTCACCTTTGTCTATAGAAATAACCTTTCCTTTTGCTAAATCCCCAATTTGAGGAATCTTAGCAAAATACTCAGTCAAAAGTTTGCCAAAATCTACTGTTTTTGTGTCTACTTCTGTGTTTTGCATAAATAAATTAATATGGATTTAACAATCCATGATTAGCCTGATTTCTCAAGCTCTGGTATTACCAGATATATATAAAAGTGGGCATATTATAGCACCTTGAATGAAAAAATGCAAGCCCTAGGCCAAATCGCTTAAATTAGCCAAATATTAGGGGAAATTAGCTAGTTTTAATTACTTGCCAATAGATGCAAACCTTGGTATAATATTCCCATAATTTAGCTGATTTAAAATAAATATGCATATATCTTGGCTGGGAAATACTGCTTTTAAACTCCAAACAAAAGCACTTAATGAAGATGTGATCATTACTATCGACACATACAAACCAAAAACTGGAAATTTTCCACGAAGTCTGACTTCTCATGTTTCTCTCTATACTAGAGGAGAAAAAGACTCTATAACTATCTCTGGAAATCCTTTTACTCTATCTGAACCTGGAGAATGTGATGTAAAGGGAGTTCTAATAACCTCAGCAGAGGGCACACAAAAAGGTGAAACCATGGTTAGAATTGACTCTGAGAATCTCAGTGTCGGCCATCTTGGACTTACTAACAAATCCTTAACAGACAGACAAAAAGAATTATTGTCTGATATAGATATTCTAATAATTCCAATTGAACATGAAGATGCTTACAAAACTGAAGCAGCCATCAAGGTTATAAATGAACTTGAACCAAAAATTGTCATTCCAATGGCATTCAAAAGTGATAATAATCCAAAAATAAAAGGTCCTGAAAAATTTCTAAAAGAAATGGGAATAGCTCATGATATTAAACCTGAGAAAAAAGTAATACTAAAGAAAAAAGATCTTCCACAAGAAGACACCCAAATAATTATCCTATCAAAAGAATAACTGTAAACTATCAACTGTAAACTACAAACTATAATTAAGGTATGCCTGTCAAAAAAACAAAAAAACCCAAAGCAGAGGCAAAAGGCAAAAAAAAGAAAATTGCTCCAAAAAAACCTGCAAAAAAAACTGTTGCAAAAAAGAAAACTAAGCCCAGAAAAAAAAGAGTGAAAAAAGTTCTAGAAAAAACTCCACCTACTGAAAAACTAGAAAAATTAGAAGAAAAAAAAGCAATCAAAAAAATGGTTGATGAAATTCCGAGCATGATATTGCAGGATATTAAGAAAAGACCGGTTCTCACCCCAAGCAAACAGCCACCTGCTCAAAAACCAGCAAATATTGAACTGCCACCTACAAAACCTACAGTTAAATTCCAAAAACCACAAAAACAAATGGCAAAACCTGTTGTACATGGAAAAAATCTATTTGTTTGGATGTGGGCTGGAGTGATAATTTTTTCTCTGGCAATATTTATCATTTGGTTTTTCAATATAAAAACTTTTCTATATGACACAAAGCAAGAAACTGGACTAGAAGAAAGACTTCTCAGTGAAAGCAAAGATGATCTGCAGGAAACCATGAAAATAATCACCAAATCAGATGAAACACTGGAAAAAAGAATTGATGAAATCAAAAATAAAGATGAAGATCAATCATTGATTGCTGCCATTCGCGAAAGTTTTGCCAATCTAATATTAGAAAAAATGTCCACCAGCACTGACTCAGTAACCAGCACAATAGAAATCACAACTTCTACTATAGAAATTGACAGTGAATAATTTACAAACTACAATATAGGCGGGATGATTCTAATAAGATCCCTTTTTATTGAAATCAGTTGTTATAATTTTAGAGTATATTTTATTAAAGTAGATGAGACAATCCACAGCCACCTTGTTGATGCTGAAAGCAAATCAACAAGAGAGGCGAGGACGGCGAAGCTAGTTTAATAAAATATACTCTAAAATTATAACCAAAGAAGAAATAAATATAAAAACATATATGGCATTGAAAAAGATCAAAACTCCAAAAAAGGGAGAAGAAGTTGCAGAAATGGGGTCAATTGGAAAAGTAGAACCAATTAGTCTGGTAGATGAAATGCAAACATCCTATCTTGATTATGCAATGAGTGTAATAGTATCACGCGCATTACCAGACGTTCGAGATGGACTCAAACCGGTTCACAGAAGAATCCTCTATGCTATGTGGAGTATCGGCCTTAAACATAATTCAAAATTCCGCAAATCAGCTCATGTAGTAGGTGAAGTAATGGCAAAATACCATCCTCATGGAGATGCTGCAATTTATGACTCAATGGTGAGAATGGCGCAATACTTTAGCATGAGAAATACCCTGGTTCGAGGACAAGGAAACTTCGGTTCAATGGACGGAGATCGAGCAGCTGCCATGCGTTATACAGAGGCAAAACTGGAAGCAATAGCAGAAGAAATGCTTCTAGACATAGAAAAACAAACAGTGGATTATGGTCCAACATATGATGGATCAGGAAAAGAACCAAGAGTACTACCAAGTAAACTTCCAAATCTTCTACTCAACGGAAGCATGGGTATTGCAGTTGGAATGGCCACCAATATACCTCCACATAATCTTGGAGAACTTTGTGATGGAATTGCAGCCTTGATCGAAGATCCGAAAACAACCATTGATGAACTGGTAAAACATGTAAAAGGACCAGACTTCCCTACCGGTGGAATTATTTATAATAAAAAAGACATTGCCGCAGCATATGCCACCGGACGCGGAGGAATAGTGGTTCGCGCTAAAACAGATATTCAGGAATTAAAAACCGGATATTATCAAATTGTAGTGACAGAAGTTCCTTATCAAGTAAACAAATCAAAACTTCTAGAGAAAATTGCCACACTAGTACAAGAAAAGAAAATAGAAGGAATAAAAGATCTACGTGATGAATCAAACAAAGAAGGGGTTCGGGTAGTAATCCAACTAAAAAAAGACGCATACGCCAAAAAAATCCTAAATAGACTTTTCAAATTAACAGACTTGCAAACAACATTTCATGTCAACATGCTGGCTCTGATTGATGGAATTCAACCAAGAGTTTTGAATTTAAAAACAGTACTAGAAGAATATATCAAGCACAGACAAGAAGTTATAAGGAGAAGAACAGAGTTTGAATTAAACAAAGCAAAAGATCGCGCCCATATTCTTGAAGGCTTGAAAAAAGCACTGGACAAAATAGATGCGGTGATCAATACAATTAGAAAATCAAAAGACAAAGAAGAGGCCAAAGCTAATTTGATGAAGAAATTCAAATTTACAGAGCGACAAACAGTTGCCATTCTTGAAATGAAGCTACAACAGCTGGCCAATTTGGAAAGAAAGAAAATAGATGATGAATTAAAAGAAAAGAAAAAACTAATTGCAGAGCTAGAATCAATCCTCAAAAGTCCAAAGAAAATATTAGGGATTATCAAAAAAGATATTGCTGGAATAAAAGAAAAATACGCAGACGAAAGACGCACAGCAATCATAGCTCACGGAGTAAAAGAATTTAGTGTAGAAGACCTGGTACCAAATGAACCAACTATAATCCTTGGAACAAAAGACGGATATATCAAAAGAATGCCCACAGACACCTTCAAAACCCAAGGAAGAGGTGGAAAAGGTGTTATGGGGCTAACCACCAAAGAAGAAGATGTGGTAGAACACTTGATCTCAACCAATACTCATGACAATTTGCTATTCTTTACCACCAGAGGACGAGTATTTTTGCTGCGAGCTTATGAAATACCACAAACCAGCAGAACAGCAAAAGGACAAGCACTGGTAAATTTCTTGCAATTGGCACCAAATGAAAAAGTATCAGCCATACTCTCCATGGATGATATGAGCAAATACAAATTCCTGGTCATGGTAACCAACAAAGGAACCATCAAGAAAACAAAAATAGAAGACTTTGGAAATGTGCGGAGATCAGGATTGATTGCTCTAAAACTAAAAGAAGACGATTATCTGGAATGGGTTCGCCCATCAGCAGGGAAAGACGATATAGTGCTGATTACCAAACTGGGCCAAGCAATTCGCTTCAAAGAATCAGGAGTAAGAGCAATGGGACGAACAGCCAGTGGAGTTCGAGGAATCAGACTAAAATCCAAAGATCAGATAGTAGGAATGGGAATAGCCCAACCAGATCTAATCAACAAAAAAGTATTTGAACTTCTAGTGGTTTCAGAAAACGGACTAGGAAAACGCACGGCCTTGAAAGAGTATAAAGTACAAGGTCGCGGAGGAAGCGGAATTAAGACCATGTCAATTACCAGCAAAACCGGAGAGATAATTGGTGCCAGAGTAATCAACAATACAGAAGAGCAAGACCTGATGATGATTTCTGTAAACGGGCAAGTGGTAAGAACACCGCTGAAGAGTGTTTCCACGCTTGGTCGAGCTACTCAAGGAGTGAGAATGATGAGATTTAAGGTTGAGGGGGATAAGGTGGCGAGTATTGCTTTGCTTTGATCAATGACCAGTGACCAATAAACAATGAACAATAAAAACAGGCCTGTGAGAGGGGGCTTGTTTTTTATTTGATGGGATGAGGGATGGGTGGTATTATTTAGAGGTGAGCTAATTTGCAGATGACAGTTCGCATAACATACCAATTTCTGTTGTTATTTGGTAAACTGTTCCTATAAATGCTAGTTATGTGCAATTCGCCTCCGCCCGCCTTTAGCGGAAAACTTTTAAATCATTTATAATTTAGCTAATCATTATGAAAAAGTTTAATAAAAAATTCGCAATTATTATTGGAGTTATTCTTATCGCTGTAGTTGTAGGGATATTCTCGCAACAGCATAAAAGTACTTCTCAAACTTCTGACGAAAGTGCAGTACATTCACCTTATGCAGGACAAGAAGCCAGAGGTATAAAATCACTTTCTCAAAATGATATTGAGGGACTACTTGCTGGGGCTGGAACTCCTTTCGGAGGAATGGCAAAACCTGCCGAACTTAACGGATACCCTGGCCCTCGTCATGTTTTGGATGCGTATGATGGAGGAGAATTTCAACTAGCAAATGAACAACATAAACAAATTGAAGCACTTTATGAAGAAATGCGTTCCGAAGCCATTGATCTTGGTGAAAAAATTATAGATATTGAAAAAGAAATTGATGATTCATTCACAACTAAAACAATTACAAACGCATTTCTTCAAGAAAAAGTTAAAGAAAGTGCTGAGTTGTATGGTCAATTGAGGTTTGTTCATTTGAAATATCACTTGTCTATGGTTGAAATTCTTACGCCCCAGCAAGTAGAACAATATAATGAATTGAGAGGGTATACCTCTGGCAATCCATGCGAGAATATCCCTGAAGGACACGATCCAGAAATGTGGAAGTTGCATAATAATTGCGAATAGGACGGTGGGCTACGGCGGACTTTCTCCCTTCGGTCGAACCACGCTGCGCTCTCCTCCTTTCAGTCGTCGGGGCACATAACAAGGGATATACGGTTCAGCCCTCGGCTCGGGCTTCACCCAAATTTTTCTTCCGCTACGCTGCAGAAAAACTTCGTATATCCCTAACGTTATGTGAAATAGGCCAAATTTTATTAACCTATTAAAATATATATAATTCGCTAATTCGCACTCTCCCAAATTTCACACATACTTAAACCCTCCCATCCCCCTCCCCCTATGCCCGAACTCCCTGAAGTACAAACCATTGTCGCCGGCCTGAAAAAATATATTCCAAACCAAAAAATTGTCGAGATTTCAATTTCAGGCAAAAGACTAAGGCTTCCCTACCCTAAAAATCTTCAAATTTTGAAAAAACAAAGGATAAAAGCGATCAGCAGAAGGGCTCGTTATATCTTGATTGATTTTGATAATGCCCAAACCCTACTCATCCATCTGGGAATGACTGGAAAATTAATTTATTTAAAAAATCCACCTAACCAACTAAATAAACATGACCACTTTGTAGTTAAATTTAATGACCATAGTTGCTTAATCTACAATGATGTTCGCAGATTTGGCTTAATTGATCTACTACCTGCAAATCAAATTGCAGAGCATAAAATGCTCAGAGAATTAGGACCTGAACCTCTTAGCCAAAAATTTAACAGTGCATACCTATCCAAAAAAATCTCCGGGAAATCAATCAACATCAAAACAGCCATGATGGATAATAAAATCGTCGTTGGTGTTGGTAATATTTATATAAATGAATCCTTGTTTGAAAGCAAAATATCACCTCTAAGACCGGCAAACTCTCTAGAGCCGCAAGAGGTAAAATTATTAGTAAAAAATATCAAAAAAATTCTCAAAAAGGCCATTAAGCTGGGCGGTTCAACACTGCGAGACTATGTGCAACTCAATGGTGACGTTGGAGAATTCCAACAAACATTTAAAGTCTATGGCAGAGACTCTCAAAATTGTTTAAATTGTTCCGGGGCAATAGAGAGAGTAAAACAAAATGGTAGATCTAGTTTCTATTGCTCAACTTGTCAAAAATAATTCTTAAATATTTTTAATATATCCTTAATTTATGCTTAAAACCTTAAAAACCTACAAAAGAAAAATCTTAAGAAAAAGTTTTAAATTTATTCTATATCTTTTACCACTTTTTGTGCTTGCGGTTATTTTTCAAGTACCCTTTATGATGGATGCTCCAGATGCAAAATTAAGTTTAGCCCTATTTCAAATCATACTAGCTTCATTATTTGCCTTACTGGGTTGGTTTCTTGTGGCTGTTCTCTACAACACAAGAAGAATTTATAAAAAAAATAAGAAGTCTTTATGAGCATCTTCAAAATTATCGGAGCAATCGGATTATTGCTTATCTCCATAGGAATAATTACCAAAAAAAGAAAAAATCAGAATATTCTTTATATAATTGGCGGTCTCTGTTTAGAAATATATAGTATTTATATTGGAGATCTAATCTTTATTATTCTCCAGTTAGTTTTTATAATCGCAGCCATTTATAATTTACTCAAAACAAAATAGGAAACTTTTTCTCACTTTTTTGACGCCAAAAAACCAAAGTGCTAACATACTCCTGTCGCTTCACATCTTTATGGGAAGGTGCTTCGGCTCCTATTCAGGAGGAGAGTGTGTCCTTATTGAAGATGCGTAGGTCTTTCGCCAGTACCGCGCATTAATGGCGAGAGCTGAACTAACCACTCTGTACTTTGGCTCGGGGATGTGAAGCGACATACCCAATTATTTTAAAATACCCATAAATAAAAAAATCGGCTCAACACCGATTTTTTATTTATTTTAGTTCCTATTTACTCATCATCCGCAAGGCGATACGTAGCAGATCTTCACTTGTCTTCCCTGTACTATCCAATTTCTGAGCAACCTCTCTTGCGTCATCCCGACTATAACCAAGTGAAACCAATCCTTCTACCACATCACCTAACACACCGCCATTTTTTTCTTCACTAACTTGCGTAACTTGTTTGGCAATCTTAGATTTTAATTCTACTACCATTCGCTCTGCTGTTTTCTTTCCCATTCCCTGTACTGCTGTTAGGTATTTTACATCTTGGCGAGCTATTGCATCTTTGATCTGATCTATTGAGCCAAGTCCTAGAATATTCATGGCGCTTTTTGGTCCGACTCCTGAAACTGAAAGAAGCAATGTGAAAAATTCTCTCTCCTCTGCTGACTCAAATCCATACAAATCAAGACTACTGTCACTTACTTTCAAATATGCAAAAAAACCTATCTCTTGTCCCTCTGAAATTCCAGAAAGTTGAAGTGTTGTAAGGCCAATTTCATAGCCAACTCCGCCAGTTGTCAAAACAACAGCACTGACTTTACTTTTTGAAAGTATTTTTCCGGTGATGTATGAAATCATACTACTTAACTAGCAACTAACAATTAATAATTAACAAGTGAATAATGATTTACCAACACATTGTTCGATCCGTATTATCTGAATCATCCGTAAATCCGAATACCCCAAGCCAGCCTAATAAACGCGTAAGCGATCCCTACTTACCTCAAATACTCAACCATAGTCTGAACCGCAGATCCATTTGCCCCATGTCTGATCCATGGTTTTCCTTTTCCTTTGTGGTAACTTGCAGAAAGATCTATATGAGCCCAGGCATAATCTGTAAAAAATTGCAGAAACGCAGCGGCAGTGCTTGCTCCACCATATCTAATACTGCTTATATTTGAAATATCTGCAATTTCACTCTTCATAGACTCGCTATATTCTTCTCCAAGCGGAAGTTGCCAATGTTGCTCACCTACTGCCTTGCTACTCTCAAGTATTTTATCTGCGATTTTTTGCTCAGGAGAAAACAAACCATTTCTTTCAAGACCAAGCGCAGCCATACAACTTCCAGTAAGCGTTGCAAAATCTATAACTTCTTTTGGCTGATATTTACTAGCATAGCACAATGCGTCTGCAAGTATAAGTCTTCCTTCTGCATCTGTATTTTTTACTTCAATAGTTTTTCCGTTCATGGCAGTAAGAATGTCATCTGGTCGATAAGCATCTCCGCCCGGCATATTTTCACAAGTTGGAGCAAGAGTAATAATATTTTTCTTTAGTTTAAGTCTGGCAGCAGCAGCAATAGTAGCAATGGCAGTTGCAGCGCCAAGCATATCAAACTTCATATCACACATATAGTTTCCAGTCTTGATTGACAGCCCACCAGAATCAAAAGTGATTCCTTTTCCAACCAGGACAGTTGGTTTCTGAGATTTTGCAGCTCCCCAATACTCCATAATTATAAATTTCGGTTCATGTTGTGATCCACTAGCAACACCAAGAAAAGAACCCATTTTTAATTTTTCAATTTCTGTTTGATTTAAAACCTTGGTTTTTAATCCTGGAACTACTTTGGCGATTTTCTCAGCTTCTTTGGCAAGCTGTTCTGGAAACATTTCTGAAGGGGATGTATTTCCAAGAGTTCTAGCTGTGTTAACTGATTGACCAATTACCTGCCCATCACTAATTCCTTTTTCAATTGCTTTTTGCTCAGAAGAACTAAAACTTCCCAACAATTCAAAACTTTCAATTGATTTTACTTTTGCTTTTTCTTCTTTGTAATTATCAAAAGCATAATTAGCAGTTTCAACAGCAACAACTGTTTCTTGTGCCAGATGTTTACTATCAAAAACTTTCAAGATCTTAGAAGAAACATAAAGCCCAAGTTTAGTTTGTTTTTTGCTTTGTGCTGCTATAACACCCACACCAACTACCCGTTTCCAGGTTTCAATATTCAAATTCTTTTTTTCTCCCAAACCAACTAGTAGAATATAGGTAGTTTTTTCATTTGAAGTAAAAAGTAGAACAGTTTGCAGCTTTTTTGATTCAAATTCTTCTGTATCAATGGCTTTTGATAAAAGTCCACCATATTCCTGGTCTAATTTCTTGGTCCAAGCATCTAAACCTTTCTCCTCAAGTACAGGAACAATCAAAAATTCAGTATTTTTGGTCAATTCCGGAGCATTTGTGTATTTAATCATAATTTTTTAGTTAATTTTTGAAGTCGTTATCTAATTTTACCACTCATTGACAAAACCGTCAAAACCTGCTATAATTAATTGTTAGCCGTTATTGACAATTCACTGAAATTTCCCTTGATTTAGCGAAAATTTAGGCTTTTGCCTAATTTAAGCGGTTATCTGCTTTTTTCGCTTAACCAAGGGAAATCTCTTGGGCTCCCTGGTAAAGGGCCAGGGCAGTGGCTTTGGAGAAAAGAAAGATGAAGAAAAGCGAGCAATATCTTTTCCAGGTCCGTCTCGAGGCGCTCGAGAACCGACTGACCTCTGTCATGCGCAACATGCCCGAAGGCGCGCGCCACAAGTACGGAAAACGTGCCACGCGCATCCTCCATGCATGGGCCGATCCGATCTCCCAGTCGATCACCACCACCGAGACGACGACGCCGGACAGCGTCGAGAAAGCGCTGAGCTCCTTCGAGGACGCGATGCTCCGACTCGAGCTGGACTACGCCGATGAGAAAGTCCATCGACGTCTGGTGAAACACCAGGAGGGAAGCAAGTAGCATCGATTTCTAATCGATGAAGATGCGGATTTAACTCCGCTCCTGTGGACCGAGAGTTTCTCTGAACTTTCGGGGAAATCTAGATGTGGATGCCACGAGTTGGCAATTGAGTAGGTAGAGAGCCAGAAAACCGGCTGTGCGACAAGTTCGAAATCAGTAGAAGGGGTAGGGTCAATCAGCTCCCCCAACACTCTAAGAGCAAGACCAACTGCGCCTCGCGACTCAGGTCGCAACAGCGCCAGAAACTCACCCGAAGCTTCAGCCTCGGGACAGTTCCAAATTATATAATTCGTTTGTATAATTTGAAAGCTGACATTTAAAACTCAAAAATCTCTCTCGATTATATTTTGCAAAATTTGCTAGATATAACCGAGAGAGATCTCGGAGCTCCCCGGCACGGGGCCGGGGCAGTAGCTTCGGAGTGTTAGATGGATAGAAGAGAGTTTTTGGATCTCTCCTACACGGAATTCGTTGCTGATAGGCACGAGCACTGGGTGGGTGAGATGAGTGAGCAGTTCCTCAGTTACGTCCCCGCGTACATGGAGGACTGGACTGATTTCCTCGCTGTCATGCGCGAGGAGAGACAGCTCTACCGCAGAGAGGACAGACTCGTCGACCTGGTCGCCGCAGCAGTTGAGAATGGCGACAAGGGATTCGAGATGACCGAGCACAAGGACGGGGGCTTCAACCTCCCCGAACCGTTCGAAACGCTGATCTACGGCGAAGAAGACGGTACCCAGTACTGGCTCTGGCTCCTCTGGAAGTGCCTGAAAGAAGGCAACATCCATGACATCCGCCACTGGTGGCTCAAGGAAGCCAAAAAAGCGGTGGATCTCCTGGAGCGCGAAATCGAGCGTCGCAGCCTGCGTAAAAAGTACGGCAAGCGATAGCTACCAGCACCGTAGAGGATCTGATCCTACTACGTGTGACAGTCACCCGAACGACTGAATAAGGCTCTACACGAGTATCAAACCAAAGATTGAAGCCCGGTTCGACTTCATTCCAAGGCAAGATATATTGACTGTAGCACCTACCCCGGCAAGAACCCACTCCGATCATTCTGAGACTGAAGCACGCGCACACAAAAAAGCGCGAAACCAGTCGTTTTCTGTGCAATGCAGGAACAGTTTGGATCGATACGAACAGCCTGTTCGTGAAGCCGTTCATGGCTGTACCCGTTAGACTGATCGTGCAACGCGATTAGAACAGCTCCCTATCGAGAATAAAACGAAAGCGCCAGAAGAGCGTTAGTAGTAAATAAGGGAGAGGTGGTGGATTGATTCTGGTAAACGAGGGACAACAACCTCGTGAACAGACACTTGATCGCGCCGCCACACCGGATTTTATAAACTATTGTGAATTCCGGTGTGGCGCGATCATAAAAACCACCATTTAAAAAACACCCGATTCGGGTGTTTTTTATTTGTTAGAAGTGTAGAGTAAACCACCCCCTAACCACGTCAGTCGCGACTGACGTGGCATAGCCCCTACTTAAAAAGGAGGGGAAACTTTTTTATTACGCTTTTTTCACAATTATCTTAATTTTTCTTTTATCTATTTCTATTTCTTCAGTTCCACCTGATTTGATTTCACTTGTGAGTGTTTGTTTTTTTAATTCTTCTGCAAATTCTGCTTTTGTAAAGATTTCATTTAATACTTTATCTTCTGTTGAAAATTCTACAAGAACTTGGTCATGCATTATCAAGCCTTGTTGTTTTCTGATTTGATTTATGGCGCGGATTGTTTCGCGGAGAAGTCCTTCTTTGGCGAGTTGTGGGGTTATTTCTGTGTTAAGGACTACGATAGATCTTTGATCTTCGGCAACTTTAATTTTATCATTTGCCAAACTTCTCATCTCTTCCATTTCTTTATTTCCAGGTAAATTTCTTAACTCAACTTTCTTAATATTTAATTCTTCTGAAATAATTTTTTGATATTGCTCAAGATAATCTTTATCTCCTGAGAGAGTAGCAACTGCTTTTAAACTTGCAAGCGGCTGTCTAACTTTCAATGAGTTTTCTTTTCTAAGAGAATTTCCAAGCTTAACTACTTCTCTGACTGATTCCATATCCACTAAGAGATTCGTGTTTGCTAGCAAAATATTTTGATCCACCTCTGGCCACATATCCAAATGAACAGATTCTTTCTCACCACCAACTTCTTTATAAATCTTCTCTGCAATAAACGGAGTAAACGGTGCCATGATTTTTGAAAGAGTTAAAAGAACTTCATGGAGCGTAGCAAGTGCTGCTTTTTTATCTTCTTCATCATCACCTTTAAATCTATCTCTTGATCTGCGCACATACCACTGTGAAAGATCTAATATAAAATCTAAAATTGGGCGAGATGCATCATTAAGTCTGTATTCATTCATTTCTTTTGTAACTTCTTCAAGCAATCTATGTAGTTTGGCAAGTATCCATTTATCCAAAACATTTTTTGAATTCTTTGCCAATTCTAAATCGAACTTTGAATTTTCATCTGCAAACATCTCATAAAAACTACCTACATTCCAAAGTGTATTGACAACCTTATTAAAAACTTCTCGAACACCTTCTTCTGAAAAATTCAAAGTTTCTGCTTGCATCACCGGTGAACTCACCAAGTAGTATCTAAGCGCATCTGCTCCGTATTTCTCCAGCACAACCATTGGGTCTGGATAATTTTGTAATTTCTTACTCATCTTCTTTCCGTCTTCTGCTAGAACTATTCCATTTACCACCACATTGTTAAATGCATGTTTTTGTTTTACACCTGTTGCAATAATATGCAGATAATAAAACCAGGCTCGTGTTTGATCTTGTCCTTCGGCAATAAATTCTGCTGGAAAACTTGCTTCAAATTTTTCTTGATTGGCAAATGGATAATGAACTTGGGCGTAAGGCATTGAACCTGCTTCAAACCAACAATCAAGAACATCTGGAATTCGTTTCATAGTTCCTCCTGTTTTTTGATTTTTCCAAGTTAGTTTATCTACTGTATGCTTATGTAGGTCTTCTATTTTTTCTCCGGTTAATTTCTCAAGTTCTTCTACAGAACCGATAACATGAAATTCACCTGTCTTATCACATTCCCAAATTGGAATTACTGATGCCCAAAAACGCTGGCGAGAAATTGACCAATCTCGTGCTCCTTCTAGCCACTTCCCAAAACGCCCCTCTTTCATATGTTCTGGAGACCAATTTATTTCTTTGGCATGTTTAAGCGCGTCCTTTTTTAATTTTTCTACATTTACGAACCAGGAATCTGTTGCGTAATTTATTAGAGGGGTGTCACATCTCCAACAATGCGGATAACTATGTAGATATTTTTTCTTTGAAAATAACTTTTCATTGTGAGCAAGCCATTTAATTATTTCTATATCTGTTTTTTGAGGATCTTCTATTGGCTTAACTTGCTGACCTGCAAAATCTGCAACTTCCGGCTTAAATTTTCCATTCATTGAAACATGCTGGACCCAGCCGGTTTTTTCTTTTTTTCCTGTTTGATAATCATCCTCACCAAAAGCCGGAGCTATATGCACCACGCCTGTTCCTTCTTCTGTGCTTACAAAATCTCCTGCCACAACCTTAAAAGCATTTTCTGTATCAGTATAATATGGAAACAATGGCTCATATTCCAAACCTAACAGGTCTTTTCCTTTTAATTGCTGAACAACTTCAAATTCTCTTTCATCAAAAACTTCAATTAATCTTTCTTTGGCAACCACATAACAAGAGCCTTCAAATTTAACAACTGTATATTCAATATCCTCACCAACTGCCAAAAGGGCATTTCCAGGAAGTGTCCAAGGGGTAGTTGTCCAAGCTAGAACAAAGAGATCATTACACACACCCAGGTCTTGATGAATATCTGAAATTGTAGAGGTAATTTTAAACTTTACAGTTGCGGAAAGATCTTTTATGTCTTTGTAACCTTCACTTACTTCTTGCTGAGAAAGTGTTGTCTCACAACGTGGACAAACATGCATTGATTTATATCCTTTATAAACAAAACCATTGTCCCAAAGCTCTTTGAAAACCCACCAAACTGACTCCATATAATCTTTGTCCATGGTTTTGTAGGCATTGTCCATATCAACCCAGCGTCCAAGTCTTTGAATAGTCCTTTTCCATTCATCTATATAATGTAAAACTTTTGAGCGACAGGACTCATTGAATTTTTCAACTCCCATTTCTTCAATATCTTGTTTACTTTTTGATCCAATTTCTTTTTCAACAATATTTTCAATCGGCAAACCATGACAATCCCAACCCCAAAGACGCTCAACCCGCTTTCCTTGCATAGTCCAATATCTGGGAACAACATCTTTCATCAAACTGGCAACTATATGTCCATAATGTGGCAAGCCGGTTGCAAATGGTGGACCATCATAAAAAACATAGGGCTGATCTTCCGGACGCTCATTTATAGATTTTTCAAAAATTTTGTTGTTGTCCCAGAACTTTTTTATTTCAAGTTCATGTTTATTTGATTCGTAAGGCATACATGAATTAATAGCTTGAGTTAATTTAACCGTATTTATTATAAAATGAAACGTTGAGCGATCAATTTAAACTGAATATCAAATTATTTCTGTAGAGCTGAGTTGAATTTTATAATAAATACGGTTAAACAAATTTACTAATAATAAATAAAAAACCACTCACATGAGAACCCAATATCGGGCGGTACCATCTCACTTCCAAAGTGGCTCTTAATTTCTGCTATTACGGGCTTACCCGGAAAATTCTACTAAACTTTATATAAGTTTTTCTTCTTTCAGCGCTTCTGAGACTCAGAATCCTCGTTGATAGCGAGTATTGCGCTTTTATAATTGTATACCCATATTAGGACAAAATTGTTGTTTTGTCAATCTAAACTCCAGACTTGACTTTTTATCAAAAAAAGACAACAATACTGAACAGACTAGAACCGGAAGCCTCAAGGAGGCACGATATGGACTCTCTCACCCTCCTGACTCTCCTCATCACAGTCCTGATCCTGGGCTTCTTCTTGACTCTCTGGCACTGGCACAATGCCATGAAGTCGTACGAAGACAGCAAGCCCCCTGACTCCGGAGTCAAGGATCCGGAAAACATGATCGAGTGTTACCTGGAGTACACCATCGCCCAAAACCCGCCGCTGGCACTGATTCTCGAGATCCCCGTGGGTCAACGGACACGCTACCGCCTGATCTTCACTGGCAACGAAACCGCCGGCGAAGAGATTCCGGAAAAGGTGCGGGCTTCGCTCGAAGAGAGCAGTCAAGTGGTGGAACCGGACAACCAGAACATGATGCACCGTCTGGCCGCGCTGAGGGCTGCCGACGGCCTGTTCCGTACCATGGGTCAGCGGATCTCCAAGGTCAGTCCGGGCCAGATCCCCCAGATGAGCCAGGAGGAGGCGCTTCAGATGAAGTTCCTGCTCTGGATGTTCCAGAACGACCCGGAACGGCTCAATGCCGTCCTGCTCCAGAGCCGAGCCCAGGCCTCGGCGCCGAGCGCTGACCAACACCGTCCCACCGGCTACATGCAGGCCTGGTACGCGGACATGACGACCCTCGACGCCATGCCCCGCGCCCTCCCCGACCGCCCCAGATCCCAGATCTTCGAGGCCATCGATGCCTAGTCCCCCCTCGGGGCGATGATCGCAGCGACTCCCGCCGTGATTCCTTCCGCCCCACCCCTTCCTTAGTATTTTTTTTGAATTTTTAGGAAGTACTGAAAAACAGCAAAAGCTGTTTTTTTGTTTTGATAAATTTAATATCAAAAAAACATGATTCTCTCATGTTTTTTCGAGTTTGCCAATCCGAGATGGAGTGGCGCCCCCCATCATTCCCCCTTCTTTGGTCTGCCGCATCCATGGCAGCGATTTTGCTTGGAACGCTCCACTGTGTCCCTAGCGATTTGACGGTAAACCGCAATATCCTCCGGGCTGAGCCCGCCCCAGACAACCTTGACCAGCACCACCGGCTCCTTTCCCAACCTGGAAACCATACATCTCCCCATGTAGTCGATATTGGTTAAACTATAACACAATTTCACCTAATCATAAACTCCCTTTATCACAAACTATCTCTATGCTACAATATAATCACAGTATTTTTTCTAGTTAAATATAAACAATATATTATGTACCAAGGAAAGCTATTTATAGGATCAGATCATGGAGGATATCAACTAAAAAAACGGATTATTCGCTATCTTGAAAACGAACTCAAACTTGAAATTGAAGATTTAGGCCCTTTTGAATACATTGAAACAGATGATTATCCGGATTATGCAATTCCGCTAGCTCAAAAAGTCGCTGAAACTAATGGACGAGGAATTCTAATCTGTAAAAATGGAGTTGGTGTCTGTATTGCTGCAAACAAAGTAAATGGTGTGCGGGCTGGAATTGGATATAATCTATCTGCTGCAGAGACTATGGTTCTAGATGACAATACTAATGTGCTTTGCCTTGCAGCCAAACTCGGAAGCGAAGATCACCACCTGGCAATGGTCAAAAAATGGCTTGAAACTGAATTTAGTGGTGATGAGCGACATATACGCAGACTTGGCAAAGTAGCAGAACTTGAAAAATAAGAGTGATATGCAGATAATTCCATCTTTACTTGTACAATCAAAAGAAGAATTTACCCAGCAGATTCTTGAGGTACAAAAATATATAAAAATGGTTCAAATTGATATTGCTGATGGAAAATTTGTACCAAATACCACTTGGCGAGATCCGAAAGTTACCAAGGAACTTCTGAAAATTGATGCTGAACTTCATCTTATGACCTCAAACCCGGTAGAAGAAACTGCAAAATGGGCTGATGTTCACCAAATTAAAAGGGTTTTATTTCACTATGAAGCTGTAGAGAAAACTGAAATTGCTGAAACTATTAATTCTATAAAAAATCTAGGACATAAGGTTGGAATTGTTCTCAATCCTGATACCTCAATTGATGTTTTAGATGAATTTATTTCAGAGCTTGATGCGGTTATGTTCATGGGCGTAGTCCCGGGCTTTCAAAAGCAAAAGTATATTCCGGAAACCACTGAAAGAATTAAAAACCTAAAAGAAAAATATCCTGATCTGTTTGTTTCTCTTGATGGTGGAGTAAATCTGGAAACTATTCCAGACATTTCCACCAGTGGTGTTGATGCAATTTGTCCCGGGAGTGCGGTTTTTCATACTGAAAAAACTATAAAAGAAAATGTTGAAGACTTAAATCAACTTATCGACAGCTTGACCAAGGGAAAATAGACTGTTACTCTTATATAGACCTAAATTAATAAATGAAATATGGAAAATCAAGAAAAAATGCTTGATCTAGTGATCATCGGAGCTGCAGCTGCAGGTTGTACTGCTGCAATTTATGCTGCTCGCAGAAAATTGAATTTTGTGGTGGTCAGCAAAGACATTGGTGGTGAAGTTGCTTTGTCTGGAGTTGTAGAGAACTGGCCTGGAACTGAAACTATTTCTGGAATTGAACTTTCCCAAAATTTCCACAAGCATGCTCTTTCCTATGGAGTGCAATTTGATAATGGCTTTGAAGTAAAATCAATTGAACAAGTAAAAAACTACCATGTAGTTCACGCAGAAAATTTTTCCGGTGAAAAAAAAGAATACCAGACCAAAGCTGTGATAGTTGCCAGTGGCATTCACCCTAGAGAACTGAAAATTCCCGGAGAAAATGAATACAAAAACAAAGGCGTGACTTTTTGTACGGTTTGTGACGGACCACTCTACAAAGGAAAAACAACAGCAACTATTGGAGCAGGAAATGCAGCTCTCGAATCTGCTCTAATGATGGCAGAAATTGCTGAAAAAGTTTATCTAGTTACCAAGTATCCAGAGTCCAATCTAGGAGGCTTTCCAAAAGGTGAAACAATTTTAGTAGACAAAGTAAAAGAAAAATCAAATGTAGAAATAATTTACAATAGTTTTACTTCTGAAATACTTGGCAATGAAATGGTAACTGGTATTAAATACCAAGAAAATGGATCAGAAGAAGAAAAACAAGTTGATGGAATAAATGGTGTCATGGTCCACATTGGCATGATCCCAAATTCCGGATTTGTAGAATGTGCCAGTAAAAACAAAGCAAAAGAAATAGAAGTAGATATTCGCTGCAAAACAAATTGTACTGGACTTTTCGCTGCCGGAGACGTGACTAATATTCCTTTTAAACAAATTAGTATTTCTGCTGGGCAAGGTGCGACTGCTGCGCTTAGTGCTATTGAATATATTAATCTTTGGGAGCCTGAACAGTAAGCAATGATCAATAAACAGTGAACAATAGTAAAAACTATGCCTCGCCTTTTCTAGGGTGAGGCTTTTTTCTTTATAAGCAAAGTAGACAATAATTTTATTTCCTGCTAGAATCAATATTGCAAAATCGCAACAAGGAGAGAACTTTGAGCACTGCCCTGATGATTCTCAGCCTGGTCGGGGGCTACGCCATCCTCAGCTTCGGCGCCCTCTTGTACGTCACCGGTGACCACGGCAAGGGCGAAGAAGAAAGAAATCCCACCGACACCAGTAAATTCGGTGTCATGATCTGGCTCTTCGGGCTGATGGCAGGCCCCTTCATGTTGGCCGGCTACCTGATCGAGATCAGAGACGAAAAGAAGAAAAAAAAGGAGACTGGTAAATCAACACGCGCCTGGCTGGTGCTCGCGCGCCGCCTGTTCTTAGTCCCTTGTCGGCGAACGTGGAATGGGCGGCGAAAGGGAACTATTTTAACCATTATTACCCCCTTAAAAAGGAGGGTTTTTATTTGGAAACCAACCATAGAAAAAAAAATTATTTACTGTTATAATCAACATTGCAAAACCGCGAAAGGAGGAAAGGTTTTGAGCACCAGTGATTTGATTGCTCTCAGTATCCTGGCCGGATACCTGTTCTTGGGCATTTTCGCCCTGATCTACATCGCCAAAGACCTGGGCATGGAAAAGTCGAGGCGGAACCCCATGCCGAGGGAGGAAGTTCTGAGCTTCCCGGCTCTCATCGCCTGGATCGTCTGGCCTCTGGCGTTGTCAGGTCACATCGCCAACCGCAGAGACAACAAAGGTGGTGGCTGGTAAATCAACACGCGCCTGGCTGGTGCTCGCGCGCCGCCTGTTCTTAGTCCCTTGTCGGCGAACGTGGAATGGGCGACAATGGAGACTATGGATAACAGCGCTGTCATCTCTCAGGCTTTTTAAGCCTTTTCCCGCCAATTTTCACTGGACGGGATCCCATCCTTTGGGCGAGACAAGCATTTACAATATGCACTTCCTAAAAAAATACAAATATCAACTAATCATAATTGGACTTTTTCTACTCCAATTTGTTTTTATTTCACCAATCGGAGAATTTGCACTGAACGATGACTGGGTTCACTCTGAAATTATCAAACACTGGGTAAATACTGGTGAATTTCGCATGAATCCATTTGCCGGACCGACTTTTTATGTGCCAATTCTTATTGGAGTTGGCATTTCTAAAATTTTTACTTTTTCTTTTTCTGCTCTACGTATTTCAACTTTAGTACTGTCTCTTGCAACACTTCTACTTACATATCAATTAATTGCTGAAATAACCAAAAAACAAAAACTCGCCTTATTTGCTGCGCTAATAATCTGGCTAAATCCAATTTTCTATAATCTGTCTTTTACTTTTATGACAGATATTCCCGGGCTCTTCTTCATTGTCTTATCTGTTTACCTGTACTACAGAGGATTTGTAAGCAAAAAAGCGATTTGGTTACTATTTGCTGGACTTGTCGTGGTTCTTGGAACATATACACGACAAACAAATATTGTTGCCATGATTGCAGCCGGAATTTATTCTCTAACACAATTAAAAAACATCAAATTCAAAAACCTATTATGGAGTTATGGCATCCCAGCAATTCTCGGTTGTCTAATTTATTGGTTTTTATGGAAAAATGGTTTTCTGCCAGATACTTTTACTCTCCATGAAATTCCTGGATTGAAAAAAACTCTGATAAATGGGCTCTGGTGGCTCTGGTATAGTTTTGTTTATATTGGTTTTTTTGTTTTACCTTTTTCTATTTCTTGGGGAATTAAAAATTTGAATAAAATCAAAGACAAATTGCTTTTGGCTACCACCCTTATCCCAATTATAATTGCGATCCTAATAAGACAAATTAAACTACTGCAATTTCCCTATGTAGCAAATATCATAAATCTAAATGGACTTGGACCGATGCAGGGAGTTCTGCGAGGTGAATTCACATCTCTTATTCCGAGTAAAATTCTGGGAATTATCACCATTATATCTGCTGCCAGTGCCGGATGGTTGATTTACATGATTTTAAGAAACAAAACTGAAAAAAAACAGGAGTTAAATTTTGTATATCTCTTTGGAATTTTATTTTTAATTCCAATTCTACTATTTGTAAGTTTTGATCGATATTTTCTACCAATTTTCTTTGTGATTTCAATCCTTTTAGTTGCAAAATTACAAGAAAAAGAAATATCGAAAATTGCCATTGGAACTTGTTTATTAATTTTTGCCATATTTAGCATTAGTCAAACTTCATTTTATATGAATTGGAACAAAACCAGATGGAATATGGCTGAAAATATTTTATTTAAATCAGATCTGGAAACTTACCATATTGATGCTGGATATGAATGGAATGGATTCCAATCTTACTGGTCGGCTCAGGAATCAGACAAAACCCATGGTCCGGTTGGTAGCCCGTGGTGGATACGTCATGTTTTTGTGAATAATACTTCTGATTATGCTCTGAGTTTTTCTCCGATCGAAGGATTTGACGTTATTGAGCAAGAAAAAATCAAAGGTTGGAACCCAAATAATACTTTATACTTGTTAAAAAATAAAAATTCTATAAAAAAACAACTCCCAGATGGCATATTGGATTGATTTTAGAGCTATGATATACTAAACACCGATAAAAATACTATGCTTTTAGAAAAATATCTTCCAAATCTACCCATAACGACTACTGAAGCCTTAGTTTATATTGTTGCCATTATTGGAGCTCTTTTGCTTGCCTATAGTGTATTCCTAGAGCAAGAAAGACGCCAAGATTTGGTCAAATTGATTGGAGCATCATGTTTGTTAGTGTATGCGCTTTTTATTAGTAATATAATTTTTATCATTGCAATGGGTGGACTTGCAATAGCTTCTTTAATAGAGATTGTTGAAATATATATGGGACTTCACAAGCACGATAAGCAGGATCTCAAAAAATACAAAAAAATAAAATAGAAAATATGTTTGATCTAGTCACAATTGGAGACGCAACTTTTGACACATTTCTAGTTTTAGACGACGAGTCCTCTTCTGTGGGCATGCACAGGGACAAGAAGCTTCTTTGTATAAATTATGCTGATAAAACCCCTATCAAAAACAGTGCCCAATCAACCGGTGGAAACGCTGCCAATATTGCAGTTGGCCTTAAAAAGCTAGGGCTAAGTACTTCAATAATTACAGAACTCGGAGAAGATATTACAGGTCATATTATAGAACATGAATTAAAAGATTCAGGAGTTGATACCGGTAATATAAAAATCCTTAAATCAAAAGCAACTAGATACTCAATTATTCTAAATTATAAAAGTGAAAGAACAGTACTCTCGTATCATGCTCCACGCAGCTATAGCCTGATGAAAATTCCAGCAACTAAGTGGATCTATTACACTTCACTTGGAAAATCTTTTTCTAGTCTACAAAAACAACTTTGTTCTCACCTAAAGAAACATCCCTCAATCAAGATTGCCATGAACCCTGGCTCATTTCAATTCAAGCATGGATTGAAAAAAGTCTGCGAGATGCTAGACAAAACTGATATTTTGTTTGTAAACAGAGAAGAAGCTGCAACTATTTTGAATTCAAAACGAAATATAAAAAGCAGTCTAAAAGCAATTCATAAAAAAGGTGTTAAAACAGTTGTAATTACTGACGGAACAGAAGGATCGTACACTTATGATGGAGAAAATTTTCTATTCATGAAAGCCTATCCTATAAAAGCTGTTGCCAAAACAGGTGCAGGTGATGCTTATGCAAGTGGATTCATGGGAGCCATTATTAACAACAAAACTATTGCCGAAGCCATGCAATGGGGAACTGCCAATGCCGTAAGCGTTATTCAAGAATTTGGAGCGCAAAAAGGATTAGCAAATAAAAGAAAAATCTCGACGATTGTAAAAGAGCACAGTAAAATTTCTCCAAAATCACTATAAAAATTAGCTAAAACTAGCTAATTTTTTGATTTAGAGCATTGACCTAGCTCAGAAAAATTGTTATACTAAACCACGTAATTTTATTATATATTTTATGCCTTCAAGGATAGAAAAAAATATTACACAGTTGGTTGGAAAACTTTATCATCAAGTTATTCGCACAAACGAAGATGAAAAAAATAAAAAAGAAAAAGATCTGATTCTCTATGTTGGTAAAATTTATGGACACATGATTGATGCCATAAAAGCATACGAGAAAAAAGAAAAAAGAAAATTTCGCATTGGACTTATCTATGATTCCAAAACAAAATTAGATGAATTTACTAAAAATGCAATTGATAGGCTTGACCTTAAACTTAGCTGCGACACTTCTTCTGAAATAGCGATTCAACAAGCATTAAAACCCTATCAAGATGAGATTTTAGTTTTAACAACCAGATCAGAAGATGAACTTCCTCTCCTAAAAAAATTAATTCCTCATGTTCCTTTTGTAAATAATCCTACAGTTAGATCTCTCAGATGGTCCAGCGACAAAATCGCTTCTCGAGAAAGACTCTTTGCACATGATCCTGAGATTACCCCTCCTTTTACCATAGTTAAAAAACTATCAAAGCAAACTATAAAAGAAGTAGAAGAAAAAGTGGGCTATCCCCTCATAGTCAAACCTTCTGGCCTTGCTGCCAGCAGACTTGTTTCTATTTGCTATCACAGAGAAGAACTTGAAGAGGTCCTGAAAAAAGTTTTTAAAAAAATTGAAGCTGTTTACAAAGAGAATGGTGGAAAAGGTGAGCCGAAAGTGCTGGTTGAAAAATTTATGGAAGGTGAGATGTATTCTATCGATGCATATGTTGATCCAAAAGGTAAAATTTATTTTTGTCCAATAGTTCATGTTAAGCCTGGAAAAAGTATTGGATTTGATGATTTCTTCGGCTATAGACAAATAACTCCAACACTATTAAACGAAGCAAATGCAGACACAGCAAAGTTAGTTGCCGCAGAATCTATATATGCGCTTGCGCTTCGCAGCACAACCGCGCACATCGAACTACTCAAAACAGAAGAAGGTTGGAAAATAATTGAAGTTAATCCTCGAGTTGGTGGTTTTCGACATATGATGTATGAATTTTCTTATGGAATAAACCACACCATGAATGATGTGTTGATTAAATTACCTAAAAAACCTGAAATTCTAAAAAAAGTAAAGGGGTATACAGTTGCTATGAAATTCTTTGCCCAAAAAGAAGGAAAACTCTCAAAAATGACTGGTATCAAAAAAGCTCAAGATCTCAAATCCTTCAAAAGAATTTACGTAAACAAAAAAATTGGAGACTCCTGTCTTTATGCCAAACATGGCGGAAGCAGTGTATTCAATATTATCATGTTCAACAAAGATCGATCTGAACTTCTGGCAGATATTCGTAGACTTGAACAAATGATTGTTATTGAGACAGAATAAATACAAGCCTCTTACAAAATATGTCTAAAATTGCAATAGATGTCGCCCTTATCCCACCAAAAGAAATTCTTGACCTTGCAATAAACTTAAACAAAACATTTACACCCTTGTCAGCATTCAATGACAAAAATAATCTTCCTCATATTACTCTAGCGATGGGAGTAATAGAAAAAACACGAATTGATTTGATAAACAAAAAACTTGGAGAGATTAGCGAAAAATTCAATTCAATTGATTTAGAAATTTCAAAAGTTTCAACACATATTAAACCTGATGGAAAAAAATCATTCTATTTTGAAATTAAACCATCAAAAGAGCTTGCTGACTTACATGGTGAAATAATGAAACAACTAGATTCAATTTTAACCCACAAGGTAGAAATAGAAATGTTTAACCAAGATCAGCCGGTTGAACCTATTTCAAAATACTGGGTAGAAAATTACAAAAAAGATCATCAAAATCCTGAAAATTTCCAAGGTCATATAAGTTTGAAATGCAAAAATGAACCTGTTTATGATCAATTACCTCTTAAATTCAGAGCTTCAAAGCTAACACTTTGTCATTTAGGAAATCTGTGTACTTGTAGAGAAATATTTGGATCATATGAATTAAAATAATTACCAAAGAAAATATAAAAACCCGATAACTCGGGTTTTTTAAATTTATAATTTGAAAATCTAAGAAAAAAGTCCTGCAATTGCTCTACCAAAATCTTCTGCAGCTTCCGGACCATTTGCAGTTATAATATTTTCATCTATTATAACGTTTTCATTTGATAAATTAACATTAAATTCACTAAATACTCCTTCTAACTCACTATCACCATTCCAGCCAGTTGCTTTTTTCCCTTTCAAAACTCCGGCATGGGCCAAAATTCTAGGAGAGATACATATTGCGCCAAATGGTTTTCCAGATTCTTGCCATTTTCTAAGTACTTGATAACTTGTTTCATTATTTAGATGATCCATAGCACCGGGTCCACCAATGAAGAATAATCCATCAGCTAATTCGGGATCTATATCACTAACCAGCATATCTACCTGAGTTTCTCTCTCATCACTTGAGTGAGCTATTCCGATTTTATTACTAGCAGTAAGAACTTGGAGTCCGGCATTTTCAAGAACTTCTTTGGTACCAAAATATTCATGTGGCTGAAAACCCTGACTAGCAACCACCAAAATTATTTTTTTAGAATTATTCATGTTTTAATCTATTAGGATCTTTTATTTTTTCGATTTGTCTATGATATTGGGCAATACGATCACGCATTCTTTTTTCCATCTGTACTCTTTGTTCGGGGGACACATTGGCAAATTTCTGCCCACTCAACAAATCAGACAATATTTCATATGCAGTGTTCAATCCATCGTTTAAACTGGAAAGGACATCATTATCTCTATAAGATCTTACAAATTCACCCTCACTTAATTGCTCTTCCGATACAACATCTGCAAGTCTATTTAAAGTTTCACTATCATCATCAAAATCATCAGAAGCAACATCTAAATCAGTGTCTAGCTCTACTTCGACTGATCCAGATTTTCTAGTTGGTTCTGCTTTTGGTCTCATACCCGTATCTTAATATTAAATCTTCGACCTTCTACATAGCCTCTGGCATTTTTTACCGCCTCATAGTCCACAGAAGGCCCCAGGAAAGCAAAACCATGCTCAAAAGCCCTTATATGCTCTCTAATCTCTGCAATCAGCTGAGGATGCTCATCTTCACGCTCTGCAAGTGATCTGAGATGATCTAATTCATCTTCAATATGATCCATTATTTGAGTAAATTCTTCTATTTTTTCCTGATATATTTCTTTGTCCGAATGAGTAAGTGACTGAGTAGCAAATTTTCTTATTTCATTTTGGATTTCTATCAAGAGAGCACTGAGCTCAACTCTCTCTTCTGCTGAAAAATATTCTGCTACCACGCCCCGATGTAGATCTTCAAAATTTCCTCCGGAATCTAAAAATCTGGAATATTTAGAGCGCAAACCAACTTGAGCCATCTGCAAAAATAATGACTCTGACATATCTCGGGCATATGCAGAATACATTTCCTGAAAAGCTCTGGTGTAAGGCCAGAGATTCTTGGCAGCAACTATCATAGCGTCTTCCACCTCAACTAAATTCAAATCATGATCTAATTTGATTCTTTTTAGCTGAGTTTCTAATTCAGCAACAATATCTTCCGGAACACCAGGAGGAATACGGTCGTACATTTGTTCAAATACTGAAATTGTATGCGCTACTATTGGTAAATGCATAAAAAAATACTATTATTTGACAGATAAAGTCTATTTAATAATAGTATACCCGAAGCAGATAATTTAAACAATAAATATCTTTTAAATTTTTTTATGAAGCTCGAACATAGCAATTCCCGCTGCTATGCTTACGTTAAGACTTTCTTTTTTTCCATACATGGGGATGTGAACAACCTTATCACAAATTTTTAATATGTCTTCGCTGATCCCACCCACCTCATTACCAACAATAAGGGCAATTGGCTTTTTAGGTTTAATCTTAGAGATATCTTTACTCTTTTTATTCTTTTCAAGTGCAATGATCTCAATGCCTTTCTCTTTTAAACTCTTTAATAGAGATTCAAGATCATCGACCTTTTCAAAAGGAACCCATTTTTCAGCACCAAGTGCGACTTTATCAATTTGTATTTTTGGAGGTGAAGCTGTATAGCCAACTAAAAAAATCTTAGACACTTGAAAAGCGTCTGCCGTACGAAACATGGCTCCGACATTGTGACAAGATCTTATATCAGGCAAAATCAAGTAAAACATATTAGCTGGTATCTTCTTGAGCCGCCTCCTTGATACTCTTCTTTATTTCTTTTCCACCCTCTTTGGCTCTTTGTAGGTATTTACCAAGAGTTCCCCGACGTTCTTTGTATAATTTTTCTAATTTTATGCGTGTATCTTTTCCACTCTCCTTGGCTTCATACAAAAGCGCTTCTCTTTTAGCCTGATATTCTTCTAGATCTTTTTCTCTGGTTTGTATTTGATTTTTTACCTCAACTATTTTTTGCTTAGTATCACCAGAAAAGCTCTCCAAATTTAATTTTCCAATTATGGTTTTGGCAGTTCCAAGCAGATCTTCTCTTAATTCTTGAAATTTATCCAAATTCTCTCCTGAAAATTGAAATTCAACTTTATCTAATATATCTTCACTCTTTATCTGATACCCTGAAAGCTTGGAGGCGATATCATCCATATTTTCTTGATCAATTTTTGGTATCCAAGCAACTGAGTTCATATCAATATCCCCCATATAGTTATTTGCCCTTTTTAGAGCCTTCTCAATCCTTTTATAATCATCATTTTCTAATTGCTGGTTTAATAAATCAGCCAACTCTAGATTGTCTCTTGCGTATTCAAGGCGTCTTTGTATTTTCTGTTCCGGGTTTCTGGTTACAAAAATAAAAAAGCGCTCTTTTATCGAACGTATAAATATTTTAAATTCAGATGGCATGGTTTTTTCTGTGTTTGAAATAAATTCTTTTGCATCTGAAGTTAGATCTACTGCTTGATCTTTAATTTTGTTTAAATAAAAAGCACTACTAGTATTTGCGTGTGCTGCCTCTGCACTAATAAATATCATGATTGCAAAAAAAATACTTGTTAGAGAGATTTTAATTTTAGACTGCACACTCATAAAAATACTTGTGATATTTTATCCTACCGAGACTCTAGGCAGGAATAAAAAAACAGCTACCAATAGCATGATACCTGTAAGAAGATATGCGTAAACAAAAGAAATTTCAGATTTTATTTGGGTATCTGAAACCCCACGAATTTGGCTCATATTTGTTTATTTTTATGTTTGTTTTTATTTTTGATGTATATATTATACCACAAAAAAGTGACTTTGTCAACCCTCTGGCTTATGGTGCTGGGTCAAGATATAGTTTATTTTTGCTTTTAAAAAGTATTACTTAAAGATTGATGAGACAATCCGCAGACTCCTTGCTAATGCTGAAAGCAGATTAGCAAGAGAGGCGAGGACGGCGAAGCAATTTTTAAGTAATAGTTTTTAAAAGCAAAAAAGTCACATTTGAAATGCGACTGTTTATAATTTTTTTAGAAAACTAATTTTCTGTCTGCATTTTATTTGCTACAAGCCCTAGAAGACCTCTAATTCTCTCCTGAGCCTGCAACTCTGTTTCTGCGATAGTAAAAGCGTTCCAACTTGCCAAAATATCCTCATGACCAAGTGATCTTACTTTATTTTCAAGAGCTAATCTGTCTTCAAAAGTAATTTCTCCCTCTGCTACCAAAACCTTTGAAAGAAGAAAAGCAAAAAAATCTGATAATTGCCTTTCTGAATTCATAATATTTCTCTGAATGGTATTTTTCTGCTGAAGAGAAATTGCCCGAGCTTTGTATTCATTTAATTTAAGGAAACTCAAAATATTTGTAACTACCAGCGCAACAATTATCACTGAGATAATTACAGTTTCAAGAGTGACAGGCTTGTGCATTGTATCACGAAATCTTCCCATATTATTATTTATTAATTATAATCATCGTATTTTTTCATTTTTCTAATCCCTTTGAATAGTCTTCTTACCATAAGTATTAAAAGGACAATCAATATGGTAACAATTATATAATCAATATTTAGGAATTGTTCAACATCAAAGTATTTTTGAAGTCCAATATTTATATGTACCCCTCTTCCACTTGACTGTACTGTAAATCCTCGTGACTGATATGGTTTATAGGTTGATGCAAGTGCGGAAATATAATACTGACCTTCTGGTACTAAAAATGCATAAGTTCCTGAATCATCTGTAATCTGCGGATTTACCTGTCCATATTTTTCTGCATCCCAAAGCTCAAATTCACTAGACTCTTCACTAAAATGATAGAGTGATACTTTAGCATTTGCCAATCTAACCTCTCCGGAAATTGTCTGGTGAAAGACATAACCTTCAGGATCAATTAGCATGGTATTGGTAATGATATTGTCCTTCTTCTGAGTTGAATAATCAACATCAGTAATAATATCAAAACTTCCAAAAACTTCTGGAGTATTTATATCTGCCACATAAACCCCATCATCATTTGAATCTTCAAAATCAACTTGATCAACAATAAATCTTCCTTTTTCATCTTGAGGAGTACTTTCCAAATCTTGATCCTTTATTTCTGCTGCTGATACTTCATTTACCTGAACAGCAGAGACAGTCTCCCCAAATGCATCAATTACTGATTGTATGGTTGTTTTCTTTTGAGCTTCTGCAACTTGCCTAGTTCTAAGCTCTCTAAGCGCAACCTGTGAAGTAATTGTTTCAACTGGTTCTGAAGGTCTTATAATCATGCTTACAGCCTGATTTGGTATAGTTCTAAATGTCGGACCCTCTCCACTAAATGATGCCCCATTTACAACCGGAGCAAGCGCAATCTTTCCATTGTTGAGTTCAAAAAATACTACATCTGTTGGTAATTTTTCTGCAGCGTCTCTTAAATCATCAATAGTATATCCCTCAAGCGTATCTAAAACCAATGCTGACTTAGCAAGTGAATCAGCCGGTACAAGTTCATCAATAGTTGGTAGAGCAAGAGTTACACCCTGCAATCTATGAAGATCTGCTATATTTCTCACTCCAAAATCTCTAAAAGTCTTTTCAAGTGTTGGGAAACTGGTAACCAGATTTGTAAATGTTTTTGGCAGACCTATTGAACCAAAGCTCAATAGTCCATCTCCTAATAATTCACTTCCGCTCTGGGTGGTCACTGTTGGAATTATAGACTCACCTCCTGTTTGTGGTCCTGGCAATGGAATTATTTCTTTGACTATTTCTTTTATATCCTCATATGTTTCGTCCACAGCATCCTGAACATCTTCTATAACGTCTGTAACTTCGTCTATAAGATCTGGCAATCCTCCGCCCTCGCCATCTTCCGGAGTAGTGGTAGTTGTCGCAGGTGTTGTGGTCGCTGTTCCTGACGGCGGTTGTGACTCTTCTTCAATAGGCTCCTCATTAACTACAAAAGCAACTAGATAAGTATCTCCCTCATTTCCAGCTCCATCTCTAGTCACCAGTTCAAGTATATATTCACCTGAATCCAAAATACCAAAATCAATTTCCCAATTTCCATCTTGATCAATTTCAATTGCAGTTTTTTGAGAACTATTTAAAGTTGGGATTATATTTGCTCCTGCTTCTGAAGTTCCCTTTACAATTACATTTTGATCAAATTCAAATTCATCTTCTATTTCTAGATCAATTATTTCCGGAGCTTCTGTGTCAAGAATAATTTCAGAAGAAATAACTGGGGATTCAGTTCCATCTTCTGTAAAAAACTTTATATAAACTACCTTAGTCCCATTTTCTTCTGATAATGGGAAAGCATATGCTTCACTGTATGGAATCTGAGAAGTATCGAAAAAACCTTCATCTTCTGAAATAGCCATCATAATAGCATCTTCTCCTCCATCAATAGCAAGCACTACCGTGAGATTGTTTGTAATCAGCTCACCTTCATTTATAACCAGGCTGAAATCTCCAGGCTTAGGTGGTTCTGGAGGTGGTGGCAATGCCGGAGGTGGGGTAGCTGGACTTCCTCCACCATAACAATTATCTGTTTTTATTGATAGTGAATGATTATTTGATTCGAGACTTAGAGCGTTTCTTGATTTTATTTCAAAAGTATAACTGTTTCCACATTTAAAATCACTAAACTCAAATTCTTGCTTTGTTACCCATCCGGAATTTGCACCTGTATTTGAATTGACAATATAGTATTCTGTTCCATCAGGATTACCATTTGCATCCCAGGCAACTGTTATAGCTGTCTGAGATGTGAAAATTGAACGACCGTTTGAAGGAGTTGCAGAGATTGTATAAGTTGAAGTAACTGCACTAGAAGCAGAACCTGAATTGTTGTAAGTTGTTACATAACGAGAATATTCAGTATTTGGAGAAAGGCCAGATTCAACTATTGAGCCAAGATTTGCATTTTCTGAATTTAATATCTCTCCTCCCCCATCAGTAAATAATTTATACCCGAATTCATAATTTGAATTATCTGTAAAATTCCATTGAATATTACTTGAATTCAGTGGTACTGCTGCTAACATTGTTGGCGCAACAGGTGATGTATAAATTACTTCTGTCATGTCTGAATCATCTGAAAATAACTCGGAGTTACTGGCTGTAGCATCAATATATGATTTTGCCTTAAAACTATAGGAATGATTTGTGGATGAATCAGCATAACTATAATTTGTAGTATTTTGAGAAACAGTAGTTGTTGAGTTTCCAATTGTTATCGGAGTATATTCACTACCATCCTCGGAAACATAAATTGTAAATCCACTCTCATATTGCACATCATCTGTCCAAGATAGATTAATCTGATTATCACTTACAAATTCTGAAGCAAAATTACTTGGAGCAAGCGGTTTACTAAACTCATAATTTGAATAGGCATATTCTGAAGTCAATTCTGAAGTTGGATCAAGAGAGGCACGTACTCTCCATCTATATCTGGCGTTTGTAGCAAGACCTGCATCTTGAAAAGTCGAGGTGGAAACAGGTGAACCACTTACAGCCATATAGATATTATTGTCACAAATCTGATCATCACATCTCTCTACATCGTGTATATTTGAAATTGCTGAAGTATCAGTAAAAGAAACAGTAAATGCATTTTCTCCATCATAGGTTGAGCTTACACTGGTAGGCGCCTTTGGTGAGGTGAAATGCTCTATCGGATCTTCTGTATAAATTGACTCACCTGCTTGGTTTACTGCCTTTACTCGATATTTGTATTTTGAATCAACTTCTGTAGAACTATCTGTATAATTGGTTATGTTTGGAGCTAAATCCGTAAGCTTTTGCCAACCCATAAATCCACCAGCGCCGAGTGTGTAGTCTCTTTCTAAAACAAATTTATCTTCTGTAGTTGAAAGATCTTGCCAACCAACTGTAAATTCATTGTCTGACACTCTAGCAGCAGAAACAGATCCAGGAGCAACCGGTGCGTCAAGCATAGTAAAACTGCTTGTAGCTGACCATATTCCCTCTGCTCCATGATGATCCCAATACTTTATACGCCAATAATAGGTAATGTCCCCATCAGCCATACTAAACGAATCTATTATTGGACCATTTCCAAGAGAGCCATATTTGATATCTTTTGATCTTTCAGAAGCAACTACAAAATTTGGAAGTGTTGTACCTTCAACTCCTGAATCCCAGTGAGTAATATTTTCAAAATTTGGATCTGTACTTACTTGGATGCGAGCTTTGTTGGCGTAATCATGATCATTTACAACTCCTGTGGTCCATTCTAGACTATTTTTTATTGTTCCATGATTGCCGTATGGACTATAATCTTGCACAGCATTTCCAGCACCTTCATAAAAATGCCAACCTCCTATTAATCCACTATCTGTTGCCAAACCATATCTTCCATTACCGCCGTTATAATGAGTTGCTATTTCTTCTGCTGTAAGAGCACGATCATAAATTGATACCTCATCTAGATCACCTCTAAAATTATAATTATGCGGACTCATTGCCATCGCTCCAATTGTTCTATTAAACGAAGACGGTTGACCAATACCGAGAGTAGAGGCCTTAGTATTATCAAGTTCACCATTCACATAAAGAGCCATGGTTGAGCCATCATATGTAAAGGCTACTTGGTACCAAGTATCTAGTGCTAAAACCTGATTTGAAACAAGTTTTGCATTAACTAAATTCCAATCACTAATTGCAGGATCATTATTCCAAATCCTACCACTAAGCCTACCACCTTCATTGACCTTAAGTTCATCCCCATCGTATTTAGCACAACAATCTCTGGAATTACTGGTTATATAATTAAAATAATTATGTTCATCCAGCTTTATCCAAGCTAAAACCGTAATATTTTCTTCGTCTAACTTCTTTCCCAGTTCAACATATCCTCCGCCACCATCAAAACTAAGTGCTGATTTATAACTATCTTTGGTATCATTAAAGATACTTGAAAAATATGGATATGGACCATACATATTTGTTGTCTCTGAAATCTTTCCTGGAACCCAAGTTGCGCCATTGTATAATTCTCCATTATTGGCATTTATTCCATAGTCTTTTGCGGTATCTCCAGCTCCTTCGTCAAAATTCCAACCAGAAATTAATCCATTGTCCGAAGCTAAACCGCGTCTGCCATTACCTGAATTGTAATACAAGTCTATTTCTTCCTGAGTAAGACTGTAATTATAAAAAGCTATTTCATCTACTGAACCTTTAAAATAATATGACGAATTTCCACCACCAGTAGTACCAATAAAGAAAGAATCATTTTTATCTATCAATCCCTCAAAGGTATCGGTTGAGTTTAATACTCCATCCACATACATTGTTGCTAAATTATCAGCTGAATCAATGGTTATCACTCCGAAATGCCATTGATTATCGTTGACAAGAGCTGTTGAGTAAAGATTAATAGTGTCATCTGTGGCTCTATGATTTATGTGCAATCTACCATTTGGTCTTATTCCTATATACCAACCTGCTCCAGGATATCCACCCTCCTGACGATCAATCATGTGATTTATTATTTCAATATTAGGCACCTTAAACCAAAAGGCTACACTTGCCGTCTTTCCTGCAAAATTAAAACCTTCTGAATCAGGAATTGTTATATAATCATTCTCCCCATCAAAATATACTGCTGACCCTTTTGTTTCAAGTACATTAGCTGTAGGAGGCGCATTGTAATCTACTTCTACTTGGAACAACTTGAGACTCTTTGCTGCTTCTATAACTTTTAAAAATGCTTTCCAAAGGAATTTTCCAGTTCCAATGTCTGTTGAAAATTGTGATATGTTTGTATTTATTTCTGACTCAGTATTGGAATCATCCGGGTTAAAAGTTTGTGCCCAGCTTGAACCATTCCAAAAATACCAAGAAGGCATTTCTTGATCACCTTGGTTTGTTATTTGGTAGTATGGCACTGGATCATTTATACCGGTAATCAATCCAACATCCTGATCTGTGAAGCTGTCTATATTTGCAAATGATACTGCTGACGCCTTAGCTGGCATCAATTCAAATGTACCAATTGATTGATGATCTGGGCCTGCTGTTACTGATGATATTTCTGGTAAATATGAAGCGTTTTCTGTTTCAAATATTGCCTTATACTGAAAGTACGTATTATTCGGAACACTCGCAAGCCCTATGGCCGGAGTTGAATAAAAACTATTTTGTAATTCTGAATAATATGTACTTGCTGTTCCATCCGGCCCCATATATGTTTCACCGTCACAAGCACTGTCATTGCATGAGCGAATTTGATACTTAACACGAACAGCCCCACGTTTGTATCTATCTAGGACTTCTTCATCCAATAAAGCACGACTATAGACAGCAACTTCATCAATTAAACCCTTGTAATAAAAGGCGCCATTCCCAGAACCCACTGTAATTGGTTCATCATTTTCAAGAGATGTCCAACTCTGATCTCTTATAATGTTTGTATCCACTTTTACACCATCTACAAATACTTCTATGTTATTACCATAATCAACACGACAAACTACATGATGCCAATCCCCATCTAATATATCATCAACTGTCACCACATCATGAAAATAACTACCACTACCTGAGGTTAAACCGAAAGTACAGACTAATTTCTTTCCTGAACCATAATTAGTACTACCATCAAATATTCCCACGCCCCATTGTGTCCATGGAGATTCATTTAGACGTTTTGTTACGATATATCCGGCCTGTGAAACGTTTTCCGGTTTAATCCATGCTTCGATACTTAAATCAGATTCCTTGGTGTCCAGGGTATTGTTATCAGCAATGGTTACACTATCATCAACTCCATCAAAACTTGCTGCTCTATTTAATTTTCCATAGGCAACAGTATCGCCTCCTCCAACCACTAATCCGTGATTCTCATTTCCTGATTTATCTACAACTTCATCTACTGTTCCACTGTATGAAGCTTCATTAAAATGCAATAATAATTCGTTATCTGTCATGTTAGCTCCACTTGCACTGTATTGTGCTGTTTCCAATGAGCGATCGCTGGCAATATTTTCCAATCCCAATTTTCCTATTTTTTGTTCATTATATATATTTAAAATTTTTTCTGCGGAAAGTGCTTTGCTGAATATGGTTATTTCATCCATTCCACCTTTATACATATATCCGGAAAGATCAGGTCTATTTCCAAGCCATACTGATGTACCCGGGTTTGTAGGTATAACACCACTTAGACCACTATATGTTTTGTCCAAAACACCATTGATATAAATTCTCAAACTTCTACCATCAAATACTGCAGCAACATACGACCATTCATTAAGAGGTACGGCACTAATGGAACATTTCCAACCCACCATGTTTTGACCAAGCCAAACACATGGTTTTAGCGCTGTTAATGACAAATAATAACTTGACACTGAGCCAGGTGCCGGATTCTTACTTATCAATTGTTTATGCGAGCCGCTAGTTTCCGGTTTTACCCAGAGACCCATTGTTAATTTATCAGAAATTTCTAAACTACTACCACTTATCTCTACATAATCATCAACGCCATCAAACTTCAAAGCTGTGCCAACTTGTCCTTCTACACCCGCTACAGGACATGTATTACCAGAACAAGAGGCGCTATTATTATAAGATGATTTGTCTTTAAACGCCGAACTACCTCCTGCTTCATTCATATGAAGCACTAAAGCTCGATCAGGTGCATTGTCGTCCAACATGGCAGCCCCTTGTCTTTGGGCTACAAATAGATTTCTCATCTCTTGATCTGAAAGCTTTTTATTGTAAATCGTAAATTCATCTATAACACCTCTGAAGGGAAAATCCGAAAAACCGGAATGCAGTGCTCTTTGTCCAATTTCAAAAACATCTCCAGGTGCCTGTGTTAATGCTCCAGCTGAATCATAACCAACGATTCCACTACCATTTTTGTAAATAATGAGTTCATCAGTACTAGCATCATAGGTACCTCCAATAAAAACAAACCTATCATCTTGTGTACTGACACCGCGTATCTTGTATTGAGTTGTATATCCAGGTCTTGCTATTTCAAAATACACGTTTTCAGCACCACTTGCAGTTTTGTAAGTATAGACACTCCAGCCAGAGTTATCAGATAAACCTCCGGAAGCAATAACATGAAAACCATTCTGACTCAAATCAGACTTTACCCATGTACTAAATGAAAAATCTTTGATTTCATCAGCATTATATGTAGGACTATTACTAAAAACCAGCTTGTCATCTACTCCATCAAAATATGCGCCTGTACTAAGCTGACTTGCTATGCCGGTTAGCGGACAAGAAGTGCCAGAACATGATATTAAATTACCACCGCTTGAAGAATCGATAAAATCAGTACTTCCGCTTGCCTCATCAAAATGCATCAATAATCCCATACGTGGATTATCTGGCAATTCTTTGCCATATGGAGCTTTTGGATTCCATGCTAATGACCACCAGTAAGATGCTGCGTAATTGTTCATGACACGTGATTCAAATATTCCTTGCTGGGCTGGGGGCCTGTTGATGTAATTATGCAATATTTCTTCTGTGCTTAGGGCGCGAGAATAATATTGAACATCATCAACTATTCCATCCAAATGTTGAGTTGCGCCATAAGGACCTCCTGTAATAGTTGCTATACCAGCGATTCTATTACCATCAAACTGCTCAATCCCATTGGAATTAGCCATTGAACCATCTAATTCACCATTAATATAGAGCTTTAAATTTTCCCCATCATATGTACCAACAACATAGTACCAATTATCAATTTCAATAGTAGTATTCCCCACCAAACCACTCCAATTCGGACTTCCATCCCATATGGACCAACTTATTTTATGAGTAGGTTGGACTCTCATGTACAAACGTGAAATTCCACCGCTGATACGATGAAATAAATCAATAAAATTATTATCAACCAACTCATCTAACCTAACCCAAAGCGCAACGCTAAAAATATCAGAGGTATACAGTTCGCTATTTGGCTTAGTATTAAAGGTTGGCGCTACAAATGATTCACTTGTTGAGCTAGCAAATTCAAAAGCATTAGCAAACTTTCCTAAAACCCAGTTATTATCAAAACCATCACTTTGATTCAAGCCTCCATTCATACCACTACCGGACGAATCAGTGACTAAATTTCCGCTTACCTCATCAAATTTCCAATAAAGAGCAACTGTACCGGTAACTATACCCAGACTGTTATTACTGGCACTCCAGCCTGTACCTGTGTGTGTACCACCACCAAAACCTGTTTGAGTATTATCATCGTCTGTTTGATCAAATGTCACAAACCCTGCTTTTCCATCTGTTATTTTTAGATAATCTGCATCAAAGGTATAATCTGAAGCACTATCAAAATCCCAAGTCTTAGTTACTGCATGAAGATCAGAAAAAAGAAAAGCAAAGGCAACCACAAATGCTGCAGCAGTTAGAAATGCACTGATATGCAAAAATGGCTTTGTTTTCTTTTCAAGCCTATTCATAAATATAAAAAATTTCCCTATTGAAAGCCATTTGAAAAACTGACTGGATTAACCTTAGGGTTTTTAAACTTTTTACAAAAAATATTAGCAAAAGTCCAATTTATTATACCAAATAAATGCATAAACCACAAAGTAAACTAATCTAAATTGACGTGGACAAAATTGTGTCGTAAAATATATATAGTAAAATATAAATATGCCAGAAAAAAATCTGAAAATTTATTTAAAAGAATTTCTTGAATACCTGGAAATTGAAAAAAATCGTAGTGATAGGACTATACAAAATTATCATTTTTATTTAAGCAGATTTCTTGAATGGCTTGGCGAAAATAAAAAACCAAGTGCTATAACTGCAGAAAAAGTACGTAAATATCGACTTTGGCTCAATAGACTTATTGATGTTCATGGAGACCCTCTCAAAAAAAATACTCAAAATTACCATCTTATAGCTGTTAGATCATTTTTAAAATATCTAGCCAAAAGGGATGTAGAGACTTTGGCTCCGGAAAAAATAGAACTTATGAAAATGCCAGATCGAGAAGTTAGTTTTCTGGAAGGAACTG
This sequence comes from uncultured Gammaproteobacteria bacterium, assembly GCA_964522405.1. GTDB lineage: Bacteria > Patescibacteriota > Patescibacteriia > Magasanikbacterales > UBA922 > CAZFTR01. The sequence goes on along the minus strand of CAZFTR010000001.1, from coordinate 5,451 downwards.
ACTTAGATAGACTTATGGAAGCTCCGATTCAAGGAATCCCCGGAATTGAAAAAAAGAAAAAAGCCTCTGCTAAGCAATTAATATCACTTAGAGACAAAGCAATCTTGGAATTACTTTTTTCAGCCGGACTTCGTGTGTCAGAGCTAGTTAAGCTAAAAATAACTGATATAAACCTCAAAAAAGAAGAATTTACTATAAGAGGAAAGGGTGGTAAAAGCAGAATTGTCTTCCTTTCAGAGCAAGCCAGATATTGGATAAAGAAATATTTAGAAGCCAGATATGATATCAATCCCTATTTATTCATTTCTCATGACAAAAGAACCGGAAAACAGAAGACAGTAAGTGGCAAGACTGGAAAACCTGTAGAAGATATACCGCTTACTCCCAGATCTGTTCAAAGAAGTGTGCAAAAATATGCAAAAATGGCTGGAATTACAAAACCAGTAACTCCACACACACTTAGACATTCATATGCGACAGATTTACTCCAGAATGGCGCAGATATTCGAAGTGTGCAGAGCATGCTTGGCCACTCCTCTATCACCACTACCCAAATATATACCCACATTACTGACCGAGAACTAAAAAATATACATAAAAAATTTCATGGAAAAAATCGTCAACAGGATTGACAAAAAGACTAAAATAGTATAAACTCATTACACAAATCAAGGGTCTGTAGTTCAACGGATAGAATAGAAGCCTTCTAAGCTTTAGATCAAGGTTCGATTCCTTGCAGACCCACAATTTAATCCTTAATTAAAATATATGGGATACGCCATCGGCTTCGTACTACTGATAATAGTTATCAGTATCCGCCAGGTAAACGAATATCAACGCGGAGTAAAATTTCAACTTGGTAAATATACCACCACAGTAAAACCAGGTTGGAGATTAATCGTGCCTGTCTTCCAGAGCATGACCAAAATAGATATGCGTGTGAAAGCAGTAGACGTACCTTTTCAAGAAGCTATTACCAAGGACAATGTTTCAGCAAAAATAAATGCGGTCATCTACTATAAAGTAGTGGATGCTGCAAAAGCATTTCTAGAGGTAGAAAACTTCTGGTTTGCAGTTAGCCAACTTGCACAAACAACCATGAGAAATGTAGCCGGTGAAATGGAACTAGATGAACTTCTAGCAAATAGAGACCGAGCAGCAGAAAAGATTAAGTTAATTGTTGACAATGCTACTGATCCATGGGGAATTAAGGTAGAAAGCGTAGAGCTAAAAGACGTAATTCTACCAGATGACATGCAACGTGTAATTGCCAAGCAGGCTGAAGCAGAACGTGAAAGAAGAGCTGTTATCATCAAATCAGAAGGTGAAGTCACAGCAGCTAGCAACTTGGCTGAAGCTGCAAGTATGCTTCATGAGCAAACTGGAGCGCTTCACTTACGCACACTGAACACTCTAAACGACCTAAGTTCAGATCAATCAAATACAGTGATTTTCGCTATGCCGCTTGAAGTATTGAGAGCTTTTGAGAAAGTAAGTAAATAAAAAATATTTTAGATAATTATTGAAAACCACCCCCTACCCCCTCCTTGAAAAGGAGGGGGTTTTATTTGAAACTTCCCAAAAAAGGCGGGTTTTGTATTGACAAAGTGATTTGATTAGGGTATACTAGTCCCGTTATGAAAGCCCTTAGTGGGGTGGCCATGGTATAATGGTTATTACTTCGGTTTGTGGTACCGACAATACGGGTTCAATTCCCGTTGGCCACCCCATTGGGGGTTTTTAACTCGATATAGTAAAAAAGATTTAAAAAAGAGCCTCACCAGCTCTTTTTCCTTTTACTATTTAATTTTTGGGCTCAAAATATTCTAAATCAATAAATTCTATAGTAGGAACAGATTTGGTTATAATATAAGGAAGAAACAACTGCTCATATAAATATTTCCCATCAACAATAGCGAAGTCAGGAGGCCCCAACTCTGGACTCCATTCAATATCCTTTCCATCCCACGTTTTAACAGTAAGAACCTGTGGGTCACCTTTTTCACTCCAAAATGTAAGTGGATTATCTATTGTTTCCATATACATAAAATTCTTGGAAAAAAGAGTTCCATACTCTGGAATCAAAAATCTTGAATAGACCCAAGGAACATGACCATCAATAGTATTTGCATTATCACCATACTCACCATTAGTAACATTTGTTCTTGATTTCAAAGTCCAATCTGGCTTACAAACATTTTCTTTTCCAATATATTTACAATCTGATATTTCTTGGTCAAACTCTCCTTTTGTAACAAACAATCCAGAAACACAAACTCCTTCTTTGGAACTGCAAATTGGATCAAAATGCTCAACGTATGTAACACACTGACCAGAAAAAGGATCACAAACTCCACCAGCACAATCACCTGTGCATTTATTCTCCACTGCTCCACAATTTCCAACGAACTCTAGTAATTCCCAACCGGGTACAGAATTTTTTGAAATGATTGCATTAGCACTGTTCATACTCTGCTTTGTATACTTTTTAACTTTGTTAACAACATTAAGATTTGTCATTTTATTCCTACCAACATAAATTGAATCAGACACACCATCAGCTTTTTCTATTGAAAGCCCATCCCAGGTAAAACCAATTAATTCAAAATCTTCTATTCCTGCTAATTCTACATAGCTACTCCAACCAAAAGCTGTTAACTCTTCAGAGTTAGAATCTAAATCAAGAGCTATCCAAGCCGTAAAACCATCCACTCCTGAAGAAGAATATTGACCCAAATTTATATTAGTACGTGAAATAATTCGAGAACAATCCTCTTTGCATATTTTACTATCATCTTGAACTATCTCTTGACCACATTGACCGGTTAAGAAATCACAGCTAGATCCTAAGTGGTATCCATCATTAGTATCACAATATGACTTACAAGAAACACCGTAACACAAGCTATCGTTTGATAGATCCTCACAAGATCCCATTTTTGTTAGTTTATTTGGAAAGCCCCCTCCATATGAAGATCCATCTGATCTAATTTGCAGATAATCCTGCAAATAATTTTTATTACAACTAGAAAAACTATTTATTGGATTTCCTGTTTCTCTACAATAGCTCATGATGTCATCTGGATAGGCGCATTCTGAGCAAGGAGTTAGAGAACAAGAATGATCAAGACCCATATAATGACCCATCTCGTGGATAAAAACATCAGATAATTCCTCATTTGTTAATGGATTCTCAATATTATTTTGAGTAGTCCAGGCATTATCACTAACTAATTCCAAAATCATTCTTTCTGGATAATACTCCATTCCGCCTTTTCCTTGAAAATTAGCATCCGTTAAAAATAAGGTTAAATCATATTGATTTTCAATATACCCAGATTGGGCTTTTACATATTCTAAATCTTCATCAAGCTTCTCTTCATTATAATAAAACCAGACTCTCTTAGCTTTATCCATTGGTAAATTAAATTCTTCGGCAGTAGACTGATAATCATGTTCAGCATCTTCTATAAATTCTAATGAACCTCCAAATGTAGTTTTAATATTAGCTAATCCATCAATTTTACTCTCGAACATGGAATTCATTGATTCAATTTTATTCTCGATCTCCCCATCTGTAAAATACTCCCCATAGTATGTTATAAAAATATCAACAACCCCATCATTTATCTCAAGCTCAGCCTGACATACCTGTTCTGTTTCAAATTTTGCACCCTCACATTTTGAACTCTTGACCAAATTACACGAAAAATCCTGTAGGCAATAGGTGAATTCACTCTCTAAATTACCAACAACAAGACTACTCTTGATACCATAGTATCCTTTGGGATTATTGCTGGATTTTACAGTAATTGTATAAGAATCATTGAAGGATCCTTCTTGGTACAATTTAGGAAAGATAATATATGCGTATGTACTATTTCCAGGTTTTAATTTATACTTATTCAAATCACCTTTTTTATTCTTTAACACAAATAAATATCCATCATCCTTCTTTTTAGGTTTTATATAATCTTTTTTATTTGCTGCCAAAAGAGCAATTTTATTTTGAGAAAGACCAGGATTAAAGTGAACTAGAAGATAAATATAATCTGTGTTCTCTCTTCTAGAATAATTTGTCAGGGTTACTTTTATATTATCTGTACCAGCATAATCTAGCTCTTTAACATTATGCTCAATACTGACATGAATGTTAGTTGGTGAGGGAACTTTCATTCCTGCGCCAGCAGCGGCTAAACTACTTATACCCAAAAAAAGCAAAGCTAGTGCAATTTGCGTCTTGGTTATAGACTTTATTTTGACAGATGTTGATGGCATAAGATTTTAAATATAAACTAGTATACCATAACTAGACTTAATATAGATATTCTGTTTATATTGTTTTTAAAACCAGTTTTTTCCTCACATTTCTCCACTCAACAATTCTTAACATATCACATATCCCAACTCACTGAGGGCTTTTCCTACAAGATTAAAAAAATCTCCTATTTAAGAGATTTTTTTATTTGGCTCTTCATACCAAATTTGATATAAAAAGTTTCGGGAGGGCAGTGGTGAAACTGCCCGGTGTAGTGGTCCTAAGTTAAAACATATAATGTTTGAACTTAGAAATCCAAGCTAGACGAGACTCGGACTTTCTGGCGGTCCTGCTCAAATCCAGCGGAACACTTCGGCCTTTCTAGCGGGCCTTATGAAATTCAGCGGAAAGAGTTAGACATGGCGGTCTTCCTCATAAATCCTTTTTTAAAGAACGTTTCTTTCTGTAACTTTCTTAACAAACAATCATAACATAAATATCTATACTTGTCAACTATCTACTTTTTCATTACTTAATTTTATAATAAATTTGACTAAATTTAGCGAAATAATCTTGCCACTAAGTGTAAAGTAAATACTTGACAAATAAATAGAGTTCTGTTATAATACCCTTAAACTTAGCCAAAAAAACTGTTTAGCTCACACTTTGTCCAAACTCGAAAAAACTATCCACATATCCAATTATTTAGCTAAGATAAGCCAAATATGAGTAATTTTCAACAAGTTTTAATTGGCCTAGGAATAGAGCCACTTGCTTCAAGTGTCTTTGTTCTCCTTGTAGAAGAAGGAGAACAAACTGTTCCTGCAATTCAAAAAAAACTTGAGCTTTCTAGAACAAGTATTTATGAAGCTCTAACCTCACTACTCTCAAATGACTTAGTTGAATACAGGAAGGAGGGAAGAAACGCCTTTTATAATGCAGCTCATCCCAATAAGCTGTTTGGGTTGATGGAAGCTAGACGGAAAACCTATGACTTAGAGGAAATAGAAAACAAAGAACAAATTAAAAACATAATTGGCTTATATAATATTTCTAATAAAAAACCAGGAGTTCGTTTTTATCAGGGCTATGAAGAATTCTGGAATATCTATGAAGAAACATTGAACAGCGAAGATACTATTTATACAATTGAAAACGAAGAAGCAGTTATTGAAATGCATGGACCAATGGAA